>NZ_JCANWX010000002.1:0-837461 GCF_059553375.1 Williamsia sp. z71
CGCCAAAAGTTGCTCCTATGTCAAGCGGCGGCGGTCTGAATGGCTCGTGGTTGGGGCGCAGTGTCGGTGATCAGGCGTTGATAGACGGTGCGGACCAGGCGGCGTCGGAGTGCTCGGAGGGCTGCGGTGGTGGAGTCGCCGGCGGCGCGGCGTTTGCGGTAGTAGGTGTAGCCGTCGCTGTCTTCGAGTCGGGTTTGGGTCAGGGCGATGCGGTGCAGGGCGGTGGTGAGTTGTCGGTTGCCGCAGCGCGGTAGCCGGACGCGGCCGGCGGTGTTGCCGGACCAGACCGGGATGGGGGCGGTGCCGGCGTAGTTGGCGTAGGCGTCGGCCGAGTGGAAGCGGGCGATGCCGGCGGTTTCGCCGACGATTTTGGCTGCGGTGAGTTCCCCGCAGCCGGGTAGCTGTAGTAGCGAGGGAACCAGTTCGCGGACTCGTTTGCCGATCTCGGTGGCCGTGGTGTTGATCCGGGTGGTCAGGGAGATGATCTCGTCGAGTTCTTCGCGGGCGATGTCGGCCAGCAGTCCGGTCTCGGTGGCCAGCTGTGCGGCGAGGATCTGTTGGTGTTTGTGCATGCTCAGCGAGCGTGGTTTGGGGGCGTAGGCGGGGTTGATTTCATGGACTCGCCACAGCAGTCGGTTGATTGTTGAGGTGCGTTGTGCGACAAACACTTCGCGTCGATCGACTAGTAGACGTATCTCGCGGGATCGGGGGTCGGCGCCGGCGGCGGGCAGGTTCGGTTCGCGCAGCACTGCCCGCGCGACGGCCAGAGCGTCGATGGGATCTGATTTGCCGCGGGTACGTGCCGAGGCACGGGTGTGGGCCATCATTTTGGTGGGTACCCGCACGGCGGTCTGGCCGGCGGTGAGTAGGTCGCGTTCGAGGCGGGTCGACATCTGTCGGCAGTCTTCGATGCCCCAGAGCAGGTCGGTACCGAACTGGGTGTGGGCCCATCGCATCGCGGCATGATGGCCGGCGGTGGTGGCCGGGGCGGTGAGTTGGCCTAGCTTTTTGCCGACGGGATCGACGGCAACAAATGTGTGTGAGCTCTTGTGTACATCGACTCCAACTACAACCATGGTGGTTGCCTCCTGATTTCAGAAACAGGGACCAGGGACGGTTGGGCCGGTCGGTGGGCAATCCTCAGTTGGGGGCGTTGCCACGCTCCTATCAAGCCACATCGGCCGGTCCTTCCCACCTGGTGTTGGCATAACTTTTGCAAGACCAGACATGCGCATCAATGCGATGCCGGCAGGCACATCAAGAGCCAAACACCAGGTGACCAGGACCCAACCACCGCTCAGGCGGCAACACAAGAGTCACACTGAGGGCACATCATCGGGGGGCGGGGTCAGGATGTGTAGTACGGGTCGCCGCGTCGCATCGTGGTGGACGGGAAATCATCGGCCACGGTCGCAGCCATCTCCACCAGTGCGCGACGGGTGTCCTTGCCCAGGAGGTCGAGATCGACCTCAGCGCCCTCGGCGAGGTGATCGTCGAACGGGATCTGCTGTACTGCACGACATCTGGTGAGGAAGTGGGCGCTGAGCTGATCGGTGTCGATGGTCGACGCGCCGGGTCGTGCCGAGCTCAGCACCACCACCGCCCCCGACACCAGGTGCCCGAATCCGTGGGCACAGAGCCAGTCCAGTGTCGCTGCCGCGCTGCGTGCCCCGTCGATGGCGGGGGAGGTGACCAGGATCAGCGAGTTGGCCATGTCGAGCACACCGTTCATCGCCGAATGGCTCAGTCCGGTTCCACAATCGGTGATGATGATGTTGTAGAAACGCTGCAGCACCGTCATCACGCCGCGGTAGTCCGCTTCGCTGAACGCCTCGGCCTTGGCCGGATCCCTTTCGGATGCAAGGACTTCCAGGCGACTCGGCGCCTGCGAGGTATGTGCCCGGACATCGGAGTAGCGATAGATGGATTCATCGGCGAGCAGGTCGCGAACCGTCGATCGTGTCTGCTGCGGAATGCGCTGCGCGAGAGTGCCCAGGTCGGGATTGGCGTCGACGGCGATGACCCGATCGCCGCGTAGTGATGCGAACGTGGAGCCCAAACCGACTGTGGCCGTGGTCTTTCCGACGCCACCCTTGAGGGACAGGACGGCGATTCGGTAGTCGCCGCGGACGGGCTGATTCACGCGTTCGAGAAGTTGCTTGTACACCAGGTCGTCAGGCGACTCGCCGGGATTGATGGTCCCCGCCGACAGCTTGTGTACCGTCCGTCGCCATCCACTGGCCGGTGCGCGACGGGCCTTCCGGAGCAGTGCCACCTCGTCGAGGCTGGACGGTGCGGGTGCCGGCGGTTGCCCGGGGGCGTACTGCTGGTGCGCGGGGGCGTACTGCTGGTGCGCGGGCATCGGCTGCTGACCCGGGAAATATCCGGGCGGTGGCATCTGGTTGCCCTGCGGTGGGATTCCGGCAGGCGGAAAGCCCTGGGGCGGAATCGATTCACCGTACGGATTGGAACCCCCGTAGGGGCCCGGTCCGGTCGGATGGCCGGGTGTGGGCGGTTGTTGACGCGGCGCCGGGGACGGATGACCTCCGGCAGCGGGGGCCCAGAACTGCGGCTCGACCGGATGCTGTTGGCCGACCGTGGCCGCCGGTGTGGGTGGGGGCTGTGGTGGTTCGGTGTCGAAGGAAGCGGGGGCGTGGCCGTGACGGCCGGTGTGCGCCGGTGCCCTGTCGGGGTCCGGTGCGTTCTCCGGTGGCGTCGCAGCCTCGGGTGGTGCCGGTCGCTGAGGTGGCGGTGTCTCGGAGACCGATGGCGTCGGCGGTGTGTCCGGAGACGTGGGCGCCGTTGGTGTTTGATTCGGGCGCTCGAAAGATGCGACGTCGACGTCCGCCGCGGTCTGAAGCCACGGTGGTGCCGCCGGCACGTCGGCATTGTTGTAGCTCACAGAACAGCCCCCCGTTGTTGCACTTCGTCTGACCGGTTGCAGGTGGTCTTGCCAGTGGTTGACGCCCCAGGTGTTTCTCTTATCGAACCACCCCGCCACCCCCGAATACGGCGATGATAGACCACCATGATCGCCCGTGGTCGGAAGGAGCGGATGTCGACTCCGGTGCTGCGACCCGCAGTGTCGCAAGTTGTGGGTACTATCTGTCGCCAAGGGGAGTTCTTGAGGGGGAACCATGGCCACTGCTGCATCTCGCACCGGAGGCCTGTCCGTCGTCACGACGGAACAGGGCCTACCGCTCTCTGTACGGATCGAACCTGCCGAATTGCACAAAGATCCGGCTGTTCTCGCCGCCGAGATACTCCGGTTGTGTCGGCAGGCGGCGATGCACGCCGGGGTCGCGCGCCGGGAGGAGTTGCGCGCTGCGGGGGTCGGCGCGGACATCATCGAACAGATGAATCTGCCGCGGCCCGATGATCTGGCCCGGGCGGAATACGAGGACGACGTCGCTGCGGGCGCACCGGGCAGCTGGATGAGGTCGGTATGAGCTCGGCGATGGATGAACTCGAGGCCAGGGCCCGGACCCAGCTCGACCGGTTGCGCGAGGTCAACGAACGTTTGGCCGCCGTCTCGGCGCGCGAGACCTCACCCGGCGACCACGTCACCGCGGAAGTGAACGGTGTCGGCGAGCTCACCGGATTGTGGTTGGCCCCAACAGCTCCCCGCCTCGGGGCCGGTCCGCTCTCGGATCTGATCGTCACGACGGCCGGCGTCGCGGCCGGCCGCGCATTTGCACGCCGCGGTGAGATCGTCGCGGAATTCAACGAATCTTTTGCCGATCTGGTGAACAGCCGGCCGACATGACCATGTCGTCGGCCGGTTCTCCGCAACCGGAGGGAACCATCTCCCTGCGGTAGGCGTCCTATCGTCGGACCGGGGGAGTGACGGGGTTGCCAGGGTCGGCTACCCGAGGTTTGGGGCTGTACGCATGTTTTCGAACAAACGGGGGAAAAATGTCTGAGGTCACAGCGGTACCGGCGGCTATCGAGGCGTACGGCGACACGGCCGCATTGATGTCGGCGGCGGTTGCCAGTGCCGGTTCCATCAACGCCGCCGCGAACATCGCTCAGATGGTGCCGGTATTCGGGTTGATCGGCCAAGAGTTCCTGCTGGCCTTCGCCCAGGCGCAGGCAAGTCATCTGTTCGGGGTCGGGCAACTCGCCGCGGTCCACGCCGGCAGTGCGGCAGCCGCGTTCGCCACGGCAGCCCAGCTCGCCGAGGCAGACGATGGCAGCGGCCGAGGTTTTGCCGCCGTGCAGGCCGCGCTGTAGTCACCGGCAGCCCAGCCACGTGAGTTTTCCGACGATGCCATCGGCCGCGCCACCGCCGCTCGATCCCACCATTCGGCAACTGGTCGAATCGAGTCCGCTCGGGCCGATTCTCGACACCCCGGTCAGCCAGGTCCTCAAAGAACTTGGCCTACCCGGGCTGCCGACTCTCCCGGGCATGCCGCCCTTGCCCGATCTGCCGCCACTACCGCCACTGGATCTCGACCTCCTGCTCAAACCGCTGACCGATCTGCTGGGTGGTTTCGGATCGGGCAATCTGGGTGGCGGTGACTTCGACCCCACCATGATATTTGAGGCGCTCTCGCAGATTCTGGACACATCGATGTCGATGGGTTCGGGTGCGTTGAAGGTTCTCGATCAGGTGTGGAGCGGGCAGTCCGCCACGGCGGCGACCGTCAAAGGTGTTCAGGCGGGCACCGATACCGCGGCCCTGTCGACGCAGGGCACGACGATGTCGGCCGACACACAAGGGGCTGCGGCGATCGTTGGCGTCGGTCTCGGACTGGTCCAGGGGATCATCGCGAAAACCGTCGGCATCATCACCGCCTCGGCGCCATTCCTCGTGACACCACCCGGACAGGCCGTTGCGTTGGCTGCGGCCGCCGATGGTCTGGCCGAGGCGACCGCGGTGGTTGCGGCCACCCGAGCACAGTTGCTGGCACCGACAACACACATGATGGCGACCGGACAACCGGTCCCGGTGACAGGTGCCCCCGCGGCGGGCGCATCCCCGTTCTCGATCGCCAGTACGGTGCTCGACTCGGTGGGCAAACCGATGCTGACCGGTGTCGGCCAACTCGGCACGATGTCGTCCAAGGCCGCGACCGAACTCATGAAAACGCATCAGGCCCAACTACAAACCGCATACGAGGGCGAAGACATCGATGACGCCAAGACCGTGCCGGCCGCACTCGGTGGTGCGATGGCCGCGGGCCGTGGGGGCGGCGGCGCAGGAGGGGGCGGCGGAGGCGGAGGAGGCAGCGGCCCGAGCCCGCTGAGCGCGCGGACAACGCCGGGACTGCTCGGCGGAACAGCTCCGGAGTCAGGCGGCGGACCGGTCAGCAGGAATCAGAACACGGTGGTCCCGGCAGGCATGACCGGACCGATGGCACCGATGGGCGGGGCGGGGATGGGAGCCGGACGGGGCGCCGGCGCGTCTGATGATCAGCACGAAGCGGCCGACTACCTCGTCACCGAGCTCAACGGAACCCGGATCATCGGCGAGATGCCGGCGGTGGCCCCGGCGGTCCTGGGTGAAACCCCGACACCGGAGGCGACCCCGACACCGGACGTCCGTCTGCGGTTGGGTCCGCCCGACCGTGATCAGCCCGACCACAATCTACAAGCCTGACGCGAACATGGGGGAAACGATGTCCACAGGAGAGTTGAACGTCGACGCGGGCGAATTACTGCGTGCCGCAGGTGGTCTCGACCGGCTGGCGAATGAGCTGGAACAGGGTGTGGCCGTCCATCGCCCCACTCTCGTGGTGCAGGCAGCCGGTCGAGACGAGGTCTCGACGACCGCTGCCGCCACCTTCGGTGCCGTCGCCGAGACGTTCACCGACACGGCGGCGGCCGGCGTGCACGAGCTTCGCAAGATCGCTGCGGTGCTTCGTGCCCAGGCCCGCAATTTCGGTACAGCCGAGGACAACATCGAGGAGACATTCCGGCTCTGACGCCGGGGACACGATCATGACCGGATTCACGAACGTGGTGTGGCAGGCCCGCCCCGCCAAGCAGCTGGCAACTGATCTGTGCGCCGGTGCCGGTGACGGTCCGCTGATCGCTGCTGCGCTCGGCTGGACGCAGGTCTCGGCGCTGCTCACCGATGCCGGAATCGACTACGTTCGCATCCTGGCCAGGCTCGGCATCTCCTGGGAATCGGTGGCGGGCGATGAGGCTTTCGGGAAGCTGGCTTCGTTCGCCGACTGGTTCTCCGATGCCGCCGCGTCCGCGGCGGACACCGCGGCTCGCGCGGGGGCGCAGGCTGCGGCCACCACAGTGGCCAGGATCAGCATGCCGGGACTGCCGGAAATGCAGATCACCGAGGACATCCACACCGCGGCCGTGGCAGTCGGGGCCGCGACGGGTGCCGCCATCGGCGGCGTGGCAGCCGACGCCGAACGTGCCGCCCTTGATCAGAAGCAACGTGCGGCACGGGTGATGGAAAGCTATGAAGCGGCCACCGAGCCCGTCGCCCGCGGGTGGTCGACACCGCGCCCGGCCGAGATCGTCTCGTCCGATGCGCTCGCTGCCGAACAGGCGATTCGCCAGGCAGCCCGGGCGATCCCGGCTCATCCTGAACCCACGGCCGGGGCAGTGCCTGGTGGTATTGGTGGATACGCGCCGGTTTCCGGTGCACTCCGGCAGACGCGTTTTGCCACCACCATTCTGGCCGGGTCGTCGGCTTCGGCCGGGACGGCGCAACCGGTGTCGCCGTCGGCAGGTGTCCGGCCGTCTGTCCCCGCGGCGCCGATGGCCCCCATGATCGGGGCTCCCGGTCAGGGTGGGGATTCCGTCGCACGGAGAAGCCCGGCCAATGCCGGGGCCGGCATCGACCCTGCATCCGCATCCGCGTCGGGCGTCGAGAGTTTTGATGACGTGCCGGTCGCTGCCGCGGTCGCCCTCGGCGATCATCCCGACCCGCGGTACCGGAGCGGAACTCTCGACCTGCCCCACGCAACGTCGGTGCCGGCTGTACTCGGCGCCACGGAACACGAGGGGTGAACGAGATGTGGGCAACCCCGGTGGAATGCGAGTTCGACCTCTCGGATGACCAGATCGATTATCTGGCAGGTCTTCTCGATCTTCAGACGTGGCCGGCGGTACTCGCCGGCGGACCTCGCCACGAGTTCGTCGATGAGCGTGAGAATGCGTGCGCCGCCGCAGCGGCGGAGTTGAGCACTGCCGGGTGGCTGTCCGACGACCCGCACTCGGCTGCCGGGGTGGGTGTCACCGAGGCCCTGGCCGAGGCGCTGGTCATCCTGTCCGCACCCGATGTGGTGCTCGAGATCCGCTGTCACCGTGAAGCTTCCACCGGCCGGATCTGTCTTGCGCGGCGCGGTGATCACCATGTGCTGGCGACCAGGACCGAATCCGGACTTGTGCTCCGCGACATCGCGATCGGCAGCGACCTGGAGGTGGGTCAGCTCGTTGCCCGTCTGCTCGAACCCGCCGACGCCACGCATGCTGTGCCGTTGAGTGTTTCGTCGGTCAGTGTGCCCGCCGGTGAACTGCAGAACCGGCTCGATGGGGCGCATTCGGCAGCCGACTACGCAGATGCACTGCACGCGATGGGGGTGGCGTCGGCTGACGCGGCGACCTATGCCGTTGCGTTTGATGCCTGCTGTGGGCACACGGAGATCGTTGCCATCGAATGCGTCCCGGGGCGGTTGCGGCGCTCGGAAGGCGCGGTGGCGGTCTACGACACAGCCAGGGGCCGGATTGTCGCCGGCCCCAGTATGTCTCCCGATGGCAGGGTCTGGTCGACGTTGTCGCCGGGCACCGGTCATCGGATCTCCCAGGCCGTCACGCTCCTGATGGAGACGTTGCCGGCCCGGAGGTGGTTGCCGTGATTCGGCCAACCGGAGGGGGCCCACCCGGTGACACGCCGGAGTGGTACCGGAGGAGATTACAGAACCCGCGGACATCATCCGATATCGCGGCAATCGCACAAGAAGGGGGATCGCCATGACCGACGGCGGTAACAGTGGCTTGAAACTCGACGTCCCAGACGCGCTGATCACGACCAAATCGGTGGGGCAGATCATCGAGGACATGGGTGTTGTCTTGCAACGCCTGAACAAGAATGCCGAAGACGCGCAAGCGATGTGGCAGGGCACCGCCAGCAAGGCATTCCAGGATGCGGCGGCGGCGTGGCAGGCCGAAGGCGCTGCGCTCAAGGCGGCTCTCGACGGATTGAAGGCATCGTTGGAGAGTGGCTTCACCGGTTACGACAACGAAGACCAGGACCTCGCGGGGACCATCGGCTCCGTCATGGGTGGCGGATCCGGTCTGAGTCTCTGAGCCTGCGCCCTCCACCACCAACCAGAAAGGTCACATCACGATGATCAAGTACAACTTTGCCGCGATCGAAGAGCTCTCGGCCCAGCTCGATTCCGATTTCAGGCAGCTCGAGGAACTGGCCGGAACGCTCAAGTCCGAAGTCGTTCGGCTGCACTCGAACTGGGAATCACCCCAGGGTGCCGAGGCCTACGCGGTGGCGCAGCAGCGATGGGATACGAGCTTCTCGGATTCCCGTCTGTTGCTGAACAACCTGTCGACGAAGGTACGTGAAGCAGGATCGACGATGCAGGGCGCCGACAAGCGCACCGCGGGCTACTTCAGCTAGATCGCGCAGCCCGCGATCTGTCGACCCCGAAACCCGCCGGACGAACGGACCGGCGGGTTTCGGCGTTTCAGAGGGTTCGGGAGGATCACCCTGGCCTGCATCTTTCGCCAGGCAAACAAACTGATCGCGCCATCCCGGGTGGATTAACCAGTGTTGGCTGGGTTGGTCGGATAGTTTCTCAGGCAGGCTGCATTCGCCGCAATGCACGCAAGTCACTTGAGGAGCTGTGATGGGCAATCCGCTGACACGGACAAAATCCGTGGAGCAATCGATGGCTGACACCGAAGAACCCGGTTCGCAGCTGAAAAAGAGTTTGACCTGGTGGGACCTGACCATCTTCGGTGTCTCGGTGGTCATCGGCGCCGGTATCTTCACCATCACCGCGTCGACGGCCGGGGACAAGGCCGGGCCGGCCATCTCGCTGTCCTTTGTGATGGCTGCGGTGGCCTGCGCGCTGGCTGCACTCTGCTACGCCGAGTTCGCCTCGACCGTCCCGGTGGCGGGATCTGCTTACACCTTCGGCTACGCCACCTTCGGTGAGTTCCTGGCCTGGATCCTGGGCTGGGATCTGATCCTCGAATTCGCGGTCGGTGCGGCCGTTGTCTCGAAGGGCTGGTCGAGTTATCTGGGCACCGTCTTCGGATTCTCCGGTGGCACAACCGAAATCGCAGGTCTCGACGTCGACTGGGGTGCGCTGGTCGTGGTCGCCACGATCACGGTGTTGCTGGTCATCGGCACCAAGTTGTCCTCCCGGTTCAGTGCCGTGGTCACGGCCGTCAAGGTCGCGGTTGTGCTGTTGGTGATCGTTGTCGGCTTCTTCTACATCGACACCGACAACTACAAGCCGTTCGTGCCGGAGGCGGAGCCGTCGGAGTCCGGCGGCAGGTCCGTCGAGTCGACCCTGTTCTCGCTCATGACCGGCGGCGGCGACTCCAGCTACGGCTGGTACGGCATCCTGGCGGCGGCCTCGATCGTGTTCTTCGCCTTCATCGGCTTCGACGTGGTCGCGACCACCGCCGAGGAGACCAAGAATCCCAAAAAGGACGTCCCGCGAGGGATTCTCGGCTCGTTGGCCGTCGTCACGGTGCTCTACATCCTGGTCACGATCGTTGTCACCGGCATGGTCAGTTACAAGGACCTGGCGACGTCCGCCGGCGACGGGGAGCCCAAGAACCTCGCGTACGCGTTCGGTCTGAACGGCGTGACCTGGGCCGAGAAGGCGATTTCGATCGGTGCTCTGGCCGGTCTGACCACGGTGGTCATGGTGCTGATGCTCGGTCAGTCGCGAGTGCTGTTCGCGATGTCCCGAGACGGTCTGTTGCCCAGGTCGTTTGCGAAGACCAGCCGGTTCGGGACCCCGGCGCGGATCCAGATCCTGGTGGGTGTGGTCGTCGCGGTGGTGGCCGCATTCTTCCCGATCACCAAACTGGAAGAAATGGTCAATGTGGGCACGCTGTTCGCGTTCGTGGTCGTCGCGGCCGGTGTCATTGTGCTGCGGAAGACCCGGCCGGATCTGCCACGTGGATTCAAGGTTCCCTGGATGCCGGTGATCCCGATCCTGGCGATCATCGCCTGCGTGTGGCTGATGCTGAACCTGTCGGCGCTGACCTGGCTGCGATTCCTGGTCTGGATGGTGATCGGTGTCGCCTTCTACTTCCTGTACAGCCAGCGCCATTCGCTGGTCGGGAAGCGGGCCCGGGGCGAGATGCCCGATCAGGTCGGCGACGAAATCCGCGCGGGTGCAGCCAAGGACCGCACCGCGCCGGAATGAGTTGTCACGCGGCGCCCGTTCGCGACCGCTGACCCAATTCTCCAGACGACGACCCCGGTCCGGGACTTCCCGGACCGGGGTTTTGTCGCTCCACAGCCGCTTTACAAATCCATTGTTATGTATAGACACGTGACGTAGATCGCAGTAGTGTCAACAACAGGTTCCAGTTTGAAGATCAGCCAGGAGGACGATGATGAGCACTGCGGAATCGCCGACCGACGAACAGTCGGTGGCGCAATGGCGCGACAAGAAACGGCACCTGTGGCTGCTCGGTCTCATCCCGCCCACGGCACTGTTTCTCGCGACCGGAATGGTGGCCGGCTTCAATTGGCTGGGCGCGGGCGCCGTTGCGCCGGTCTGGTGGTGGATCGGTCCGCTGCTCGTCTACGGACTGCTGCCGATCCTGGATCTGTTCTTCGGGCCCGACGGACAGAACCCGCCCGAGGAATTGATGGAAGAGCTCGAGAACGACAAGTACTATCGCTATTGCACCTATGCGTTCATCCCCTTCCAGCTCGCGAGCGTGGTCTTCGCCTGCTACCTGTGGACCGCAAACGACCTGAGCTGGCTGGGAATCGATGGTGGCCTGGGGCTGGTCTCGAAGCTGGGCATCGCCCTGACCGTCGGTGTGATGGGTGGAATCGGTATCAACACCGCCCACGAGCTCGGACACAAAAAAGACTCGCTCGAACGGTGGCTCTCGAAGGTCACTCTGGCGCAGACCTTTTACGGACACTTCTACATAGAGCACAATCGCGGCCACCACGTGCGGGTGGCCACTCCGGAGGACCCGGCCAGCGCCAAATACGGCGAGAGTTTCTGGGCATTCCTCCCACGGAGTGTGTGGGGGAGTCTGAAGTCGGCGTGGAATCTCGAACGCACCCGCATGGGGCGGTTGGAGCGCTCGGTCTGGGACATCCGCAACGACGTGCTCAATGCCTGGCTGATGTCGGTGGTCGGCTGGGGCATCCTGACCGCGATCTTCGGCTGTCAGATCCTGCCGTTCATGGTGATCCAGGCGGTGTACGGATTCGGTCTGCTGGAGACGGTCAACTACCTCGAGCACTACGGACTGCAGCGGCAGAAGACGGCCAGTGGCCGATATGAGCGCGCCCGTCCCGAACACAGCTGGAACTCGGATCACATCTGCACCAACATCTTCCTGTACCACCTGCAGCGGCACAGCGATCACCACGCCAATCCGACCCGCCGCTACCAGGTGCTGCGCAGTTTCGACGACGCACCCAACCTGCCCAGCGGTTATGCCAGCATGATCACGCTGGCCTACTTCCCGCCGCTGTGGCGAAAGGTGATGGACCACAGGGTGACCGAGCACTATGAGGGCGACCTGTCGTTGGCCAACATCGTGCCCCGCCGCCGCGAGAACATACTTGCCGCGCACCGGCTGTCGATGCTCGGCGAAGCGAAGGGCGCCGCGAAATGAGCGCATACCGTTGCCCGGTCTGCAGCTTCGTCTACGACGAGACGACCGGTGCCCCGCGCGAAGGATTCCCCGCCGGGACCGCGTGGGCCGATATCCCGGACGACTGGCCATGTCCCGACTGTGGCGTCCGGGAGAAGATCGACTTCGAGGAGGCGGTGTCGTCATGAACTTCAAGTTGTACGTCTGCATGCAGTGCGGATTCGAATACGACGAGGAGAAGGGCTGGCCCGAGGACGGGATCGCCCCGGGGACGCGCTGGGAGGACATTCCCGACGACTGGAGTTGCCCGGATTGTGGGGCGGCCAAGTCGGACTTCTATATGGAGGAAGTGACCCGCACGTGATCCCGGTGGCCGGCGCGACCGATACCCTGGCCGACATGTCAGAGGTTTCGGAACCCGCGCCGGCCACCGTGGGCGTGGGCTCGCCGGTTCCGTACGCGCAGGCCACCAAACGTCTACTCCGGGGCGGCCTGCTCGACGGAATGCGGGAGTTGTTGCGGTCGAAGGACTGGTCGGCGGTCACGATGGCCGACGTCGGGGCCGCCGCGGGGGTCAGTCGGCAGACCGTCTACAACGAGTTCGGTTCTCGGCAGGGGCTCGCCACGGCATATGCACTCCGCTTGGCCGATGAGTTGGTGGATTTGATCTCAGAGGCCATCGCCGCTCGCGAGGGTCAGGTCAAAATCGCTCTGGCCGAGGGTTTTTCGGACTTCTTCGCCTCTGTCGCCACCGATCCGCTGATCCAGTCCTTGCTGACCGGGCAGGCGAAGCCGGATCTGCTGCGGCTGATCACCACCGATGCCGGGCCGTTGATCGATCAGGCCAGCAGTCGGATCAGCGAACTCCTGCAGCACAGCTGGGTCGGAGCCGACGAGGCGGCCGCGATACGGATCGCTCGCGCAATGGTCCGGATGGCGCTGAGCTACGTCTCGATGCCGCCGGAAACCGATCGCGATGTCGCCGATGATCTGGCCGAGATCTTCGGGCCGGTTGTCGATGCCGCGGCCGGGGGTGGCGCTCCTTCGTCCAGGGGTTAGCCTGGTAGGCAATATCCAGTGGGACTTTGAGGAGTGGTATATGACATCGGTCCAGAACGGCCCGCTCACCGCGGACAGCCGCAACGGCATCGACTTCAAGGTGGCGGATCTTTCGCTGGCCGAATACGGACGCAAGGAGATCGGGCTCGCCGAGCACGAGATGCCGGGTCTGATGGCGCTGCGTCGGGAATATGCGGATGTGTTGCCGCTCAAGGGCGCTCGTATTTCGGGCTCGCTGCACATGACGGTGCAGACCGCGGTGCTGATCGAGACCCTGGTGGCCCTCGGCGCCGAGGTGCGCTGGGCGTCGTGCAACATCTTCTCCACCCAGGACGAGGCCGCCGCGGCCATCGTCGTGGGACCTCACGGCACCGTCGAGGAGCCCAGGGGTGTGCCGGTTTTCGCCTGGAAGGGTGAGAGCCTCGAAGAGTACTGGTGGGCCGCCGAGCAGATGCTCACCTGGCCCGGTGAACCGGCCAACATGATCCTCGACGACGGTGGCGACGCGACCATGCTGGTTCTGCGCGGCGCGCAGTTCGAGAAGGCCGGCGTCGTGCCTCCGGTCGACGAGAACGACTCGGCCGAATACAAGGTATTCCTCTCGCTGCTGCGCGAGCGTTTCGAAACCGACAACAGCAAGTGGTCGAAGATCGCCGAATCGGTCCAGGGTGTCACCGAGGAAACCACCACCGGTGTGCTCCGGCTGTACCAGTTCGCCGCAGCCGGCGAACTCGTGTTCCCGGCGATCAACGTCAACGACTCGGTCACCAAGAGCAAGTTCGACAACAAGTATGGCACCCGTCACTCGCTGATCGACGGGATCAACCGCGGCACCGACGTACTCATCGGTGGCAAGAAGATCCTGATCTGCGGTTACGGCGACGTCGGCAAGGGTTGTGCCGAGTCGTTGGCCGGCCAGGGTGCACGTGTGCAGGTCACCGAGATCGATCCGATCAACGCGCTGCAGGCGCTGATGGACGGCTATGACGTCGTCACCGTCGAGGAGGCGATCGGCAATGCCGACATCGTCATCACGTCCACCGGCAACAAGGACATCATCACCTTCGAGCACATGAAGCAGATGAAGCACCAGGCGATCCTCGGCAACATCGGTCATTTCGACAACGAGATCGACATGGCCGGCCTCGAGTCGTCGAAAGAGGTCAAGCGGATCAACATCAAGCCGCAGGTCGATCAGTGGATCTTCCCGAATGGCCGTTCGATCATCGTGCTGTCGGAAGGACGTCTGCTGAACCTGGGCAACGCCACCGGACACCCGTCGTTCGTGATGAGCAACAGTTTCTCCAACCAGGTGATCGCCCAGATCGAGCTGTGGACCAAGAAAGACGAGTACGACAACGAGGTCTACCGCCTGCCCAAGGCACTCGACGAGAAGGTCGCCAAGATCCACGTCGAGGCGCTCGGTGGCACCCTGACCAAGCTCACCAAGGAGCAGGCGGAGTACCTCGGCGTCGACGTCGAGGGCCCGTACAAGCCCGAGCACTACCGCTACTGATACATCTGCGGCCGTGAAGTCGGCGAACAACTGACAACGGTGGGTACGGGCATTTGCCCGTACCCACCGTTGTGCGTTCTGGCGTCGTGGTTCAGCCGGTGATGATGTCGTCGTCGCCACCGCTGCCCGACGACGGACTCTGGGACAGGCTGGGGCAGAACCGCCACTCGCCGTCCTCTTTCTTGAACGGCCACGTGACGTCCCCGCTGTCCCGATCGATCGACATCACACCGGCGACCGTGCCGACGGGTCCGGTGACCACCACGTCCCGGACGTCGATGGATGCCGAGACCGGCCCGTTCTCGTCGAACAGGCTCTGATAGCCGGCGGTGGATTCTGTGCGGGAGTCGGCCTCGCAGGCCATCCGGTGCAGGCCCACCGCATCCTGGGTGTTGATCAACTCGACGCGTTTCTCGGCGGCGGCCCGGACGTCACCCTCGTCCGCGGACGCGCGGGGACTGCTCGCGGTCGAGGGGGCCGTGGAGGTTTCTGCCACCACCTCGTCGTCGGTGTTGCCGGAGTTCGACAGCACGGCCACTGAGATCACCACACCGACGACGACCACGACAACAGCGACAAGCGCGCCGATGATCAGCCCGGTCGGGTTCCGATTCGGCGGCGGGGGAGGTGGTGCACCCCACGACCCGGATGGACCGGGCTGCGTCCACTGCTGGGCTCGCTGACCCGGACCCCACGGTCCCGGTTGGGGATGCGGCGGTTGCGATCGCTGATACGGCGGTTGCCCGGGCTGCGGACCGTGACGTGGGTCGGGGCTGCCCCACCCCGATGGGCCGGTCGGCGGATAACTCAAGAATTCCCTCCCCTGGGGGGTTTGCGGTGTAGATCCTGGTGGGTCAGATCTCTCGGGTGTCGCAGATCTTCCAGGTGCCGGATCGATTCTCCATGGTGAAGGTGAAGCGACTGGTCTCGACCGGACTCTGATCGGTCGGGTCGACGTATGTCAGGGACACCGTGGCCTGCGCGGTGATGCCGTCGACCTCGATGGCGGTCACCGAGTTCAGCTTCATCCCGTTCAATTCGACATCGGTGTCCGACTGGAGATCCCGGATGATGTCCTGCTCGGCGCCGCAGGTCACCGACAGTGCGGTCTCCCAATCGCCGTCCGTGAAAGCGGTTGTGTACGTCCGGATCGATTCCTCGATCTGTTCTTCGGCCGCTGTGGCCGACGACTGCGACGACGTCGTGGTCAGCGGTCCGGGGTCCACGATCGGGTCGTTGTCATCGTCGCCACCGAGGGTCATGAACAGCACCACCGCGAGCACCACAACCACCACTGCGGCGGCTGCGATCCCGGCGATCCACGGTGTCTTACCCGGTGGTTTCGCACCCTGCGGTGGGGGACCGTATCCGGGCGGTCCCGCCGGCGGCGGCGTCGCACCACCCCACGTCTGTTCCGGCCATGCCTGCCCGCCCCAGGTGGGTTCGGACGGAGATCGATCGCCGCGACCGGGCTGATTCGCCCCGTCGCCCGGCCCCCGGCCCCAACCGGAGTCGTCCCGGTCGTCGCCGGATCCGTACGGACCGCTGGGTGGTTGCGTCATCGAGGCCTCCGGTCGGATTCACGGGCAGACGGATTCACGGGCAGGCAACATCGGCGCATGTGCATCGGGACGATTGCTGACTGGGAACTCTACGGCGCAAGGCCCAGGTCGAACAGCATCCCGAGCCCCCCTGAGGGTGGTACCGGGGTCGTCGGCCATCTGTATCGGCGAGGGTGCTCAGGCGATCAAAGATGTCGTGTGACCTGTTGCAGATCGTTCTGACGGCACACCTTCCAGCCGGTTTTCTCGCGTTTGAAGTACGAGAGGTCCCCCGGCGAGGTGGTCAACGCCGCGTTTTGATTGCCCACGACGGTCAGGGTGATGTGCGCGGTCGCCAGATCGGCCGGCGGTGAACCGATGAATCGAATGTCGGTTATCTGGGCGACAGCGATCGTGCTGCGGGCGTCGGCGGGACCGAGGCCCTCGACGATCCGGGCGGCGATCGGTCCGCTCTCGGCGCAGTAGGTGAGCTGCAGCGCGGCCACGTCGCGGTCGTTCAGTGCGGTGATCTGTCGATGGACGAGTTCTTCGATCTTCTCGGCATCGGTCGTCGGGCCGGAGCGCAGACCGAAGGCAAGCCAGAGAAGAGCGATGTTGACCACCAGCACACCCGCCGCGATCGCGGCGCTGGGACGCACGGGTATCGGCGGGATGGTGTGTGAGCCACCGTGGGGACCGACATGCATCGGGAGATGAATCATCAAAAACCTCCCATCCACGTGACTGCACCTGACGTTAGTGAGGTGTGATGGTCTAACCGCGCACGTCACGGTGAGCGTTACGCTCTCTTTATGGGGTTGTGACCAAAACCCGGTGGATCTCAGAGGGAGATGAGCCGATCGGCCAGAGTGGGGTCGGGTTCGGAACCCTGGCGTGACCACGGGGACATCCAGCCTCGCTCGGCGAGTCCGCGGTACACCTGCGCGGTACGTTCCTGCAGATCGTGATCGCGTTCGTAGTGGTCCCTGGTGCGGGAGACGTCGGCCTCGGCGCGGGACTTCGCCCGGCCGATCGCGAGCTCGGTGGGGACGTCGAGCAGCAGGTGGTGGTCGGGCACGGCCAGACCGAACCGCCCGAACTCGAGAGTGCTCACCCATTCGACCACGTCGCCGTCGGCATCTTGACCGAGTCGTGCCGCGCTGTATGCGGCGTTGGAGGCAACATAACGGTCGAGGATCACTGCGTCGTTGGCGGACAACAACTTCCGCAACTCGGCATCGGCGTCACGGCGATCGAGCGCAAACAGCAACGCCATTGCGTTGACGCTGGATCGCAGATCACCGTGTTCGCCGTGCAATGCCTCCGCGGCGATGTCGGCGGTCACTGATTCGGAATACCTTGGGAAGGTCATTGTTGCCACGCGATATCCCTCTGTGGCCCAACGGTTTACGAGACCGGTGACCAGAGTGTTCTTACCGGCGCCATCCAAGCCCTCAACTGCTATCAATACGCCCACGCCACCGAGCCTAACCGTCGGGGGACGTCGTGTGGCGCAGCCGGGCCGTTGAAAATCGGCGCGTCAACCACACATTGCAACGATTCGGTGACACGATATGCCAATGAAACCCAGGATTCTGGTTGTGGACGATGATGCGGCATTGGCGGAGATGCTCACCATCGTGTTGCGCGGAGAGGGGTTCGAGCCTTTTGTCGTCGGCGACGGCACCCAGGCCCTCACCGCGGTCCGAGAGATCCGGCCCGATCTGGTGTTGCTCGACCTGATGCTGCCCGGGATGAACGGCATCGATGTGTGCCGGGTGTTGCGCGCGGATTCCGGTGTTCCGATCGTGATGCTGACGGCGAAGTCGGACACGGTGGACGTTGTCCTCGGGCTCGAATCCGGCGCCGACGACTACATGATCAAACCGTTCAAGCCCAAGGAGCTCGTCGCCCGGGTCCGCGCGCGGTTGCGGCGCACAGAGGACGAACCCGCCGAGTTGCTGTCCATCGGTCCCATCGAGATCGACGTGCCCGCGCACAAGGTGACCCGCGACGGTGTGCCCATCTCCCTGACCCCGCTCGAGTTCGACCTACTCGTGGCGCTGGCGCGTAAACCGCGGCAGGTCTTCACCCGTGACGTGCTGCTCGAGCAGGTGTGGGGCTACCGGCATCCGGCCGACACTAGGCTGGTCAACGTGCACGTGCAGCGCCTACGGGCCAAAGTTGAAACAGATCCGGAGAACCCTGAGGTCGTCCTGACCGTGAGGGGGGTCGGCTACAAGGCCGGACCGCCGTGATCGGACGCCCGCGGCGTCGCATCAACGGGACCTTCGGACCGGCGATGCGCCGGGTGGGCTCGGTCGGCAAGTTCGTCGGTCAGCTCTGGCGTCGATCGCTGCAGCTGCGGGTGGTCGTGTCGACCCTCGTGCTGTCGTTTGTCGTGGTGTTGATCCTGGCCTTCGTGCTGACCAGCCAGATCACCGATCGCCTGCTCGACCTCAAGCTCCAGGCCGCCACCGAAGAACTGGAACGCACCCGACTCGCCGTCGAGCGTGATCTCTCGGGAGCGGACAGCGATGCGTCGTTGCTCAACCGTCTGCGCCAGACCCGATCCATCCTGACCGACCGGGGTATCGACTCCGGGGACAGCTCCGGGGTCGTCGGTACCTTCGACACGGTGTTGCTGGTGCCCAGTTCGGGTCCGACCGGTCCGACCGGTGTCGGGCCGATCGGTGAGATACCCGAGAACCTTCGCCAGATGGTCCAGGGTGGCCAGATGGCGTACCGGTATTCGTCGGTCACCGGGTCTGACGGACAGCAGAATCCCGCGCTGATCATCGGTACCCCGACCAATACCGACATCCCCGGCCTCGAGCTCTATCTGGTCTTTCCGCTGACCAACGAGGAGAGCACCGTCTCCCTGGTCCGGGGCACGATCTTCACCGGATTCATGGTGTTGCTCGGTCTGCTGGCCGCCATCGCCATCCTGGTCTCCCGCCAGGTGGTGATCCCGGTCCGGTCCGCGTCGCGGATCGCGGTTCGTTTCGCCGACGGCCGCCTCAAGGAACGGATGCCGGTGCGGGGTGAGGACGACATGGCCCGGTTGGCGATGTCGTTCAACGACATGGCCGAGAGCCTGTCGAAACAGATCTCCCACCTCGAAGAGTTCGGCGGATTGCAGCGGCAGTTCACCTCCGACGTCTCCCACGAACTCCGGACGCCGCTGACCACGGTCCGGATGGCCGCCGACGTCCTGTTCGAGAGCCGTGAGGAACTCGAACCGGTACTGAAACGATCCGTCGAGTTGCTCGACATGGAGCTCGAACGGTTCGAGACCCTGCTCGGCGAACTGCTGGAGATCTCCCGCCACGACGCCGGTGTCGCGGAGCTGTCCGCCGACCGCCTGAACATGACCATCCCGATCGATGCGGCGGTGAAGACCGTTCGGCATCTGGCCGAGGAGACCAACACCGAACTGATCCTGGATCTCCCGGACGAACCGGTCATCGCCGAGGTCGACCCGCGTCGTGTCGAGCGGATCCTCCGTAATCTGCTGGCCAACGCCATCGATCACGGCGACCAGAAACCGGTGACGCTGACCATGCGAACCGACGGCGACGCGGTGGCGATCACGGTGCGTGACGGTGGCATCGGTCTGCGGCCGGGGGAGGAGAAGCTCGTGTTCAACCGATTCTGGCGGTCCGATCCCTCCCGGTTCCGTCGGTCCGGCGGCACCGGACTGGGGCTGGCCATCAGCGTCGAGGACGCGCGGCTGCACCAGGGCCGTCTCGAGGCGTGGGGCGAGCCGGGTAAGGGCGCGTGCTTCCGGTTGACCCTGCCCCTGGTCCGCGGACACAAGGTCTTGGGGAGTCCATTGCCGCTCAAACCGCCGGGCTCTCGCCGCGCACCACGCGATCCGGGGCCCACCGATGAGTGAGGTTCAGCCAGATGTGGCAGCCGGAGGAACAAGGCGAGGTGGGGTGTCGATGAGTGGTGTGGCCCGTCACCGCGCCGGTCGGGCAAGACTGTGCGCCGGTGTGGTGGCGGTGATCCTGGTCGCCCTGCTGTCGGCCTGCGTGTCGATCCCGAACAACTCGAGCCCGCAACCGCTCGGTTCGCTCGAACGCACGCCACTGAGCACCAACATCCCGACCCCGAGCCCCGGGATGGACCCCGAGTCGCTGGTCCGGAGCTTCCTCAAGGCGTCCGCGCAGCCGGGGTCGGGTCACCTCGCGGCCCGGCAGTTCTTGACGCAGGACGCCTCGGACTCCTGGGACGACCAGGGTGGGGCCCTGTTGCTCGACGAGATCAACGTCCTGAGCGACAAGCGCACCGACGACACGATCACGGTCCGCGTCAACGGGGAGGACACCGGCGAACTGCAACCGAGCGGTCAGCTGATCCCGAGTTCGGGTCGCATCGAGATCCAGTTGTCGCTGACGCGGGTCGACGGCGAATGGCGGATCAACGGGCCGTTGCCTGCCGGTGTCCTGATGGACCGCGAGCAGTTCGAGCTGTCGTATCGGCCACACGCGCTCTACTACCCGAGTTACGACGACCAGCATCTGGTCGTCGATCCGCGCTGGTTCTACACCGGCGGGGACCAGTTGGCCGATCAGCTGATCGGTTTGCTGATCGCCGGACCCGTCGACGATCTACGCGGTGCGGTCATCAACGAGTTCCCGGCCCGGTCGTCGTTGCGCGGGTCGATCGAACCGCTCAGCGGCGGCGGTATCCGGATCGATCTGGTGGGCCTCAGTGGCCTCGGCGGTGCCGAACGCAACCGCTTGGCAGCGCAGATCATCTGGACGCTCAGCGACGCCGACATCAGCGGCCCGTACGTGATCGACGCCGATGGTGCACCGCTGAACGAACGTCACGCGGGCGGATGGCAGACCACCGATGTGGAGTCACTCAATCCGAATCCGCCGACCAGCCCGGTCGGTCTGCACGTCGTCGAGGGCGGTTCGTTGCAGGTGGTCGCCGACAACGCGCTGACCCCGGTTCCCGGCACGCTGGGCGAGACCCGCAATCTCGTCTCGGCGGATCTCTCGGCGGACGGTGGCCGGGTGGCGGCGGTGTCGCAGAACCCCGCGCCGGGTCCGGCGCCGGCGTTGGCGCTCTCGATCGGTGACTACGGTGCCGGGGTGACCCCGGTCATCGAGGGCGGCAAGATCACGCGGCCGTCGTTTGCCGGCGACTCCCAGACGGTGTGGGCGGTGGTCGACGACACCCGGGTCACTCAGGTCACGCAGATGTCGGGCAACAGCCAGGTCACCGAACGGGAAGTGGATTCGTCGGCGATCCGGGCGGTGGCGCAGGGCCCGATCACCGAATTGCAGGTCTCGCAGGACGGCGCCCGTGCGGCGTTGATCGTCGGCGGGCAGGTGGTGCTCGCGATCATCGAGGACCGCACCGACGGACGGTTGCTGTTGTCCAACCCGCTCGGCGCCGCGGCCCTGAACATCGTCGGTGCGGTGTCGCTGGATTGGCTGAGCAGCGAGATGCTGGTGGTCGGACGCAGCTCGGCCGAAGGCCCGGTGGTGCAGCTGCGGATCGACGGGATGCCACCGGGAGCGTTGCCCAGCGGCAACCTCACCCCGCCGGTGACGGCGGTGGTGGCCAGTCCGTCGACGATTTATGCGGCCGACAGTCGCGGCATTCTGCGACTCGGCGGCACCAGCGACGAGCCCGACCAGTACTGGAGCGAAGTCGCCCCGACGATGGGTACGTCGGCGATACCCGTTCTGCCGCACTAGATCTGCGTCAGGACCCCCCGCGCACCTGTGGATCGCGCCGTGGACTGTGGATGAATCCGTGGCAGGCGGCCGTCGCGCATCGGCGGCCGATCTCCGGTGCGGGCATCATCTCCGACCATGGTCGAGCGTGTGTGGCCGGCCCTGGTGGATCTGGTGGTCCCGTTGCACTGCGGCGGATGCGCCAGACCGGGGACCCGGTGGTGCCGGGCGTGCGCCGGCCAGATCTCCGATGCCCCGATCGAGGTCCGGACCCGTGTCGCCCTGTCGGTTCCCGCGTACGCGCTGGGCCGGTACACCGGCGTGCGCCGACAGGCGATTCTCGAGTTCAAGGAGCGTGGTCGCGGTGACCTGTCCGTCCCGTTGGGCCGGGCCGTGGCGGCCGCCCTGCTCTGCCTCGACCGCTGGTCGGAACTACCTGCCGCCGATCGCCTGGTGCTGATACCGGCGCCGACCCGGTCGATGTCGGCCCGTCGGCGCGGCGGCGACCCGGTGACGGCGATCGCCGTTGCCACCGCGGGGGCGCTCGGTGGTGGCACCGCGGTGATGCCGGCGCTCGTCACGTCGATGTGGGCGCGTGACTCGGCGCGCCTGTCGGCGGGGCAGCGAGGTGACAACCTGGCCGGCGCGATCAGGCTCCGTCGGGGCGTCGATCCGCACACCATGGCGGCGCGCACTGAGGGCGCCGCGGTTGTCCTGCTCGACGACGTGCTGACGACGGGCGCGACCGCGTCCGGGTCCGTGGCGGTCCTGCGTCGCGCCGGGGTCGAGGTGCACCTCGTCCTCGTGGTCGCCGCGGCGTGAGTCGCACGTGGTCGTTGCCGGACATGACCGCCGAAACAAATTGGTGGCCAAAGCCATTCGGGTCGACGCAAAGCGGTCGAACCGGATCAAGCGGTCAACACGCCGATGAATGGTCGGGGGTCGATATGTGGCGAACAAGTGGCCGGAGGACTACGGTCGAAGGTGCGTCAGTTAGCCGTACAAAGGTTGCCGAAGCAATTGGTGGCCGGGGGGAGGTGAGAGCCCAACTCAAAGACCGGTTGCCTGAGCGCATGCGCTGCCGGTGGCCGGGATCTCTAGTTCACCGATCCAGGAGGTATCGCAAGTGACGACAAGCGTCGGCAAAGTAGCCGTTTCCGAATCTGGCGAAAGCACAGATTCCAGCACGAGTCCCGACACCCGAACCGACCCATTTGATCCGGGCATATACGTCCGAACCGATTCGTCCGATGAACTGTCCCGCCCTGACGCCGAAGTACAGGTCAGCGGCCGCAACGTCGAAATCCCCGACCACTTCCGCATACACGTGATGGACAAGTTGTCCCGTGTGGAACGGTTCGATCCGACGATCTTCCGGTTTGACGTCGAACTTCACCACGAGCGAAATCGCCGTCAGTCCAAGATCTGTCAGCGGCTCGAGATCACCGCAGTGGGCAAAGGCCCGGTGGTGCGAGGCGAGGCCTGCGCAGACAACTTCTACGCCGCGCTCGATGCCGCGCTTGCGAAACTCCAGTCGCGGCTTCGCCGGACCAAGGACCGCCGCAAGGTCCACCACGGACTGCGAACACCCATATCCGTCGCCGAGGCGACCGCTGCGTCCGATCCGACGCTGAACGGCCAGGCCTCGGAGCAACAGAGCGAGGAAGACCGCTGGGCCGCGGAGAATCCCGAGGTGGCCGGTCCAGGACAGGTCGTCCGCGTCAAGGAGCACCCCGCCGTGCCGATGACGGTCGATGACGCGCTCTATGAAATGGAACTGGTCGGGCACGACTTCTTCCTCTTCCACGACAAGGAAACCGACAAGCCGACCGTCGTCTACCGCAGGCATGCGTTCGACTACGGCTTGATCCGCCTGTCCTCCTGAAGCTCGGCGGTGGGGGCCTGATCCACCTCACCGAAAGCACCGCGGGGCGGGCCCGGATCACCTGCTCTGAAAGCGTGACGGAATGCCCTGATTCGCCTCGCGTGAGTCAGGTGGCCGAGGCGCTCGCTACCATGGAGTCCGACCTGCGGGAATCTGCAGGTCGGATTTCGTGTGTATTCGACCGGATCGAGGGAATTACCAGTGCTCAACAAGCTGCTGCGCGTCGGCGAAGGCCGGATGGTCAAACGCCTGGATGCAATCGCTACGCATGTGGAGACGCTCGACAAAGCGACCGAGGCCTTGTCAGACGCCGAACTCCGGGCAAAAACCGATGAGTTCAAGGAACGTCTTGCCGACGGTGAGACCCTCGATGACCTGCTGCCGGAGGCCTTCGCCGTTGCTCGCGAAGCCGCATGGCGGGTGTTGTCCCAGAAACACTTCCACGTCCAGATCATGGGTGGTGCCGCTCTGCACTTCGGCAACATCGCCGAGATGAAGACCGGTGAGGGCAAAACCCTGACCTGTGTTCTGCCCGCATATCTCAATGCCCTGGCGGGCGAGGGCGTCCACGTCGTCACCGTCAACGACTACCTGGCCAAACGCGACTCCGAATGGATGGGCCGCGTCCACCGCTTCCTGGGTCTGGACACCGCGGTGATCCTGACCGGGATGACCCCGGCCGCGCGTCGTGAGGCCTATGCCGCCGACATCACCTACGGCACCAACAACGAGTTCGGGTTCGACTACCTGCGCGACAACATGGCCCATTCGCTCGGCGATCTGGTCCAGCGGGGCCACTCCTTCGCGGTCGTCGACGAGGTCGACTCGATCCTGATCGACGAGGCCCGGACCCCGCTGATCATCTCGGGTCCGGCCGATTCGTCGAGCAAGTGGTATGCCGAATTCGCCCGCATCGCACCGCTTTTGAAGAAAGACGTCCATTACGAGGTGGACATCCGCAAGCGCACGATCGGTGTGCATGAAGCGGGTGTCGAGTTCGTCGAGGACCAGTTGGGCATCGACAACCTGTACGAGGCCGCCAACTCGCCGCTGGTGAGTTACCTGAACAATGCGATCAAGGTCAAGGAACTCTTCGAGCGCGACAAGGACTACATCGTCCGTAACGGTGAGGTCCTGATCGTCGACGAGTTCACCGGCCGCGTGCTCGAGGGTCGGCGCTTCAACGAGGGACTGCACCAGGCCATCGAGGCCAAGGAGCGCGTCGAGATCAAGGCCGAGAACCAGACCCTGGCCACGATCACCCTGCAGAACTACTTCCGGATGTACGAGAAGCTCTCGGGCATGACCGGTACGGCCCAGACCGAGGCCGCAGAGCTCGACCAGATCTACAAGTTGGGTGTGCTGCCGATCCCGACGAACAAGCCCATGCTCCGGGTGGATCAGACCGACCTGATCTACAAGACCGAAGAGGCGAAGTTCGACGCGGTGGTCGACGACATCACCGAGCGCCACCAAAAGGGTCAGCCCGTCCTGATCGGTACCACCAGTGTGGAACGGTCGGAGTATCTGGCCCGCCAGCTCAAGAAGCGTGGCATCCCGCACAACGTGCTCAACGCGAAGTTCCACGAACAAGAAGCCCAGATCATCGCCGAGGCCGGCCGCAGTGGTGCGGTCACCGTCGCCACCAACATGGCAGGCCGTGGTACCGACGTCGTGCTCGGCGGTAACCCCGACATCCTGGCCGACATCCGCCTGCGCAAGGCCGGTCTGGATCCGGTGGAGACCCCGGACGAGTACGAGGCCGCCTGGGACGAGGTGCTCGCAGCGGTCAAGGCCGAGGTCGCCGAGGACGCGGAGAAGGTGAAGGCAGCCGGCGGCCTGTACGTGCTGGGCACCGAGCGCCACGAATCACGGCGTATCGACGATCAGCTCCGTGGCCGCTCCGGCCGTCAGGGCGATGCCGGCGAGTCCCGGTTCTATCTCTCGCTCGGTGACAGCCTGATGCGCCGGTTCAACGGCGCCGCCCTCGAATCGATCATGAACCGGGTGAACCTGCCCGACGACGTCCCGATCGAGGCGAAGATGGTCACCAAGGCCATCCGCAGCGCGCAGACCCAGGTCGAGCAGCAGAACTTCGAGATCCGCAAGAACGTCCTCAAGTACGACGAGGTGATGAACCAGCAGCGCAAGGTCATCTACGCCGAGCGTCGCACGATCCTCGAGGGTGAGGATCACAGCGAACAGGTCAAACGGATGATCGAAGACGTTGTGGGAGCCTACGTCGTCGGCGCCACGTCCGAGGGTTACACCGAGGACTGGGATCTCGATCAGCTCTGGACCGCTATGCGGACGCTCTACCCGATCGAGCTGGACTACAAGGTCCTGTTCGAGGAGAACGAGTTCGGTGAACGCAAGGACATCACCTCAGAGGAACTGCGCGAGATCCTGGTGACCGACGCCCTGGAGGCGTACGCGAGGCGCGAGAAGGAAATCGAATCGATCGCCGGTCCCACTGCGATGCGTCAGCTCGAACGCACCATCCTGCTCAGCGTTCTGGACCGCAAGTGGCGTGACCACCTCTACGAGATGGACTACCTGCGGGAAGGTATCCACCTGCGGTCGATGGCGCAGCGCGACCCGGTGGTGGAGTACCAGCGCGAAGGGTACGACATGTTCATCGGCATGCTCGACGGACTGAAGGAGGAGTCGGTCGGATTCCTGTTCAACGTCAGCGTCGAAGCCACCCCGGCACAGCCGGCGGCGGCCGCGGCCGCGGCTCCGCCGTCGATGTCGAAGGCACCGGCCGCCCCGGCGCCGTTGCCCACCGAGCAGGCCGCTCCGGCTCGCCCGGTCGCACCGGCGGCCCCGGCAGCGTTGCGGGCCAAGGGAATCGACGACGGCTCGGCCAATGCCGGTCTGACGTTCAGCGGTCCGTCCGAAACCGGTGGCACCACGGTGCGCCGGTCCAGCGGAACCGCCGGCGGTTCCACCGATGGACAGGCCGGTACCCGCAAGGAACGCCGCGCAGCTGCGCGGTCGGGATCCAAGGGTGGCGCGAAGCCGCCCAAGACCCGCAAGAAGCACTGACACCCGCCAACAACGCGCGGAACGACCAGCGCTGGGCGTGAACGCCCCGTAGAACCCGGATACCCCCGTTCCGGTTCCGAAGGAACCAGGAACGCGCAGTGCACGTCGTACTGCTGGTATCCGGGTTCTCCGGCTATCGGGCCGGGTTGTCGCCGGTCGCAGACACGGCCCGGGGGGCGCCATGACAACAACCGATATCGCCGAGACCGACGAGGACGCGGTCGGGGGGATCGGTGGTCTGCGGATCACCCGGGTGCCCTTCAGCGAGACGCCGCCGCTGGGTCTCGGGCCTGGTCCGGTGGTGCCGGAATCGGGTTCCGGAGTCGAAGTCCTCGCGGCCCGGCGCACCGCGGTAGCGCCGCCCGAACCCGTCGACGTCGAGCTGCGGCGCTTCGCCATCCACGCCACCACGGTCCTGCTGGAGGTCTTGGGCGGCAGGCGGCCGTTCGCTCATCTGGCGGAGGTGGCGGTACCGAAGATCGCCGATCAATTCCGGGTGTTGCTCGCCGATCAGGCGAGGGGACCGGCCTGCACGCTGCTACGCCTGCACACCCAGCACACCAGCTCGGACATCGCCGAGATCACCGTCGTGTACCGCCGGGGAGAGCGCGTCCAGGCGATGGGCGCTCGCGTCGAGCGTCGACTGATGCCCATCCGTGCGTCGACGCCCGGCGGCCCGCGGCGTAAGGCGCGACGATGCGTCCTGGTGTCGGTGAGTGTCGGATGAGGCCGGTCCGGGCCCGGGAGGTTCGATGACCGGCGCTCGGCAAGCGGTTCGCGGAGAGCGGGCGCGGACCCGCCGGTTACGATTGGCGCTGTGAACCGGCTCTCGCCTCAGGATTCGATGTACTACTACCTCGATGACCGCGGTTCGACCACGCAGGTGGGTTCTCTGCTGATCCTCGAGCGCCGGCCGGATGGCCTGGACTACCAGGGATTGCTGCGTACCGTCGAGAGCCGATTGCAGCTCGTCCCGCGGTATCGGAAGAAGATCCGTGAGGTCACGCTCGGTCTGGCCCGCCCGGTGTGGGTCGACGACCACGAGTTCGACATCACCTACCACGTCCGCCGCTCCGCACTGCCCAGTCCGGGCGCCGACGACCAGCTCCACGATCTGGTCGCCAGGCTGATGTCGCGCCCGCTGGAGCGCACCCGGCCGCTGTGGGAGATGTACCTGGTCGAGGGATTGTCCGATGACCGGATGGCGGTCCTGACCAAGACCCATCGCTCCCTGGTCGACGGATCCGAGGCCTTCGAGATCAATCAGATCATCGTCGACGACACCCGCGAGCCACCACCGATGCCCGAGGACCTGTGGCTGCCCGACCGTGAGCCGGGTTCTCGCGAACTGGTGGTCGGTGCGATCACCGACGTCGTGACCCGGCCCTGGGAGATGGTCGACCAGGTGCGGGCGGCGTCCAATCAGCTGGCCTCGGCGGGCCAAGCGCTCGCCGGTGCGTTCCGCCGCGTCGAATCGGTGATGAAGATGGCCACCACCTCCGCCCCGTCGAGCCCACTGAACGGTGCCACGGCCCCCACCCGCCGGTTCACCGTCGCGTCCTGTTCCGCCGAGGACTGTGTGGACATCGCCGAGCGTCACGGTTGTACCCCCAACGATGTGCTCCTCGCGGCCATCGCGGGTGCGATCCGGCGCTGGCTGCTCTCGCGGTCACTGGCCGTCGATCAAGTGGAGACCGTGCGTGTCATGGTGCCGTTGTCGGCGTACCCGGCGGGGGCGGACGAACCCGAGTTCGATTCCGATCTCGATGCGCAGGGGGAGTCCTCGTCCGCATCGTGGATGGTCGGCGGACTACACGGCTTCGTCACGGATCTGCCGGTGGGAGAACCGAATCCGGCGGTTCGGCTCTCACAGGTCGCGCAACTGGCGGAGCGGCACTCACACTCGGGCCGCAACTGGTCGGCGGCGGTCGAACCGTGGATCCCGGAGATCGGGCCTGCCACGTTCCATGCGATGAGCGCGCGGGCGGCGGCGTCGTTGTCGCGCCGATCCTTCAATGTTCCGGTCACCATCGCCCGCGGTCCGCGCTCGGCACAGTACCTCGGTGGCAACGAGATCCTGGCCATCTATCCCGTCCCGTCCCTGGTCCGCCGGCGTGCGCTGGCCATCGGGCTCACGTCGTACAACGGCCGGATCTTCTTCGGTTTCAACGCCGATCGCCGGGTGATGTGGGATCTCGGCGCGATGGCCGAGTACCTCACCGACTCGTTCGAAGAATTGCTCCCACAACGGTGACATCCCCACCGCGTTCCCTCCCTGGAAAGGCCCGATGAGAATCTATCTGCCCGCCACCCTGTCGATGCTGACAGAACTGAACACCACCGGTGAGTTCGTGCCGGTCGGCGGAACGGCGTTTGCGCTCACACCTGCGCTGCGTGAGTCGTACCTCGACGGTGACGACGAGGAGCTCGCCGAGGCGGCGATCCGGGAGGCCGCGCGTGCCTCGCTCCGGCTTCTGGCCGCCGAACAGGACGAGGACGGTGACAAGGACGACGACTCCGAGAGCGCCACGCCGCTGCCGCCCCGGCGGGTGGTGATCGCCGCCGACGTCGACGAGGTGAAGCTTCGTCCCGATCTCGATGTCGCGGTGGTGAAAACTTCTCGGGTGGTTCCGCTTTCGGCGGTCGCATCCCTGCTGGTCGATGGCAGCGACGCGGAGGAGAAGGTGCTGCGGGCCATGGAGGTCGTCGATGCCGCAGATCTCGGTGACGAGGATGCCGAACTCGCCATCGGCGATGTCGAAGATTTCGACCTGGGCTGGTACGCCACCCAGGAGCTCCCTTTCCTGCTGGAACTGCTCTGAACGGAATGCTCGTCCGCGCAGTGATGCGAGCCTCTCGCGCTGTGTTCGGACCCTAACCTACGGTAGCGTAAGTTAGCAGCAAAATGGAGCCGAGACGAAGCCGAAGGCGGAGCTCGCAACAGCTTGTCGAATGGAGATATCTGATGGGTTGGCGTGAACGATTCGAGGAGCCGGTTCGCGATATCGCGAGCCGTAGCCGAGCGGTGAATCTGGTTCGTGCCGCAGCGGCGCGGGTCACCACACCGCTGCTGCCCGACGACTACCTGCATCTGGCCAATCCGTTGTGGTCGGCGCGGGAACTGCGCGGCAAGATCGTCGAGGTCCGGCCCGAAACCGATGATTCGGCAACACTTGTCATCAAGCCGGGCTGGGGATTCTCGTTCGACTACCAGCCCGGCCAGTACATGGGTATCGGTGTCCTGGTCGAGGGCCGCTGGACCTGGCGGTCGTACTCGCTGACATCGGTACCGCAGACCACCTCCGACACCCATGGCAAGGTCGTGTCGATCACGGTGAAGGCGATGGCCGAGGGTTTCCTGTCCGGACACCTGGTGAACGGTCTCGCGCCGGGCACCGTGGTGCGGCTGGCCCCGCCCCAGGGGGAGTTCGTCCTTCCGGCGGAGCTCCCGGAGAAACTGTTGTTCGTCACCGCGGGCAGCGGCATCACGCCGATCATGTCGATGCTGCGGACGATGGCATCACGCAAACAGCACACCGACGTCCAACTGATCCATTCGGTTCCGACCGACAAGGACCTGATGTTCGCCGATGAGCTCAAGCAGTTCGAGGCCGACGGTCTGCTGCGGGTGCACATCCAGCGGACGCGTGCCGAGGGCAAGATCGATCCGGCGGCGCTCGACACACTGTGCCCCGATTGGGCGCAGCGACAGACGTGGGCATGTGGTCCGGCGGCCTTGCTGGATTCGCTGACCCAGAAGTGGACACAGGCCGGCCTGCGTGACCATCTGCACATCGAGCGATTTGCTCTCGAGCGCGGTGAGGTCGGTGCCGAAGGCGGCACGGTCACCTTCTCGAAGACCGGGCGTACCGCGAGTGTCGACGGTGCGACCACATTGATGACCGCCGGTGAGGACGCCGGTGTCCAGATGCCGTTCGGATGCCGGATGGGTATTTGTCAGAGCTGTGTGGTGATGCTCGACAAGGGCGTCGTCCGGGACCTGCGCAGCGGTGCGGAACATGTTGCCGGAGAACGAATCCAGACGTGTATCAGTGTTGCGGCCGGGGATTGCACCCTCGAGGTCTGACCTGACACCGACAAAAAAGTGGGGCCCGAGTTCTTCAACTCGGGCCCCACTTCTTTGAGATTTTCCGAAAGACTAGCGGGCGCTGCTCGAATGCGGCTGGCTGCGACGTGCGCCGCCACCCTGCGACGATCCGCGGCTACGGCCACCTTCCGAATGACCTGCTGCGCGGCCGGCCTGCGAGCGGGCGCTCTGGCCGCGGCCGCGGCCCTCGTACGGTGCCGATCCGTCGGCGGTGGGACGCGGGCGGCGACCGGCGGTGCTGCGGCTGCCCGGCGACTTCACCGAACGGTTGGGAACCGAGGTGACCGCAGGCGGGGCGATCAGATCGGCGGTCTCGCCGACCAGGGTCTTGAGCTCTGCCGACTCGGCGGTCACCCGGATCGGGGTCGCCTTGATGGCGGCCTTGCGCAGCAGCTGCGACATGTCGCGACGCTGCTCCGGCAGGGTCAGGGTGACGACGTCACCGGCGCTGCCCGCACGAGCGGTACGGCCCGAACGGTGCAGGTACGCCTTGTGCTCGGCCGGCGGGTCGACGTGGACGACGAGTTCGACGTCATCGACGTGCACGCCACGGGCAGCAACGTCGGTGGCGACCAGGACGCGTGCCTTGCCGCTGGAGAACGCGAGAAGGTTGCGGTCGCGGGCACCCTGCGAGAGGTTGCCGTGTAGGTCGACGCTGGGGATGCCGGCGTCGGTCAGCTGCTTGGCCAGCTTGCGGGCCTGGTGCTTGGTCCGCATGAACAGGATGCGACGGCCACGGCCGGAGGCGAGTGCGAAGACGACGCCCTTCTTGGCATCGGCACCGGCGACCTCATAGATGTGGTGCGTCATCGCCGAGACGTGCGAGGTGGCCTCGTCGACCGAGTGCATGACCGGCTGGTTCAGGAAACGCTTGACCAGCTTGTCGACGCCGTTGTCGAGCGTTGCCGAGAACAGCAGCCGCTGGCCGCCTTCGGGGGTGGCGGTCAGGATGCGGGTGACGCCGGGCAAAAAGCCCAGGTCGGCCATATGGTCCGCCTCGTCGAGGATGGAGATCTCGACGCGGTCCAGACGCACGAGGCGCTGGCGCATGAGGTCTTCGAGGCGGCCGGGGCAGGCCACCACGATGTCGACGCCGGCGCGCAGTGCCGAAGCCTGGCGACCCTGGGGGACGCCACCGAAGATGGTGGTCACGGTCAGGCCGAGGGCCTGGGCCATCGGCTGGACCACGGCGGTGATCTGGGTGGCGAGCTCGCGGGTCGGGGCCAGGATCAGGCCGCGGGGGCGGCCGGCGCCGGCGGGTGCTCCGGCGGAGAGCCGGGCGACGAGCGGGATGGAGAAGGCGAGCGTCTTGCCACTGCCGGTCTTTCCGCGGCCGAGGACGTCGCGTCCGGCCAAGCTGTCGGGAAGGGTGTCGGCCTGGATCGGGAACGGGGCGGTGATGCCACCGGCGGTCAGTGCCTTGACCAGGCGCGGGGGAACACCGAGCTCGGCGAAAGTTGTTGTGGCAGGACTGGATACAGAATTCAAAGAATCACGTTTCTGATTTACGCGGCGTCTCGAGCACGATTCACCGCTGGGTGGCGCGACTGCCCTGATCTGCTGGCCGACGGATGTCGGACACCGCAGGCCGGTGGGCAGTAACGATCGCCGTGTGAATAGCTCAGTGGGGTTGATCAACTCGCGATTGAGTGTGGTCCGGGTTTCCCTGGGGGCCACATCGCGAGGAAGCAGTTCCACGACGGTTCCGCGCATCTTGCGCGAAGTACTCAGTCAGCATAGCCCGGATGCCCGGTTTCTTGCCCACCCGGGGACAGGTGAGATCAGTCTCACCTACCTCTGGACACCTCCCGGACCGTAACCTACGATTGCGTAAGTTACCAGTCCGTAGGTTCGTTGCCATAAGCACTGACCTCGGATTATTACCCCCGACGAGAGGTTCGAAGCGGTGGCAATTACCGACATTCCGGAGTACGCGCACCTGACCGAGGCCGACGTGGAGGCACTTGGTCGTGAGCTCGACGCCATCCGCCGCGACATCGAGAACGAGCGCGGTGAGCGTGACGCCACCTATATCCGCAATGCCATCCGCTTCCAGCGCGGACTCGAGCTGTCCGGCCGTGCGCTGCTGTTCGGCGCCGCCAACCGTAAGGTCTGGGCCCTGGGCGCCGGCGTGCTCGGCGTCTCCAAGATCGTGGAGAACATGGAGCTCGGCCACAACGTCATGCACGGGCAGTGGGATTGGATGAACGATCCGGAGGTGCACTCCACCGGATGGGAATGGGACAACACCGGTCCGTCCGCGCACTGGAAGCACACCCACAACTACATCCATCACAAGTACACCAACGTGCTCGGGATGGACGACGATGTGGGCTACGGCCTGATCCGGGTCACCCGCGACCAGCGTTGGAAGCCCTTCAATCTCGGCAACATCGCCTACAACACCCTGCTGATGCTGTTCTTCCAGTACGGCGTTGCGGTGCAGCATCTCGAGCTCGGCCGGGTGGCCGCGGGCAAGCACCCGGACAAAGAAGCCTTCAAGAAGGATCTGCGCGACGTCGGGATCAAGGTCGGCCGTCAGGTCGGCAAGGACTACGTGGTCTACCCGGCCATGGTGGGTGCGGTGACGCGTTCGCGCAAGAGCTGGGTCCGGGCGATCACTGCGACGTTTGCTGCCAACACGATTCGCAACATCTGGACCAACGCGGTCATCTTCTGTGGACATTTTCCCGACGGGGCCGAGAAGTTCACCAAGCAGGATCTCGAAGACGAGTCGCAGGCCCACTGGTACCTGCGGCAGATGCTGGGCAGCGCGAACTTCAACTGCGGCAAGCCGTTGGCGTTCATGAGCGGAAACCTCAGCTACCAGATCGAGCACCACCTGTTCCCCGACCTGCCGTCCAACCGGTACGCAGAGATCGCCGTCCGGGTTCGGGCCCTGTGCGACAAATACGATCTCCCGTACACCACCGGCCCGTTCCTGCTGCAGTACGCGAAGTCCTGGCGGACGATCGCGAAGCTGTCGCTGCCGAACAAGTACCTGAAGGGCACCGTCGACGACGCCCCCGAGACGGCATCGGAGCTCCGGTTCAAGACCGACCCCGAGCAGCGGCTTGCTGCGACGATCGACCCGAGCACGGGTCGTCGGAAGGGACTGCGCACCGCGATGGACAGGCTGCGTCGGCGTCGCTCACCGGTGGCGGGCATCATCGGTCAGGGCCGGCCGAAGGATGCGCGGGCTGCCTGATCGGCCTGCCGCGTCCGAAGGCCGTACGCTGAAGAAGAACTATGGCGTATGGCCGTGAGCGCGATGCTCACCCGGCCCGGGGATCAACGCCAGCAAGGAGTTACCAGGCACGATGGCAATCAGTGATATCAACGAATACACACATCTGACCGAATCGGATGTGGAGGCGCTCGGCGCCGAACTGGACGCCCTGCGACGGGAGATCGAATCCGATCGCGGCGTTCGGGATGCGACATATCTGCGGCGCACCATCATGGCCCAGCGTGTGCTCGAGGTGAGTGGCCGGATTGCGTTGTTGGGCAGCCGGAACCGGTTCTTCTGGTGGTCGGGCACGGCGCTTCTCTCGGCTGCGAAGATCATCGAGAACATGGAGCTCGGCCACAACGTCATGCACGGCCAGTGGGATTGGATGAACGATCCCGAGGTCCACTCCACGTCCTGGGAATGGGACATGGTCTGTTACTCGGGTCACTGGAAGCACTCCCACAACTACATTCATCACAAGTACACCAACGTGATGGACATGGATCACGACATCGGCTATCGACTGCTGCGGGTGACCCGCGACGAGGAATGGCAGTGGAAGCACTCCTACCAGGTGCTCGCGAACCTGTTCCTGGCCGCCACCTTCGAGTGGGGCATCGGGCTGCACGACATCGAGCTGAAGGACTATCTCGAGGGCAAGAAGCCGGCGGAGATCGCGGTCCCGCAGATCAAGGACTTCAGCAAGAAGATCATCCGGCAGATGGCCAAGGATTTTGTGATCTTCCCCTTGCTGTCGGGCAAGGCGGCGCGAAAGACTCTGACGGCCAACCTGACCGCCAATCTCGCCCGCAACCTATGGGCCTATCTGGTCATCTTCTGTGGGCATTTCCCCGATGGTGCGGAGAAGTTCACCGAGGAGTCACTGGTCGACGAGACGCAGGGCCAGTGGTACCTGCGGCAGATGCTGGGATCGGCGAACTTCAATGCGGGCCCGGCGATGGCGTTCATGAGTGGCAATCTCTGCTACCAGATCGAACACCATCTCTTTCCCGACCTGCCGTCCAACCGGTACGCCGACATCTCGGTGCGGGTGCGCCAGTTGTGCGAGAAGTACGACCTGCCGTACACCACGGGTCCGATCCTGGTGCAGTACTGGCAGACATTCCGGACGATCGCGAAGCTGTCGCTGCCGGACAAGTACCTGATCGCCACCGCTGATGACGCGCCGGAAACGGCCTCGGAGAAGAGGTTTGCCGGTCTCCGGGCGGCTGCGGCCGACCGTGGAAAGCGGATCGTGGCGGCCGGCGAAGGCAGACGTGAGGGCCTCAAGACCGCTATCGCCGAGGTCAAGGCGCGTCGAAAGACATTGCGCGCCAGTTAGTCTCCGCGAACCCACCTGTTCCGGTCCCATCCACCTGTCATGACAGGTGGGTAGGGCCGGAACAGGTGGGTTTGTGCGTTGTGGGAGCCGGTCAATCCCAGTGGTTGGCCACGCTCAGTGCGCTGATGAGTTCGCGAACTGCCATGGCCCGGCGATGGTGTTGGCCGGTCAGGGAGTCGAGGGCGCACTCGGGGTCGGCGGGCGGTCCGAGATGCGTGCAGCCGCGCGGGCAGTCTTTGATCGTCTCGCTCAGATCGTCGAACGCCTTGATCACGTCCTCGGGGCCGATGTGCGCCAGGCCGAACGAGCGGATGCCGGGGGTGTCCACCACCCAGCCACCGCCGGGCAGTGGCAGGACGACCGACTGGGTGGACGTGTGCCGTCCCTTGCCGACGCCGGACACGACAGCCGTGGCCCGATAGGCGTCGGGCACAAGACGATTCACCAGGGTCGACTTGCCGACCCCACTGTGGCCGATGAGCGCGGTGACCTTACCCGCGAGCAGTTTCTGGGCCGGCTCAAGCGGATCGTCGCGGCCGGCGATCAGTACCGGTAGATCGAGGTCGGCGAAGGACGACCGGAACGATTCCGGGTCGGCCAGGTCGCTCTTCGTCAGACACAGAACCGGCTGCAGTCCGCCGACATAGGCTGCGGCCAGCGCTCGTTCGACAAACCCGGTCCGCGGTGGGGGATCGGCCAGGGCCGTGACGATCAGCAGTTGATCGGCGTTGGCCACCACGATCCGTTCATACGGATCGGTGTCATCGGCGGTGCGCCGCAACACGGTTCGCCGCGGGGCGACCCGCACGATCCGGGCCAGCGTATCGGGTTTGCCCGACAGGTCACCGACCACCGACACGTCGTCGCCGACGACGATCGGGGTGCGGCCGAGCTCTCGGGCGCGCATGCAGACGACCCGGGTGTCCTGGTTGTCTTCGAGCACGACACCCCACCGGCCGCGGTCGACGGAGACCACCATCGCGGTGGCCGCGTCGTCGTGGGTGGGGCGGGTCTTGGTGCGCGGCCGACTACTCCGGCCCGGGCGTATCCGGACGTCGGATTCGTCGTACTCCCGTTTGCTCAAGCGCTGATCATCCTCGCCCACATGGCCGGAAAGTCCGGCAGTGTCTTGGCCGTGGTCTCGATGTCGTCGACGTCGACGCCCTCGGTCACCAACCCGATCAGGGCTCCGGCAGTTGCCATCCGATGATCGGCGTACGAATGCCAGAGGCCACCGTGCAATGGTGCCGGTTCGATGATCAGCCCGTCGTCGGTCTCGCGGCAGGCCCCCCCGAGGCGGTTGATCTCGGTGCGCAGCGCATACAGCCGGTCGGTTTCGTGTCCGCGGAGATGTGCCACGCCGGACAGTGTCGAGGTGCCCTCGGCGAGTGCGCAGAGCGCGGCCACCGTTGGGGTCAACTCTCCGATGGCGCTCATGTCCCAGGTGATGCCTTGCAGCACTTCGGGTCCGGTGACGGTCAGCAGTCCGGCGGCCAGGCCGGTGACACAGCCCATCGCCTCGAGGATGTCGACGATCGCGGCTCCGGGCTGGGTGGTGGCACTGGGCCACCGCGGAACGCTGACGCTGCCGCCGGCCACGGCTGCGGCGGCGAGAAAGGCTGCCGCGTTCGACAGATCCGGTTCGATCTGCCAGTTCACCGCGCGGACCGGACCCGGAGCGATGTGCCAGCGGTCGGGGACCGAGGTGTCCACGACAACCCCGGCCTCCGCGAGCATCTCGATGGTCATCTCGATGTGGGGCATCGACGGAACGGGCGTGCCCGAGTGGGTGATCGTGACGCCTTCGGTGAAGCCCGCGCCGGAGAGGAGCAACCCGGAGACGAACTGCGAAGAGGCGGACGCGTCGATGGTGACCGGACCGCCACGGACTGATCCGGTGGCCTCGATGGTGAACGGCAGGGCATCCCCGTCGACCTTGACATCGAGGTCGCGCAGCGCGTCGAGAATGGTGTGCAGCGGCCGTGACCGGGCCTGCTCGTCGCCGTCGAAGTGCACCGGCCCGCGCGCCGAGGCGGCCAGGGGCGGCACGAAGCGCATGACGGTTCCGGCCAGACCGCAGTCGATCGTCGCGGCGTGCAGCGGGCCGGGTGTGATCCTCACCGTGGTCGGATCATCGGGGTCCGCCTCGACCCCGACCCCGAGGGCGGCCAGTGCGTCGAGCATGAGGTCGGTGTCGCGACTGCGGAGCGTGCCGGAGACGGTGGACGGACCGTCGGCCTGTGCCGCCAGCACCAGGGCACGGTTGGTGATCGACTTGCTCCCGGGCAGGGTCACCGTCGCGTGCAACGGGCCCGGTGCCAGTGGTGCGTTCCATGAAGTCACCCGACCAGTCTTTCATGTTGTCCGCGACCGGTTGTTTCCCCTGTTCACGGAGGGTGTTTCCGGGCCACCCGTGCGGTCGGTCATTCAACGGACATCCGGTGTCCGGGGCCGTTTCGGTCGCTATGTTCGATCCATGAACCTCAGACTTTCCCACGGCGGAGCAGCGGTGACGCTTTGCGCGGCAGCGCTTTTGGCACTCTCAGCATGCACGGACGACTCGAACGGCGACGCGGAATCGTCCACCGGTGCCGCGGAGTCGTCCGCTGTCGAAGCCACCCCCGCGCAGCCCGATGTCCGTGTCGAGGATCTGATGCTCTCGGAATCGGACTTCCCGGGCACCGGTGAGTACGTCATCCTCGACAAGGCCGCCATCGACGCCGACCAGTCGAGCGATCCCGAGGTCACCCCGGCCAACTGTGCGGCGATCGTCGAGGAAGAGGACAGCACAGACGAGTACGACCGCGCTCGGGTCGAGTACGAGATGGAGGACGGGACCTCGATCGAGACCCAGGTGATCATGGGTGAGACCAGTGACCTTGAGACGGTGGCGGGCCAGGTCGAGACCTGCCCGGCGATGACCATGCGGGGTCCGATCGAGGACGGCACCGAGCTCGTTGCCGAGATGGAGAACTCGGTGCAGGACGTCGAAGGTTCCACCGTGCCGGCCAAGACCATCATCAGCACGGGTACGGCGACGGTGGGAGAGCAGACGGTTCCGATCACCATCCGGTCCACCGGCGCGTACGTCGACGGCACCACCGTGAGCGTTCAGATCACCCTCACCGGTGAGAACGCCGCGAACTGGAACAACTCGGACGAGGCGGTCATGGTCGAGCTGCTCAACAAGCAGATCGCGCTGGTGCAGGACGCTGCGGCGTAGTCGTCGGGCACGGTCAGCCCGCCGCGCCCGGTGGATGACCAGGAGGCCGGTCCGATTGCTGCCGGCTCGCGGCCGTCGATGGGTGATAATGACCGCCATGTGTGGGCGATATGCGACAACGGCGAGTACCTCGGATCTGGTTGCGGCGTTCGACGCCGCGCTGGCGGAGGATGATGCGGGCAAACTGCAGAGCCCTTCCTACAACGTGGCCCCCACCCAGACGGTGCCGGTCATCCTGGAACGGCCGTCCCGCCGTGACCCCGACAGCCAGGAAGACGCCGAACCCGAGCTCGTCCGTCAGCTACGGGCCGTGCGGTGGGGACTCGTTCCGAGTTGGGCCAAAGATCCGGGTATCGGCAGCCGGATGATCAATGCGCGCTCGGAGACCCTGACGGACAAGCCGTCCTTCAAGGTCGCCGCGGCCCGGCGGAGGTGCATCCTGCCCGCTGCCGGATTCTTCGAATGGACGAAGGACCCGGAGGGAAAGAAGCTGCCGTACTTCCTGCACGACCCCGACACCCCGATCCTGGGATTTGCCGGCCTCTACGAACTGTGGCCCGACCCGGCCAAGGCCAAAGACGATCCGGATCGCTGGCTGTGGACCACCACGGTGATCACCCGTCCGGCAACCGACGCGCTCGGCCACATCCACGACCGCACCCCGGTGATCGTGACGCCGGACCTGCGTGACGACTGGCTCGACTGCACCAGCGGAAAGCCCTCGGTGGCAAAGGATCTGCTCGAAGCCCTGCCGGAGCCCCATTTGGTGCCGTATCGCGTGTCGACCGAGGTCAACAGCGTTCGCAACAACCGCGCCGATCTCATCGAGCCGGTGTGAGCGGCGACGAGAGCCGGGCTCGCCCCAACCTTTTCGAGGTGATCAAGTACCTGCTCGGCCGGCCGTTGCCGGAATCGATGCGGGACTGGGTGATCCGGGACGTGACCGGTCCCGGATGTATGCGCCGCTACATCATCCGCGGGGTCGTGCCGTTCCTGCCGATCTTCGTCGCCTTCTCGTTCGTGCCCGGGCCGGTGGCGTATCGACTCGGAATGATTGCGCTGTTGCTCATCCCGCTGGTGTACTTCGAGATCGCGCTGATGAGCATCTACCGACGGCACCTGCTGACCACCAACGGCATCGACGGTGACTTGATCGGCGTCAAACATCGTGCCCGGCAAGAGATCACAAAAACCGAATACGAGGCGAAATACCCGCGAACGCCCAACTGAACGGGACGCAATGGCACAAGAACACCAGAAGTCCGAGCCGCAGATCGACACCGAGAGCCGTCGGCGGCAATGGCTGGCGCGGGCCGCGCTCGCGGCCGTGTTCGCCGCGATCATCGTGCTGGTGGTGTTCGCCGGCTTCAAGACCCTGCTCGTGTTCCTGGCGACGGTGGGTGCGCTGGTGATCGGCCTCGCCTCGGTCTTCTGGTTTCTCACCGTGCGCGGCCGGGTCCGGTGGCTTGCGCTGGCGATGTCGGTCGTGATCCCCATCGCCCTGCTGTTCTTCCTCGTCAACGAGCATCTGCTGTGGGTGGTGCTGGTGGTCGTGGCACTGGCGATGCTGGCCACCGCCTGTGCCCGCGCCGCGCTGGTGCGCGACCGCGACGACTGGATGATGCCCGAGCGTGACGTGCCACCGCCCGAGCACCCATTCGTGGTGATGAACCCCCGCTCGGGTGGCGGAAAGGTGGAGAAGTTCGACTTGCGTAGGCGCGCCGAGGCATTGGGCGTGGAGGTGGCCGTGCTCGACGGCCCCGAGATCGTCGACATCGCGGCCCTGACCCGGCAGGCGGTCGAGCGCGGCGCCGACCTGCTGGGGGTGGCGGGCGGCGACGGTACCCAGGCATTGGTGGCCGGGATCGCCGCCGAACACGACCTGCCGTTCCTGGTGATCAGCGCCGGAACCCGCAATCACTTCGCGCTCGACCTGGGCCTGGACCGCGAGGACCCGGCCTCGTGCCTCGACGCGCTCACCGACGGGGTGGAGGTCAGGGTGGATCTCGGCTCGGTCAATGACCGGACGTTTGTCAACAATGCGTCCTTCGGTGCCTACGCGGAGGTCGTGCAGAGCCCGGCCTACCGCGATGACAAGACCGGCACGATGCTGGCGATGCTCCCGGACCTGATCGCCGGCACCCGTGGCCCACGGCTGTTCGTCCGCACCGGGGAGGTGACCATCACCGAGCCGCAGGCCGTATTGGTGAGCAACGGCGCCTACGAGATGCACGACCTGGCCGGGCTGGGCCGACGGCCGCGACTGGACACCGGAACCCTCGGGATCGTGGTCGTGTCGGTGAGCACCACCCTGCAGGCGGTCGGCCTGCTGCGCCGGACCCGGCAGCACGGTCTGACCCAGTACACCGGACCGGAAGTGGTCATCGATGCCGACCAGCCCCAGATCCCCGTCGGGGTCGACGGGGAGGCGCTGATCCTCTCGACCCCGGTGCAATGCACGATCCGCCCACAGGCGTTGCGGGTTCGGGTGCCCCGGGATCGGCCCGGTGTCAGGCCGCCCAAGCGTCCGCTGGACTGGGTGCGGCTGCGACAGCTGGCGTGGCTCTGACGATCAGGGCCTGATCAGCCACCGGCCGGGCGCCGACTTGTCCTCGAACGCGCGGTGCGCCTTGGCCGCCTCGTCGAGCGGGACGTCGCCGGCGATGCGCGACGGGAGTCGACCCGCTGCCACGTCACCGAGGAGTTCGGCCAGTTCGGCACCGTCGGCCTGCACCTCGATCCAGCCGCTGGTGATCCCGCGGGTGGGTGCGGGTGCATTGCGTGGAGCGGTGCCCAGATACCGGCCTCCCTCGACGATCAGGTCGAGCAACGGGGCACCGACCCCGGCCGGGTCGAAGACGGCATCGAAAAGCGTGTCGCCCAGATCGGCGACGGTCGTCGTGACGGTCGCGGCGCCGCGGTCGCGTAGGTCATCGACATTTTCGGGTTTGCCGACGGCCGTGACGGTGGCGCCGCTGCGGGCGGCCAATGGGACGGCCGCGTTGCCGACCCCGCCGGACGCCCCGACGATCAGCAGACGCCGCCCACCGGGATCGAGCAGTGAGATCGACTGGGACGCGGTCAGGGAGACCAGCGGCACCGCGGCGGCGGCCACCGGATCGAGCCCGTTCGGCAGCGCAGCGACGGCGTCGGCGGGCAGCACCACGTACTCGCCGTAGGTCCCGATGGCCGGGCCGATCCCGACCCGCAGTCCGGCGACCGCTGTCCCGACGGCCGGTTCGGTGACGTCCGGTCCGAGCGCCTCGACAACCCCGGAGACGTCCCAGCCGAGCCCCACCGCGGCGCCCGGGGGAATGATCCCGAGGCGGTGGAAGACGCCGTGTGCCGCGCCGATGTCGACCGGGTTGACCGATGCCGCGCCCACCCGGATCCGGACTTCGCCCCGGCCCGGTTCGGGCGTGCGCCGGTCGGCGATCGTGAGGTCGTCTGTGCCTGTGGTGATGATCGTTCGCATGAGCTCGTCCCATCTCGTGTCGGCGGTTGTCTGAAGAGCACCTTGCGATCTCCACGATGCCGATGGCACTCTCTAATGGGAAGTAGGCACCTCAAAGTGCGTAACAACCCAGGAGGTGGGCTCCGATGCCGACGACGACAGCCGCCGATCGCCGCGGACAGGCCAAGCAGGAATACGACGTGTACGTCGCGAACTGTCCGAGCCGCATGCTGCTCGATCGGATGAGTGATAAATGGGTGGCGTTGATCCTGGTCGCGCTGGGGGACCGGACGATGCGGTATTCAGAGCTGTCCCGTGCGGTGGCCGGCGTCAGTCAGAAGATGTTGACCCAGACACTGCGGACCCTCGAGCGAGACGGTCTCCTCACCCGTGAGGTGACGGTGAGTGTTCCGGTGCGGGTCGACTATTCGCTGACGCCGCTGGGACTCTCGCTCCGAGAGCTGATGCGCGGGGTGAAGGACTGGGCCGAGTCACATATGGACGAGGTCTTCGAGGCCCGCGAAGATTACGACCACAGGCAGCACGAGGGACGGTAGGCCGGGCGGTCCTCAGGCGAGGACGTCCGCGACCACCGCGCCGGTGACCGCGACCAGGTCGGCCGGGGCCAGTTCGATCTCCAGACCCCGTTTGCCGCCGCTGCAGAACACCGAATCCCACAGATCGACCGTCTCGTCGATCACGGTGGGCAGTGGCTTCTTCTGGCCGACCGGCGACACCCCACCGAGCACATAGCCGGTGACCCGCATGACCGCCGCCGGATCGGCCATGACGGCCTTGCCGCTCATACCCAGCGCACTGGCCGCGGCCTTGGGGGACAGGCGCTCGGGAACCGGGATCACCGCCACCGCCAGGGTGCCGCCGACATCGATCACCAACGTCTTGAAGATCTGTTCCGGCTCGGCGCCGATCGAGCGCCGCAGGTGTTCGGCGGCCTCCGGCCCCCAGTCGCCGTCGGAGCGGGTCTCGTACTTGTGGACCTGGTGCCGGACCCCGGCCTTTTCCAGAACGCTGATCGCCGCGGTCGCTGCCATGGCTGTCGATTCTCTCAGGTCGGTCCGATCTCGGGCCGACCAGACCGCGGTCGACGTGGCAAGCATCGACCCAGGGTGGGTGTAAGCGAGGCGCCGGCGGAACAAGTCGCTCAGAGTCGTTGTTGACTCCACCTGAAGGAGGTGTGGTGTGTACAGCAACTCGCAGCAGCGCGGGTCGGTAGGCTTGCTCGACAGACCTGATTTTCCCGCAGGTCTCGAAGGGATTGTCGTGACCGAAGCCGAAACACCCGAAGTCAACCCAGAGACCTCGGAAGAGCGATTCGCGCGGTTCGAGCGTGATGCATTGCCGTTACTCGATCAGTTGTACGGCGGCGCACTACGCATGACGCGGAATCCAGCCGATGCCGAGGACCTCGTCCAGGAGACGTATGTGAAGGCCTTCTCGGCCTTCAAGTCGTTCAAGGAGGGGACCAACCTCAAGGCGTGGCTCTACCGGATCCTGACCAACACATACATCAACGGATACCGCAAAAAACAGCGTCAACCTGCGCAGTATCCGACGGATGAGATCACCGACTGGCAGCTGGCCGCCACGGCCGAACACACGTCGCAGGGTCTGCGGTCCGCGGAGATCGAGGCGCTCGACGCACTGCCCGATGACGAGATCAAGGCGGCGCTGCAGGCGTTGCCCGAAGATTTCCGGATGGCGGTCTACTACGCGGACGTCGAGGGACTGCCGTACAAAGAAATCGCGGAGATCATGGACACCCCGATCGGGACCGTGATGTCGCGACTGCACCGTGGCCGCAAACAGCTGCGGGAACTGCTCGGCGACGTGGCGCGCGAGCGTGGATTCAACAGAGGAACTCCCGGCCAGTCGGCCGATGGCCAGTCCGGCCACAAACAGGAGGTTGCCGGATGAGTACCGGAGAAGTAGCCGGCGGGACCAACGCCGAACGAGAATTCGACGAAGCCGATCGGCTCGATTGTTCGGCCGTCATCGCCGATGTGTGGCTGTTGCTGGACAACGAGTGTGATGCACATGCTCGTGCTCGTCTGCAGTCGCATCTCGATGGGTGCACGCCCTGTCTCGAGCACTACGGCATCGAGCAGCAATTGAAGTCTTTGGTCAACCGCAAATGCGGTGGAGATCAGGCGCCCAAGGGATTACGGGAGCGGTTGACCCTGGAGATCCGGAAGACGGTCATCGTCCGCGACACGCACGGATAAACCACACTTTCGAATCCGCCAGGGATCCAAACCCCGGTAAGGGCCTCAACGCTCAGGCGTTGGGGCGCTTGCCGTGGTTGGCCGCATTCTTCTTGCGAGCCCGCTTCTTGCGTCCACGCTTTCCCATGGCAGTCTCCTTTCGACAGCGCTCCATTGTGACACGAAGCCTGCCGTTGGTCAGAATCGCCCGGGCGCAAGGTGCTGCGCTAGGTTGATAGCCGGCGTAACCGAACACCTGGAGGATGGCGATGGCAGAAGAAGTTGTGGCGGAAATCGTTGCAAGCGTTCTCGAGGTGGTTGTCAGCACCGGTCAGACGGTGGACGTCGGTGACACGCTGGTCCTGCTGGAATCCATGAAGATGGAGATCCCGGTGCTGGCCGAAGAAGCCGGCACGATCACCGAGGTCAAGGTCAACGTCGGGGACGTGATCCAGGCCGGTGACCTCATCGCGGTCATCGACAACTGATCCTGGGACAATCGGCCGGTAGACGGGCTCGGCGCTGATGTCGACTCTTTCGGAGTTGCTCGCAGAACACACGGAATTGTCCGGCGCTGCCGGCGGCCACCTGCAACGTGTGGTGGCCGAATGGCAACTGCTCGCCGACCTGTCGTTCGCTGATTTCCAGATGTGGGTGCAGTCGCAGCACACAGTTGATGACGACTCCGGTGTAACCGGCTCCCAGATGGTCTGTGTGGCCCAATGTCGGCCGAATACCGCACCTACAGTCTTTCCCGTCGACGGCGTCGGCACGTTGATCTCAGAGGCGGATAATCCCCAGGTCTTCGGCGCCCTTGCGCAGGGCCGGATCCTTCGGGAGGAAGATCCGACGTGGGTCGGATCGGTGGCCATCAGACGTGAAGCCATCCCGGTTCGCTTCGAAGGTGAAGTGGTGGCGGTCCTGGCCCGCGCGATCAACCTCACCCAGCCGCGGATGCCATCACCGCTGGAACTCGCGTACCAGGATTGCGCATACGACCTGTGCCAGATGGTGTCCGAGGGGACATTCCCGCAGAACGAGGGCAATCCGCGAGGGCTGTCGACGCCTCGGGCGGGCGACGGATTCATCCGGGTCGACGAGCACGGCACCGTGCAATACGCGAGTCCCAACGCGCTGTCGGCGTATCACCGCATGGGCTGGACGTCGGAGCTCAGCGGCAACGATCTCGCCGAGGTGACGGTGAGCCTTCTCAGTGACCCGTTCGAGTCGGAGGAAGCCGCTGCGATGCTGCGGGCCGCGGTCGCGGGTGAAGCGGGGATGCGCATCGAGGCCGACGCCCGCCGGGCGACCGTGCTGATCCGGGCGGTGCCGCTGCGGCCCCGCGGTGAGCTGGTCGGCGCCATAATCCTGGTGCGCGACGTGACCGAGGTGAAACGTCGTGATCTGGCGTTGATAAGCAAGGACGCGACCATCCGCGAAATCCATCACCGGGTCAAGAACAACCTGCAGAGTGTGTCCGCGCTGCTGCGACTGCAGGCGCGGCGAACCACCAATGACGAAGCCCGGCATGCGCTGGGGGAGGCGGTCCGGCGGGTTGCGGCCATCGCCCTTGTGCACGAACTGCTTTCGGGCAGTGTCGATGAGGAAGTCGATCTCGACGTGGTCATCGACCAATTGGTCCCCGTGATGGCCGACGTGGCATCGGGTGGGACCGCGGTCACGGTACGGCGGGTCGGCACAATCGGTGTACTCAAGTCTGATTTGGCGATGCCGGTGGTGATGGTGCTCACCGAATTGATACAGAACGCCGTCGAACATGGTTTTGCGCCAGAAGAATCCGGCCGGGTGTTGATCGACACGTCCAGGAGCACAAGGGAACTCGTGATCACGGTGCATGACAACGGCATCGGCATCGACCCGGACTTCGATCCGAAGCAGTCCGACCGGCTGGGTCTGCAGATCGTCCACACGCTGGTGCGGATCGAGCTGGCGGGCGAACTGGAACTACGCCCGGGTGCCACCGGTGGCACCGACGCGATCCTGACCGTCCCGCTGAGCTGACGCCGAAATTCTTGCGCCGCAGCGAAATTCGTGACGACCGCCACCTTGTGTCCTCAGTCTCCAACTGCCCCTTGACAACACAAACCCGGTGGCAGATGCCACCGGGTTGGTTTGTCGTCGAGGTGGTCGCCGGGAGTGACCGCCTTGATTTCTGGGGTCTTAGACCGAGCTGCGAGTGCGGCTGCGGGCATTTCGCCGCTTGAGGGCGCGTCGCTCGTCTTCGCTCATTCCGCCCCAGACGCCTGCATCCTGTCCCGACTCCAGTGCCCACGTGAGGCAATCTGCTGTAACCGGGCAGCGGTTGCAGACGAGCTTCGCATCAGCAATCTGCGCGATGGCCGGTCCACTGTTTCCCACCGGGAAAAACAGCTCCGGATCCTCGTCGCGACAAATTGCGTTGTGACGCCAGTCCATCCCACTGCTCCTTCAGGCGCTTCACTGCGCCACTCGTAACCGTTTGTTCATATGTGCGTAGGTATTGTTTCCGCACTGTTGCTTGTGAATACTTTCACGAATCCAGATGATGTCAATGATGTTCCCTTAACACGTGGGCAACATCACTGTGTAGGGGGTGCCTATGTATGCCCCTACACCGTTGTACTACTCTGCGGCCAACTTATCCTGAGAATCACATGCGAATGTCGATGTGACCTGGATCTCTCGTGTTCGTAGGACTGAAATCTACGATTTGGGAGAAATGACCTCTAGTACGGCGGGACGGCAACCGAACTGCAATGCCGTCCGGGTGCCAAGGTATTCGCCATCCATCTGCATGTCGATGGGTTCGGAGCTGAGAATCTCGACATATGCGACATCGTCGGCGCGCAACAAGTGTTTCGCCTGCGGCTTTGCTTTTGCCGACAGCAATTGGCGGACCAGCGGCAGATTGCGGAGCGGGGCCATCGACGTCGAGGCGAACACACCGAGCCGGCCATCGAAACTGGTGTCGGGATTGGTCTCGATCGGACGGGCGCCCAGATATGTCCACGGGCTGGCGTTCGAGATGAAGGCGAAGTGTGCGCCTTCGAGGGGTTCGGCGTCAGGGATGGTGACGGTCAACGTTGGTTTGCTTCGTGCTGCGCCGATGAACGTCCGTACCGCGGTCCACAGATAGCGGGTGGCGGTCGCCCGGTGTCCGGCACGGCGCTGCTCCTCGATGGACTTGACCACCTGAGCGTCGACCCCCAACCCGGCATTGAACAGGAACCATCGATTGTCGGTGTGCCCCAAGCTGACTCGGCGACGCTGGCCGGTCGCGAGAAGGTCGACGAGTTGTCCGGTCGCCTTGAGGGGATCAGGATCGATACCCAGTGCGCGCGCGAAGACGTTGGCGCTGCCACCGGGGACCACCGCCAGTGCCGGCGAAGGGAAACCGCTCTCCGGCGCGGACGGGGGGTCGAGCAGACCATTGACCACCTCGTTGACGCTGCCGTCGCCGCCGTGGACCACCACCACGTCGTATCGCTCCGCGCGGGCCTGTGCGGCGAGCTCTCCGGCATGTCCGCGGTGGGTGGTGTGCTCGACCCGGACATCTACATACTCAGGCCGAACTCCGCTGCGCTTCGTATTCGCCTGATCTGGTCGAGCTCCGCTGCGCTTCGTCTCCGCCTGATCTGGTCGAGCTCCGCTGCGCTTCGTCTCCGCGTCCCCAGTGCCTTCGGGGCGGCGAAGTGACACAGAGAGGGTGTTCAGCAGCGCGTCCCGGCCGGCCTCGGTGGTCGAGGTGGCAAAGGGATTGACGATCAGCATCGCGCGCACGAGAACTGAGCCTAGCGTCAGAAGGGCCGATGTCGCCCTTTGAGCCGGTCACCGGGGCGTGGGAAGGACCTGGCAGAGACTCGGCGCGGGCGACCATTAGGCTGGCCGGGTGTCTGAATCCTCTCCACCGATCAATGTTCGTCGAGCCGGCGCGATAGTCGCACTCGAGGGCGCACTGGGCGTCGCGGCCGCGATCTACATGGTGATCCGGGGGTTGATGGGTCACGAAGACGGTGACTTCATCAGTGGCTACGGCACCGCGGCATGGTTTGCGATCCTCGGCGGCGGTGTCCTGGCCGGAGGTGTGGCGCTGATTGTCGGTCGTCGGTGGGGCCGGTCGATCGCGGTGATGACCCAGGTGCTTTTGGTTCCGGTGGCTTTTGCCTTGATCACAGACAGCGAGCTCCCGATCATCGGTACGCCGGTGCTGGTCATCCTGGTGATCGCGCTGTATTTCCTGTTCAGCCCGTCGTCGATGAAGTGGTTCGCCAAGGCCTACGAGATCAACCCGGGTGAGGAAGACGAAGCGGACGTCGAACCCAAGCCGGTGGCCAAGACCTTCGAGCGGCGTAAGAAGAAGCGTCGCTGAGCGCATCGCTGCCGGCCACCGAGGACCCGGATCAGTCCCCGGTGCGAACGTGCGCGGGACGGCCGGCGTCGACGTAGTCGGCGCTGCGGTATCCGGTGATGCCCAGGGATTGGATCTGCCGGGTCTCACCGTCGAAACCGAGCACCGCGATGGAGGCGGGCAGCATCGAGAAATGCGCCCCGAACTGTATGGGAGCACCGATCCAACGGGCCAGCAACGACCTCGACAGGTGACCGTGTCCGATGAGAACCACCGATCGGCTGCGCAGCTCGCCCAATAACTCGGCGATCACCGTATCGATCCGGTCGCTCATCTGCTGGGACGATTCGCCGCCGCGCCCGCCCTGGGCCCACACCGTCCAGCCCGGTTCGGTCTCCCGGATCTGGGGTTTGGTCAGACCCTCGTACAGGCCGTAGTCCCATTCGGCGAACTGTTCATCGGTGTGCGCGATGGGCAGTCCGGCCAGTTCTGCGGTGTGAATGGCCCGGATACGTGGTGACGACAGCACCAGGGGGTCGGTCAGCAGCAGGTCATCGAGCGGTTTGCGCAGTCCGGCCGCCTGCTTCTCGCCGAAGGGTGTCAATGGGATGTCACTGACGCCGGTGTGTCTTCCCGTCTTCGACCACTCGGTTTCGCCGTGCCGGATGAGGATCAATCGGTGGATTGCCGAGTTCGTGGTGCGCACCCCAGACATTCTGCACTGCCTGCGCATAGGGTCAATGGCAAGCGAACTGCGGTAGAGCGTTCTGCATGCTCGACTTGGAGGGAGTCAGCGATGAGCAAGGTTCTTGCGGTGGCCAATCAAAAGGGGGGCGTCGCGAAGACGACAACGGTCGTCTCTCTGGGCGCGGCGTTGGCGGCCAAAGGGTTGTCGGTTCTGGTGGTGGATCTCGATCCGCAAGGCTGCCTTACCTTTTCGATGGGCCACGACCCGGACAAGCTGACGCTTTCCATCCACGATGTCCTGCTGGGGGAGGGGACTCTGGCCGAAGTGCTGCTCAACACCGACGACAACGTGACGTTGCTTCCGGCCACCATCGACCTCGCCGGGGCCGAAGCATTGCTGCTCATGCGCCCGGGTCGCGAGTACGCGCTCAAACGTGCCCTCAAGACCGTCGAGGAGGACTACGACGTCATCATCGTCGACTGCCCGCCCTCGCTCGGGGTTCTCACGCTCAACGGGCTGACCGCCGCCGACGAGGTGGTGGTGCCACTGCAGTGCGAGACGCTGGCCCATCGGGGGGTGGGGCAGTTGCTGCGCACGGTCACGGAGGTGCAGCAGATCACCAATCCCGATCTCAAGCTGCTCGGCGCCCTGCCCACCCTCTATGACGCCCGCACGACCCACAGTCGCGACGTCATCGCTGATGTCGCCGACCGTTACGACCTGCCCGTGCTGTCGCCACCGATCCCGCGCACCGTCCGTTTCGCAGAGGCGTCGGCGTCCGGTGCGAGTCTGCTTGCCGGGCGAAAGAGCAAGGGCGCGCAGGCATATCGGGATCTCGCCGACAACCTGTGGAACCATTGGAACGACGGCTCCGAACTGAAAACATTCGAGGCGATCTGAGGCTTACTGCGTCGGTGCGAGCACCGACACGGTGGAACCCCACTGCTGCACAATGTGATCGCCGATGTCGGCCAGTGTGATGATGCCGCCGATGTAGCCGGCGCGCTCCACCGGAATCGATGCGATCGGCTGGCCGTCGGCGAGATTGTGCACGCTGATGCCCGTGACGCTCGGCAGCAACAGTGATCCGGCCATCACGACCCCGGGACCGAGTGTCTCGGGGACCTGGAAGCGGGCGGCGAGGTTGGTGGGATCGATGACCACCGTGGACTTGCCCGTCCAGAACGTGATCACGTCGCCGCTGGCGATGGGCTTGCTCTCGATGCCGACCGCGTCACCGAGCACGGTGGTCCGGTTCTTGATCGTGCCGTCGATGCCGTAGGTCTCGAGCACGGGAGCGGGCGACGACAGATAGATCGCCACGCCGGTTTGATCGACGGCAACGATCCGCGGCGGAGTGCCCAGCTCGCCGGTGATGATCGTCGAGGCGAACTCCTCGAGCTTCTCTTCGCTGTCGAGGGTTGCGCCGAGAATGGTCAGACGATAACCGGGTTCGATGCCGCAGCGTTCGATGATCGCGACCCGGGAGTCGCCGATCCCGCTGGAGACGAACTCGCAACCCGATCTGGGTTGGGTCCCGGGATTCACCGGGGCGTCGACACGGCCGTACTCGATCGTCCGGACGAGATCGGTGCGCCACACTTCCAGGCGGGTATCGCCTTGTGCGAGAGCGTAATCCCGGCCGGTGCTGATCTCGAGGGAATTGTCGGCATCACTGGTCCGCGACGACGCTCGCGTGCCGTCGGCGGCGTTGAGTGCGGTCACCTCGCTGCAGCCACGGTCGTTGCGATAGATCGCGAGTGCGTAGTTGCGACCCCCGGCATCCCATCCGGTGACGGTGCACAGCGGCAGGTCCCGGGTATAGGACCAGAGCGCTACGCCGGTGGCCGCGTCGTGACCGACCACGGCTCCGCCGTCCCCGGTCACCACCACCCCGCCGATCGCAACCGGCGACGTGGTGGCCGAACTGGTGGCGCGCCAGGCCTCGGTGACATCGCGCGGAACCTCGGTGGCGCCGGCGATCGGCTTTGCGGGCACCGCTGCCGGGTCCGACTCGGTGTTCTTTGCCGAACTGGTTGCCCAGATGGCCACGGCCGAAACCGCGACCACCACAACCAGGACGACGACCACCACGATGTCGAGCGGTGTCCGCCGCTCTGGCCTGAGCACCGTCAGTTACTCCGAAGCGGTACCCGTGGTGTCGGTGCCGCTGCCCGCGTTCGACCGGCGACGACGTCGACGACGGGGACGATCGCTGCTCTCTGCACCGTTGGGTGCCGGAGCCGGGCTCTCGGTTGCCGAGGTGACGGTGGCGTCGTCGGTGGTGCTCGCGGTGGCGGTGGATACGCTCGCGTCGACAGTTGCTCCGTCGCCTTCTCCGGCGCGGGTTCGACGACGCTGGCGGGACGGACGTTTGGCCGTATCCCGGCGTCCTGCGACCACGCGCGTCTCATCGTCGGAGGAACGTCCGCCCGAACGCGGTGCGCGCTCTTCGCGGTCCGGCTTGGCCGAACCGATACGTCCGGTCTTCGACTCGGAAATGCTCAGCTGCTCGCGCAGATGCGGTGAGCTGGAATAGGTTTCGACCGGTTCGTCCATGCCCAGGTCGAGTGCCTTGCTGATCATCTCCCAGCGGTGGAGTTCGTCCCAGTCGACGAGGGTGATCGCGATACCGGTGCGTCCGGCGCGGCCGGTGCGACCGATCCGGTGCACATAGGTCTTCTCGTCGTCGGGGCACTGGTAGTTGATCACGTGGGTGACGTCATCGATGTCGATGCCGCGGGCGGCGACGTCGGTGGCGACCAGGACATCGACGCGACCCTCGCGGAAGGCTGTGAGCGCCTTCTCGCGGGCCACCTGACCGAGGTCGCCGTGGACGGCGCCGACAGCGAATCCGCGCTCGGCGAGATCGTCGGCGACCTTCTGGGCGGTCCGCTTGGTCCGCGTGAAAATCATGGTGGCGCCGCGACCTTCGGCCTGCAGGATGCGGGCGACGAGTTCGGCCTTGTCCATCGCATGGGCGCGGTAGACGTACTGGGTGGTGCGGTCGTGGATGGCCGAGTCGTTCGCGTGCTCGGCCCGGATGTGGGTCGGTTTCGTGAGGAACGTGCGGGCCAGGGTGACGATCGGTCCGGGCATGGTGGCCGAGAACAGCATCGTCTGGCGGGCGTCGGGCAGCGAACTCATGATGCGTTCGATGTCGGGCAGGAAGCCGAGGTCGAGCATCTCGTCGGCCTCGTCGAGGACGAGTACCTGCACCTTGCCCAGGATCAGATGGCCCTGGCGGGCGAGGTCGAGCAGGCGGCCGGGGGTACCGACAACGACATCGATACCGATCTTCAGTTCGCTGATCTGATGTTCGAACGGGCGTCCACCGAAGATCGAGAGCAGCCGAAGCGGCCGGTTCTGGCCGTCGACGGTGTCGACGTGCAGGCCTTTGGCGGCGATCTCGAGGTCGTCGGTGACCTGGATGCAGAGTTCGCGCGTCGGCACGATGATGAGTGCGCGAGGGGTTCCGTCGGGCTTGCGGATCCCGGGTTCGCCGGGTCCGGCAGTCGCCTGGGATACCCGCTGCAGCAGCGGGACGCCGAAGCCGAGGGTCTTGCCCATGCCGGTTCTGGCCTGGCCGATGAGGTCCTCACCGGCCATCGCCAGCGGCAAGGTCAGTTCCTGGATCGCGAACGTATTGACTTTTCCGTCGGCGGCAAGCGCGTCGACGATCTCCTTGCGGACGCCGAGTTCGGCGAACGTGGGGGAGACGTGGTCCTCCGCGACGATGACGTGCGCTTCTTCAGCGACGTCCAGTACGGGGTTCTGGGTGTCATTTTCGATGTTCAGTTGATTGCCTTTCGCAATGTGCTCCCGCGCGCACTGCAAGGGTCAACCAAACAGGTCAGCATCCATCCTCGAACAACCGAGGACTCGGGCAACCGGTATCTGGCCGAATCGGGTCCGATCGATATCGGGCCGCCGTCCGTGCGCGCACAAATTCGGTGCAGGTCAGCGTCTGAGCATGACCCACCCCTGGCAGTGTACGTGTCGTTTGACAGTCTCGAAGAATCGACCTCTCGCGGAATGCGCCGGCGAAGCGCCGATGGGCGGGCGCACTACACTCGACCGCATGTCTTCTGGTTCACAAACCGAACCGCCTGCGGCCGCGGTCTCGACCTCGGTGTCGGCCGATCATCCCGGGATCACCGAGCTCTTCGGTGTGCTGGCGTGCGGCGAGTTGGCCGCGTTCTATCGCCTGACGTCCGAGGCGCTGATGGCTCCGGACGTCCGCGGCCGGGTGGCCATGGCGAGCATGGCCGCGGCGGAGATGTCGCACTTCGAAACCCTGCAGGAAGAGTTGCAGCGCCGCGGGGCCGATGTCTATCGGTTGATCGCCGCGTACGAGGAGGTGCTCGACCGCTATCACGCGTCGACGGTGCCCAGTACGTGGGAGGAATCGCTGGTCAAGGTGTATGTCGGCGACGGGCTGGCCGCAGATTTCTACCTCGAGATCGCCGGGACGTTGCCGCCGGGTTCCGAGGCCGTCGTCCGCACGGTGATGGCCGAGACCGGACATTCGGACTTTGCCGTGGCGGCGATCCGCGACGCCGTTGCCGCCGATCCGAACCTGAGGTCGCCGCTGACGTTGTGGGGACGCCGTCTGCTCGGCGAGGCGATCACCCAGACCCAGTACGTCCTGGCTGGACAAGAGGATCTGACGGAGCTGCTCTTCTCCGTCGAGACCGACCTCAACGGAATCGCCGGATTCTTCGATTCGATCCAGGAACGTCATGCCCGCCGGATGGCGGACATGGGGCTGGCGTAAACCCCGTTCGGCCTGAATGCAGGTCCGGCCGGACCGGCGGATAGATTCACACCTGTATGAAGTACACCGCTATCTATGGAGGATTCTGTGGCCGTTGATGTGAAGATCGGGATCACCGACAGCACGCGCGAGCTGGTTGTGCACATCGACCAGGACAGCGACGAAGCCCATGCCGCGGTCGAGGCCGCCCTGTCGGGGAGCGATCAGATTCTGCGTCTGCAGGACGACAAAGGTGCGCGGTATCTGATCCCGGTCACCAGGATCGCCTATGTCGAGGTCGGCACCTCCGAATCCCGCAAGGTCGGGTTCGGCGCCATCTAGATCAGATTTGTTTCAGCCCTCTGGGTCGAGTTCGGAGTCGTTCGCGTGCTGCATCGGCACGCGGGCGAGTCCGCCCCAGAGCATGGTGACAGTGATGTCGATCGCTTCTTCTTTGGTCATCGGCCGCTTGGCGTCGAGCCAGTGACGGGCATTGACCTGGCTCAGGCCCACCAGTCCTGCGGCGAGCATGCGGGATCGGTGCGGGTCGAGTCCCGAATCGTGCATCACCAGGCCGTATACGGCGTCGACACACGCCTCGGTGGCACCTTCGACACGACGGATCGCCGCCGGATCGAGAGCATCGGACTGGAAGATCAGCCGGTATCCCTGATTGTCCTCATCGATGAAGTCGAAGAACGCCTCCACTGCCGAGCGGACGCGGTGCCGGTTGTTGGTGGAGGTCAGCAACGCTGAGGTGACCCGGTTGACCATGGACTCGGCATGCAGGTCCAGGACCGCGAGATAGAGGTCCAGTTTGCTCGGAAAATGTTGGTAGAGAACGGGTTTGCTGACGCCTGCATGTACCGCGATCTCGTCCATGCCGGCCGAGTGATAACCGCGTTCGACGAAGATCTCGCTGGCCGCATCCATCAACTGCAGGCGGCGTGCGCTGCGTGGCATCCGGACGCTCCGGCGTCCGGCATTGGCTGAGCTCGCCTTCACCCCTGTGCCCGCTGCGACCGTTTCATCCATGGATCGAGGGTATATCTGTCTTGACAGGCCGCCACCGGTGGTTGCCTACAGCTGATTCACCGATGGCTGTGAGAAGGTTGAGCCGTGACTGATGCGGGAGGCTCGGGGACCAGAGGGACGCGACGTTCGCCGCGGGTGACCTCGGACCGCTCCGGCCGTGCAGACGAGACGCCCAGTCGTCGCTCATCTGGTCGTCGAACGTCCGTCGCAGGCGGAAATGAACACTCCGACCAGGCGCGACGTGCCGCCGAGCGGGCCCGCCGGCTTGCCCGCGCCGAGGCCGAGGCCCAGGCACGACTGGCCAATCAGCGCACCGACATCCATCCTCCCGTGTCGTCGGGACGTCCCGCGCCGGACCAACCGCTCCGGGCCCGCTGGGATCCCACCGGTGACCCCGGCCGGCAGCGGGCCGAACGGGACACCGAACGCAAGAAGCAGACCGCGGTGGGCCGCTTTGTCACCACCTATGGCTGGCGCGCGTACGCGATCCCGGTTCTGGTGGTGCTCACGATCGTGATGATCGTGTCGACGGTGCAATCGGAGCAGGGGAACTCGCCCGGCACGACCGCCGCCGACTCCGATCCCGATGCGGCCCGCAACACCGACGTCAAGAACGTCACCACCGCGATCGGTGCGCCACCGGCCGAGGTGCAGGCCGACCAGCTGCCCGCCGGCACCCTGCCGCAAGGGGGCCCGTTCACCGAGAACGGCGACCGCACCTACCGGATCGTCCCCGGAACCACGCCGCCGATCGGTGGCGGTGGCCAGGAGTACACGTACACCATCGAGGTGGAGAACGGGCTGACCTCAGGCGATTACGGTGGCGACCCGACGTACGCCAAATTGGTCGACGCCACCCTGTCGAATCCGAAGAGCTGGATCGGCGACGGGCAGTTCTCGTTCCGGCGGATCGACGAGGGCACGCCGGACTTCCGCGTCACACTCACCTCCCCGGGGACCACGCGCGAGCTGTGTGGCTATGAGATCCAGCTCGAATCGTCCTGTTACTACCCGCCGGAGGGCCGGGTGACACTCAACGAGGCCCGCTGGATCCGGGGGGCGCTCTCGTATCAGGGTGATGACCTCGGTTACCGGCAGTACCTGATCAACCATGAGATCGGTCACGCGATCGGATTCGTCGGCCACGAGCCGTGCAAGGTCAACGGGGGACTGGCCCCGGTCATGATGCAACAGACCTTCGGTACCGCCAACAGCGAGATCATGGCACTGGATCCGGAAATGAAGGCCGACCGGAGCTATGTGTGCCGGCCCAACCCCTGGCCGTTCCCCGAGCGGTGAGGCGGATCCGCCGTACCGATGCCCACGGTGATCCTCGCTGGTGAATCGCCGGCGGTGGAATCTTCGTCCCCGCCTGCTCGTTGCAGGGAGAGCAACAAAGGCCGATGGCCGCCGCAGGGCCGTCGCGTGTTGCGCTGATCGTGAGGAGAGTTCGTGTCACATTTGCCGCCGTTGGTCGAGCCCGCCGCAGAGCTGACCCGCGAAGAGGTGGCCCGCTACAGCAGGCACCTGATCATTCCCGACATCGGTGTCGACGGGCAAAAACGTCTGAAGAACGCGAAGGTGCTGGTCATCGGGGCCGGCGGTCTGGGATCGCCCACGCTGCTGTACCTGGCGGCCGCCGGGGTCGGGACCATCGGGATCGTCGAGTTCGATGAGGTCGACGAATCCAACCTGCAGCGTCAGGTCATCCATGGACAGTCGGACGTGGGTCGTCCAAAGGCCGACTCGGCGAAGGATTCGATCCTCGAGATCAATCCCCATGTCACGGTGCACACGCACAAGTTCCGGCTCGACAACAGCAACGCCGTGGAACTCTTCGAGCAGTACGACCTGATCCTCGACGGCACCGACAACTTCGCCACCCGCTACCTCGTCAACGACGCCGCGGTGCTCGCGCACAAGCCGTACGTGTGGGGCTCGATCTATCGCTTCGAGGGTCAGGCGTCGGTCTTCTGGGAGGATGCGCCGGACGGGCTCGGTCTCAACTACCGCGACCTGTACCCGGAGCCGCCGCCCCCGGGCATGGTGCCGTCCTGCGCCGAAGGTGGCGTGCTGGGCATCCTGTGCGCCTCGATCGGGTCGATCATGGGTACCGAGGCGATCAAGCTGATCACCGGTATCGGCGAGACCCTGCTCGGTAGGCTGATGGTGTACGACGCCCTCGACATGCGCTACCGGACCATCAACCTGCGCAAGGACCCGGACGCGCCGAAGATCACCGAGCTGATCGACTACGACGCCTTCTGCGGCGTGGTCTCCGATGAGGGTGTCTCGGCGGCGAAGGACTCGACCCTGACCGCAGTCGAACTCAAACAGCGGCTGGATTCCGGCGAGAAGATCGCCCTGATCGACGTCCGGGAGCCGGTGGAGTGGGAGATCGTCAAGATCGAGGGCGCCACCCTGATCCCCAAGGGCGACATCGAATCGGGCGAGGGCCTGGCGAAGCTCCCACAGGACCGGCCCGCGGTCCTGTACTGCAAGACCGGCATCCGGTCCGCCGAGGCGCTGGCCGCGGTCAAGAAAGCGGGTTTCGCCGACGCCACCCATCTGCAGGGCGGTATCACCGCCTGGGCCAAACAGGTGGACACGGCCCTGCCCGTCTACTGATTTCCGGGCTCCCCGAGGGGTCGCGGCGTTCCGGCGCCGCGACACCGGGATGTCGTGCAGTGATTCTCGCGGTCACGCCGGTAACCTTGGCCACGTGATCTCTGACTTGACCTCCGTCGAGCCGCCCGAGCATGTCCTCAAGACCTTCGGGTTGACGGAACAGCCCGTGGTGGCATTGGGCGACGGGTGGGAGGGCGGCTGGCGGATCGGCGAAACGGTCCTGTCGCTGGTACCCGATCACGCCAGGGCGGCGTGGTCGGCGAAGGTCCGCGAGACGCTCTATGTCGATGGTGTCCGGGTGGCCCGCCCGATCCGCTCGTCCGACGGCCGGTACGTCGTGTCGGGGTGGCGGGCCGACACCTATATCGCCGGAACCCCCGAACCCCGCTTCGACGAGGTCGTCTCACTGGCCGACCGTCTCCATGAGGCCACCGCCGAATTGGAGCGTCCCCGATTCCTGATGCAGCCGCCTGCGGCGCCGTTCAGCGATGTCGACGTGTTCACCGCTTCCGATCGCGCTGCCTGGGATGACGTCCCGATGCGATCGGCCCGGGCCGCCGGGATGGGCGACCCGACCTCCCCGGACGGTGTGACCAGCCTGGCAATGCTCCAGACGCTGTCCACACTTCGTAAGCCAGTGGAATCGCCGTCGCAACTCGTCCACGGTGACCTGTTCGGCACGGTCCTGTTCGCCGGCGCCGCGGCACCTGGGATCACCGACATCACCCCGTACTGGCGTCCGGCCGGGTGGGCCGCGGCGGTGGTCGTGGTCGATGCCCTGGCCTGGGGTGGGGCCGACGACGGTCTGATCGACCGCTGGGCCGACACGCCCGAATGGCCGCAGATGATGTTGCGGGCCGTCATGTTCAGGTTGGCCGTTCACGCGCTGCACCCACGGTCGACGTCGGGCGCACTGCCCGGTCTCAAGCGGGTCTCCGACATGGTCAGATTCCTCGTTTAACGCTACTGATCAGGCATTTCGGCGCACGTGAGTGCGCTGTTCGATCTTGTGGTCGAACACTTCTCACGATCTGGTGGCGTGAGTTGTGAGAACACTGTGATTGTTCGGTCACTGGTTGCAAAACTGCGGCAACACCAATTTTCTACGGTCTCTCCAAGTCATCCGGTAATTGACCCGGACATACGAGGAGGGGCTCGACGTGACTGCCAAGGCCACCAAGCGTAAGCACTACATCACCGACTGGGATCCGGAGGACGTGCAGGCGTGGGACAAGGGCAACGCCGCCATCGCCAAGCGAAACCTTGTCTGGTCCATCATCTGTGAACACGTCGGCTTCTCGATCTGGTCGATGTTCTCCGCCCTCGCCCTGCTGATGGGCCCCGAATACGGCATCTCCCTCGACCAGAAGTTCGTCATCGGCGCCACCGCCACGTTTGTCGGTTCGTGCCTGCGCATCCCGTACACCCAGGCGACCGCCATCTTCGGTGGCCGCAACTGGGCCATCTTCTCGGCGTTCGTCCTGATGATCCCCACCGGACTCACCCTCATGCTGATGATGAACCCCGGCGACTTCGGATTCGGCTGGTTCCTCTTCGTGGCCGCACTCACCGGTTTCGGTGGCGGTAACTTCGCGTCCTCCATGACCAACATCAACGCCTTCTACCCGCAGCGACTCAAGGGCTGGGCCCTCGGACTCAACGCAGGCGGTGGCAACATCGGTGTCCCGGCGATCCAGCTCATCGGCCTGCTGGTGATCTGGCTCGCCGCCGATCGACCCGAGATCGTCTGTGCGATCTATCTCGTGCTGCTGGCGATCGCCGGCATCGGCGCTGCGATCTACATGGACAACCTCGACCACCAGACCTCCAGTGGCAAGGCGATGCTGGAAACCCTCAAATACCGTGACACCTGGATCATCTCGATCCTGTACGTCGGCACCTTCGGGTCGTTCATCGGCTTCGGATTCGCGTTCAGTCAGGTCCTCAACATCTCCTTCACCTCCTCCGGTGCTGCCAAGCCGGCCCTCGCCGCAGCCCAGATCGCCTGGATCGGACCGCTTCTCGGGTCGATCAGCCGACCGTACGGTGGCAAGCTCGCCGACAAGATCGGTGGCGGCAAGATCACCATGTACTGCTTTGCCGCCATGGTCGCCGCGTCGTCGATCCTGGTCGCCGCGAGTGCGTTGTCGGACGCCAACGACAAGAAGATCACCGGTGGCACCCTGACCGCCTTCGTGATCGGATTCGTGTTGCTGTTCGTCATCTCGGGTATCGCGAACGGTTCTGTCTACAAGATCATCCCGGCCATCTGGGAGCACAAGTCCAAGATCAACCCCGGACTCAACGCGGTGGGTCAGGCCAACTGGTCCCGGTCGATGTCGGGGGCGCTGATCGGTATCGCCGGCGCGTTCGGCGGCCTCGGCGGGGTGGCCATCAACCTGGTGCTGCGGGACAGCTACAAGTCCAATCAGTCTGCGACCCAAGCCTTTGTGATATTCCTGGCGTTCTACATCATCGCCGGAATCATGACGTACTGGTTCTATGTCCGCCGTTCGATCGAGATCCCGGCAGCCGTCGCCGCCGCACCGGCCGAATCGGCACCGCAACCCGGACCGGCGCCGGCCGCATCGGCCGCGCCGGTGGTGCAGCCGTGAGTACGCAGACGATCCCGCTGCGCCGCAACGCCGATGGGTCGGTCGGAACCCGGACCCATTGCCCGTACTGCGGACTGCAGTGTGCGATGGCCATCACCGGTGCCGACGCCTCCGATGCCGAGATCACGCCCCGGCAATTCCCCACAAACAAGGGCGGGCTGTGTCAAAAGGGCTGGACGGCAGCCGAAGTACTCCGCAACCCGAACCGGCTCACCGAGCCACTGGTGCGGGTCGACGGCGAGCTGGTGCCGACGACCTGGGACAACGCTCTGGACATCGTGGCGCGGGGGTTCGCCCGAACCCGGCGTGAGCACGGTGCCGACGCGGTGGGGATCTTCGGTGGTGGCGGGCTGACGAATGAGAAGGCATACCAGCTGGGCAAGTTCGCGCGGGTGGCCCTGCAGACCTCGAACATCGACTACAACGGCCGGTTCTGCATGAGTTCGGCGGCCGCCGCCGGGATCAAGTCCTTCGGACTCGATCGGGGCCTGCCGTTCCCGTTGGCCGACATCGGATCTGCGGAGTGCATCGTGATGCTCGGCGGCAATGTGGCCGAGACGATGCCGCCGATGGTCGCCCACCTGATGACGGCAGCGCGGGCCGGCGGACTCGTCGTCGCCGATCCGCGCCGGACGGCAACGGTGGAACGGGCGGTCGCCGATGGCGGCGTCCATCTGCAGCTCTCGCCCGGAACAGACCTCCCGCTGGTCTTGGGCATGGTTCATATCGCGGTGACCGAGGGGTACGCCGATCTGGACTACATCGCCGACCGCACCAGCGGATTCGACGAGTTCTGGCGGATCGCCGGGCAGTGGTGGCCCGAACGCGCAGAACGGACCAGTGGCGTCCCGGTGAGCGCGATGCGGCGTACGGTCGCGTTGCTGGCCGCGTCCCGTGATCGAGGTACCGGCGCGTACGTGCTCACCGCCCGTGGCGCCGAACAGCATTCGACCGGCACCGACACCGTCAGTGCCGTGATCGGACTGGCGCTGGTGCTCGGCTTGTGTGGCCGCAAGGGCAGTGGCTACGGCTGCATCACCGGGCAGGGCAACGGTCAGGGCGGTCGCGAGCACGGGCAGAAGGCCGACCAGCTGCCGGGCTACCGGAAGATCACCGACCCGGCGGCCCGTGAGCATGTCGCCGGGGTCTGGGGCATCGGCCCCGACGACCTGCCCGGCCCCGGTCGCAGCGCGTACGAACTGCTCGAATCACTGGGCCGGCCCGATGGTCCGAAGATGCTGATGGTCCATGGTGCCAATCTCGCGGTGTCGGCGCCGCGCGCGGGGCACGTCGTCGAGCGGTTGCAGTCGCTGGACATGCTGGTGGTCAACGACTTCCTGCTGTCCGAGACCGCGGCGATGGCCGATGTTGTTCTGCCCGTGCTGCAGTGGGCAGAGGAAGAGGGAACGATGACCTCCCTCGAAGGGCGATTGCTGCGCCGACGTCAGGCGGTGTCGATTCCCGATGGACCCCGCAGTGAACTGGAAGTGCTCTCGGAGTTGGCGATCCGCCTCGGTCAGCCCGCCGAGCGTTTCAAGACCGATCCGCGTGAGGTCTTCGACGAGTTGCGCCGGGCCTCTGCCGGAGGCCCCGCCGACTACACCGGGATCACCTACGAACGGCTCGACAACGATGAGGCGATCCATTGGCCCTGCCCGCAGCCCGGTCACCCCGGGACGCCGCGGATGTTCCTGGACCGCTTCGCCACCGACGACGGGCGGGCCAGGTTCGTGGCCGTCGACCATCACGGACCCACCGAACCGGTGACCGCCGATTACCCGCTGATCTGCACCACCGGACGGGTTCTCACGCACTACCAGTCGGGAGCGCAGACCCGCCATGTGGAGGCCTTGTCCGAGGCCGCCGGTCCGATGTTCGTGGAGGTCAACTCCGATACCGCCGAGCGGCTGGGGATTGCGAACGGGGACGAGGTGCGAGTGACCTCGCGCCGCGGCTGCGTGGTTGCCGCGGCCCGGTGCATCGACTCGCTGCGGCCCGACACCGTGTTCCTGCCGTTCCACTATGCCGGCGAGGGACGCGCCAACCTGTTGACCAACCCCGCGCTCGATCCGACCAGCCGCATGCCCGAGTTCAAGATCTGCGCCGTGCGGATGGAACCGACGGAGTCCACATGACCAAGCGTGTGGTGATCATCGGCAACGGTATGGCCGGTGCGCGCCTGCAGGAAGAACTGCACCGGCGCGACCCCGACGGCAGCCGCATCACCAGTGTCGTCATCGGTGAAGAACCGACGTCGGCGTACAACCGGATCCTGATGTCGAATGTGGTCGCCGGCCGGATCAGCCCGGCCGACACCATGATCCGCGGGACGAACTGGTACAGCGAACGGAACCTGCAGACCCACACCGGTGTGCGGGTCGAGCGCGTCGACCGCACCGATCAGACGGTGCACTGCAGCGACGGAACCGTCCACCGCTACGACAAGCTCGTATTCGCCACCGGTAGCCGGGCGTTCATCCCGCCGATTGCCGGCGCCCTCGACGACGAGGGCCGGACACTGCCCGGTGTGGTCGCCTTCCGCAACCTGCGCGACTGCGAGACGATCGTCTCGGCGCTGGGGGAATCGGCGTCCGGCAGGAGTATTCGGGTGGTGGTGGTCGGCGGCGGTCTGCTCGGCCTCGAGGCGGCCCGCGGCGCACTCCTGCAGGGTGCCGCCGTGACGGTTGTGCATCCGCGCTCGCACCCGATGGAAAAGCAGCTCGACAGTGCAGGCGGGGCGGTGCTGACCCGGATCCTGCGTGAGATCGGGATGGACGTGGTGCTCGGCGGACGGGTCAGCGCCATCCGCGATGACCCGCGGACCGGTCGTGAGGTGGTCCTGACCGACGGCTCGACCCTGGGCGCCGACCTGATCATCGTGACCGCCGGGATCGCCCCCAACGTCGACGTCGCCGCCGACGCCGGGCTGGCGGTGGAGCGCGGAATCGTGGTCGACGACGAACTCCGCACCAGCGACCGGTCGGTGTACGCGATCGGCGAATGCGCCCAGCACCGGGACATCGTCTACGGACTGGTGCAGCCGGGTTGGGAGATGGCAGAGACCGTGGCGCAGAACCTGATCGGCGACACCGAGGTCCGATACGAGGGCACTCAACAGATCCTGCGCCTCAAGGCACATGACATCGACCTGGCGTCCATGGGTGAGGTCGACACCGACCCGAATGACCTCGAGGCCGAGGTGCTGACGTTGTCCGATCCCCATCGCGGCCGTTACGCGAAGGTGGTCGTCCGCAAGGATCGGGTGGCCGGGGCGGTGCTCCTGGGCAACCCCGAGGTGGTCGGGACCATCTCGCAACTGTTCGACTCGGGGGCGCCGGTGCCGAGTGACCGGATGCGGTTGCTGCTCGGTCATCTCACCGGGGGTGCCACCGAATCGGCGAGTCCGGCGCAGATGCCCGGCGATGCGATCATCTGCCGGTGCAACACGGTGTCGAAGAAGAACCTGACCGACGCCTGGCGCACAGGTGCCCGCAGCACGGGCGCGATGGCCGAGGCAACGCGCGCGACAACCGGTTGTGGCAGTTGCGAATCCGTGGTCGAAGGCCTGTGTGACTGGCTCAAGACGGCGGACGCATGACAGAGACAACAGATGTGAGAGGGAGGGCCCACGTGTCCGCTAAAACCGTTGTGGTGGTTGGTCATGGGATGGTCGGCCATCGCTTTGTGCAAGAACTGCGTCAGCGCGACGTCACAGATCAGTGGCGGGTCGTGGTGGTCTGTGAGGAACCCACCGCGGCCTACGATCGCGTGGGATTGTCGTCCTACGTGAACAAGTGGGACCCACAGGCGTTGGCACTGGACGGCAACACCTATCCGGGAGACCCGCTGGTGTCCCTGCTCCTGGGCCGATCGGTGAAGCGGATCGATCGGGTCGCCCGCACCGCCGTCCTGGACGACGATTCCAGTGTGGTCTTCGACGCGCTGGTCCTGGCCACGGGTTCGTATCCCTTTGTGCCACCGGTCCCCGGCAAGGACTCCGAGAACTGCTTCGTCTATCGCACACTGACCGACCTCGACCGGATCCGGGCCGCCGCCGAGGCCGCCCCGGCCGGAGCGACGGCCGTTGTGGTCGGTGGCGGACTGCTCGGCCTCGAGGCGGCGAACGCGCTCAAACTCCTCGGACTCAGGCCACATGTCGTCGAGTTCGCGCCGCGGCTGATGCCGCTGCAGGTCGACATCGGTGGCGGGGCGCTGCTGGCGAACCTGGTCGAAGAACTCGGGGTCACCGTCCACACGGGGGTGGGGACCGCGGCCATCGAACAGGTCGACGGTGGTCGCCTGAACATCACACTCTCCGACGAGAGCACCATCGACGACGCTGCGCTGCTGGTCTTTTCGGCCGGAGTGCGACCACGCGACCAGCTCGCCCGGGACGCCGATCTCGCGGTCGGGGAGCGGGGCGGGGTTCTCGTCGACAGCAGTTGCCGCACCGATGATCCGGACATCTACGCGATCGGTGAGGTCGCGGCGGTGGACGGTCGCTGCTACGGGCTGGTGGCGCCGGGCTACAGCACCGCCGAGGTGGTCGCGGATCGGCTGCTCGGGGGCCGGTCGGAGTTCGCCGGCGCGGACATGTCGACCAAGCTCAAGCTCCTCGGGGTCGACGTCGCGAGTTTCGGTGACGCGATGGGTGCCACGCCGGGCTGCCTGGAGGTCGTCTTCAACGACCCGGTGGCCGGAACCTATTCCAAAGTTGTTGTCAGCGACGACGCGAAGACCCTCCTCGGTGGTGTGCTCGTCGGTGACGCCACGCAGTACGCCTTGCTCAAGCCGATGGTCGGGAGTCCGTTACCCGGCGACCCGGCGGCGCTGATCGCTCCGGCGGCCGGTGAGGGCGTGGGCCTGTCCGCCTTGCCCGACAGTGCTGAGATCTGTTCGTGCAACGGGGTCGACAAGGGGACCATCTGCGGCGCGATCGCACATGGTGCGCAAGACGTCGAGGCGGTCAAGGCCTGCACGAAGGCCGGCACCACCTGTGGCGGATGTGTGCCGTCGATCACCCGGTTGCTGGCCGATTCGGGTGTCGCGATCTCGAAGTCGCTGTGCGCGCACTTCTCACATTCGCGGGCCGAGCTCTTCGAGATCGTGCAGGCGACCGGCATCCGCACGTTCAGTGAACTCGTCGCCAAGCACGGGTCCGGGCTGGGTTGTGAGATCTGCAAACCCACCGTCGCATCCATCCTGGCATCGACCTCGAGCGACCACATCCTCTCGGATGAGCAGGTGGCGCTACAGGATACGAACGACCGATTCCTGGCGAACATGCAGAAGAACGGCACCTACTCGGTCGTCCCGCGGATGCCCGGCGGCGAGGTGACCGCCGATCAGCTGATCGTGATCGGACAGGTCGCCAAGGACTTCGATCTCTACACCAAGGTCACCGGCGGTCAGCGGATCGACCTGTTCGGTGCCCGGGTCGAACAGTTGCCGCTCATCTGGAAACGGCTGGTCGATGCCGGGATGGAATCCGGACATGCCTACGGGAAGAGTCTGCGGACGGTGAAGAGTTGTGTCGGCACCAGTTGGTGTCGGTATGGCGTCCAGGATTCGGTGGGGATGGCCGTCGACCTCGAAAACCGTTATCGCGGACTGCGATCGCCGCACAAGCTGAAGTTCGGAGTCTCCGGTTGCGCCCGGGAGTGTGCCGAGGCCCGCGGCAAGGACGTCGGCATCATCGCCACCGAGCACGGCTGGAACCTCTATGTCGGTGGCAACGGCGGCCAGAGTCCGGTGCACGCGCAATTGCTGGCCTCGGGGATCGATGATCAGACGCTGGTCAAGTACATCGATCGCTACCTGATGTTCTACATCCGTACCGCCGATCGGCTGCAACGCACGGCGCCGTGGCTCGCGTCGCTCGAAGGTGGCCTGGAACATCTCAAAGAGGTTGTGTGTCAAGACAGTCTCGGTATCGCCGCCGAGCTGGAGGCGGCGATGGCAGCACACGTCGCCGGATACAAGGACGAGTGGGCGGGTGTGCTCGAGGACGAGGACAAACTGGCGCGCTTCGTGTCCTTTGTGAACGCGCCCGAACAGCCCGATCCCACCATTGATTTCTCGGAGAGTGGCGGACGCAAGGTGCCGGTACTCTTGGGGACACCGCAGCCCGGCGCAGTCCGCCGGGGAACGGAGGAAGCACACGATGAGTCTCGTCGATGACACCCGCGTCGATGCGCTCGACACAACCTGGACCGCGGCCTGCCCCTTCGACCGGCTCGTCCCGGGCTTCGGGGTCGCGGTCCTGCTTCCGGGCGGCGCGCAGGTGGCGCTGTTCCGGATGGTCGACGGCACGCTCTACGCCGTGGACAACATCGACCCGTTCGGGCATGCGGCAGTGATGTCGCGCGGACTGGTCGGTGACCGCGACGGTGAACCCACCGTCGCTTCACCCCTGCTCAAGCAGGTGTTCTCCCTGGTCGACGGACGCTGCTTGGGTGATGAGAATGTATGGTTGCCCGTCTATGAAGTACGGCAACACGCCGGCCTGGTACAGGTTCGGCCGCGATAGCGTGACACATGGAGGCGTTGTGAGTTCGGGTCGTCGCACGCAGGGTGAAACAGGCCCGTTGACCGGCTTCACCATCGGGATCACGGCGGCGCGCCGGGCCGATGAGTTCGCGGCTCTGCTGGAGCGACGTGGTGCGGTGATCGAGCGGGCGCCGGCCATTCAGATCATTCCACTCGCCGACGACGCGGAATTGCGGGCGGCGACCGAGAATGTTGTTGCCGATCCACCCGAGATCGTCGTCGCCACAACGGGTATCGGGTTCCGGGGGTGGCTGGAGGCAGCAGAGGACTGGGGGATGGCCGAGACGCTCGTCGAGGCATTGGGCCGGTCCCGGGTCCTGGCCCGAGGTCCGAAGGCCAAGGGCGCGATCCGGGCCGGTGGCCTGCACGAGGAATGGTCGCCGCCGAGCGAATCGTCGAGCGAGGTACTCGAGCACCTGCTCGCCGAAGGGGTCGACGGTGTTCGCGTCGGTGTCCAGTTGCATGGCGCGACCACCGAGTGGGAACCGTTGCCCGACTTCTGTGAGGTGCTCCGGGAGGCCGGGGCCGAAGTGCTCGCGATTCCGGTGTACCGGTGGTTGCCACCGAACGACACGACGGATCTCGATCAGATGATCTCGCAGATCATCAACTTCGACATCGATGCCGTCTCGTTCACCAGTGCACCTGCGGCGGCCTCGATGCTCGGCCGGGCGCACGACACCGGTCGCCTCGACGATCTGCTCGCAGCACTGCGCTCGGATGTCGCGGTGATGTGCGTCGGGCCGGTTACCGCGGGACCGCTTGCCGCACTGAAGGTTCCGAAGTCGAGGCCGGGGCGGTTCCGGTTGGGAGCGTTGGCCCGGCACATCGCCGAGGAGATGCCGCGCCGGGTGCCCACCATGCGGGTTGCCGGGCATGACATGAGTATTCGGAGCCGGGCGGTCCTGGTCGACGGTGAGCTGCGGCCGCTGTCGCCTGCCGGGCTGACCTTGCTCAAGGCGCTGGCGCAGAACCCGGGCCGGGTGGTCTCGCGGCAGGCACTGTTGACGCAGTTGCCCGGTGGGGGCGGGGACACCCATGCGGTCGAGACCGCGATGGCCAGGCTGCGGGCCGGGCTGGGCGACTCACGCATGATCCAAACCGTGGTGAAACGCGGATACCGGTTGTCGATCGATCTCGAATACGAGGAGGGCGAGAACGCATGACGATCAATCGTCTTGGTGCGCAGCCCATCCTGGTTGCCCATGGAACACGATCTGAACACGGGGTGGCGATGATCGCGGATCTGGCCGACAAGGTCTCGGCGCAGATCGGCCGGACCCGGGTGGCATTCGTGGACGTGCTCGGACCGTCGCCGTCGGAAGTGTTGTCCGGCGTCGACGGACCGGCGGTGGTGGTCCCGGCGTTCCTCGCGGAGGGCTATCACGTCCGGCAGGATCTTCCCGAACACGTCGTGGCCAGCGGCCATCGCGCCACCACGGTGTCCCGGGCATTGGGGCCCGATCCCGAACTCGCCCGGGTGCTGGCCCAGCGCCTGGCCGAATGTGGTTGGAAGCGTGGTGATTCGGTGGTGCTCGCGGCTGCGGGATCATCCGATGCCTATGCGCTCGGCCAGGTGCGCCGGGAGGCGAACCTACTCGGTTCGATGCTCGGCGAGCGGGTGCCGGTGGGTTATGTCGCCACTGCGCAGCCCTCGATCGCCGACGTCGTCGCGCAGACCCGGGCAAAGACCGGCCGCCGGGTCTTCATTGCCTCATATCTGTTGGCGCATGGGCTTTTTCATGATCGACTGGCCGGGGCCGGGGCTGATGGTGTCGGCGCGCCACTGGGCGCCGACCCCCGAGTCGTCGACCTCGTCGTCCGCCGCATGCGCTCGGTCCGGATCCCTGTCGCCCCCCGATGATGTGCCCTTTTGGCGGCGCTGACCTGGGCTTTTGTTCGCCAAAAGGGCACATTATCGGGTTAGGGGAGCGGTTGTCGGGCGGTTTTCATGTCGACTCGGCCATCGAAGACTCGAACGCCTTCGGCCTGAAGGCGTTCGAGTTGACCGGTCCGTAGATGGGGCGCGGGACGACCGCTGACCGCGATGACGCGGTGCCAGGGCAGATCCGCCGAATCGGTGCGCATGATCCATCCGACGATGCGGGCGCTGGACAATCCGGCAGCCGCGGCCACATCGCCATAGGTGGCCACCTTGCCCGCCGGCACCGCGGCCACGATCTCGCGAACCCGTTCGACCTGTTCTTCCGTCACCGCCGCCATGTCAGTCGCGGGCGAGCGCGCGGGCGACCAGGTCGGCGGTCAGCTCGGCTCGGGAAAACGGGACCATGTGGTCGCAGTCCTCTTCGAACACGGTCAGCAGATCACCCTGCTGCTCGGCAAGCGCCGCCCGGAACTCGGCGGTGACATAGGGCGGCTGCACGCGCATCGCCTGCACCAGGTCGACGGGTATGCCCGTGGGAGGAAGCACAAACGGGAGGCTCAGCTCGCCCCAGGTGGCGACGACCATCGCCGGGTTGATGCGCCAGTTCACCCGATCGCCGACCGGGATCAGGTGATCGGCGATCTCTCGATCGAGGATCTCCGGAGCGAGTTCGGACCACGATCCGCCGAGTTTCTCCTCACGGGCCGCGGCCTCGTCGGGGTAGTCGTAGTGCGACAGGTAACTCTCGGCCACCTCCTGCAGCCATTGCGGATCGAGCCCGATGGCCGGATCCAGCAACACCATCGACCGGATCCGGTCTTCGAGCGCCTGTGACAGATGCAACGCCAGCGCCCCGCCGTAGGAATGGGCCACGACCACCATCGGTCCGTCGATGTACTCGTCGGCGACCTCGCGCAGCGCCGAGACCTGGGCCTGAATCGACCACGGCGGGGTCCACGGCGAGAAACCGTGGCCCAGGAGGTCCGGTGCCACGATCCGGGCGTTCGGCAGGGCGTCGGCGAGATCGGCCCAGCGCTTGCCGTGGCCGGTCAGGCCGTGCAGTGCCAGCACGGGCGGGCCGTCGACGGGTCCGAACAGTTCCACATTGAGTGCAGACATGGCCGCAATCTTGCCTGACGGCCCGGCGTTCTGCCTGCGGGCCTTCGCCGGCTGTCGGAGGCACATGACACCATCGACCACAGTCGAGAGAAAGGACGTGTGCGTGCCCGCATTGACCACGCGATTGGTATCCGCGCCGATCGCCGCTGCGCTCCCACGCACCTGGCCTTCCCACGTACAGGCGCTCATCGACGGTGACTTCACCGCCACCGGGCAGTTCCGCCCCTACCGGGTTCATGGTGGTCCGGGCACCGGCAAGACGTCCCTGATCGTCGACATCGCCGTGGCGCGACTGTCCGACCCGGACACCGACCCCGAATCGATCCTGGTACTCGCCTCGAGTCGGCGGGCGGCCACCGAACTGCGTGAGCAGATCACCTCCCGATTGCTGTCGACGGGCACGGGTCCGGCGCGGACGCCGCGGGCCACTCGTGAGCCGATCGTCCGTACCCTGCACTCCTACGCGTTCGCTGTCTTGCGTCTGCAGGCCGCCGCCCACGACAACCCGCCGCCGCGGCTGATCACCGGAGCCGAACAGGATGCCGTGCTGCGCGAACTGCTCGCCGGCGACATCGAGGACGGCGCCGAGTACTGGCCTGATCGGTTGCGGCCGGCATTGGGCACCAACGGTTTTGCCCAGGCCCTGCGCGACATGATGATGCGCGCCGCCGAACGGGGCGTCGGTCCCGAAGATCTGATCGCGCTGGGTCGCACCCATCGCCGCCCGGAATGGCAGGCGGTGGGCAGGGCGTACCGCCAGTACGAGCAGAGTGGTCTGCTGCGCGGCGCGGTCGGGCTGGAGGCCCCGCAGGCCACGGCCCCCGCGGTGGATGCGGCCGAGCTGGTCGGGTCGGCGTTGACCGCGTTCGCCACCGACCCGGAACTGCTGCGCAGCGAGCGCGCCCGGGTGCGGTACCTGTTGATCGACGACGCCCAGCACCTCGACCCGCAGGCGGCCACCCTGATCAAGCTGGTGGGCGCCGGGACCCGGCAGGCCGTGGTCGCCGGCGACGGCGACCAGTCGATCTACGGTTTCCGCGGTGCCAGCGCGCGGTTTCTCGACGAACTCGACGACCCCGAGCGGGACATCCTGCTGGACAACAACTTCCGGTCGACCGCGCCGATCAGCAATCTGGGCGGTTCCATCGCGGCCCGGCTGCCGGGCCGCCGCCGGCGTAAGTCGGAAGCCGATCATCCCGACGCCCCGCCCCCGGTGGTCCGCATCTACGGCTCGGCCGCGAAGGAAGCCACCGCGATCGCCGACATGATGCGCCGCGCCCACCTCTACGACGACGTGCCGTGGTCGCAGATGGCGGTGATCGTGCGGTCGGTTCCCCGGGCGATGGCACCGCTGCGCCGGGCCCTGCGGTCGGCCGGTGTGCCGGTGATGACCCCGGCCAGTGAGATACCGCTGGCCCTGGCCCGTTCGGTGTCGGCCATGTTGCTGGCGCTGCGTGCGGTGGAGACGCCCCTGGACCCCGACGCGGCACTGGAGTTGCTGTCCGGTCCGATCGGCGGTGCCGATCCGGCGGCGTTGCGGCGCCTGCGACGCGGCGTGCGGCGGGTCGAGACCGAGTCCTCCCGCGACCGTGATTCGGCCACCGTGATCGCCGAACTGGTCAGCGCCCGCCCCGCCGCCCAGGGTTCGGATTCCGATGGCGACCGGCCCGCCATCGACGTCGAGCACTACCTCGGTGGATTGACCGACGCCGAGAAGCAGCCGCTGGTGCGGGTGCTGACGGTCATCCGGGCGGCGCGTACGGCGGCGGCGAGCCGTCGCAGCATCGAGGAGATCCTGTGGGAGGCCTGGCAGGCAAGCGGATTGGGGCCGCGCTGGGCCAATCAGGTGATGCGCCGCGACCACGGTCCCGGCGGTGCACAGGCGGACCGGGACCTCGATGCGATGGTGGCGCTGTTCGACGCCGCCGCCAACTTCGCCGACAGCTTGCCCGCGGCCACCCTCGGCGGATTCATCGACTACCTCAGCGCCCTGCAGATCCCCACCGAATCGCGGATGGCCCAGACCTCGTCCGATTCGGTGACGGTGCTCTCGGCGCATGCCGCCGCCGGTCGTGAATGGGATGTGGTCGCGGTGGCCGGCGTGCAGGACGGCCTGTGGCCCAGTCTGCGCAGCCGCGGCAGCATCCTCGGTACCGGTCAGCTCGTCGACCTGCTCGACGGAGTGTCGGCCGATGCGATCGACACCATCTCGCGTACCGCGGTCGCGTTGGCCGAGGAGCGGCGGCTGTTGCTGGTCGCCTGCAGCCGGGCCCGTCGCCGGTTGATGGTCAGCGCGGTCGACGACGGCAGTGGTGACGCGGCGCCGTCCCGGTTCATCGGTGAACTGGCGGCGGTCGTGGCCGGCGCCGACGAGGACGAACCCGAACTGGAGCTTCCCGTCGAACCGGGTCTGCGACGGGTGCTTTCGTTGTCGTCGCTGGTCGCCGAACTGCGGGCCCAGGTCTGCGACAGCAGCGACCAGGACGATCCGCGGACGCAGGCCGCCGCCGAGATGCTGGCCGAACTGGCCGACGCGGGTGTGCCCGGCGCGCATCCCGACCAGTGGTACGGGCTGGCCGGACCGAGCAGCACCGAGCCGCTCTGGTCCGAGTCGTCGGGTCCGCTGACCCTGTCACCCTCGAGCGTCGAATCACTGGGGACCTGTTCGCTGCGCTGGATGCTCGAGCGCTACGGCGGTCGCGACGGGGACTCGCGTCCGGCGGTCGCCGGAACGCTGGTGCACACCCTCGTGCAGGCCGTGGCAGGCAAGATCCCGCCGGAAGACGTCACCGCGTCCCTGCGGCGGGTCTGGGATCAGGTCGACGTCGGCGCGCCCTGGTTCTCGCGCCGTGAACTCGAGCGCACCGAGGAGATGCTGACCAACTTCCGGCAGTGGCTGAAGATGTCCCGAGAGGGATTGACCGAGGTGGCCGTGGAGATAGACGTCGATGCCCGGGTGGAACCGGCGAAGGTGACCGGTGCCGACGGTGAGGTGATCGACGTCCCGGAAGTGCGCCTGCGTGGGCGCATCGACCGGCTCGAGGCCGACAGCAAGGGCCGCCCGGTGGTCGTCGACGTCAAGACCGGCAAGAACACGATCTCGGTGGCAGCCGGACAGGACCATGCGCAGCTGGCCACCTACCAACTGGCGCTGGCACTGGGCGGGGTCCCCGAGCTCGGCAACGTCGAACCGGGCGGCGGGACACTGGTCTACGTCAACAACGCCAACGGCAAGACCGGTGCGGCCCAACGCAATCAGGACCCGCTGACCGAGGAGCAGATCGATCAGTGGCTGGCCGTGGTCCGGTCGGCGGCCTACCGCAGCATCGGGCCCAGCTTCGAGGCGACGATCAACGAGGGCTGCGGGCACTGTCCGCTGACCGCGAGCTGTCCCGCCCAACTCGACGGACGAATGGTGACCGATGGCTGAAACTGCCGTGCACACAAGGATTTCCGCGCGGGTGCTGGCCGGTGCGCTGGATCAGCCGCCCCCGACCGATGAGCAGGTCGAGGTCATCGAGGCGCCGCTGGAACCGGTGCTGGTGGTGGCCGGTGCCGGGGCGGGCAAGACCGAGACGATGGCCTCCCGCGTGGTCTGGCTGGTCGCCAACCGCCTGGTCGAGCCCGACGCGGTCCTGGGCCTGACCTTCACCCGAAAGGCCGCACAGGAGCTGGCCGCGCGGATCCGGCGCCGGTTGTCGATGCTGGCCGGTTCGTCGGCGATGTCACGCTGGGATCCCGACGGTGAGCTGCGCGTCAAATTGCGCTCGGCCGATCCGCAGGTCAGCACCTATCACGCGTATGCGGGCCGGTTGATCGCCGACTACGGTCTGCTCCTGCCGGTGGAACCGTCCGCAAGATTGCTCAGCGAAACGGAGCTGTGGCAACTCGCGTTCTCGGTGGTCGGCGGCTGGTCCGAGGATCTCGACACCCCCAAAACGCCGGGCGGAGTGACGGAATCGGTGCTCAAGCTGTACGGAGAGCTGGCCGAGCACCTGGTAGACCTCGAACAACTCGCGGCCGCAGGCGACGACCTCTACCGGTTGATCGACACACTGCCACCGGTCGGGCGGCAGAAACCGACACCGCCGGCGAAGTTGCGCGACATCCAGGCCGCGATCGATGAACGCCGGCAGTTGGTGCCACTGGTGGCGGCGCTCGGTCAGGCGATGATGGATGCGAACGTGCTCGACTTCGGCAGTCAGATGTCGCTGGCGGCCAAGCTTGTCACCGCGCATCCGGAAGTCGCCCAGGCGGAACGGGCCGCGATCGGGGCCGTGCTCCTCGACGAGTACCAGGACACCGGGCATTCGCAGCGGGTGTTGCTCTCGCAACTGTTCGGAACGCCGCGCGGGGTTCTCGCCGGCGCCGGGATCGCGGTCACCGCAGTCGGTGACCCGATCCAGTCCATCTACGGGTGGCGTGGTGCCTCGGCCGCCAATCTGCCCCGGTTCACCACGGACTTCCGGTGCAGTGACGGCACCCAGGCGCCGCGCCTGGAACTGCTCACCAGCTGGCGCAACGCGCGCCACGCCCTCGACATGGCCAACGCCGCCTCCGAAGAACTGCGTCGACGGGGTGTTCCGGTGAGCATCCTGCGGCCCCGCGTCGACGCCCCGCGCGGAACCATCGACATGGCGCTCACCGACACCGTTGCCGATGAACGCACCTGGATCGTCGATCAGATCGAGCGCGAGTACAACCAGGCCGACGGCAAACCGCCGACCGTGGCGATCCTGGTGCGGCGCAACCAGGATTCGGCACCGTTGGCCGCGCAGCTCGCCGATCGAGGGATCGCCGCCGAGGTCGTCGGCATCGGCGGGTTGCTCGGCGTGCCCGAGGTCCAGGACGTCGTCGCGATGCTCCGGCTGATGTCCGACCCGATGGCGGGTACCGCCGCGGTCCGGTTGCTCACCGGACCCCGCTGGCGCATCGGCGCCCGGGATCTCGCCGCGCTCTGGGCGCGGGCGCGGGATCTGGCCGCCGGCGCAAATGCCGTGTCGGGCACCATGACCAGTCTCGAAGAGCTCGACCGCGCGCTCGACTCGGCGGTCCCGTCGGAGACGGTGGATCAGGCGGGGTTGGGCGATGCCCTCGCCGATCCCGGTCCGGCGGCGCGCTATTCGCCGGACGGCTACCGCCGGATCAAACTGCTCGGACACCAATTGTCGGTGCTGCGGGCACGGATGGGCGGGCCACTGCCCGAACTGGTCGCCGAGGTCGAGCGGGTCACCGGCGTCGATGTCGAGGCGCAGATCCGGGCACGGGGACTGCGCGGCAACATCACCGGGCGCGAACATCTCGACGCCTTCGCCGAATATGTCGCGAACTATGCGGAGCGTTCCGCGGCCACCCTGCCCGGGCTGCTGGCGTTCCTGGCATCGGCGGCCGACATCGAGAAGGGGCTCGAGCCCGGCAAGGTCGAGATCGCCGAGGACCGGGTGCAGATCCTGACCGTGCATGCGGCCAAGGGGCTCGAGTGGGACGTCGTGGTGATCGCACACCTGTGTACCAACATCTTCCCCGGCGGCAAGGCCGAGGGCACCTGGCTCAAGAGCGCCCGGGAACTGCCCGCCGAATTGCGCGGTGACCTCGCGGATTCGTCTGAAGGTGAAGGCTTTCCGCCGCTGGTGCTCGACGGGCTGGAGAACCGCAAGGAACTCGAGGAGTCGATCGAAGCGCACCAAGAAGCGTTGCGCGGACGCAAGCTCGAAGAGGACCGCCGGCTCCTGTACGTGGCACTGACCAGAACCAAACGGGCGCTGATCATCAGCGGGCACCACTGGTCGGCCGCCGGTGACAAACCCAAGGGGCCGTCGGTGTTCCTGACCGAACTCCATGACATCGCGCAGCAATTGATCGAGACGTCGCCGGACGGCGCACCGGGACTGACCATCGCGCAGTGGGCCGCCGAGCCCCAAGAGGGGGCCGAGAATCCGCTGGCGATGCTGGCGGCCGGGGCGCCCTGGCCCGCTGATCCGCTGGGGCCGCGGCGACCGGGCACCGAGCGCGGAGCCGACCTGGTCCGGGCGGCGTTGCGTGCGCGCGGCGAACCCGCGCTGTTCGACATGGGGGAGGAGACCGACACCGCATCGGGCTCCGAGGTCGACGAGGGTGATCCGCAGATCCGGGAATGGGCCAACGATCTGGCGGTGCTGTTGACCGAACGGTCCGAAGGCCTGGGTTCCGACATCGAAGTGACCATGCCGCAGCACCTTTCGGTGAGCCAGTTGGTCGAGCTCGACAAGGACGAAGATGCGTTCGCCCGACGCCTTCGCCGACCACTGCCGTTCAAACCGAACCCGCTGGCGCGCCGGGGTACGGCCTTCCATGCGTGGGTGGAACGTCGATACGGTGCCACCCGGCTTCTCGACATCGACGAGTTGCCGGGCGCAGCCGACGCCGAGGGCGGGTCCGATGCCGACCTCGAGGTCTTGCGAGAGGCGTTCCTGCGATCGGATTGGGCGGCCCGTAACCCGATCGAGGTCGAAGTGCCGTTCGAGACGGTCATCGCCGACACCATCATCCGCGGACGCATCGACGCGGTCTTCGCCGAACCCGACGGCGGGTACACGGTGGTCGACTGGAAGACCGGTGCGAAGCCGACACCGGCGCAGGAGCATTCGGTCTTCGTGCAGCTGGCCGCGTACCGGGTGGCATGGGCGGAGCTGACCGGCACCGACCTCGAGAAGGTCCGGGCCGCATTCCACTATGTCCGGTCGAACTCGACCCTGCGCCCGCGCGACCTACCGGACCGGGCCCGGCTCGCCGCGCTGATCCGCCGGGAGAAGGGTGCGTCCTGAGGAACTCATCGCTTCGGCGCGGACTTCCAGACCCGCCACCCGGCCCAGATCATCGGAACCTGAAGCGGCAACCGGCCCCACGCGACGGCGCGCTGCGGCAACGGCTTGTTCTTGTACAGCCGGACCATGTTGATGTTGCCCGGATACACACCGACGAACAACGCCGCGGCTGCCAGGCCGCCGTACCGGCGCGTCTTGGGAGCGAGCAGCGCCGCGCCCACCGCGAGCTCGACCACCCCGGAGCCATACGTGTAAGCGCGAGCGCTGCCCGGCAACTCAGCGGGAATCAGCTGGTCGAAGGGTTTCGGGGCGACGAAATGCAGAGTCCCCATACCCAGCAGTCCGAGGCCCATGCGGGTGGCCAGCTTCTGCGAGTCCGGAAACGCCAACTGCGGCAAGCTCTGTCTGGTTGCTGTCATCCCTCCACCATGCCTGATGATGTCCCGTCCTGTCCGTCGTTATGACCGCCGGCGGCTGATAGGACTACAGTCCCACTTTGTGCGTACGCAAACTCTGCAACCGGTAGGTCGCGGCGAGAGGTGGGTCGGATAGATGGCTGCGGGTCGGCTACGCCGGCGGTTCAAAGACGATGAGCTGACAGATATGCCCGACCACGCCCTGGTCGGTGTGGTCCGCATCCCGGAGATGCAGTCGAGCCCGGGCCGGGCGATCAGTCGCCGCGTCGTCTTTGCTCTGGCCGCGTTGTTTGCCGCGGTGTTCATCGTCTATCTCGACCGGGACGGCTACCGCGATGTGCAGGACAGCCCACTGTCGTTCCTGGACTGCCTCTACTACGCGACGGTGTCCCTGTCCACGACGGGATACGGTGACATCACGCCGTACACGCCATCGGCCAGGCTGATCAACGTGCTCGTCATCACGCCGTTGCGGGTGATGTTCCTGATCGTGTTGGTCGGTACCACCCTCGAGGTCTTGACCGAACGGTCGCGGCAGGCGCTCAAGATCCAGCGATGGAGGAACAAGGTGCGGAACCATACCGTGGTCATCGGCTACGGAACCAAAGGCAAGACCGCTGTGAAGGCGATGATCGCGGACGGACAGAAGCCCGCCGAGATCGTCGTTGTCGACGGTGATCAGGCCGTACTCGACAACGCCGCGGCCAAGGGGCTGGTCACCGTGCGCGGCGATGCCACCCGCTCGGATGTCCTCCGGCTGGCCGGTACCCAGCATGCGTCGGCGATCATCGTGGCGACGAACCGCGACGACACCGCGGTGTTGGCGACCTTGACGGCACGGGAACTGGCCCCCAAGGCGAAGATCGTCGCCTCGATCAGGGAGGCGGAGAACACCCACCTGATGAAGCAGTCGGGCGCCGATTCGGTGGTGGTCAGTTCGGAGACCGCGGGCCGTCTGCTCGGGCTGGCGACGATCACCCCGACGGTGGTCGAGGTGATCGAGGATCTCCTCACGCCCGACCAGGGATTCGCCATCGCCGAACGGGATGTCGAACCCGATGAATACGGCGGGTCACCGCGGCACCTGCCGCAGATCGTGCTCGGTGTGGTGCGGGACGGCAAGCTGCACCGCGTCGACGACAGCAAGGTCGATGCGATCGAGCAGGGCGACAGATTGCTGTACGTCCGGCAGGGCAGCGCGGACTAGCTGTTCGACGCCAACGGGGTGGGCGGCATGGATTCAGTGGCCTGTTCGACGAGGCGCAGCGGCAGGCTGAAGCGTTGTCCGCCCGCGAGTGGCTGCACCTCGGCAAACGAAACCGGATGGTGCCGTACGGCGATGACTTGCATGAGGACCGACAGCCCCGATGGTGAGGGCCAATGAAAGTGTTGTCCTGCGGTGACGGCCATATCGGATTCCCCTTGAACGTCAAGCACTGCTGTGGGGCCAGGTTTCTGCGGCGTTCGGCTGGATTAACCCAAGCTTTGGCATATTAAACCTCTGGGCAACATTTTTCGTGTCCACGCGGTTCGTCAACCCTCGGCGGTATTCGACATCGACTGGAAGACTTGGGACATCCGAGTGCACTGTGATCTCCTCTGGCGAACCCGGGTCGAGCCCAGCGGCCCACCGGTGTCGGTACGCAACCCTCCGCTCGGCCTCTGACGCCGGCGTTCAACGGAGACGTGGTCCGCATCGTAGGGAGATTGCGCATGCCGGCAAATGTTGCTCAGAAGTTGATCGAGTCGCATCGGGTGTCGGGGTCCACGAAGCCCGGTGAAGAGATCGCCCTGCGCATCGACCAGACCCTGACCCAGGACGCCACCGGGACCCTGGTGATGCAAGAACTCGAGGCGCTCGGTCTCGATCGTGCCCGCACCGAGGTCAGCGTGCAGTACGTCGATCACAATCTGCTGCAGACCGATGAGAAGAACGCCGAGGACCACGAATACCTGCGGACGGCGTGCGAACGGTTCGGTCTGTGGTTTTCCAAGCCGGGCAACGGCGTTTCCCACCCGACGCACATGCAACGGTTCGGGGCACCGGGCAAGTCGATGGTGGGATCTGATTCGCACACACCGGCCGCGGGGTCGCTGGGAATGCTCGCCATCGGTGTCGGCGGTCTGGAGGTCGCGTTGGCGATTGCCGGTCATCCCCTCAACATTCGGATGCCGCAGATCTGGGGCGTGCGGCTCGACGGTGAGCTGCCACCCTGGTGCTCGGCGAAAGACGTCATCCTGGAGATCCTTCGACGCCACGACGTCAATGGCGGCGTGAACAAGATCATCGAGTACCACGGGCCGGGGCTGGCGGGCCTGACCGCGATGGATCGCCACGTCATCGCGAACATGGGTGCCGAACTCGGCGCCACCACCAGTGTTTTCCCGAGCGACGACGTGGTTCGGGAGTTCTTGCGGGCTGAGGGCAGAGCCGATGACTGGGTTGAACTGGTCGCCGACGACAACGCCGGGTACGACGTGGAGGAGACCATAGATCTCTCGCAGATCGTGCCGCTGATCGCGAAGCCGTCCTCCCCGGGAAACGTGGTGCCGGTCCGTGAGGTCGCGGGTGAGGACGTCTCGCAGGTGGTGATCGGGTCGAGCGCGAACCCGGGGCTTCGGGATTTCGCGATCGCCGCCGCGATGGTCGCCGGCCGGCAGACCGGGCCCCAGGTCAGCTTCGACATCAACCCGACATCGCGCGAGATCCTCACCGATCTGACGAAGATGGGTGCGACCACCGAACTCATCGTCGCCGGTGCCCGCATCCATCAGGCCGGCTGTATGGGCTGCATCGGGATGGGACAGGCGCCGGCGACCGGACGCAACTCCCTGCGGACGATGCCGCGTAACTTTCCCGGACGCTCGGGCACCACGGAAGACGCGGTGTGGTTGTGTTCGCCCGAAACGGCGGCTGCCTCCGCGTTGACCGGCACCATCACCGACCCGCGTGACTGGGCCGCCGATGTCGGGATGGACCATCCGGCACTGGATCTGCCCCGGCAACATTCGATCAACACCGACATGCTGGTGCCGCCGCTCGACGCCGATGAGGCGGCACAGGTCGAACCCGTGAAGGGGCCGAACATCTCGAGCCTGCCCGAACTCGATGATCTTCCCGACGAACTCGAGGCCCCGGTCCTGTTGAAGGTCGGCGACAACATATCGACGGACGAGATCTCGCCGGCCGGCGCAAAAGCCCTCCCGTACCGCTCCAATATCCCCAAGCTGGCGATGTTCACCTTCACCCGCATCGACGAGACCTACCCCGAGCGCGCGCAGCAGGCCGGCGAGGCCGGGCACATCATCGTCGGTGGCGAGAACTACGGGCAGGGGTCATCCCGCGAACATGCCGCCATCGCCCCTCGATACCTGGGGGTGCGCATGGTCATCGCGAAGTCCTTTGCCCGTATCCATTGGCAGAACCTCGCCAATTTTGGTGTCCTGGCAGTCGAATTCGACGATCCGGCCGACTACGAGAAGGTCGAACAGACCGATGTCCTGCGGGTCGACGACCTGCGGAGGACGCTCGAAACCGGCGACACGTTCACCATCGACAACGTCACCAAGGGAGCCCCGATCACGGTGCGCCACCGGTTGTCCGAGCGGCAGGTCGCCGATGTCCTGGCCGGCGGCCTGATCCCACGTCTGGCGCGGGACGGGGAATCGGATGTGCAGGAGGCGAAGGAGACCGTCCTGCAGGACAGCGGCGAGATCAGCTAGCCCGGACAGTGCCGGCGCGGAGGCGGTCAGCCGTCGACACCGTCCGGGCGACGGCGGATGAGGCCTTATGGTGGGGTGTGGTCCTCACGGTGGGCCGGTGCCGAACGGTCTGCCACGTCCCTCGTCACCGAGGTCGGCGGGGTGATGGCCGAACAGTGGGATTCGAGAAGGGAAACCAGTGCGGCGCTTTGAATTCGAACAGCCCCCGATGCTGTCGCAGGCGGTCTACGACCGTGCCGACGAGATCCGCGAGGACCATCAGCGACTCAAGGACGGCTGGGCGCGGGCACTTCTGCTGCAGATCGACCCCTCCGGACGTTATCCGGTGGGGGAGGACGGCCTCGGCTGGATCATGGCGGTCGACGTCGACGACGAACCTCCGCCGGAAGCGGTGTTCCTCGGCCTGCATCCCGATGAGGGCCACGACATGTGGGCGATGCGGTTCGATGTCATCGACGGACCGAAGGACGATCCGCGGCGCGGTGCCCAGTTGCTCGGACCGAATGAGGCCGGGATCCTCTCGACCGCGCTCGGGGTACTGAATTGGCATGACACAGCCCGGTTCTCGCCGGTCGACGGTGCCCACACCGAGCCGGTCAAAGGTGGCTGGGCCCGCCGCAACGTCATCAGCGGTCGCGAGGAGTTCCCCCGCACCGATCCGGCGATCATCACCGTGGTCCATGATGGCGGTGATCAGATCCTGCTCGGCAGGCAGAAGCAATGGCCGGAGCGGTGGTTCTCGACGCTGGCCGGATTCGTCGAACCCGGGGAGTCGCTCGAACAGTGTGTGCTTCGCGAGGTCCACGAAGAAGTCGGTCTGGACTCCTGGAATCCGCAGTACATCGGGTCACAGCCGTGGCCGTTCCCACGGTCGCTGATGGTGGGTTTCGAGGTCACCGCAGACCCGGACCAACCACTCGACTTCATCGATGGTGAGATCGCGGCAGCCGAGTGGTTCAGCCGGGCGGAGGTGATCGAAGCGGTTGAGGCCCAGCAGGACTGGATGAGTCCGGACGGCGATCCGATCGTCGACAACGCGCGGTTGCGGTTGCCCGGATCGATCTCGATCGCCAGCGCGCTGATCCGGGCCTGGGCCTACACGCCGGCGACCGGGGTGCGCTGACTCACCGCGGGTGGGCGGAGGTCAGACGCCCAGCTTCTTGCGGACGTCGGCCACCGTCGGGTTGGTGGCGGTGCTGCCGTCGGCGAACTTGACGGTCGGAACCACGTGGTTGCCACCGTTGACACTGCCGACGAACTCGGCGGCCGACGGGTCCTGCTCGATATCGATCTCCACCCACTCGATTCCGGCGGACTTCAGGCCCATCTTGAGGCGTTTGCAATATCCACACCAGTTGGTGGTGTACATGGTCAGAGCAGCGTTGTCGGTAGTCACGCTTACATAACATCACGGGGGCCGACGGTGTTCCCGTCGTGCCTCGATGTCCCGCGCCGGCGGGGCGGGGTCCGGTGCGGGACCGTCCGGCCGCACGTCTGTCGGTGGACGTTGGGATACTGATCGCCATGGATGCCTCACTTGACCCGCAGCAGCAGGCCGCTGTGCTCGCACCCCGTGGGCCCGTCTGTGTCCTGGCCGGCGCAGGCACCGGCAAGACCCGCACCATCACGCGTCGCATCGCGCATCTGGTGGGTGACGGCCATGTCCGGGCAAGTCAGGTCCTGGCCGTGACGTTCACCTCCCGCGCTGCCGGTGAGATGCGCACCCGACTCCGTTCGCTGGGTATCTCCGGGCAGGGAAATGCGGTGCAGGCGTTGACGTTCCACGCCGCAGCGATGCGTCAGCTGCGGTACTTCTGGCCACAGGCGATCGGTGAGAACCAGTGGGAGTTGCTCGACAACAAGTTTCCGGTGGTCTCCCGCGCGGCCCGCGCTGCCGGAGCGCCGACCACCACCGAGTCGTTGCGTGACCTCATCTCGGAGATCGAGTGGGCCAAGGGCTCGTTGATCGGGCCCGCGGACTACCCGGCCGCGGTGGCCAAGAGCCGTCGCGAGTCACCCATCCCGCCCGAGCAGGTGGCGCTGGTCTACGAACGTTACGAGCAGGCCAAGGTGTCGCCGGCGGGCGATCAGCTCCTGGACTTCGACGACCTGCTGCTGATGACGCGCGCCATCCTCGACGATCATCCGCTGATCGCCGAGGAGTTCCGGGATCGCTATCGCTGCTTCGTCGTCGACGAATACCAGGACGTCACCCCGGCGCAGCAGGCACTGCTCAACGCCTGGGTGGGGCCGCGCGACGACCTGACCGTCGTCGGTGACGCCAACCAGACCATCTATTCGTTCACCGGGGCCACACCCCGCTATCTCCTGGATTTCTCGCGGCGGTTCCCCGACGCGACGGTGGTCCGTCTCGAGCGGGACTACCGGTCGACACCCCAGGTGGTGCAGCTGGCGAACAGCGTCATCGGGGCCGCTCGCGGGCGTATCGCCGGCACGCGCCTGCAGTTGATCGGGCAGCGAGATCCCGGCCCCGAGCCCGACTTCGCCGAGTACGACGACGAACCGGCCGAGGCGAAGGCCGTCGCCCGTTCGATCAAGCGACTGATGAACTCCGGTGTGCCCGGGTCGGAGATCGCGATCCTCTACCGGATCAACGCCCAGTCCGAAGCCCATGAGCAGGCGCTGACCGCGGCCGGGATCCCGTATCAGGTGCGCGGTGGGGAGGCGTTCTTCTCGCGGTCCGAGATCAGGCAGGCGATGCGAGCGGTCAGCCAGACCGCCCAGCGCGACGATCTGCCCGCCGAGGCGCAGACGCTGACGCTCCTGCGCGCGATCCTGGTCCCGCTGGGCCTGACCGACGAGCCGCCGGCCGGTGCACAGGCCCGCGAGCGGTGGGAGTCCCTGCGGGCGCTGGTGACGATGACCGAGGACATGCTGGCCGAGAATGCCGACCTGACCCTGACCGAACTGTCCCGCGAGCTCGCGGCGCGCGCCGAGGCCAGGCACCCACCGACAGTGCAGGGCGTGACGTTGTCGTCCCTGCACGCGGCCAAGGGCCTGGAGTGGGATGCGGTTTTCCTGGTCGGGCTCGTCGACGGCTCGATGCCGATCAGCCAGGCCATCAAAGCCGGCGAAGACGCCATCGAAGAAGAACGCCGGCTGCTCTACGTCGGCGTCACCCGGGCGCGCGAACACCTGCAACTGTCGTGGGCGCTGTCGCGGAACGAGGGTGGCCGGGCCTCGCGGCGCCGGTCGCGTTTCGTGATCAACCTGGTACCCGACGACTCGCCGGCATCCAAGATCGCCGAGCCCAAACGAACCCGCTCCGGACCGAAGTGTCGCGTCTGCGGAAAGCCGTTGCTGGGCAAGACCGCAGTGCTGCTGGGTCGTTGCGAGCGGTGCCCATCCGACCTCGACGAGGGATTGCTGCTCGCGCTCAAGGAGTGGCGCAGCGGGCGCGCGAAGGAACAAAAGGTCCCCGCCTACGTGGTGTTCACCGACAACACGCTGATCGCGATCGCCGAACAGCAGCCCGGGGATGTCTCGGCGTTGGTCGGCATCCAGGGGATCGGTCAGAAGAAGCTCGATCAGTACGGCGAGGACATACTCACACTCGTCCGAGGCGGGAAAACCGCAGGTCAAAAATAGCTTGTGCGTTTTCTGGGCAGCCCCTACTGTGGACAACAACATTGTGTGGCACGGAGAACAAAACGGTGTCACAACCAGGTGCACGAGACAACCGAGCGGGAGAGGAGAGGTCCGATGATTGATTTGTGCAGCGCCGAGAGCGCAGTCGACCATGCCGTCACGGCATGTGCCTCATGGCATCACGAACAGCCCCTCGCCCCTCGCCCCAAGGCCGTTCACACTGCGCACACCGCCGCCATCAAGCCGGGATTCCTGGCTATGACAGCAGCGATTCCGGCGTTCCTGCCGCCGACGGTGGTATCCGTCCGTCGCCGAACCCGCCAGGCGTTTCCCGTGTTCTCTCCACGAATAGAGATCTGACACAGTTCAGACTCCATGTGAGGCCACGGCGAATCGCGACAGCGAAACCGTGGCCTCTTTTGTGATCTGAGAACAATTTTTGTTCCACCACAGTCGAGGCCCGGTCCCAAATCAATCCGAGCAGCACATTCGACAGTGGAGGAAGACCCAATGACCGAGTTACTCGAGTCGTACCGCGACAGCAGGTCCGGCGACAACGGTTTCGGGGCCGGCGGACTCGCACTGGATGCATCCAAAACGGAGCTCCCGTGCCAGATGGTGGACAGCGACCTGTGGTTCTCCGAGAACCCCGGTCAACTCGAGCAGGCCAAGGCGCTGTGTAGCGATTGCCCACTGCGGCGCGAATGCCTGGCCGAAGCGCTCGAACGCGCTGAGCCATGGGGCGTCTGGGGCGGTGAGATCTTCGATCAGGGGGTCGTCATCGCACGCAAGCGTCCTCGCGGCCGGCCACGCAAGAACCCGACCGCGGCGTGATGCTCCACCGATCCCCAGCGAAAAGCGGGCGGACACAAGAACTCTGTGTCCGCCCGCTCTTTGTTGTCCGAACCCTACTCGGCCAGGCCCGGGACCCACTTCTCCATGATGGCGCGGTAGGGCGCTTCGGCATCGAGTTGTGCTGCGATACCGACACATCCACCGAGCACCCGGAACACCATCACATACTCCTTGGGGCAATTGAGGTTTCGCGAGGTCCGGTAGACATCTCCACGCGGGTCGGAGGCGGCACCCGCGGCGCGCTGCAGCCATTTCCTGGTGAAGTGGAACGACTCGCTGTAGAGCGGGTCGACGTAGGGACGCAGATACGCCTCGAGGTCGGCCGGGGTGACCTTGTCCTGGTGTGAACGCTGAATGAAGTTGGCCCGCACCATTTCTTCTTTGAGCTCGTCGTACTTCCGGTCCCGGCACAGACGCAGGATCGGGCCGGTGGCCGCCGGTAGACCGTTCGGGTAATGGCCGACGGCGCCGAAGTCGAGGATGGCCATCCGGCCATCCGCGAGGAATTGGAAGTTACCCGGATGCGGATCGCCGTGGACCAAACCGACCCGGGTGGGCGAGCTGACCTCGAACTCGGTCATCTTGGCGGCGGCGTCATTGCGTTCGTCGACCGTGCCGTTCTTGATCACCTTTGACATCGGAATGCCGTCGATCCACTCGGACACAACAACTTTGGGTGCAGATGCGACGATGCGCGGAACCACGAAGTTCGGGTCGCCGGCGAATGCCTTGGCAAAGGCGCGCTGGTTGTTCGCCTCGAGGGTGTAGTTCAGTTCGTCCTCGGTGCGCTCGATCAGCTCGTCCATCATCGACTTCACGTCGGTGCCGGGGGACAGGCGCTTGAGCAGGCCGGTCATCCGGGACAGCGTTTTCAGGTCGGCTTTGAGCGCGTGATCGGCGCCCGGGTATTGGACCTTGACGGCCACTTCGCGTCCGTCATGCCAGACCGCCTTGTGTACCTGGCCGATCGACGCCGAAGCCGCCGGCTCGTCGGAGAACTCCTTGAACCGTTCACGCCACTTGGTACCGAGCTGATTGTCGAGCACCGCGTGCACCTTGGCGGTCGGCAACGGCGGTGCCTCGGCCTGCAGCTTGGTCAGCGCATCACGGAAGGGCTCGCCGAACTCCTCGGGAATGGCGGCCTCCATGATGGAGAGCGCCTGCCCGACCTTCATTGCCCCGCCCTTGAGCTCACCGAGAACCGCGAACAGCTGCTGCGCTGCCTTCTCCATCATGTCCGCGGTGATCTCGTCCTTGTCCCCACCTGCGAGCCGCTTACCGAAGCCCGATGCGGCCCGCCCCGCCACCCCTAGCGGAAGCGCGGCGAGCTTGGCGTTTCGCCGTGCCCCGCCGCGTGTGATCTCAGCCATTGAGTTTCCCCTTTCCGATGGACCCGAGCTTAGTGGACGACGCCTGGTTCATTGCGGTAGACGACAGCCGCACAACGGATGTGGTGACCAGCCCCGGATGAGCAGCGATGACGGGTCCGCGCGAAACTCGATCGTGGCATCGAGGCTGGTCGGCGCCGCAGGCGTGCCGGTGCGGCGGTCGGGCCGGGTCGCCGCTGCCACGTGCTCGACTTCCGCCTGCACGATCGCGGCCGTTCCGGCAATGGTCGCCGACCCGGCCCAGCCACTGAGCCCCAGCAGCTGGGCACTGACGATCGGCCAGTCCCGGTCCCGGTCCCGGCGGTGATGGTCGGCGCAGTGCAGACAACTCGACAGCCCGGGCAACACCATCGGGCCGATCACACCGGTGCCGTCACGGAGACGGACCATCAGATGCGGAATCCGGTGCCGCATGAGGCTCGACACCAACCAGGGATCGTGCGCCAGGAAGTCGGTGAGGATCACCAGATCCGTGGCCCAGGTGACCATCCGGTCCTCGTGGGTGATCGGATCGACCTCGCCGTCGAACAGTCGTGGCCGCCGGACCGACTGTAGGACCGAGAACTCCGGCCGGGAAAGCGCCGAGGCCGTTGCGTCGGCGAGCGGCCCGGCACCATGGATCCGGATCTGCATCGGTGTGATCGCAGATCTGCCGTGGTGGGCGGTGCCGGCCTCGACCAGCGCGTCGAGCAACTCGCGGACCTCGTCGGTCGTCAGGCCCGCCGCCGCTGCCCGGGCGGCGGTGTCCTGCAGAGGCTGCGGCCCGGTCAGTGACCGCAACAGTGCGGCGAGCCGATCGGGGACGACATGGGCGGGCGGTTCGATGATCACCGCCCGGTCAGGGTCATGTCCGACCTGGATCCGGCCGCCGGGCCGGAGCAGGATCACTGCTCCGGCACGGAGCATCGGCAAAGGCGCGAGTGTCATGGCAACACCGAACCAGAACCGGTCACGCCCCAGGTGCCCTCAGCCGCCGGTTATCCACAGGTCGTCGTGACTGTGACCAGCGAGAACGCGGCGAGACGGCGTTGGTGCGAGGGATGGCTGATCAGATGGTCGGGGTGTCGCCGCCGGCGGGTCCCTTGCCCTCTTCTTCGCGCTTGCGGGCCTCGTCGGCCAGGGTCTTCTCGAGTTGCGCCATCGGATCGTCGAAAGCGTCGCTGCCGCCGCCAATCACCCGGTCGATGAACGCGGCCGGATGATCGAGGTCGTCGGCGTCGGGCATCAGATCGGGATGTGCCCAGACTCCGTCGCGGGCCTCGATGTCGGACGACTCGGCGAGCTTCCGCCACAGGTCGGCGGCTTCGCGTAGCTTGCGCGGACGCAACTCCAGTCCGATCAGCGTGGCAAAGGTCTCCTCGGCCGGTCCGCCGGTGGCGCGCCGGCGGCGCATGGTCTCGGTCAATGCGGCGACCGACGGGATCCGGTCGGACAGTGCTTGTGTGACAACGGTTTCGACCCAGCCCTCGATCAGTGCGAGGAGCGTCTCGAGGCGGGTGAGCGCATGTTGCTGCTGCGGCGTGGTCTTCGGTTCGAATGCCGCGCCACCTGACATCAGCTCTTCGAGCTTGCTCGGATCCGACAGCAGAGTGGCCGGATCGATGCCGGCGGCCGCGTCCTGGATACCGGAGAAATCGATGCTGATCCCGCGGGCGTATTCCTCGACAGTTGCGAGTAGTCGCTGACGCAGCCACGGAACGTGGGCGAACAGCCGGATGTGCGCGGCCTCCCGGGCAGCGAGGAAGACGAGGATCTCCTGGCTCGGCTGTTCGAGTCCCTCGCTGAAGGTGCTGATCGCCTCCGGCAGCAGGACCGCAGTTCCGGTGGGCGCCAACGGCAGACCGATGTCGGTGGAGGTGAGCACCTCCTGGGCGAGCTGGCCCAGGCCCTGGCCCAGCTGGGTACCGAAAGCCATGCTGCCCATCTGGCTGACCATGCCCATCATCGGACCGGCGAACTGCCGGGCCTCCTCAGGAAGGTTGGTCGACCAGCTGCCCGCGATCTGCTCGGCCACCGGGTTGCACAGCTGCTTCCACATCGGCAGCGTCTTCTCGAGCCAATCTACCGATGTCCACGCCTCGGTCGTGGTGACACCGGCGGGCAGCGTGGTCACGGTGTCGAGCCACACCTCGGCCAGGCGGACGGAATCGGTGATCGCCGACAGCTCACCCTGGCTGACCGGGGAGTGCTTGCCGATCTGCTGGCGGGCCAGGCTTGTGGCGACCTGGTAGTTGACCGGTTCGCCGGTGCCGCCCGAACCCATGCCTGCGCCCATGCCCGAGAGCATCTGGCCGAGCTGCGAGAGCATCTGGCCGAGCTGGTTGGGATCGAAGTCTCCGGGCTTCTTGCCAGGATCACCATCCCCGTCGTCGCCGGACGAAGCGGAGAAACCAAAGGGCAAGTCATTCATGCCTCCACGGTACCGGCGAATGGGGCAGTACCCCGAACGTCACAGATCCGCTCTGCGCGAAACCCGGGGCGCCGCCGGTCAACGCGCGGTTCGAGTGCATGGCGGGCACCGTGATGCCGACCCTCTACGCTGGGCCTGGTGAAACTGCAGTCCCTCAGAATCGGTCCGGGATACCGGCGGATTGTCACCCTCCTGGTCGCGCTCGCGTTCCTGATCGTGTTCGTGTTGATCGGAACCCTCGTGAAGGTGCCCTTCGTGGCACTCGGCCCGGGACCGACCGTCAACACCCTGGGGTCCGTGGATGGTCGCGAGGTGGTCTCGATCACCGGTGCCGATGTGGACCGGACCAACGGCAACCTCAACCTCACGACGGTGTCGGTGACCGACGGCCTGACCCTTTTCCAGGCGATCGGGCTGTGGGTGTCGGGCGATGACCAACTCGAGCCGCGGGATCGGGTCTATCCGCCCGGGAAATCCAATGATGAGGTCGACCAGGAGAACCGCCAGCAGATGACGGGTTCGGAGAATTCGGCCACCATCGCCGCGCTGGATTATCTCGACCGCCCCGTCGATCTCGAGGTCGCCGCAGTCGACGACGCGGGACCGTCCACCGGCAAGCTGCAGGACGGCGACGAGATCGTCGCGCTGAACGGCACAGCGGTCGCGACGTCCGTCGCGCTTCGTGAGGCTCTCGCCGAGATCCCGCCGGGAACGCCGGTCACCCTCGACCTCATCCGCGACGGTCAGCCCGTGACCGAGACGGTGACGCTGGGGGCAGATCCCGACGACCAGACCAGAGGGATCCTGGGGATCGCGCTGTCGGAACAGAACGGCGACCCCAACCTGGACATCAACTTCGATGTCGGTGACATCGGGGGACCGTCGGCAGGACTGATGCTGGCGCTGGCCATCATCGACAAGCTCAGTCCCGGTGAGCTCAACGGTGGGGAGTTCATCGCCGGGACCGGAACGATCGACTCATCGGGCGACGTCGGTGAGATCGGCGGCATCCTTCACAAGATGCGCGCGGCCCGGGAGGCCGGCGCCACCGCATTCCTGGTCCCGGCCGGAAACTGCGCCGAGGCCAAGACCGACGCACCGGATGGATTGACCCTGGTCAAGGTCGACACACTGCCCGACGCGATCAACGCGATGGCCGACATCGACGCCGGCCGGACGCCGCCGACCTGCTGATCGCCGGTGCGCGGTCGCTCAGTCGTCGAACGGGACGTTCTCGAGCGTCGCGGCCAGTGCGGCCACCAGGTTCGGGGCCAGGTCCGGATGTTGCAGCAGCTCTATCGGACCATCTGATTCCTCGTCGTCGTCCGGTGCCAGTTGCAGCAGGCACAGCGACCGGCCATCACGGAGGACCGCGGCAGCCAATCGGGCGGTCCGGCTGTCCGGGAGTGCTTCGGCGGCGCTCCGCGCGACGTGGTCGGCGGAATCGGGGTCGGATACCAGCGGCCCGACGGCTTCGTCGAGGTCGTGTTGTGCCTCGGGCGGCAGCACGATGATCTCCTGGACCAGCGCGCAACCTTCCACCTCGGACGGCCAGCTGGTGGTGGCCAGGACGTGTTCGAGCTCGGCCATCCCGCTTTCGGGGGAGACCGGCAGCGGCTCCTGCTCGATGAGCGTCAACTCGGAGGTGTCGTGGTCATCGACCCAGTCGGGCTGGGTGTCGGCGAGCAGCGCGGTGGGCACGAGGGCGAACAGCTGTGGGGGTTGCCCCCACCCGGCGGCGTCGACGAACTCGATCACTTCGCGGATCGCGCTGCCCAGGGCATCGGGGGAGAGTAGGGGTGGCTGCGGGTCGGTCACGTGTCCATAGTCGCATTGCCGACCGGGCTTTTATGCAACGCCCGGGAACCGGTGTCGCCGATCGACCGTTGGCAGTGACAAGCGGCACAGAAGCCCTCGCGAGTTCGCAGTCGAGGTCGGTCTGCTCGGGGATGGGTAGTGTTCTAAGCGAATGCACAGTACTTGCGCGCCGCCCGCCAGCTCCCCGGCTCTCACCACCTGCCGACTGCGGCTTTTCGCAAAGTAAAGTGTTCGTCAAGGACCGGCCGCGGTGCGTCCGGCATGAAACTGGGAGTAGTTCACGTGGGAATCCGGGGTCCGGCATCGATGCCAACGCTGTCGCGACGTAGCAAGGCGCTCATTGGAGTCGCTGTCGCAGTCTTGCTGATCTTGCTGGTGGGCCCGAGGTTCATCTCGATCTACACCGACTGGCTGTGGTTCGACGACATCGGCTATCGGTCGGTCTTCTCCAAGATCATCTGGACGCGGGTGGCCGTGTTCGGGATCAGTGCCGTCATCGCCGGCCTGATCGTCTTCGGAGCGCTCTGGCTCGCGTACCGCAGTCGGCCGGTGTTCGTGCCGACCAGCGGTCCGGGTGATCCGATCGCCCGTTACCGCACGGTCGTGATGAGCCGGATCCGCTGGTTCGCGATCATCCCGGCGGTGCTCGTCGGTCTTCTCGCCGGCCTGGTGGCACAGGGTTCGTGGGCGACGATCCAGGTGTTCCTGCACGGTGAGTCGTTCGGGATCAAGGACCCGGAGTTCGGACTCGACGTCGGCTTCTACGCCTTCGATCTGCCGTTCTACCGCTTTGTGCTGAACTTCCTGTTCGTCGTCGTGGTGATCGCATTCATCGTGAACCTGGTGACCCACTACATCTTCGGTGGGATCCGTCTGGCCGGACGTGGGGGATCGCTGACGAACGCGGCCCGCATCCAGCTCGCGGTCATCGCCGGAACCTTCCTGCTGCTCAAGGCGGTGGCCTACTGGCTCGATCGCTACACCCTGCTCAGCAGCACCCGAAAGCAAGAGATCTTCACCGGCGCCAGCTTCACCGACATCAATGCGGTGTTGCCGTCCAAGCTGATCCTGATGGCCATCGCCATCATCTGTGCGTTGGCCTTCTTCGCCGGCGTGGTGTTGCGGGATCTGCGTATCCCGGCACTGGCGACCGCGATGATGCTGCTCTCGGCGCTGGTCATCGGCGTCGGCTGGCCGGCTGCGATGGAACAGTTCTCGGTCAAGCCGAACGCGGCGGAGAAAGAAGCCGAGTTCATCAGCCGGAACATCACGGCCACCGAGCAGGCATACGGCATCGGTGCGGACAAGATCAATTACCAACAGAATTGGACCGGCCAGCCGGTCAACCAGGCCCAGGTCGATGCGGACGAGCCAACCCTGTCCAACATTCGAATCCTTGATCCCAATATCGTCTCGCCGGCATTCACCCAGCTCAAGCGCCAGCAGAACTTTTACGGATTCCCCAGCCAACTGGCCCTGGACCGGTACACCGTCGACGGGCAGCTGCGCGACTTCGTGGTCGCGGCGCGCGAGCTCGATCCCAGCAAGTTCGAGGCCAACCAGCAGAACTGGCTCAACAAGCACACCGTGTACACGCACGGCAACGGATTCATCGCGGCGCCGGCAAACACAGTCAATGAAGCCGTCTCGAACGAGAACGACGTCACCAGCGGTGGTGGCGAGCCGGTGTTCTACGTCAGCGACCTGAGCAACTACCAGACCGAGCAATACAAGGAGACCGCTCCGATCAAGGTCGCGCAGCCGCGGATCTACTTCGGCGAGCTGATCGCCAAGGTCAATCCCGACTACGCGATCGTCGGTTCGGACAACGGCCAGTCCCGAGAGTTCGACACGGCCGATTCGACCTACACCTATCAGGGCGCTGCCGGTGTGCCGCTGTCGAATTGGTTCAATCGGATGGCGTATTCGATCAAGTACACCGAGCGCAACATCCTGCTGTCCGGTGCGATCAACAAGAACTCGAAGATCATCTACAACCGTGACCCCCGCGACCGCGTGAAGAAGGCGGCGCCGTGGCTCACCGTCGATTCCAAGACCTATCCCGCCGTGATGGACGACGGATCGGTCAAGTGGATCGTGGACGGCTACACCACCCTCGACGCGTACCCGTACGCCCAGAAGATGTCGCTGGACGACGCGACTTCTGATGCGCAGGAACTGAATCAGGGCCAGACCGGCCGGTCCCAGGTCAACAAGCAGGTCTCCTACGTACGCAACTCCGTCAAGGCGACGGTGGACGCGTACTCCGGCGAGGTCAAGCTCTACCAATTCGACGAACAGGATCCGGTCCTCAAGACCTGGATGAAGGTCTTCCCCGACTCGGTCGAGTCGCGGGCGGAGTTCGACAAGAACGTGAGCTTGAGCGAGCATGTGCGGTACCCGGAGGATCTGTTCAAGATCCAGCGGTCGCTGCTGACCAAGTACCACGTGGACAATCCGCAGACCTTCTTCCAAGGTGACGCATTCTGGTCGGTCCCGGCGGATCCCACCGACAGTGCCGCCGTCACGCAGGGCCTCGATCAGCCGCCGTACTACTTCGTCGCCGCCGATCCGGAGTCGAAGGAGCCGTCGTTCCAGTTGACCTCGGTGTTCAACGTGCTCAAGCAGGAGTTCCTGTCGGCCTATCTGACCGTGTCGTCCGATCCCAAGAACTACGGGCAGATGACGATAAAGACGTTGCCGGCGAATACCCAGCGCGAGGGTCCGAAACAGGTGTTCAGCGCGATGGAGACCGACGGCCGCGTTGCCGAGAGTCGAAAGAACCTCGAGAACACCGCGAATGTCACGTTCGGCAACCTGCTGACGTTGCCGGTGGGCGACAACGGGATCCTGAGCGTGGTCCCGATGTACGCACAGGCCAAGAGCACCGCGGGTACCTTCCCGCGACTGTTCCGGGTGATCGTCCGGTACAACAACAAGATCGGGTACGCACCGACGGTTGCCGGTGCCCTGCGGGGTGTCGGGATCGATCCGTCGTCGGTGGCCGATATATCCGAGGCCGACGTCGAACCGACCACGCCTGCACCGGACGGCCAGACGCCGACACCCGAGCAGGCGCAGGCGCAGACGCCGGAGAGCACACAGGGCGCTGTCCCGGCCTCGCCGGAGCGCGACGCGGTCATCGATCGGATGAACACGGCCATCGAGGCGATGGAGCAGGCCATGCGGTCGGGCGATTTCACCGCCTACGGCAAGGCGCAGTCTGATCTGCAGACGGCCATCGCGGAATACGAGGCATTGCCCACGAGTTAGCGTCCGCGCAGCTCAGGGCAGGTGATGCGCGTTACAGGCCGGCGATTTGGAACTGAATGGGTCGGCCTGTAACGTTGTATTCACACCGCGGGGTGGAGCAGCTCGGTAGCTCGCTGGGCTCATAACCCAGAGGTCGCAGGTTCAAATCCTGTCCCCGCTACGAAGGTCAAGAGGCCCTCGAGACAATGTCTCGGGGGCCTCTTGCGTTGTCCGGTGACCAGGTAGCAAATCCCCGGCGTGCGGTCCGGGCGGGTGATGGGTTCTGTCCCGACGATGACTGTCTCCGGCGGCGGCCGGAAGCCGTTTACGTTGTCAGATAAGGCGATTTGGTTTCAGATGCCCTGCCCTGTAACGTTGTATTCACACCGCGGGGTGGAGCAGCTCGGTAGCTCGCTGGGCTCATAACCCAGAGGTCGCAGGTTCAAATCCTGTCCCCGCTACGAAGGTCAAGAGGCCCTCGAGACAATGTCTCGGGGGCCTTTTGCGCTGCTCTGCCGGTTGTTCTGTTTCGCAGCTGCGGGGTGTCTGCAGAATCCGCATCGGCAAGAGGGGTGCGCGGGGCCGGTCCTGGTGGCATCGTGAGAAGGATGACGAAGGAACTTCCCGACCACACGCCGGAGGGTTCGACCGGCGAATACAGCCTGGACGAGGACGATCAGCTCCAGCCCGGTGACACCCTCGATGACCGCGGCGTCGACGACGTCCTCGATGAGGGCTACTCGCCGCCGGAACGACCGTTGGGTACCGACAAGTTCGGTCTGACCCCCGCGGAGCAGGCCGCCGGGGAGAGCCTCGACCAGTATCTGGCGGAGGAAGAAGCGGATCCCGCTGCGCAGGCGTATCAGCCAGAGCCACCGAAAGACGATTGGCGCAGCGACGATTCCGACTACGATCCCGAGTTTCCGCTCGATGACGAGGTCGGCAACCGGCGGGCCGGGCGGCTGGTCGCGCCCGACGAGGGGACCGCGGTCCACGACGTTCAGGAACGGGTGGCGACCGACGCCGGAATCGACGGCGGCGCGGCCTCAGCCGAAGAAGCCGCCGTGCACGTCGTCGACGACGAGGACTGACCTCGGCCGCAACAAGCGTCTGGGGGTGCCCTCGGGTTCGGGGCACTGCCACCTCGCGGACGGGCCGATAGGCCGGTGTGGAGCCGTAGAAGGCCGGCAGTCGTGCATTGCGTGGTGGCCACCGCCGGAGCCAGGCGTTCGGCGCCGGCGGCGACCACTGATGGTTCTGGTCAGGCGTAGAGATTCTGCCCGCAGACCGGCCACGCGCCGACACCCTGTGTGGCAAGGACATTCTCGGCCACCCGGATCTGCTCTTCGCGGCTCGCATCGGATGCGACGCCGGCGCCACCATTGGCTTCCCAGGTCGACTGGCTGAACTGCAAGCCGCCGTAGTACCCGTTGCCGGTGTTGATCGCCCAGTCGCCGCCACTCTCGCACTGGGCGACTGCGTCCCAGTTGTGAGTCCCCTCCGCTGAGGCATTGGCGGCAAAAGCACCCAGTGGTGCCAGGGTCAGTGCACCGGCCACAGCGGTCCGCACCGCAAGTTTACGAATATCGGTCATTGGTTTCCTCCTCGCACCGCACCGCCCGAATATCGGGCAGCAGGGGGATCGGTGATCTTCCGTTGACGTACCCAGGTCCCTGAGCACGTTGGCGACAGTACGGGCGGATCGCAGAAAGATCACGGCGGAGGTGTTTCAGTGCTAAAAGAACAGTGCTGCTTGTGTTTTCGCTCGACGCAGGTCAGCGGGGAGAAATCCGCTGGAGTTCAAATGCGTGCTTGAACACCGATTGTGGCGGGGAACACAAAGACGCCGCCGGTTATGTCGGCTTGTTCTGCCGCCGAAAACCGTTGGGCCGCAAAGTTGGACCCGCCGCTTTATCGGTGGTGCTGCGGTCAGTAGTAGACCTCTTGCCGGACGATATGTGAAAACCGGCGGGCCTCGCGTTCACCGACTTTGTCCCAGAGGCTGAACGCAATTGGATTCAGTGTCAGGTCATAGGCGCCGAGGTGGTCGATGATATCGCCGAAGCTCCGTTTGAACTCGCCAACGCCGTGCAGTGGGTGCGTCCGGTCGCGGGCCTGCGCGAACTTCATCGCGAAGGCTCCGGCGATGACCCCGCCGCAGCTCCCACTGCGTGCGAAGAACAGTTGTCCGTCGCCCAGGGATTCGTATCCCGTCCAGCAGGAGGAGTAGTACTCGAAATCGCGGATCCGATACCGCTTGCCGGCCGTTGCCGTCATGAGGTCGTACGGGACGCGGCAGCCTCATCGAATCGGATTCTGGGCTCGACCTTGGCCTGACGTGCACCTCGGACCGACACTGAGGAATCTCCTGGCCGGGACAACGCAGAGAGTCCCGTCGGCAACCCCTCGATGCCGCGGGACTCTCTGCGATGGCGGTGCCCAATCGCCGCGATGCCTACTTGAGTTCGGCGCTGCTCTTGCCGAGAACCCGTCGGGCGATGATCAGGTTCTGGATCTGCTGTGTGCCTTCGAAGATGTCGAGGATCTTCGAGTCACGGGCCCACTTCTCGAGCAGGAGACGCTCTGAATAGCCCAGCGTGCCGGCGAGCTCCACGGTCTTGGTCGTCACGTCGGTCACGGTGCGACCTGCCTTCGCCTTCGACATCGAAGCCTCTTTCGAGTTCGGCTCCTTGTTGTCGGCCATCCACGCCGCCCGCAGCGAATGCAGGTATGCCGCTTCGTAATCCGATTCCATGCGGATGAACTCGGCCGCCGCGGCATGTTGGTTGTTGACCGGTTTGTCGTAGTCGATCTCGACGCCGGCTTCCTCGAGCAGTCTGCGTAGCTCTTCCAGTGCAGCGCGCGTGACACCGACAGCCATCGCGGCGACCAGCGGGCGGGTGTTGTCGAAGGTCTGCATGACCCCGCCGAAACCCTTCTTGACGTCGACGTCCGGGGAGCCGAGCAGGTTTTCGGCCGGGACCCGGACATTTTCGAAGCGCAGGACGGCGGTATCGGAGACCTTGATTCCGAGCTTGTGCTCGAGGCGTACGACCGTGAGGCCTTCGCTGTCGCGGGGCACCACGAAACTCTTGATCGCCGCGCGGCCCAGGCTCTTGTCGACCGTTGCCCAGACCACGATGTGGCTCGCGCGCGAACCGGCGGTGACGAAGATCTTCTCGCCGTTGATGAGGTAGTCGTCGCCGTCGCGGGTGGCCGTGGTCGACACCGCGGCCGAATCGGATCCGAAGCTCGGTTCGGTGATGGCCATCGCGGCCCACACCTTGCCGAACTTGGCGATCTGCTCATCGGTTGCGACCGCGGCGATGGCGGCGTTGCCCAGGCCCTGGTACGGAATGGTCAACATCATTCCGGCGTCGCCCCAACAGGTTTCGAGTGCGTTGAGCACCGACTGCATGTTGCCGCCGTTGACCACCGCGCCGGCGGGGAGTTCTTTCTTGTTCTTCTGCTGGCTGCGGCCACCATCGGCCCCGGCGCCGGCAGCACCGGCCTCGGTCAGCCCGTCGTACAGGCTCGCCAGGGTGTCGAGCTCGACCGGGTAGTCGTGCTCACGCAGGTCGTACTTGCGGGAGATGGGCCGGAAGATCTGGGCAGCGGCCTGGTGGGCCTGGTCGACCGTCGCGTTCAGCTTCCGGGGAAGCTCGAGATTGATAGCCATATCTGTTGTCTTTCAGATAGAGAGTGACGTCGGGGCGAATGGGGGAGCCGTGGGCGGGTGTCCGCTAGAGGACAACGATGCCCTCGCCGATGGCGGCGCCGCGCAGGTCGCGGAACCAGCGCTCCACCGGATGCTCCTTGGTGAATCCGTGTCCGCCGAGCAGTTGGACACCGTCCGAGCCGATCTGCATGCCCTTGTCGGCGGTGAGCTTGCGGGCCAGGGCGGCCTCGCGGGCGAACGACAGCCCCTGCTCGGCGCGGGCGGCACCGCGGAGGGTGACCAGACGAATCGAGTCGAGCTCGGTTGCCATGTTGGCCACCATGAATGCCACCGCCTGGCGATTGGAGATCGGTTCGCCGAAGGCTTCGCGTTCGTTGACGTAGGGGATGACGTAGTCGAGGACTGCGTGGGCGGTACCCACGGCCAGTGACGACCAGCCCAGGCGCGAGAGCCGGACGACGTCGCGGTAGGCCGCGGCTGCGGCCTCACCCTCTTCTTCGCCGAGCAGCGCCCCGGTGGGTACGACGACATCGGTCAGCAGCAGTCGGCCCATTCCGGCTGCGCGAACACCCATCCCCGGATCGGCTTCTACGACAAGGCCCTTGGTGCCGGACTCGACGATGAACAGTGCGGGACGACCGTCGAGCTGCGCACCGATGATGAACAACTCCGACGAAGCCGCGGCCGGGACGAACGACTTGACGCCGCTGAGCCGGTATCCGCTCGGGACGCGAGTTGCCTTGGTCTGCAATGACATTGCGTCGAACAAAGGCCTCGGCTCGGCGACGACAACTGCTGACTGTGGCACGTTCTCACTGGCGAAGGCGGGCAGGTAGGTCTTCTGCTGCGCGTCGCTGCCGAACTGGGTCAGGGTGGTGGCCACGCCGCTCGGGGCGAGCAGAGGCAGGGCCAGGCCCATGTCGCCGTACGCCATCGCCTCGGCGACCAGAGAATTGGTGACCACGCCGCGCTCGCCGGCGGCCCCGTCGAACTCCTCGGGGACGTTCACCATGGTGATGCCCAATTCCGCGCTGCGGGTGAGGATCTCAGGTGGCGTGGCAGCGGCGGCATCGGCGTCGTAGGCGGCCGGGCGCAGGATCTCGACCGCGAACTCCTTGACGGTGTCCGCGATCATCTTCTGCTCGTCGTCCGGATAGAGGTTGAAGTAATCCTTGGGGGCGGTGGTCAGCCGCTTGGCCTTGCCGCCACCCTGTGCTGCGGCGAACGCGCGGTTGGCGGCGCCGATCGTCTTGAATCCGGTTTTGGTGCCCTCGTATGCAATCCGGTTGAGTGGTTCGCGAATCTTGTACTTGTCGGCGAACTCGGAACCCGTCACCGTGGTCAGCACCCGCATTGCGGTACCGATCGCGGAGCGTCGACGGGGGTTCTTGCCAACAGCGGACGTGTCGCGGGGCTCGGTATGAGTACTCATTCTCACCAGCTTGTCTCGTGCGTGTACGGGCTGACTGCCGTCCGGACGGTGCCCGGACGGGGGCTGATCTTACTCAGCAGTAAGAACGACCTTACTCCGGAGTAAGGTGCTTTGTCACGCAGGCGGGAAGGGTACCGCGGCGGTGGAGTCCCGTGGACAGATAATGGGTCGGCGATAATCTCCATCGACGCTGGTCAGGCTAGTGATCCGTCGGCGTCATTCAATCAATGACATTTTTGGTCGCCGGGTGTCCAAGACCACCTTTGTGGCTTATCGTTCCTCCCATGACGCAACCTCCTCCCGGCTTCCCGCCGCCGCCGCCCCAGCCGATGGGCGGCCCCCAGAACGACACCTTCATCGTCTCGCTGTTCGGTCAGGAACAGGGCCCGATGGGCTACCAGGATCTGGCCGGGTTGGTCCGATCCGGTCAGGTCAAGCCCGAGACGCAGATTCGTACCCAGACCAGTAGCTGGTTCCCGGTTTCCCAGGTCCCCGGTCTGTTCTCCTCGAAGGAGTGGCTGACCGCCCTGTTGATCTCCGTGTTCGTCGGTGGCTTCGGTATCGACCGCTTCTACCTCGGATACACCGGCCTGGGTATCGCCAAGCTCCTCACCTGTGGTGGGCTGGGCATATGGACGCTCATCGACATCGTGCTCATCGCGATGCGCAAGGTCCCCGACTCGGACGGCCTGCCGCTGAAGTGACGGCCCTGCCGACGTTGCCGCACCGGCGACGACCCGAACGAACTGTTCGGGTCGCGGCCGGTGTCGGTGCCGCGGCGATCGTCACGGCGTTCGCCGTCACGCCGGCGATGAGTACCTCCGGTCCCACGATGTGTCCGATGCGTCTGGTGACCGGTCTTCCCTGTCCCGGTTGTGGTTTGACCCGCAGTTGGACCGCTGCGGCCCACGGGCATTTTGCCGACGCCTTCTCGTACAACCTCTTCGGTCCGATCAGCCTGCTTGCCGTCGCCGCGTTCGTGATCGCGGTGGCCGTGTTGCAGGTGCGCAAGCGGCCGATGACGCCGGTTGTCCGCGTTCTGCGGGATCCCCTCGTCATCGCTGTCGTGGCGCTGTGGGTGCTCTACGGGATCGCCCGCGTGATCGATCAACTCGCCGGTACCGGGATCTTCCTCGACATCGCATAACCCCCCTCGTCCGCCCGAATACGCACTGTCCTGGCGCAATTACGCCTGGACAGTGAAAATTTGGGTGGAGCATCGGCGGCTTGGCCTAGGTGAGAGTCAGTGCGTCCTGATCGGGGAGGACGATGAATTCGGTTGCCGGATCACTCATCTCGGACAGGCGGGCATAGTGCATGTTCAGCCCTGAGTTGTTGAGCAGACCCTGATGGATCGGGAAACTCAGGCGTGGGCTCACCGCGCGGAGGTAATCGATGGCCTCGCTGATCTTCATCCACGGCGCCATCGTCGGCATCGCGAGCACGTCGACCTTCTCGTCCGGGACGAACAATGAATCGCCCGGATGCATGAGTTGCGCCGGATTCTTGTTGTCGCCCAGCAGATATGCCACGTTGTCGATGGTGGGGATGTCCGGGTGGATCACCGCGTGGGTGCCGCCGGCGATGCGTGCGGTGAGCGCGCCGATGGCGAACTGCTGACCCGGGTGGGCGGCGGTCCAGGTGCCGGCGACGTCGTCGCCGTTGAGTTGTGCGGTCGTCTGTGGGTCGGCGTACAGCACCGCATCGGGATTGCCGGCCACCAGGTCCGGCAATGCCGCCACATCGACGTGGTCGGGGTGCTGATGGGTGATCAAGATGGCGTCGAGGCCGGTGACACCGGTGAATCCGTGCGAGAAGTTGCCCGGATCGAACAGCACCTTGGTTCCGTCGAGTTCGACGAGGATGCAGGAATGCCCAAAATGTGTGATCTGCATGAGATCAAGTATGCGCCCGGGCAGGCCTCACTTCGAAGTCAGTGCTGCCAGAACCGGCTCGTGCAGGAGCCCGTTGGAAGCCACCGCGCTGCCCTGATGTGGCCCGGTGATTCCGTCGAGACCGGTGAACGCGCCGCCGGCCTCCCGCACCAGGATGTCGAGCGCGGCCAGATCCCACAGCGACACCTCTGGTTCGGCGGCGATGTCCACGGCGCCCTCGGCAACGAGACAGTAGTTGTAGAAGTCGCCGTAACCCCGGACCCGCCAGACGGCGTCGGACAGGTCGATGAACTGATCGCGGATGCCGCGGTCGCGCCAGCCCGACAGGCTCGAGAAGGCCAGGCTCGCCGAGACGACGTCGGACACCCGGGACACCTGGATACGCCGAACCGAGCCGTCGGGGGACTGGGCGAAGGCCCCGTCCCCGGCGCTGGCCCACCATCGACGGCCCAGCGCGGGTGCGCTGACGACACCGACCTGGGGAACGCCGTCGGTGAGCAGCGAGATCAGGGTCGCCCATACCGGGACGCCGCGGACGAAGTTCTTGGTGCCGTCGATCGGATCGATCACCCATTGGCGTCCGGTCAGCGCCACGTCGCCACCGAACTCCTCGCCGAGGACCGCGTCGTCGGGCCGAATCTGCTGGAGCTCGTTTCGTACGCCCGTCTCGACCGCCAGATCGGCGTCGGATACCGGCGTGAGATCGGGCTTGGAATCAACGTGCAGGTCGATGGCGCCGAACCGGTCCATGGTGATGATGTCCGCGAGTTCGGCCAGCGACAACGCGAGCTCCAGATCGCTCGAAGCGTTCGGCAGGCCACTTGAGTCGGTCACGGTTTGCCACGCTACCCGGCACTAACCTGGTAGCCACCGACCCCACCACTTGAGGAGCCGACCGGCCATGTTCGAGATCATCATCATCCTCATGTTTGCGGCGATGCTCGGCGCCGTCCTCGTCCAGTGGCGGCGCTCGCGGCCGGGACAACCTGCCGCCGGTGCGGCGGGGGACCGCCGTTTCGTCGACCGCGTACCCGGCACGTTGACGGTGACGGGGGTTTCCGACAAGCCCGTCGAAGGGGACAGGAACAACCAGGTCTTCTGCACGGTCTCCGGCACCATCACCGGTCCGGACACGGCTCCGACCGAGGTCTACGGCCGTTTCGTGGTCACCATGGCGATGAGCTGGCCGTCGGTCGGGGACGAGATCCCGGTGACCTACAAACCCGGCAAGGCCGAGACGACGTGGGAGATCGCCGGGCCGATCGGGGACGAACCGGGCGGCGCCGGTCCCAACTTGCGCAAAGATTAGAAGTGCGCAGATAGGACTCTGTCCCCGCGACCGGTAACCTGAGTGACCGTGCATCCAGACGTTTCAGCAGACCTCGACGCCCTCGATTCGACCCTGACCACAGTGGAGAAGGTTCTCGACCTCGAGGAGCTCCGCCGACGGATCGACGAACTCGAGCATCAGGCCGCCGATCCGGAGCTGTGGAACAACCAGGAGCACGCCCAGAAGGTGACCAGCGAGCTCTCGCATGCGCAGACCGAACTGCGCCGGGTCTCCGAGCTGCGCCAGCGTGTCGAGGACATGCCGCTGCTCTACGAACTCGCCGAATCCGAAGAGGGTGACTCCCGGGTCGAGGCGCTCGCCGACGCCGACGCAGAGCGTGCCTCCCTGCGCACCGACATCGAGGCGATGGAGGTCAAGACCATGCTCGCCGGTGAGTACGACCACCGTGACGCACTGGTCAACATCCGTTCCGGCGCCGGGGGCGTGGACGCCGCCGACTGGGCGGAGATGCTGATGCGCATGTACATCCGCTGGGCCGAGAAACACGATCACAAGGTCGAGGTCTACGACACCTCCTACGCCGAAGAGGCCGGCCTCAAGTCCGCGACGTTCGCCGTGAAGGGGCCGTACATGTACGGCACGCTCTCCATCGAAATGGGCACCCACCGGCTCGTGCGCATCAGCCCATTCGACAACCAGGGTCGCCGGCAAACGTCCTTCGCAGAGGTCGAGGTGCTCCCTGTGGTCGAAACCACAGACCACATCGACATCCCGGAAACCGAACTGCGCGTTGATGTTTACCGATCGTCGGGCCCGGGTGGACAGTCTGTGAACACCACCGACTCCGCTGTGCGGCTCACACACATCCCGACCGGTATCGTGGTGACTTGTCAGAACGAGAAGAGCCAATTGCAGAACAAGGCAGCCGCCCTGCGGGTGCTGCAGGCAAAGCTTCTCGAACGTAAACGCAAAGAAGAGCGCGCCGAAATGGACGCTCTCAAGGGCGACGGCGGGTCCAGCTGGGGCAACCAGATGCGGTCATATGTGCTGCATCCGTACCAGATGGTCAAAGACCTGCGGACCGAATACGAGGTCAACAATCCGACCGCGGTGCTCGATGGTGACATCGACGGATTCATCGAGTCGGGCATCCGGTGGAGGATGGCTCAGAGCGCCTGATCGGCTGAGGCCGGCCGGGCGCGTACGTGAGCGGCCCGCAGTCACGCACGACGCGAAGGAGCAATTGAGTGGTGCATGACGTCAGCGCATTGACGACGACGGCCGCAAGCGGCGGTGTGGCCGGATCCGACCGGCTCATCCAATGGTTGTCGCTGCAGGGGCTGTCGATCCTGCTGTGGGTGGTCGGCGCCTTGTTGGCGACCCGGTTCATCCAGTGGATGGTCAACAAGATCACCACCCGGATCGACGCCGGTTTCACCGAATCCGACGCCCTGGTGCGATCGGAGGCCATCAAACATCGTCATTCGGTCGCGCAGGTGCTGGCATGGGGAGCCATCGCGGTCGTCTACATCATCGCCGGTTTCAGCATCGTCCGTGAGCTCGGCGTACCCATCACCGGGTTCGTGGCGCCGGCGACAGTGCTCGGTGCGGCCCTGGGTTTCGGTGCACAGCGCATCGTGCAGGACCTGCTCTCGGGTTTCTTCATCATCACCGAGAAGCAGTACGGCTTCGGCGACGTCGTCAGTCTGGCGATCGTGGGTTCGGCCGAACCGGCAGAGGGCACCGTCGAGGACGTCACCCTGCGGATCACCAAATTGCGCTCCGCCGACGGCGAGATGATCACCATCCCGAATGGGCAGATCGTGAAGGCCATCAACCTGTCGAAGGACTGGGCGCGGTCGGTGGTCGACATCCCGTTGCCGATCGGGGTGGACATGGGCCGGGTCAACGACCTGATCGCCCAGATCGGTCATCAGGCGTTCAACGACACCCGCATGCGCAAGCTGCTGCTCGACGAACCGACCGCGATGGGCGTCATCGACATCGAGGTCGACACCATGACCGTGCGGATCGTGGCGCGAACCCTGCCCGGACGCCAGTTCGAGGTCAGCCGTGATCTGCGATCGCGACTCGTCCGCGCATTCGGCCGGGCCGGGATCGCGCTGGCCCCCGGGTCCGCCATCGAAACCGATGCGGTTGATCCCGCCGTTGCGGAGGAGGCACGTCGATGAGCGACCACACGCCGACGAACCCGACCCCTACCAACCCGACCCCCGCCCACTCGGCCCCGCCGAGGAAATCGCTGTGGGATCGGATCCCGCGGCGGTTGTTCCGCGGGAAGGTCCGGACCACCACGGTCGTCTTGGTGGTGCTGTTCCTCGGGGCCCTGGCCCTGTACGGCCAGCGGTCCGAGCACTACGAAAAGATTGACGAGCAGAACCGGCAGGCCCAGTCCGAGCAGGTGCAGCAGCGCAGAACCCCCACCCCGGTCCCCGAGACGTCCACGCCGGAGCCGGAGTACAGCGAGACCCCGGAGACCACCTGGACGCCGTCGACCACCACGACGATCCCCGAGACCGACCAGCCCGTCGAGACGACGGAGCAGGAGCGAAACGGAAACGCGCCGCAGACCGGGACGATACCGCCGCCGACATCGACCTCTCAGTCGACGCGGGGATTGCTGCCCGGACTGGAACTGCCGACGACGAGCATCGCTCCGTGAATCGCGTCACCGGGAACTGCGCCCGGCCCGCCCGGGCCCGCCTGAGCGGGTTGTCGCAAATCCGTGGTTACACTGGCAGACCGTGATCAGCGTCAAGAATGTGACGATGCAGTACAAGGCATCGACCCGGCCCGCACTGCGGGATCTGTCCCTCGACGTCGACAAAGGCGATTTCACGTTCCTCATCGGGCCTTCGGGCTCGGGTAAGTCGACATTCTTTCGTCTGCTCCTGAAAGAGGACAAACCCACCACGGGTGATGTCTACGTCGGCGACTTCCACGTCAACAAGCTGCCCAGCCGCAAGGTGCCGAAGCTGCGCCAGTCGGTGGGATGTGTCTTCCAGGACTTCCGGCTGTTGCAACAGAAGTCGGTGGCCGAGAACGTGGCGTTCGCCCTCGAGGTCATCGGCAAGCCGCGCAGCACCGTCGACAAGGTCGTGCCCGAGGTGCTGGAATACGTCGGACTGTCCGGCAAGGCCGACCGCATGCCGTACGAGCTCTCCGGCGGTGAGATGCAGCGGGTGGCGATCGCCCGCGCCATTGCGAACCGGCCCCTGCTCCTACTCGCCGACGAGCCGACCGGAAACCTCGATCCCGACACCAGTCGCGAGATCGTCGAGGTCCTCGACCGGGTGAACCGCCGCGGGACCACCGTGGTGATGGCCACCCATGACCGGGCGATCGTCGATTCCATGCGCCGCCGGGTCCTCGAGTTCAGCAACGGCCGCCTCGCCCGCGACGACGAGCACGGCGTCTACGGCCTCGGCGGCTGACCCCGCGGCTCAGACGCAGCGCAGCAGAGCTCGACCCGTGTAACGACCCTCACGACTTCACTTCTGCAGTCCCGACCGGGAGGACACCCCAACTCACATGCGTGCGAGTTTCATATTGAGCGAGGTCCTCAACGGACTGCGCCGCAATATCACCATGACCATGGCCATGATCATCACCACCGCCATCACCCTGGGCATGTTCGGCGCGGGTCTGCTGGTGGTCCAGATGGCCGACAAGACGCAGGACATCTTCCTCGACCGGGTGGAGATGCAGATCTTCATCTCCGATGAGGTGACCGATGCCGACCCGAATTGTCAGACCGCTCCCTGCCTGACGTTGCGCGAACAGATCGAGGCGGCGGACGGGGTCGATTCGGTGCAGTACATCGACCGGGCCGCGGCTTTCCGTGACGCCACGACGAAGACCTTCGCCAACAACCCCGATATCGCGGCGTTGGTCCGCGAGGACACGTTGCCGGCATCGTTCAAGGTCCGGATGGCCGACCCGGATCAGTTCGGGGCCGTGCTCGACGAGTTCCGCGATGCCGAAGGCGTCGACAGTGTCCTGGATCAGCGAGAACTGGTGAGCCGGATCTTCAGCGTCCTCGACGGTGCGCGCAACGCCGCGTTCACCATCGCCCTGGTGCAGGCGATCGCGGCGATCCTGTTGATCGCGAACACGGTCCAGGTGGCCGCCTACACCCGGCGGACCGAGGTGGGCATCATGCGGTTGGTCGGTGCCACCCGCTGGTACACCCAGCTGCCGTTCCTGTTGGAGGCGGTGATCGCGACCCTGGTCGGTTCGTTGCTGGCGATCGCCGGACTCTTCGGGGCCAAGGCGTTGTTCTTCGATCGCGCCCTGCAGGACCTGTACGGGGTCAACATCCTGGCCAAGATCGAGATCTCGGACGTGCTGTTCGTCGCGCCGTGGCTGGTCATCATCGGTGTGGTGATGTCGAGCCTGACCGCCTACGCGACGCTGCGTTTCTACGTCCGAGAATAAGGATGCGACACCCCCGCCTGCTGCTGTGTATTGTTGCGGGGCCATCGATGACGCCGCCGCGACCCGGACGGGACCGCGGCCGATCGGCGAACTGAGAGTAGGTGACGAGGATGAAGGAAAAGGGCCGCAAGGCAATTGCCACGAACCGTAAGGCGCGGCACAACTACGCCATCCTCGACACCTATGAGGCCGGGGTCGCGTTGCTGGGCACCGAGGTGAAGAGCCTGCGCGAAGGCAAGGCCTCGTTGGTGGACGCGTTCGCGACCGTCGACAACGGTGAGGTCTGGCTCCGCGGCTTGCACATCCCGGAATACGGCAACGGCTCCTGGACCAACCACGCGCCGCGGCGCAGTCGCAAACTGTTGTTGCACCGCAAGGAGATCGACGGCCTGGTCGGCAAGATCCGGGACGGCAACCTGACCCTGGTGCCGCTGTCGATGTATTTCAACGACGGCAAGGTCAAGGTCGAATTGGCGCTCGCGCGAGGCAAACAGGCCCACGACAAGCGTCACGATCTGGCCAAACGCGACGCCGAACGCGAGGTCACCCGGGAGTTGGGTCGTCGCGTGAAGGGTATGCGCTGACCGACTGTCGGGACCTTCTGTCCTCGGCCCGATCTCAGCCCGGCACTGATTCGTTTCCCGCGCACGTCTGGCGGTAAGGGATGTCGGGCAGCAGATCTCGCCATTTGCTCTCGGTCATCCCGCCGGCCGTGGCCTGGCAGAGTCCGGTGTCTGCCTTGACCTGGTGAGTCCACCAGCGCAGTGCACCGTTCTCGCCCGCGCCTGCCAGATGTTTGCCGTCGGGGCTGAAGGTGACCTTCCAGCGCACCGTGCCCGGGGGCGTAACCGTCCGTCCGATCGCGGTGGGATGGGTCATCTCGCGCAGGTCCCACATGCGCACGGTCTGGTCGTCGCTGCCCGTGGCGAGCATGGCGCCACTGGGGTCGAAGCCCACCGATCGCACTGTCGACTCGTGTCCGGTCACCTTCACCGGACTCGAGTCGAGCGCATCGAGCTTCCACAGTCGTACGGTCTGGTCGTCGCTGCCGGTTGCCACCCACCGGGAGTCCGGGCTGATCGCCACCGCGTTGATCGGTCCACCGTGTCCGGGGTAGACCTGGGACAAGGGCGCCCCCCGCTGCAGGTCCCACAGGTGCAGGTTCTTGTCACTGCTCGCCGCGGCCAGATACCGGCCGTCGGGGGAGAAGGTCACATCGTTGATCCAGCCCTGGGGTCCGGTCAGGGGTGCCCCCGAGGTGACCGGCTCACGCCGATCGGCCAGATTCCAGATCTGCACACTCTGGTCGTCGAAGGCTGTTGCCAGCGACCGGGAGTCGGGGGAGAAGGCCAGTCCGTGGGTGTATCGCGCGCGGGTGATCAGCGGAGCATCGAGCGGCCGGGGGGAGGCCGGGTCGGAGACGTCCCACAGTCGCACCTGCCCGGTGCCCAGGCTGCTGTACGCCAGCGTTCGACCGTCGCCGGACAATGCGATGGTCTCGATCTCCTGTGGTCCGGCCGGGTCCTCGAGCAGCGCCACCGGGCGCGGGGCGGAGCCTTCGGTGGTGTCCCACATCCGCACCGTGCCATCGCGTGAACCGGTTGCCATCAGGGACCCGGACGCGTTGAAGGCGGGTTGCGCGACCCGCCCGGTGTGGCCGAGGACCGTTCCGGCGGGCAGCGTCCAGAACCGGATGGCACCGTCCTGACCGCCGGTGATCAGTCGTCCTCCCGGACCGCCGAATGCGACGGTGGTCAGTCCACCGCTGCTGCCGGTCAACGGCTGCCCGAGCAGCACCGGACGCGACGGGTCGGTCAGGCTCCAGACCTTGGCCGTGCCGTCCCAACTGGCCGTGGCCAGCAGCGAGCCGTCGTGATTGAACTCGAGTGACCAGATCGCCGCGGTGTGGGCTTCGGCGGGAGCGCCCATCGCCCGGGGTGCCGCCCGGTCGGCCATCGACCACATCCGGATGGTCTGGTCGTCGCTCGCGGTGGCCAGCAGTGATCCGTCCGGGCTGAATCTGACGGCGTGCACGGTCGCGTCGTACTCGGTGAGGGGCGTGCCGAGCTGCTGCGCAGCCGACGGGTCGCCGGTGTCCCAGACGATCGCGGTGCGGTCATCGCTGCCGGTGACCAGGGTGTTGCCGTCGGGGGAGAAGGCCAGGGTCCGAAGTGCGTCACCATGCGCGGCCAGGACCCGGGTCTGCCCGGTCTGAAGGTTCCACAGTCGTGCGGTGTGGTCGTCGCCCGCGGTGGCGATCCAGCGCGTCACTCCGTCGGCCTCGGGACGTACGGCTATCTGGTAGAGGGCCCCGCTGTGTCCGGTGAGTGGTGTGGCCGCGCGCAGGTGTGCCTGGGCCGGGTCCGTGACATCCCAGGCCTGGACGACGCCGTCACCGTCGCCGGAGAACAGGGTGTCACCGTCGGTGGAGTATTCGACGCTGGTGATCCACGACTGGTGTCCGGCCAGCGGCTGACCGATCGGGGTCGGCAGACCGGTTCCCGACTCCTGCCACAAACGGACGGTGCGGTCGTAGCTTGCGGTCGCGACCAGATCGCGATTGCTGATGGCGACGTCGTAGACGGCGCCTTGATGTCCGTCGACCACACTGGCCAGCGCGGATGTCTGGGTGCCCATCAGCAGTGCACTGGGCCGCGGGTCGTCGGGGCGTTGTTCGGCGGCGGCCAGGGACAGCCGCGCCGAGATCGTCGGATCGACCGACTGCGTCAGTGCGGCCTGCGCCAGCAATGCGTTGAACTGTGCGTCGGAGCGATCGGCGTCGGCCTGACGTTGTTGCTGCACCGCGAGCAGTGCCGCCATCGCGGTGGTGAGCAGCAGGATCACCAGCAGCAGGACCAGGCCGCGGCGCAGCCGGGAGACGCGGCGGGACGATTCCCGGGCGGCGCGCAGGAACTCGACGGTGGTCGGGGAGATCGGACTGCGGGCGTTCTTCTGCCACTCGGTCGCCGCTGCCAGCCGGGTGCCGCTGTAGAGCAGCGACCGATCGTTGTCGCCCGCTTGCCATTCGCGGGCGTCCGCGTCGACCCGTTGCCGGCGCAGGACGTCTTCGCGGTCGTCGTCGAGCCATTGCGACAGCCGTGGCCATGCTTCGATCACCGCCTCGTGGGCCAACGTGGTCCCGCGCTCGTCATGGACGATGATGCGTGCCTGGCCGAGCGCGTCGAGGATCGCCGGGGCCTGCGGATGCCGGTTGCGCAGTTCGAGCGTCGGGACGTGCCGCCGGGTTCCGCGCCCGTCCTCCCCGATGTGGATCATGTGCAGCAGCAGGTCGCGGGCGACCTCACGCTGGATGTCGGTGAACTGTGCCCAGCGCTCTTCGGCGCTCAGGGTGATGGCGCCATGGACACCGCCGGTCTCGCGGTAACCGGCCAGGGTGAGGACGTTGCCCGACCTGGCCTCCCAGGTGCGGTGCAGCGCATGCGCCAGCAGGGGGAGTACCCCCGGATCGGACGGGACCGCGGTTGCGCTCCGCGAGGCGACACCGAGATCGGACAGGATGACGTCGACGAGTCCGTCGGCCACGGAGAGCCCGACCGCGGCCGCCGGCCCGACGATGGCCGAGGTGAGATCGGCGCGCGACATCCGGCCGAGCACCATCTGGTTGTGCACCAGCGAATCGGTGAGTGCGGGTAGTTCGACACACTGCTGGTAGAAGTCCGAACGCACCGCGACGACCACGCCGGCGCAACTGCCCGGCGTGCCCGATTCTTTGCCCGGCAGTTCGGTCAGCATGGAGATGAATGCCGAGCGCTCGACATCGTTGCAGTTGGTGAAGACCTCTTCGAACTGGTCGACGGCCAGTACCCGCGGAGTGGGGGGAGCCTCCGAACCCAAAGCCTCGGTGAGCGCCTGGGTGGGTCGGGTGCCCGGGGTCATGGAGGTGACCGTGTGGTTGGCGCCGATCGCGACGGCGAAGCCGGCCTGCAGGAGCGAGGATTTACCCGACCCCGACGCGCCGACCACAAAGGTCAGTCGTCGGGATCCGAGGTTGGCGGTGAATCGCTCGACCAGGATCGAGACCGCCTTGGTCCGCCCGAAGTAGAAGTCGGTGTCGGAATCGGACAGGGCGGTCAGGCCGGGGTACGGGCAGACGTCCGGGCGCGCGGCAGCAGGCCCCTCCGCAGCTTTCGGGCGGGTCTCCTTGGCCCTTTCCGCGATCGCCGGTGAGGTCAACGCCTCGTTCCACAGGTTCTGCCATTCGACCATCGAGTACAGGCCGCGGGACGGCGGTTCGGGCCGTCGCTTCCGGGCGGCTGCGATGAGCACGCGGAGTGTGGCCGCGAGCCCGTCGAACCTGGCGGGGACGTTCCGGCCCGTTCGCCAATCCGACAGTCGTTGCGGGGAGACGGCACCGGCACGGGGTGAGTCCCCGATGAGCAGGGATGTGGACGCCCGGGAGGCGAGGGATTTGAGTGCCGGCGATCCGGCGGTCTCGTGCAACAGACGGAAGCGTGCCGCGAACTCCAGGCGAGCGTCGCGTGTGGCGATGCTCGGTGTGACGTCGTCCAACCCCGGTTCTGCCGATCTGTTCGAAGAGCTAAATGATTGTTGATCCTGCCAACTGCTTGCACAACCAAACGAGAGCCATGTCACACGATTTCCCCGCCCGGGCGGGCGCCGGTCTGGCTCGTACAGGATCCGGACCGGACAGGGATTCATGCCACGTGAACAGTACCTTTTCGGTCCGGCGAGTTCCCACAGGAGCCCAGACAGCGCTTTCACATAGAGGATTAGGTCTGCCTAACCAACTGCGAACTGGCCGTGGGTCCGGCCGGTCTCTGAGTTGGGGGCAATGCACAAGTCCCACGCTCGGTGTCCACATGGACATGAGCCTCAACAGGAGCATTCGAAATGACCCGAAAACGATCTAGGGCCGGGGGTGGTGCCACGATTGAGGCGGATCGTCGGCACCGTCGATGGCGCCCGGTGGCGGCGATGATGTTCGCCTCCGTCGCGGCGACCATGACAATGGGTGTGGTGCCGGCGCTGGTTCAGTCGAACGTGTCGGCACGACCGATCAGTGATTGCCCTGACCTCCACGTGGTGGCGGTCCCGGGAACGCTGGATTCGAGTGTCAACAGGGACCCGCATGATCAACGGAGCGTTCTGGCCCCGGTGATCGCGGACGCCGAGCGGGATGCGCCCGCCGGCTCGATGCAGACGACGTACGTGCCCTATCCGGCTGACTTCGGTTACTCGTCGGACGGCACGCCATATGCACTATCGGTCGACGCCGGTGTGGCGGCGACCGAGGCGCAGATCGCTCAGATCGCACAGCGGTGTGGTGCGGACACCGAGATCGCGATCGTGGGATACAGCCAGGGTGCCGATATCGCCAACCGGGTGGCGGCCGATATCGGTTCGGGCGATGGGCCGGTACCCGCATCGCGGGTGCGCGGCGTCTACCTGATCTCCGACCCCAACCGGGGTGTGGGCGCAGATCTGGTTCCCGGCGCGCCGGGACTGTCGGCACCGTTGAACGGTGCGCGGACCAGTGCGGCGAGTTCGGAGGCGGCTCTCGGTGCCGGTATCGGATCGGCACGTGGTGCCGAGTTCGGTCAGTTGACCGGCCGCGTTGTGTCGCTGTGTATGACCGGTGATTTCGCCTGTGCGATCCCGGACAATGCCCAGGTGGTCCGGATCGGGGCCAATGTGGCCGAGCAGATCCACATCGACACCACCGATCCGGCTCTGATCACGACTGACCTGGGGTCGGTCGTGCTGCGGTCGGCGCTGCTGACCGGACTCCATGTGGTGACGACCCCGCATTGGATGTTGTCGTCGGAGACGTTGGGCGATGTGGTCGCCACGACGACGAATCCGTATTACACGGCGCCGAACCATCGGGACCCGCTTGTGGTGCTGCGGTCGGCATACGGTGTGGCGACGTTCGCCTCGGAGTTCTCGAACGCCTGGGAAGCCAAGGTGGGGCAGGAGTTGGTCCTCGGTATCCACAACAACATCGGGGTGCTGCTCATGGCGGCGCATCCGGAGTACTGGTACCCGGGGCTCTCTCACACCAGCTACTTCACCGACCCTGACCAGTCAGGTATGACCGGCTCGAACTACGTCAGTTCGTGGCTCCGGGAGTCTGCGGTCAGCACCGCGCCGTCGGGGAGCGTCGAACCTGTTGCGGCTCCGGCCGCGACGACGTCATCGATGTCCGATCCGACCGCCAACCGGGTGGCCACGGCCATTGCGGTTGCCGAGGTCAACCGGGTGATGGCCAGGCAGCTGCCCAAGGTCGCCGACGCACTCACCGACGAGGTCGACAATGTTGCTCGCGGTTCGGCGATCGAAGCCCAGGTCACCGATGTGACGGGGACGATCGATCAGGGCGCGGCCGCGGTGGATCGGGTGATCGACGGTGTTGATCGGACGGTCGCGCCGCTCGTCGGGAAGGTCCAGCCTGTCATCGACGCCGTCGAGAAGGTCACCGAAATCGTCGACGCCGGGGTCGACAGCTGAGAGAAGAGATCGATCGGGACACCTCCCGATGAACTCTCGAGAGGGCCTCATCCCCGCCAGGTCGGCGGAGATGAGGCCCTTTTCATATGGGCTGCCCACCCGGCGTCCGACGTGGCCGGCGGTGAAGGGAATGACAAGGGCGAGGGTCTTGTTACAATGGATTGTCCGGTCGCTGCCAGCGGCTGGATCCTGCCAGAGATTCACCGACCAGGGGCTGAACGGTTTCGACTTGGTGCGTTGAGGTAGGGGAAGCGTGTCGGTGCAGGCTAGAGACCACCGTAAGCGTCGTAGCAACCAATTAAGCGCCGACAAAAATCAGCGCGACTACGCCCTCGCTGCCTAAGCGATTGCGTGTCTGTCGGCCCGGGTGTGTTCCCGCCCCGGGTACCGGCATCATTTAGGGAACTCACCACTGCGGTTGGTCGCGGACCACAGTGGGACACCCAACAGCGACTGGGATCGTCATCTCGGCTTGTTCGCGTGACCGAGAGATCCGAGTAGAGACTCAGCGAACTGCACACGGAGAAGCCCTACTGACACGGCGAAGGACCCGGGTTCGATTCCCGGCAGCTCCACCGTTGGAAACAGGCCAGAGCCCACAGCTCTGGCCTGTTTCTTTTTGCCAGGTGTCCATCGCGGAATCAGGGGCTGTTGGAATATCGGTGAGCCGCCGTCGTGTTGGACTCTCGAGGAACGACGACATGCCACTGTGAAGCCTTTCGCTTTGGCGCAGGCGAGATCAGACGAAGGATGACGATGACCCAGGTTCCGAACATCACTCTCAATGACGGCCACACCATCCCGCAGCTCGGATTCGGTGTGTTCCAGATCAAGCCGGAAGACACCGCCGACGCCGTGAAGACCGCACTCGAGGTCGGCTACCGGCACATCGACACCGCGGAGATGTACGGCAACGAGAGAGAGGTCGGCGAAGGGATCCGGGCGTCGGGAATCGCCCGTGACGAGATCTTCGTGACCAGCAAACTGAACAACACGTTCCACGAGCCCGATGCGGCCCGCAAGGCTTTCGACACCACGCTCAAGGAGCTCGGGTTGGAGCAGATCGACCTGTTCCTGATCCACTGGCCGCTGCCGACGCAGTACGGCGGCGACTACGTATCGACGTGGAACACCCTGATCGAGTTCGCCAAGGACGGTCGCTCGAAGTCGGTCGGTGTATCGAACTTTCAGCCCGCACATCTCGACCGACTCGCAGCCGAGACAGCTCTGGTGCCCGCGGTCAACCAGATCGAGGTACACCCGTACTTCACCAATGAGGCCGCCCGGCAGTACGGCAAGGACCACGGCATCGTGACCGAGGCCTGGTCACCCATCGCCCAGGGCAAGGTTCTCGATGACCCGGTGATCACGGAGATCGCGAACCGGGTCGGGAAGTCGACCGCACAGGTGGTCCTGCGCTGGCACATCCAGCGCGGCGACATCATCTTCCCGAAGTCGGTCACGCCGAAGCGCGTCGCAGAGAACTTCGCGCTTTTCGATTTCGAACTGGACGACGCCGCGATCGACGCGATCACTGCACTCGACAAGGGGGAGGCCGGCCGCAACGGCCCCAACCCCGACACGTTCGATTACATCGGCTGACCCATCGGCTGACCCATCGGCTGACCCCCGCCCCGCTGCGGAAATTCGCGCCACTTACCCCGAAACGCGCCGGTTGCAACCGGCGCGTTTCGCTGTAACCGGCGCGAATCTGCTAGCGGAAGCTGCGGACGAACTGCACTGCGGTGGACTGCCAGGTCCACACGTGGTCGAGAAGTGCGTGCCCGCCACCGTCGATCGGGACGTAGTCGGCCTCGACGCCGCGCTGCCGGAGCTCGTCGATGCCCTTGGCGGTACGCGTTGCGTAGGTGCGGGTGTCGGCGGTGCCGTGCAGGGCCAGGACCCGGGCGTCGTCGTTGATGTGCCGCCAGTCGGCGTGCTGCCACCAGGGGGCCAGGGCCAGGACCCCGGCGACCCGCTTGTCGGCCGCCAACTGTGCGGCGACGCGTCCGCCCATGGAATGTCCGATCACGATCGTCGGGACGTCGGGGTGTGCGTCGAGGAGCTCGGAGAGTGCGACCTGGGCGTAGGGCATCGGACTGTTCTGTCCACCGTTCCAGCCGTAGACCCGGTACCGGGCCTGTCGCACGACCACGCCGGGCAGTGCGGCGAGTGACAACGTGAACGGGTACATCCGCAACGCAGCCGGCTGGGTGCGGCTGAAGGGTTTGTACGACAGATCGGTCCCGCCGGGGAGCACCAGTACCGAAGCGGACGGGGTACCACCGCGCCGGATCAGCACGAGCTGGGTGCGGGCGCGCCCGAGAGTCGATCGTTGATGTACGCCAACGCGAACGGCACGCCGGCTGCGATGGTGGACCCGTGGTCGCCGGGCACGATGAGTGTCTGTACCCGGGTGCCCTGACCGCACCACTTCGCGGCGGTGGCCAGCACACGCGAGGTGGGCGTGAGCTGGTCGTCGGCGCCTTGATAGAGCAGCACCGGAATCCTCGGTGCCTCGGGCGAGACCTCCAGGCTGTTTCGATTCAGGGCGGCGGTACCGGCCGGATCATCGGACAGGCGGCCGCCGGTCACGACGTCGGAGATCCGCAGGCCGGCGCCGGCGTCGATGATCGGCTGCGTGCAGGCGTTGCGGATCTGATTGGCCAACGCCACACCCCGTCCGTTCAGTTGTCGTGACAGGGGCAGTGCGGTCGGGTACTCGCGTTCCAGGCCGACCGATGCGGCGAATCCCAGACCGAACAACGGGTTGGCCGTGACGCCGAGGGTCCGGGCGATGGCGCCGAGGTTGACCGGGGTTCCACCGGCGGAGAGTCCGACGAGATTCAACTCGGGGGCGTAGGTCGGCGCCAGGGTCGCGGCGAACCCGCTGGCCATCGCGCCGCCGGAGTATCCGGCCAGAACCGTGGGGGTCCTGCCGATGCGGAACCCGGCGTCGGACTGCACGGCACGGATGGAATCGAGCGTGATGGTGCCGCCGAGTCGGGCCGCACCGTACGCGCTGGTGGGGCCCAGGTGATCGGGCACATTCACCGCCACGCCTCGGGCCAGGGCCAACGCGATCAGCTGCTGTTCCTGCAGTCCACCGGCGAACAGCTGGTGCGACGGCGCGCACTGCAGGCCGAGGGAGTTGGTGAACGGCTGGTAGGAGAGCAGGTCGTGGCGGGCTCCGCCATCGGGGACGAACACCGTGGTCACCGCGGCGATGGGTTCACCGGCGGAATCGGTGGTCCGGAACTGGACCTTCCGGGCGGTGGATCCCGGGAAGGGGCTGGCCCTGTTCTGCACCTTGAGCACCTGTCCGTTGGCCGCGGAATCCAGGTTGGCGGGTGCGGCATAGAACGGGTCGCTGTCGGGGGCGGGCATGAAGGGTGCCGCGCCGGCCGGGGCCGCGGTGAAGCCGATGACCGCCGTCGTGGTGAGTGCAAGGGCGGCAAGGCCTCGCAGGAATCGCCTTCTCATCGGTTTCCGAACACGCACGATGCTCCCTCCGTCCCCCAACCGAGGTTTCGTCGGTCCCGGGTTCTTCGGAGCGCGACATTTCTACGCTGGAGTGTAGCCCGCTCGCTGCGCCGCGTAGGACGATCGGTGGCAGAATTCGGGGCGTCCAGTCGAAGTCGCCAGGACGCAGCGAACGGTTCGCCGGCCCGCTGCAGCACAACCGGAAGGAAAGACCAATGGCTCATCCGCGTGCGGGAACCGTGGCGTTGCCGGAAGATCTGATCGATGTCTCGGCGGTGACCGATGCGTACTATTCCGGCAAGCCCGATCCTGAAAACCCTTTGCAGCAGGTCGTTTTCGGTACTTCCGGCCATCGGGGATCGAGTTTGGACAACGCGTTCAACGAAGATCACATCGTGGCGACCACGCAGGCGATCGTCGAGTACCGCTCCGGCGCAGGCATCACCGGGCCGCTGTTCATCGGCCGTGACACCCACGCGCTTTCGTTGCCCGCCTGGCAGACCGCGATCGAGGTCCTGGTCGCTGCCGGGGTGCAGGTGCTGGTCGACAGTCGCGACGGGTTCACCCCGACGCCCGCGCTGAGCCACGCGATCCTGACCCACAACCGCGGGGGCGGCGGCCCGCAGGCCGACGGCATCGTCGTCACCCCGTCGCACAATCCGCCCCGCGACGGCGGTTTCAAATACAACCCACCCAACGGCGGTCCGGCGGACACCGACATCACGGGCGTGGTCGCGGCCCGCGCCAACGAACTGCTCCGCAGCGGATTGTCCGGCGTGAAGCGCATGCCCTTCGAGCGCGCCCGGGAATCCGAGTTCTGCGGGACCTACGACTATCTCGCCGCGTACGTCGACGACCTGGCCTCGGTGATCGACATGGCGGCCATCCGCACGGCGGGCGTCCGAATCGGGGCCGATCCGCTCGGGGGCGCCTCGGTCGACTATTGGGGCGAGATCGGTGAGCGCTACGGGCTGACGAACCTGACGGTGGTCAATCCCTCTGTGGATCCGGCCTTTTCGTTCATGACGCTCGACACCGACGGCAAGATCCGGATGGATTGCAGTTCGCCGAACGCGATGGCCTCACTGATCGGTGCACGGGATCAGTACGACATCGCCACGGGCAACGATGCCGACTCCGATCGGCACGGCATCGTGACCCCGGACGGTGGTCTGATGAATCCGAACCACTTCCTGGCCGTTGCCATCGACTACCTGTTCACCCACCGAAACGGATGGTCGCCGGGTGCGGCGGTCGGCAAGACCCTGGTGTCGTCGTCGATGATCGACCGCGTGGTCGCCGGTATCGGGCGGAACCTGATCGAGGTGCCGGTCGGATTCAAGTGGTTCGTGCCCGGACTCCTCGACGGCTCGGTCGGTTTCGGTGGCGAGGAAAGTGCCGGGGCCTCGTTCCTGCGCACCGACGGAACCGTCTGGACGACAGACAAGGATGGCATCATCCTGGCCCTGCTGGCGTCGGAGATCCTGGCGGTGACCGGGAAGACGCCGTCGCAGCGCTATGGGCAATTGGCGGAGCAGCATGGTGGGTCGCCGTCGTATGCGCGCATCGATGCTCCGGCCGATCGGCAGCAGAAGGCCACGCTGGCGAAACTGTCGGCCGATCAGGTCACCGCGACCGAACTCGCCGGTGAGCCGATCACCGCGATCCTGACCGAGGCGCCGGGCAACGGAGCGAAGATCGGTGGGCTGAAGGTGACCACGAAGAACGCGTGGTTCGCCGCACGGCCGTCGGGTACCGAAGACGTGTACAAGATCTACGCCGAATCGTTCAACGGGCCAGAGCATTTGGCGCAGGTCCAGGCGCAGGCCCAGGAACTCGTCGATGGTGTCCTGGGCTGAGCTGTTGCCCGCAGATCAACCGGATGCCGGGACGCCGATCAGGTAGCCGACGAGATAGGTTGCCGCGGCGGCGATCACGCCGAAGGCGAGCTGTCGCAGTGCGCCCTTCCACACCGGCCGATTGGTGAACTGTGCGGCGATACCGCCTGCGACGAGTAGTCCGACCGCGCCGACCGCGAGGGCGGCGGTCAGTGATTCGAAGCCGAGCAGATAGGTGAGCAGCGGGATCACCGCGCCGATCGCGAACATCACGAACGAGGAGACGGCCGCGACGATCGGCGAGGGCCGACCGGCCGGATCGATGCCGAGTTCCTGGGTCAGATGCAGGTTCAGGGCCCGATCGGGATCGCGGTGGACCTCGCCCGCGGCGGCGGTTGCGGTTTCCCGGGTCATCCCGAGGTCGACGAACTCCTCGATCAGTTCGTTCAGTTCGGCGTCGGGATGCCTGGCCAGTTCACGGCGTTCGACCGCGACCTCGGCATCGAGTTGTTCGTTCTGTGTGGTCACCGAGGTGTATTCACCCAAGGCCATCGAGAATGCGCCGGCCGCCAGACCCGAGACGCCGCTGAGGATGATGGTGTGACCGGAGGTGCCGGAGGCGCCGACACCGGCGACCAGACTGATATTGGTGACCAGACCGTCCATCGCGCCGAAGGTCGCAGCGCGTAGCCGCCCGCCTGCGACATTGGCATGGGTGTGACTCGCCTCGTCTCTCCCGGACCGGGGAGGATGCGGTGCCTCATTCGGATATTCGCGCGGCGACACTTCGCGATCGTACGCCCGGCCACCGGCGGATCTGCTCAGATTGTTCTCAGGCGTTGCTCGATATCCTGGTAGGCGACGCGCGTGTGTCGCGCGATGAATTCAGTCGGGTGTGAATCGGTTCGGTGAGGACAAAGTGAGCAACAAGAAGAAGCAGTCGGTACCCAAGGTGTCGGGCGGCAAATACCAGCCCCGCGCACAGTCGAGCACGACGACGTACATTCTTGCCGGGCTGGCTGTGGTGGTCATCGCGGCCGTCGTCATCGGCGGGATCATCTGGAACAGCAACAGTGACAACGGAACTGCGGACACCAATGCCCTGGCCTCCAGTGCCACCTTCACCGCGGGCGACGCCGCGGCACCGGTGACCATCGACATGTTCGAGGATTTCCAGTGCCCGGCCTGTCGCAACCTCGAGGAGGCGTCGGGTCCGGCGCTGACCGATGCGATCAACAGCGGTCAGCTGCAGGTCCGCTATCACCTGCTGAATTTCCTGGACAAGCGATCGGGTTCGGGTGATTACAGCTCTCGCGCGGCAGGTGCGATGAAGTGCGTGGCCGCCGGTGAGGACCAAAACGTCCAGTTGGCCTTCCATTCGAAGCTCTTCCAGGAGCAGCCCACCGAAGGTGACGTCGACCACAGCAATCAAGCGCTGGCCGCGTACGCGAAGGACGTCGGCGCCGGTGATGCGACGCAGCAGTGCATTGCGGAGGGGGCGCAGGTGGCCGCTGCGCAGGATTCGGCCAAGCAGTCACAGGAAGAGCTGTCCACCGCACTCGGCGGCCAGGTGGGTACGCCCAGCGTCCTGCGCGACGGCAAGCAGGTCACGGTCACCAGCGGGCCGGAATGGGTCGAGCAGCTCATCAGCTCCGACAACGGCTGATCGGTGGGCCCGGCCGGGTCCGCCGACTAGCGGATTTGGTCGCGCTCCCGCGGATGGTGTAATTTCGGTCAAGCAAGCCGAGCGGAGAAATCAACCGCAAAGCTTGCGAAAACCGAATACGGGGCTATGGCGCAGCTGGTAGCGCACCACACTGGCAGTGTGGGGGTCAGGGGTTCGAATCCCCTTAGCTCCACCCATCGACGAAATCCTCTCCGGTCTTGACCGGAGGGGATTTCTTCGTTTTCGGCGACGGTTCATCCAGGGATTGCCTGACGTTCCTCGACGGTTTCGCCGATGCGACCTCAATCCGGTCACCGATATGCCCGTGTCCCGGAATACGTACACGTTCTCCGAGGAGGACGGCAAGACCGTCGCCACATATATCAACACCTACGACAGCGCAGCAGACCTCCAGAAGATGCTCGACATGGGCTTCATCGAAGGTGCCACGGTGTCGATCGACCAGATCGACGAGCTCATGACGAGCTGAGGTCACAGATCGGAATTCAGCGCAGGGAAGCCTCTCGTACCCCGGAGCGAACGACCGGGCTCGGCCGGAGCGGCATCGATGTCCGGTCTCCTAGAGTGTCTGGCATGGCCGAGGATCATTCTGACGACGAGGTGCGGGTGGGCAACCCGGAACGTGAGCGGGCCATCGCTTTGCTCAACAGCGCGTTTTCGGACGGGTATCTGGAAATTGGCGAGTTCGAGGACCGCGCGGGAGCGGTGTATCGGGCGAGAACTCGAGGTGACCTTCGTGCGGTACTCGAGCACCTGCCGGTCGCCGGACATCTGTTCCTCGACTCGCCGTCCGTCGCCGCCGTGGTACCCGTCGAAAAGCCTGTGGTCCCGGCCGGCCCGGTGGTCCTTGGTGCGGATTGGGAGACGGTGCGACGCAAGGGCGTATGGGCAGTTCCGCCGAACATCCTCATCACCGGCTCGATGGGCACCATCGACCTCGACTTCACCAACGCGACATTTCCCGAACCGCTGGTCAACGTGCAGTTGCAGGTGTCCACGAGCACGGTCAAGATCCGGATCGGGCCCGATCAGGAGATCCGCTACTCAGCACTCACCAAGTCCGGCTGGTCGAGCCTGAAGGACAAAGGTGGCCCGCCGATCCGCCCGGGAGGATCGGTCATCAACGTCAGCGGCTCCATATCGGCGATGTCAGGCCTGACGATCAAACGGGCGACCTGACGGCTTTGGCGGCCGGCTCCTGGGGGTCAGGTGGTCAGCACAACCTTCAGCGCTTTCGTCTCCGCTGCCCGGCCGAACACGTCATAGGCCTCGAGAATGTCGGTCAGCGCAAAGGTGTGGGAGACAAACGGTGTGGCGTCGAGCTTCTTCGACGCGACCATTTTCAGCAGCGTGTCGGTGGTATTGGTGTTGACCAGCCCCATGGAGATGTCGATGTTCGAGATCCACAGGGAGTCGAGCGGGAGGTTCACCCCGGTGCCGTGTACGCCGACGTTCGCGACGGTTCCCGCCGGACGCACGATGTCGAGGCACATGGTGAAGGTGGCGGGGATGCCGACGGCTTCGATCGCGACGTCGACCCCGAGTCCGTCCGTGAGCGCCAAAACCTGTTCTTTCCAGTCCGAGTCGCCGGCCACCACCCCGTCGGTGGCCCCGAACTTCTTCGCCTCGGTGACACGATTCGCGTCCAGATCGATGGCGATGATCCGGGAGGGGCCGTAGAGGCCTGCGGTGAGCATCGCCGCCAGACCGACCGGTCCGGCACCGACCACTGCCACCACATCACCCGGCTTCACCCGGCCGTATTGCACCCCGATCTCGTGTCCGGTGGGCAAGATGTCCGAGAGCAACACACCTTCGGCGTCGCTGACCCCGTCGGGCAGCTTGTACACCGAGGTCTCCGCGAACGGCACCCGGACGTACTCCGCCTGGGTTCCGTCGATGAGATGCCCGAAGATCCAGCCGATACCGGGGGCGCCCTCGTCGGCCTGGCAATGCGAGTACACGCCCTTCTTGCAGAAGCTGCATCGTCCGCAGGCGCTGACGCACGAGAGGATGACCCGATCCCCGGCGGCCAGCGTGGTGACCGCGCCCCCGACCTCGGTGATGGTGCCCACGCCCTCATGGCCGAGGATGCGCCCCTCGACAACCGCTGGGACGTCGCCCTTGAGGATGTGCAGATCCGTGCCGCAGATCGTGGTCGTGTCGATCTTCACGATCACATCGGTCGGCTGTTTGATTGTCGGGTCGGGGACGTCGTCCCACGACTTCTTGCCGGGTCCGTGATACACGAGTGCCTTCATCGGTGCCTCCTATGCGGTATCCGGTCCTCCCGTTGAGGGCTGGACACTTCCCATTGTTCGTCGCCGAAGTGTCGTTCGAAAGAGTCTTAGGAACTCTGACCATCTCCGGGCGCGAACGTCTACGGTGCAGCCCCCGCCGCCGCAGGTGGGGAACGTGACCCACCCCACTTCCATGCACTAGAGTTGAGTTCAGTTCAATTAGTGCATCGGCTGGGGTCGGCATGACCGCAGCCCTCAGTCATGATCGAAAGAGAGACCATGAGCAGCGAGTTCACGCATCTCTTCTCGCCTTTTGCGATCGGTGGGGTGACCCTGAAGAACCGTCTCGTCGCGCTCCCGGCCGGGACGAGCATGGCGCAGGACGGCGTTCCCACCCACGGTGACACCGAGCATTTCGGGCGGCTCGCCGCCGGTGGCGTCGGTCTGATCATCGGTGGTGCGACGGTGGTGCACCCCACGACGACCCTGCGGTCGAGGAAACTCGTCGAGGCCTACATCGACGAGTTCGTACCCGCTGCCGCCGCCAAGGCGGACATCATCCACCGACACGGTGCGCGATTCATCGGCCAGTTGTGTCATCTCGGACGGGAGTTCATCGGCGGGGAGTCCGATTCGCCGCCGTCCGCACCGTCGGCGATCAAGACCGTGCGCGACGCCTATCCGCCCCACGAACTGACGGTGCCGGAGATCGAGAGCATCATCGAGGGCTGGCGGATCTCGACCGAGAACCTGGTGAAGGCCGGGGCCGATGGTGTCGAGGTCCACGCCGCACACGGCTATCTCCCGGCCCAGTTCATGTCACCGCTGACCAATCGGCGGACCGATGGCTTCGGTGGATCCTTCGAGAACCGGATGCGGTTCCCGCGGCTGGTGATCGAGGCGATGCGGTCGGTGGTCCCGGACGGTTTCGTGTTCGGGGTACGGCTCAGTGGGGAAGAGGAGATCCCCGGTGGCATGGACATCGACGACTGCGTGCGCATCGCGGAGAACCTTGCCGAACTCGGGGTCGACTACTTCAGCATCACCCACGGCACCCGTGGCAAGTACGTCAAGGACTCGACCAATCCGGATGCCGTTGCGGTGCCGTCGGCGTCGCGGGTCCGGGCGGCGACGGGGCTGCCGACGTTGGTCGGCCAACGGATCCGGGATGCGGCCACCGCCGACCACATCATCAAATCCGGTCACGCCGACATGGTCGGGATGGCCCGCGCGCTGATCGCCGATCCCGATCTGCCGGTGAAGTCGGAAACCGGACGGCTGACCGAGATTCGCGGCTGCCTCGGAATCAACCAGGACTGCCGGGCATTCGACCCGCATCTGCACTGTGCGGTCAACGCGGAGGTCGGACGCGGGCGGGACCCTCGGGTGGGCGTACCGGCGCCAAAGGTCAAGGAGGTCTACGTGATCGGCGGTGGACCAGCCGGCCTCGAGGCGGCCCGTGTCGCCGCCGGCCGCGGTCATCGGGTCACCGTCTTCGAGAAGGAGCCGGCCCTGGGTGGTTCGGCGCGTATCGCTGCCGCCTCGCCACATCGGGCGACCTTCATCGATGCCATCGACTACCTGCAACTCGAACTCAAGCGTCTGAAGGTCGACGTCAACCTGGCCGCCGGTATCGACGCGGGCGATCTCGAAGAGATCCGGGCGATGGCCGATCACGTGGTGGTGGCCACCGGTTCGCGGGCGGCTGCGCCACCGGTTGTGCTCGGTGACCGTCCGTCGGCCACGGTGGATGAGGTCCTGCTGGGCCAACTCCCGGACGTGCCGGGTAAACGTGCGGTGGTCTACGACGAGGGTGACGGTTTCTGGCCTGCCTACAGCGCCGCCGAGGCGTTGGTGCAGCAGGGCTGGCATGTCACGTTGGCCACGCCGTTGACCGGACTGGCCACGAGGGTTCCGGCGGAAAGTGCCGGACCGCTGTTGACCCGATTGGGTGCAGCCGGCGTCGAGTTCCGGATCGGCCACACGTTGGTGGTGCCCGAAAACGCCTCGGAATCAGTGCTTTTGCGGCCGTTGTTCGGCGCCGGTGACATCGAGACCGGTCCGGCGCTGACGGTGTGGCATCAGCCGCGGGTGGCGGAATCGGCGTTCGGGCTCGTACCGGGGGAGAGCATCAGCATCATCGGCGACTGTGTCACTCCACGGCGGCTGAGTCACGCCATCGCCGAGGGCTACCGGGTGGGCGCACAGATCTGACCTGCCCTGCCCTGACCTGCCCCACCCGCCGCCGACCGTGCCGAAATACCCGTTCACCGTGCCGAAAATGGCTATCCGCCAGCAACTTTGGCACGCTTGACGGCGTTATCGGCACGCTCGACGGAGGGGCGCGGTCGGGTGTCCGCGGCGTCAGCGGGTGTCAGAGGGTATTGGCGGACCAGGGGAGGTCGGAGGCGTTGAGGGTCACCCAGTTCGGGTGCTTGGCGCAACGATTGTCGCCGGAGGAGCGTCCGCGTAGGCGTCGCACTGCCCACGGCGCCAGATGGCTGCGAACAAAACGCATGTTCTCGATGATTCGGCGTTTGTCGGCATCTGTGGGTCGGTCGGGGACCGGGATCGTGTGGACGCCGAGTGCGCGAAGAACATGGGCGGCGACCCGTTGATGTCCGATCGGGTTCAGGTGCAGGCGATCGTCGGACCAATAGACCGCTCGGCGGATCTCGCTGTCGTGGAACATGTCCACGAACGTGATGTCTTCGGCATGAGCGAGGGCGGCGACCTCTGTGGTCAGGTATTCGCCGCGTCCGCGGATCGTCTCGCGCATGGGCAGTCCGTCGGACGGATCCGCGCCGGCGAGCAGCACGACCTCGATCCCGGCATCGCGGCACCGCCGCACCGCGGTACGGGTCAGTTCGATGAGGCCCGGCAGGTCGCTGCCCCGGCGCAACATGTCGTTGCCGCCGCCGTTGAACGTGAGCAGCGTCGGGAGCGGGTCCATCGACAGCGCGGCGTCGATCTGCTCGGTCGCGATCGGCGCGAGCAGGCGACCCCTGATCGCGAGGTTCGCATAGTCGATACTGCCGTGTTCGGCAGCAAGACCGGCCGCGACGAGGTCTGCCCACCCGCGGGTGTTCACGCCATCGGGTTCGTCGCCGACTCCCTCGGTGAAGCTGTCGCCGACTGCAACGTAACGCATTGTGCTCCTGTAACTCTCGACTTCGCCGGTGGTGGTGGCGTCACCGGATTGACATCTGTGTTCTGTGTACCGACCGCCGGTGGTCAGAACCAGCCCGGCTGGGCATCGAGCGTGGTGCGGTCGAGTGAGGCGACCAGCGATAGCTGCGCGGCGGTCTTGGGCAACTCGTAGCGGAAGAAATATTGGGCCGCAGCGCGTTTGCCGTCGTAGAAGTCGCCGGTCTTGGCGTCGACCGCCAATAGCTGTTCGAGCCACATCCAGGCGATCACGATGTGGCCGGCGGCCTCGAGGTAGGCAGTTGCGTTGGCCAGGGCGAGCGCGGGATCACCCGCGGACCAGACGGTGGTGGTCGTGGTGACCAACTGGTCCAGAGCGGTTCGCAGATCGGCCGCGTAGCCGGTGGCGGCACCGTTGTCGGCGGCACGGTCGATGGTGTCACCGATGGTCTCGGCTAGCTGCGTGAGCCCGGCTCCGCCCTGCATGATGACCTTGCGGCCCAGGAGGTCGAGTCCGTGGATTCCGTGTGCGCCTTCGTGGATCGGGTTCAGGCGGTTGTCGCGGTAGTACTGCTCGACGTCGAATTCCTTGGTGTACCCGTAGCCGCCGAGGACCTGGATCGCGAGGCTGTTCGCCTCCAGGCACCACTGGGACGGCCAGCTCTTTGCGATGGGGGTGAGGACATCGAGAAGGAGGCCGGCGCGATCCCGGTCGTCGCCGGCGCTGGTGGTCTGCTCGTCGACCAGTTTGCTGCAGTAGAGACCGAGGGCGAGAGCGCCTTCGACATAGGACTTCTGGGCCAGCAGCATCCGCTTGACGTCGGCGTGCTCGATGATCGGGACGGGCCGCGACGCCGGGTCCTTCTGATCGACGGGACGGCCCTGTGCCCGCACCTTGGCGTATTCGAGCGAGGCGAGATATCCGGCGTAGCCCAGAGAGGTGGCCAGAAACCCCACTCCGATCCGGGCCTCGTTCATCATGTGGAACATGTACGACAGGCCACGATGCTCTTCACCGACGAGGTAGCCCACCGCTCCGGATTCGGTTGTCGGGGAGTGTGTTCCGTCGCCGAAGTTCAGCAGGGTGTTCGTGGTCGCGCGGTTGCCCATCTTGTGGTTGAGTCCGACGAGTGCGACATCGTTGCGGGTGCCGTCGGCCAGATACTTGGGCACGACGAACAGCGAGATCCCCTTGACCCCGGGTCCACCGCCGGGTGCCTTCGCCAGCACCAGGTGGACGATGTTCTCGGATAGTTCGTGATCACCTGCCGAGATCCACATCTTGTTGCCGGTGATCCGATAGGTGCCGTCGGAGATCGGTTCGGCCTTGGTGGTGATATCGGCGAGCGACGAACCGGCCTGTGGTTCGGACAGGCACATCGTGCCGAAGTAGCGGCCCTCGACCATGGGCCGGACCCAGGTGTCGATCTGTTCCGGGGAGCCGTACTCGGCAAGGAGGTTGGCGTTGCCGACGGTGAGGAACGTGTAGGACGACATCGCCGCGTTGGCCGCCTGGAACCACGCCATCGCCGCCCTGTTGACCACGGTCGGCAGTTGCATGCCGCCCAGGGATTCGTCGAACGAGCCCGTCAGCAGTCCGGCTTTGACGAACTCGTCGATGCCGTCCCCGATGCCGTCCGGCAGCACCACCTTGCCGTCGTCCCCGACAAACGGTTCGTTCTGGTCGCCGATCTTGTTGACCGGGGCAAATCGCTTGGTGGCGAGGTCTTCGCTCAGTTCCAGGATTGCGTCGAAGGTCTCCCGAGAGTGCTCTGCGAACCGGTCGCGAGTCGTCAGCTTCTCGACGTCGAGCCACTCGTAGAGCAGGAACTCGAGGTCGCGACGGGAGAGTGGGGCTGCCATGGGACTCCTTCGAAACCAAGCGGTCGCTTATTTTCTAAGCGTTCGCTTATGATGCCCTCGGTGGTGCGATCGGGTCAACCGGCCTGCGATCGCCGGGAGCGAGGGGGGCGCCACGTGGCTGTGACGAAGGCAAGCGGTTCGGCCGCGGCGGAACGGATCCGTCAGGCGGCGATCGCGTCGTTCGCCGAACAGGGCTACGCCGGCACCTCGACCCGGGAGATCGCCAAACGCCTCGGCCTGAGCCCGGCCGCGATGTATCCCCACTTCGGGTCGAAAGAAGAACTGCTGTACGCAATTTCACTGGAAGGGCACCGAGGTGTACTGACGGCGCTGCGTGCGGTGGACGATCCCGGGCGCTCCGACAGCGATCGGCTCCGAGCTGTGGTGCGGGAGTTTGCGCGATGGCAGGCCGAGCACCACCAATTGGCGAAGGTCGTGCAGTACGAACTGCACGAACTGACCCGGGAGCACTACCGGACGATCACCGCGATCCGCCGCGACACCTCCGAGGTTCTCGCGGCGATCGTCGGTCGGGGTGTCGACTCAGGAGAGTTCACCGTGGCTCCAGCGGACGACGTGGTGCTCGCGTTGTCGTCGCTCTGTGTCGACGTCTGCCGGTGGTTCCCGACCCGGACCCATCGCGATCCGGTGGCCTTGGGTGAGACCTACGGCGAACTGGCCGTGCGGATGGTCCGTTAGGGGCGGGCCAGACGTGCCATGGTCCGCATCATCAGCTCTCGGTCCGACCGGGGACCGCCTGGGGTGTCGGCGCCATATCGCCCGATCTCGGCGGCAAGGTCCAGGGGGCGGGTCGGTGCCACGCCCGGCACGAGCTCCTCATCGAGTCGGGAATCAGGCACCAGCCAGGTGACCTCGAACTCGAGTCCGTCGGGGTCCCGGCCGTACAGGGCCTTCGTTGCCGCGTGATTCGACGCCCCGCTCAGCGCGCCCGCCGCCTGGAGCCGGTCGCGGGCCCGCGCGAGTTCACGCAGGGTCTCCACTTCCCAGGCGAGGTGGTAGAGGCCCACCGAACCGTCGGCGGCCCGTGGACCGGAGGCCTGGAACAGGCCGAGATCGTGGTCGTTGGCCGATCCGCTGCCACGGAGGAACGCGCCGCCGGGGAAGTCGATGGGCAGCCGTTCGAATCCGAGTACGTCGCAATAGAACTCTGCGCTCCGCTTGACGTCGGAAACGAACAACACCGCGTGGTTCAGGCTTCGGATCGACATTGGGATTCCTTCGGTCGGCTCGGGGTGGCGGGCGGACTCGACGCGCGCGGACGATGGGACTTCAGACTATGTTCGGTGCGCTGGGGCCGCGCACCGGCACCCTGAGGGTTGCAGCAACCAGAACGTCGCGTGAGACTATCAGCATCGGATTATGTTGTGCAGAACTACATTTCGTGGTCAGGGCCGAGTCGAGGACGTCGTGGACCGATCTCATGTCGTTGTCTGTAGCGTTCCGGAACCGTAGGATCAGGTTCGTGCCAGAAACCTCGTACGCGGCCTGCGGCGAGCTGAGTCTGGCCTACCAGGTGTTCGGCGACGGGCCCGTCGACCTGGTCTTTGTCGGGCCATTCGTCAGCCATATCGAGCTGTTCTGGACCCTGCCCGAGTTCAAGTCCTTCTTCGACCAGCTCGCCACGTTCTGTCGCATCCTCTTGTTCGACAAGGCAGGGGTCGGGCTGTCGGACCCGGTGGCGAAAGTTCGCACACTGGATGATCGGGTGACCGAGATCGAAGCCGTCATGGACGCCGCCGGCTTCGGAGAGGCTTCCCTCTTCGGAATGAGCGAGGGTGGCACGGCCTCGATCGTGTTCGCGGCGAAACGACCGGAGCGAACGCGAGCGTTGATCCTCTACGGCACCTACCCGTTCATGGCAACCGGTTGGGACGACATCGATCGGGATCCGGCCGAGGTGAGAAAACGCCTCGTATCCGATGCCGGTGAGGATTTGTCCGGCACCGGCGCGGATTACCTGCCGTCGACCGAGCAGATCGTCCGCCTTCAGGAGCTCGGACGCGCGACGCGTTCGGAGTGGGGCACCGGTGCGGCGGCCAGGTGCATGTTCCCGTCAACCCGGTCGATACGCCAGCTCGCAATGTTCGAGCGGATGAGCGCAAGCCCCGGAATGGTACGGGCTACAGCGGAATCGGTGTTTCGGATGGACATACGGACCGTCTTGCCGACGATTGACTCACCTACCTTGGTCATTCACGCTCGTGACGACTGCATGCCCATGCAATGCGGTCGCTACATCGCCGACCACATCCTCGGCGCGCAGTGGCTCGAGGTCGACGGCATCGACCACGCTCCCTGGGTCACCGGTCCCGACCAGATCTTGGCGGCGATCGAGGAGTTTCTCACCGGTGGCCATGCCGCGCCTGCCCAATCCCATCGCGCGTTGCGCACCGTGTTGTTCACCGACATGGTTGCCTCCACCCGACATGCGGCGGCGGCGGGCGACGAGAGATGGCGCGCGGTGCTGACGCGGTTTGGTGAGATGACTGCCGCCGTCACGGAACGGTCCAGCGGCACGTTGGTCAAGAGCACCGGTGATGGGCACCTCGTGACGTTCGACGGTCCAACTCAGGCCATCAGATGTGCCGAGGCGTTGCGTTCTGATTCCGAGACGCTGGGGATCGAGATCCGCGCCGGAATCCACACCGGGGAATGCGAACTACTCGACAACGACATCGGGGGACTCGCCGTACACATCGCGGCGCGGATCCTCGGCCATGCCGGCCCCGGGGACATCCTGGTCTCCGGTACCGTTCGTGACCTGGTCGTCGGCTCGGGCACCAGCTTTGAGTTGCGTGGCAGCGTCGAGTTGCGCGGTGTGCCCGGCAGGTGGCAACTCCTGGCGGTCGATCGGCACGATGCGCGGCCGGGTTCTGCCGAGGCCGCACTGGCGTCCACCTCAACCCCCGGTCCTCGCGCTGCGATGCGCCGAACGGACCTCGCCGTGGGGATGATGGCGCGGCGGACGCCGTGGATCCTTCGCGGGATGGCACGCCTGACCCCAACCACCCGCCGCACCTGAAGGCCGGCGAAGTCAGCGCGATCGCAAAAGGATTCGGAGATCGACACCTCGGCGGAACCGCCGAAGCGACCAGCCATGACCTGTTTGCGTGGTAAGTAACAACCTCGCGCTGACAGCGGTTCCGAAAGAGAGTCTGGCACTTCCATGCGACTGAAAGACAACACCTTCCTCGTCACGGGCGGGGCCTCCGGTCTCGGTGCTGCGACCGCTGCTGCGATCGTCGAAGGCGGTGGGCGAGTGGTGATCACGGATCTGGCGACATCTGAGGGAGCGGCAACCGCCGACGGGCTCGGCGACGCGGCGCTGTTCGTGCCCGCAGACATCACGGACGAGGTGTCGTTCACCGAGGCGCTCGACGCAGCCGAAGTCCATGGGCCGCTACGTGGGGCTGTGCACTGCGCAGGCCGCGGCGGAGACCGGATGCGGATTCTCGACCGGGACAAGAACCCGGCCTCGCTCGAGAGCTTCCGAAATGTCATCGAGGTCAACCTCGTCGGCACCTACAACGTGCTGCGGTTGGCAGCGTCCCGCATCGCGCGCAACGAACCGATCGACGGGGAGCGGGGCGCTATCGTGCTGACCGCATCGGTCGCGGCCTTCGATGGACAGATCGGGCAAACGTCGTATACCGCATCCAAAGCGGCGGTCCACGGTATGACGCTCGTGTCGGCACGTGACCTCGCCAGTGTGGGTATCCGGGTCAACACCATCGCCCCAGGCATCTTCGACACACCGATGCTTGCCCGCCTGCGCGACGACATCCGCGAAGGGCTTGCCGCGGATGTCCCGTTCCCCAAGCGTCTCGGCGACCCCGGAGACTATGCGGGGATGGCACTGACGTTGCTGCAGAACGGGTATGTCAACGGCGAGACGATCCGCCTCGACGGCGCGATTCGGATGGCGCCGCGCTGAGCTTTCACGGCGAACGACACTACCGATCGCATCTGGGTTCGTGATCACACCGGTACCTCGATGTGATCGTTGTTCCAGGGGTGGGGTCTGACCTGTTGCTTGTCGCGAACCCCCGGAAACCGGACTACGCGCACTGCTACGTTGTTAACCGATGATTTGCCAGAGAAAACAAAGACTGATTTTGGTTTGACCCCGACAAAGCTTTCGGACAACAACCACTTGAGGACGCGCTATGGCCATTTTTACCGATAACCCGCAGAGTCCCGCTCCACCTGGCGGTTCGGACACATCGACCAAATCGCAACAGAAGGTCACGGTGAACTGGCCGGTCTTCATCGGTTCCAGTGTCGGGATCATCGGGATCATCGTCTGGGCGCTGATCGACCAGGAGGGCGCCGACGACGTCATCGGCACCGCAGTGAGCTGGGTCGCCACCAACCTCGGCTGGTTCTACATCCTCCTGGTGACCGTTGTCCTCGCCTTCGTGGTGTGGGCGGCGTTGTCATCGGTGGGCCGGGTGAAACTCGGGCCCGACCACTCGAAGCCGGTCTACAACCTGTTCTCCTGGACGGCCATGTTGTTTGCCGCCGGAATCGGTATCGACCTCATGTTCTTCTCGGTCGCCGAACCGGTCACGCAGTATCTCGCGCCACCGGTCGGTGACGGTGAGACAACAGAAGCGGCTCGACAGGCGTTGACGTGGACGCTGTTTCACTACGGCATCATCGGCTGGGCGCTCTATGCGCTGATCGGTATGGCGCTGGGCTATTTCGCCTACCGGCACAATCTCCCGTTGAGTATCCGCTCGGCCCTGTACCCAATCTTCGGGAAGCGGGTCGAGGGTGGACTCGGCAACTTCGTCGACATCGCCGCCCTGCTCGGTGCGATCTTCGGATTGGCGACCAGCCTGGGAATCGGTGTGGCACAACTCAATGTCGGCCTCGACGAACTATTCGGAATCGAACGAGGCACGTGGGCGCAGGCCGGACTGATCGCGATCGCCGTCCTGATCGCCACGGTGTCAGCGGTTTCCGGCATCGACAAGGGTGTGCGCCGGTTGTCCGAGCTCAATGTGATCGTCGCAGTGGGCCTGATGCTCTTCATTCTGATCGCGGGTTCCACCGCATACCTGTTCGACGGGATCGTGCAGAACACCGGCGACTTCATCAGCCGGTTCCCCGGCATGACCCTCGACACGTTCGCCTACGACCGGCCCGATGAATGGCTGTCGTCCTGGACCCTCTTCTTCTGGGCCTGGTGGATTGCCTGGGCCCCGTTTGTCGGTTTGTTCCTGGCCCGGATCTCCCGTGGACGGACGATCCGGCAGTTCGTGCTCGGCACGTTGACCGTTCCGTTCCTGTTCATCCTGCTGTGGATCTCGGTCTTCGGAAACAGTGCGATCGAACTGGTCCGCGGGGGCAACACCGAATTCGGTGAGACGGCGGTGAACGTGCCCGAGGAGGCGTTCTACGGTCTGCTCGAGGAATATCCGGCCGCACCCTTCCTGATCGTCGTCGCCACGTTGACCGGGTTGCTGTTCTACGTCACCAGTGCAGATTCCGGGGCCCTGGTGATGTCGCACTTCAGTTCGCGGATGCCGGACAACGAGTCCGACGGACCGGCCTGGGTGCGGATCTTCTGGGCCGCGGCCACCGGCCTGCTGACCTTTGCGATGTTGTTGATCGGCGGCATCACCACGTTGCAGAACGCCACGATCATCATGGGCGTCCCGTTTGCCGTCGTGATCGTTTTCATCATGCTGGGGTTGTTCAAAGCGCTTCAGGTGGAACAACACTGGGTGGAGTCGGCGCGGTTGTCGATCCCCAAGGTGCTGTCCAGCCGGACCGCGGGCGGAACCGCGCTGCACTGGCGGCAGCGCATAGCGCGGTCGGTGCGATATCCCGATGCTGCCGCGACCGAGCGGTACGTCAGCACCGTGGTCGGCCCGGCGCTGCAAGAGGTCGCTGACGAATTGACCGCTGCCGGAAGGGAAGCGACGTTTGGCGAGCAGCTGGTCGAATCGTGCGGCATCCACGCCTACCACCTCGATGTCGCATATGAGGGGGAGCGGGGCTTCCACTATCAGGTCTATCCGACCGAACACCTGATCCCGCAATATGGACGGCTACCGAAGAGCCCGAGCAAGTTCTTCCGGCTCGAGGTGTTCACGGCCTCCGGCAGCAGCGGGTTCGACGTCTTCGGATTCTCCAAGGATCAACTCATCAGCAATGTGCTCGATCACTATGAACGTCACCTCGAGTTCCTGCATCGCTCCGTCGGCGGCGATTCGACCACGGTCGACGTCGCACCGGTCCTCGATTGGTCGACCGACTTCGAGTCGATCCCGGCCGATGTCGTAGACGACACAGACGGAACAGCAGGCACCACACCGACCACCAAAGAGGAGTCATGACCGCACAAACCCTGTTCATCAACGGTAAGTGGGAATCCGCGGTCGACGGGGGCACCCGCGACATCGAATGTCCCGCGACGCGCGAGCTGGTCGGGACGGTCAGTGACGCCGGGCCGGCAGATACCGAGCGGGCGATTGCGGCAGCCCGGCAGGCATACGACGACGGCCGGTGGTCGCTCGTGCCCGCACCCGAACGCGGCGCCTTCGTGCTGCGCGTGGCGGCGGCACTGCGGGAACGCAAATCAGAGTTCGCCCGGGCCGAATCCCTCGACACCGGCAAGCGCCTGGTCGAGTCCGAAATCGACATGGACGACATCGCAGCCTGTTTCGAGTACTTCGGTCGCGCGGCGGCGCAGGATGCCGGTCGGCTGGTCGATGCCGGCAGTAATGACGTGGTCAGTCGCATCCAGTACGAACCGGTGGGTGTCTGCGGGATGATCACGCCGTGGAACTACCCATTGCTGCAAGCAGCGTGGAAGATGGCACCTGCCCTGGCGGCCGGCTGCACGTTCATCCTCAAACCTGCTGAACTGACACCACATACCGCGATCTTGATGATGCGGGTTTTCGACGATCTGGGGCTTCCCGCCGGGGTGGCCAATCTGGTCACGGGCACCGGACCGCGGGCCGGAGCGGCCCTGTCGGAACATCCGGACGTAGACATGGTGTCGTTCACCGGAGGGCTGGTCACCGGGCGTCTGATCGGTGCCGCGGCGGCGGCGACGGTGAAGAAGGTTGCCCTCGAGTTGGGTGGCAAGAATCCGAATGTGATCTTCGCCGACGCCGATTTCGATGCCGCCGTCGACAACGCACTCAACGGCGGGTTTGTGCATTCCGGGCAGGTTTGCTCTGCCGGGGCCCGAATCATCGTGCAGGACAGTATCGCCGAGAAATTCACCGATGCACTGGTAGCCCGGGCGAAGCAGATCCGGCTCGGTGGACCGTTCGACGACTCGGCCGAGACCGGCCCGTTGATCTCGGCAGCGCATCGGGAGAAGGTCGACGCCTACATACGCAAGGGTGTCGCCGAGGGCGCGCGGTTGCGGTGCGGTGGTGAGTTCGGCACCGGCACATCGGGCGAATCCGATCTCGATGCCGGTTACTACTACCTGCCGACGGTGCTGGATCAAGTACAGCGGGGCATGTCGGTGGTGGCCGACGAGGCATTCGGTCCGGTGGTCACCGTGGAGACCTTCACCGACGAAGACGACGCCGTGGCAATCGCCAACGACACCGTCTACGGGCTGGCCGGTGCGGTCTGGACTCAGGACGCCGGTAAGGCCCAACGGGTGGCGAACCGGTTACGGCACGGCACGATCTGGATCAACGACTATCACCCGTATCTCCCACAGGCGGAGTGGGGTGGCTTCGGTCAATCAGGCGTTGGACGCGAGCTGGGGCCCACGGGCCTGAGCGAGTATCGCGAAGCCAAACATGTGTATCAGAACATCGCACCGGCCGTGACCGGCTGGTTCGAGGACACGAGCACGGAGAGCAGCAAATGAGCACCGAGCGGGCTTTCGACTATGTCGTCGTCGGTGGCGGTTCGGCCGGTTGCGCCGTGGCGGCGCGACTCTCGGAAGATCCGTCGATCAGTGTTGCGCTGATCGAGGCCGGCCCCGACGATCACGGCATTCCCGAAGTGCTGCAACTGGACCGGTGGATGGAGCTCCTCGAGTCCGGTTACGACTGGGACTACGTCGTCGAGCCGCAGGAGAACGGCAACTCGTTCCTGCGTCACGCTCGCGCTCGGGTGATGGGCGGATGCTCGTCGCACAACTCCTGTATCGCGTTCTGGCCGCCCGCCGAGGACATCGACGAGTGGGAGTCGAAATACGGTGCGACGGGCTGGAACAAGGAGACGGTCTGGCCGCTGATCAAGCGGCTCGAGACCAACGAAGACGCCGGCCCGCAGTATCCGCACCACGGTGACAGCGGACCGGTTCACCTGATGAACGTTCCGCCCGCCGATCCCTGCGGTGTGGCATTGCTCGAAGCCGCCGCCGAGGCCGGGATCCCGACCGAGAAGTTCAACACCGGATCCACGGTCGTCCACGGCGCCAACTTCTTTCAGATCAACCGCCGCGCCGACGGAACGCGTGCGTCGTCGTCGGTGTCCTACATTCATCCGATCACCGATCGGCCCAACTTCACACTGCTGACCGGGCTGCGCGCCAAGAAACTCGTCTTCGACGGAACCCGCTGTGTGGGTGTCGATGTGGTCGACAACCAGTTCGGCCGCACCAAGACGATCCGGGCGAACGCCGAAGTGGTGTTGTCCGCCGGGGCGGTGGATTCACCGAAGCTGTTGATGCTGTCGGGAATCGGTCCGGCAGATCACCTGCGGGAGTTCGACATCGAGGTCCTGGTCGATTCGCCGGGAGTCGGGTCGCATCTGCAGGATCACCCCGAAGGCGTGATCTCGTGGGAAGCGAAGCAGCCCATGCCCACCGAGTCGACGCAATGGTGGGAGATCGGGATCTTCGACACCGTCGACGATGGTCTCGATCGTCCCGACCTGATGATGCACTACGGATCCGTGCCCTTTGACATGCACACGGTTCGGCAGGGGTATCCGACGTCGGAAAACGTCTTTGTCCTCACCCCGAACGTCACCCATGCGCACTCGCGTGGGTTCATCCGGCTGCGGACCCGGGACTTCCGCGACAAGCCGCTGGTCGACCCCCGCTACTTCACAGACCCCGACGGTTACGACATGCGGATCATGATCGCCGGTATTCGGCGTGCTCGCGAGATCGTCGCGCAACCGGCGATGCAGTCGTGGGCGGGAACCGAACTGTTCCCCGGTGTCGACGTCCAGTCGGACGAGGACCTCGCCGACTACATCCGGCGCACGCACAACACCGTCTATCACCTGGCGGGTAGCGTCCGGATGGGCGCCGTCGACGACGTCGACTCGCCGCTCGATCCCGAACTCCGGGTCAAAGGTGTGCAGGGACTCCGGGTGGCGGACGCCTCTGTGTTCCCCGAACACACCACCGTGAACCCCAACATCACCGTGATGATGGTCGGTGAACGTTGTGCGGACCTGATCCGCGCCGCCCGCACTTAGCCCACACCTGCAAACGAGCCGGAATTACGAGGACGAGCCACAAACTTGTGGCTCGTCCTCGTAATTCCGGCTCGTTTGCGCCAGGGCGCCCTCGATCAGGTCGAGGACTGGTGCTCGGAGCACTGCGGGTTCGTGCACACCGGATCTGATTTGGTCTTGTGGATATCGCCCCCGAACGTGCGGAATTCATGCACCTCGACCTCCATGTGTTGGCCGCACACGGGGCAGTTGTGGACGACCTGCTTCCTATACGTCTTGGTAGCCATACCCCACCGTAAAACTGTGACCCCCATCACGTCCAGTGTTGCGGTGTAGCGCTGCGAACCCGGTACCGAAAAGCGATGCCCGGCGACTTGCGACCAGGCGGGCCGCGCGGGGTCGCGATGGGTTTGTGACGGCTGCGGTGTGGGTACCGAAAAGTACATGGCACATGAACTCGACGGACAGCAGATCGCGTTTCTCGTGGCGCCGGAAGGTGTCGAACAGGTGGAGTTGACCCAGCCTTGGGAGGCGGTCCGCAGCGCCGGCGGCACTCCGCACCTGGTGTCGACGGAACCGGGCAAGATCCAGGCCTACAACCATCTCGACAAGGCCGACACCTTTGCGGTGGATGCCGTCGTCTCAGAGGTCCCCTCAGCCGACTTCGATGCGTTGGTGCTGCCGGGTGGCGTCGCCAACCCGGACTACCTGCGTACCGACTCCGATGCGGTTCAGTTCATCGCGTCGTTCTTCACCGAGGGCAAGCCGGTGGCAGCGATCTGCCACGCGCCCTGGACGCTGGTGGAGGCCGACGTCGTCGGCGGGCGGACCCTGACCTCGTACCCGAGCGTGCGCACAGATATCGCCAACGCCGGTGGCCAGTGGGTCGATGACGAGGTCGTGGTCTGCACGAAGGGACCCAACGTGCTGATCACCAGCCGCAACCCCGACGACCTTCCGGCGTTCGACGACGCGCTGGTGCGTGAGTTCGCGGCCGCCAAGTCCTGATCCCGGGCCGGCCTCGGCCCGATCTGCCGACGGTGTGTGTAAGGGTGGGCAGTCATGACGACAGCCCGGCGCCTCGGCGCGCATCTGGCCCGCTTCGGTTTGGCCCGTCCGCATTCACTCGGCGGCGCTCTCGGTTCGCCCGCGCCGATTCGTGGTCGCAAAATGATGATCACCGGAGCGTCGTCGGGCGTCGGTGAGGCGGCCGCGCTGGCTCTGGGCAGCCAGGGCGCCGAACTCATCCTGGTCGCTCGCGGTGCGGACGGCTTGAACGCGGTGCGGGACCGCGTTGTCGCCGGAGGCGGTGTTGCGCACTGTCATCCCGCGGATCTGGCCGACGAAGCGGACGTCCGCCGGCTCGTCGACGAGGTGCTCGCAGAACACGGCACACCAGATGTCCTGATCAACAACGCCGGCCGCTCCATCCGGCGTACCGCCATCGACTCGGTCGACCGGTTACACGACTATCGCCGCACCATGGCGGTCAACTACTTCGGGCCGGTGGGTTTGATGCTCGGGTTCCTGCCGGGTATGAAAACCCGTGGTGGCGGGCACATCATCAACATCTCGACGTGGGGCGTGCCGGCCGGATCGATGCCGAAGTTCTCGGCGTACGCCGGATCGAAAGCCGCGCTGAGCATCGTCGGCCGGAGCATCGGAACAGAACTGTCGGCCGACGGAATCGTGGTGAGCACGATCTATTTCCCGCTCATCCGGACACCGATGATCGCACCCACCGCCGAATACGACGGGCTGCCCGCACTGTCGGCGGACGAGGCGGCATCGTGGATCACCCATGCGGGCCGGCATCGTCCCGCGGAGGTGATGCCGCGGTATGCACGGGTTTTGCAGCGGGTGTCGGCGATCCGCGCCGCCGGAACCGATAGGTTGCTGAGTCGGGGCCTGACGTGAGGACATTGTGCCCTGATCGGCCGGTCCGACTGTTCCGGGCCGAGTTCGCCAGGCATGCTTGAACGATGACTGCACACCCGATGTTCCCGCTGGGAATGGCCTTGCTGCCCGGCGAGAAGCTGAGCCTGCAGGTCTTCGAGCACCGATACCGCCAGATGGTGGCCGACTGTACGGCCATCGACGGGACGAACAGCTTTGGTGTCGTGCTGATCTCGCGCGGCAGTGAGGTCGGCGGTGGCGAAGAACGCGTCGATGTCGGGACACTTGCGCAGATCGAAGAATGCATCGCTCGACCCGATGGGCGTTACCACCTGACGTGCGTGGGCACCGATCGCTTCCGGGTCAAGTCGTGGCTGCCCGACAACCCGTATCCGATGGCCGACATCACGATGTGGCCGAGCACCGACCCCATCGCGTACCCGGCAGATCTTGCGCCACTTCGGGAAAGACTCAACGGCCTGTCGTCGGTGTTGTCCCGGGTGCGCGGAATCGTCGTCGAAGACCGGCTGGTCGAACCGCTCGACAGCGACGGACCGGTCGACGCCAAGGTCTATGACACCGCGGTCAGGCTCGGTCTGGGGCCTGCGGACCGACTGAAGGTCCTGTCGGCGCCGGGCACCGCGGAGCGGATCATCGAGTTGTGTCAGGCCATCGACGACCTGATCGCGGTCATCGAATTCTCCGGCCTGCCAGATGATTAGTCACCGCAAACGGCGATAGGGGACAGCGACGTGGGTGTGGCGACTGGCGCGGTATTCGTGTGGATCGGCATGGTGTCCGCGATCTCGTTCATCGAGGCACCACTGAAGTTTCGGGCGCCGGAGGTGACGCTGCGTATCGGGCTCGGTATCGGACGACTTGTGTTCCGAGCGTTGAACATGGCCGAAGTGGTCTTGGCCGTGGCCGTGGTGGCCGGGCTGATCATCGGATCACCGACATCGGCTGCCGTGGTCGCCGCCGCGGTCGCCATCGGAGCGCTGATCATCCAGGTCGCCGCGGTCCGTCCGGCGTTGACCCGACGCTCGGACCGCGTGCTGGCGGGTGACGAGAGCGGCGCGGGTTCACGGGCGCACCTGGTCTACATCGGTTTCGAGGTGATCAAGTTCGTCGCACTGATCATCTGCGGTGCGCTGCTGCTGACCTGAGTCGGATCAGTTCGACGACGCCCCTGCCGCGATCAGCAGGATCACGAACAGGGCGATGCCGATCGCCCACAGCGCCACGGCGACCCAGCCGATGATCCGTCCGGCCTGGGCCATCCCGAGCCCGTCCTGGGTACCGCCCGACGCGTTGATTTCGTCGATTGCCTTGTTGCCGAAGATGATCGCCGGAATCGCGCCGAGCCCGCAGATCACAAAGGCGGCGATACCGCAGACGAGCGCAATGATGGCGTTGGAGTTCGTCTCCCGGTTCACCGGATAGCCGTAGCCGCCCGCCGCCGGGTAGCCGGGCTGCTGGTAGCCGGGCTGTTGATAGCCGTAACCGGGTTGTTCGTAGGGCTGCGTGTATCCGGGCTGCGGGTATCCCGGCGCCTGGTAGCCGGGTTGTTGGTAGCCGGGTTGCTGGTAGCCGGGTTGCTGGTAGCCGGGCTGCTGGTATTCCTCGCCCGGGGTCGGCGTGCCGCCGCCCTGGGCGTCGGGGTTGTCGTCGCGTTTGCGGAGCGGATCGTTGTTCGGGTCGTACGGCGGGGGATAGGTCATGACCTTCACCTTTCACGGACGTCAACTTCGCCTCCGGCCGAGGCCGCATGTGATTGCGATGAAGTCTATCGCCGTTCCTGGTTCAGCCGGTCGGGACGGCAGCCGGCTGAGCTGGGGCCGGGATCTCGGTCAGTGCCGCCGGTGCCGGGTCGGCGGCCGAGATCGCCCGATACGCCCCGTCCCGCACGGCAAAACCATTGTCTGACCTGGTATTTACGCAGTACAGGCCGGTGGGTGTGGCCAGGCACTGGAAGTTGCGGATCGAGATCGCCGAGCCGGACAACAACGGTTCGCTGCTGACCCAGACCCAGGGGGTGTCGGTGCAGGTGCCCTGCGTCGACGTCTCGGTGAGGACGACGTAGCCGCCCTGCCAGGTGCATCCCGCCGGCGTCGGGCCCGGTTCGGGCCGGGCGTCCCCGCCGGTCACATCACACGCCAGGGTGGCGGTGTCGCGCTCCACGGTGGAGCAGTGCACGCCACCGTCCGCGGTGCTGAAGTGGAATTGCGAGGTGTCCTGCATCGGTCCGCCCGCGGCGGGGGCCGCCTCGTGGAAATCGGTGTTGTCCACCCGTGGTGCGAGGCCGATCACCCCGCCGATCGTCTGCGCGTCTGATCGGGGGGTCGCGATGGTCGTCAAACCGCTGCTGGTGGTGGTTGTGGACGTCGGCCGCTCGGTGGACAACGTGTCGGTGGGTGGTAATTCCTTGGTGGTCGGCCCGTCCTCGGGAAAACACCCCCCGAGGGTGACGATCGCCGCGGCGCACGCCAGCACCATCCCGATCGCTGATTTCCCCATGTCCGTACCCTTACCTGTGTGTCGACACCCAAGATTGTGCTTTTTTATGTCTTCACGCCGATCGCCGACCCCGAGGCAATACGGCTTTGGCAGCACACATTATGCGAAGCGGTCGGGGTCACGGGCCGGATCATCATCTCCGAGCACGGGATCAACAGCACGGTCGGCGGCGACATCGCCGCGGTCAAACGCTATGTTCGCGGCACGCGGGCCTATCCGGCGTTCAAGAATGCCGACATCAAGTGGTCCGACGGACTCGGCGACGACTTTCCTCGGCTGAGCGTGAAGGTGCGCCCCGAGATCGTCACCTTCGGTGCCCCCGGTGAACTGCAGGTCGACGAATCCGGAGTGGTCGGTGGCGGCACCCACCTGAGCCCCGAGGGTGTGCACGACCTGGTCGCCGAGCGGGGTGGCGACGTGGTCTTCTTCGACGGCCGCAACCATCTCGAGGCCCAGATCGGCCGGTTCCGCGATGCCGTCGTACCGCCGACCGAAACGACCCGCGACTTCATCGACCTGATCGAGCGCGGCGAATACGACCACCTCAAGGACAAACCGGTGGTCACCTACTGCACCGGCGGGGTGCGCTGCGAAGTGTTGTCGGTGCTGATGCGCAATCGCGGTTTCAACGAGGTGTATCAACTCGACGGCGGCATCGTCCGATATGGCGAGAAGTTCGGCGACGACGGTCTCTGGGACGGCTCGCTGTACGTGTTCGACAAACGGATGAGCCTGGATTTCTCCGACCACGCGAAGGTCATCGGCGCCTGCACCCGCTGTGGCGCCCAGACCAAGAACGTCGCGAACTACCCGGATCCGGGAGGTCGCGAACTGGTGGTGGTCTGCCGGCAGTGTCAGGCCGGCGCGGAGGTATGAGCGGGGGCGTGAAGCGGATACCGGTTCTGCTCGTCGCCGGATTTCTCGGCGCCGGCAAGACGACACTCCTCAACAACCTGCTGCGTACCCGTTCGGGGTTGCGAATCGGTGTGGTGGTCAACGACTTCGGGTCCGTGAACATCGATGCGATGCTGGTGGCCGGTCAGGTCGACGGAGCTGTTTCGCTGGGCAATGGCTGCATGTGCTGCACGATCGACGATGACGGACTCGATGCCACATTCGAGGTGTTGACGGCGCCGAAGGCGGGACTGGACCTGATCGTCGTCGAGGCCAGTGGCCTTGCGGAGCCGCGCAACCTGATCCGAATGGTCGTGGGCAGCACCAATTCTCGTGTTGAATACGGGGGTCTGGTGTATCTGGTGGACACCGCGAATCACGCCGGCACCCGTGCCCGGCATGCCCGGATCGATCAGCATCTGGCACTGGCCGACCTGATCGTGCTCAACAAGGTCGATCTCGCCGGCCCCGAAGTGATCGCGGTAGCACGCGAGGTGGCCCGTAGCTGCAATCCGACCGCCCCGATCATCGAGACACGCGACTCCGCAGTCGATGTGGTGTTGCTGACCGGTATGGAACCGCGCCAGGTATCCGACGACGGTCCGCGCCAGCTGGGTCTGGACGAGCTGCTGATCGAGGACGACGCTCATTGCGGCCATCTCCATCATGACTATCAGGCCGTCACCTTCACCGAGCCGGGCCCGATGGACCCGCGGGCGTTGGCGGCGTTCCTGGAACAACCACCGGCCGGAGTGTTCCGGATCAAGGGTTTCGTGCACTTCGATGTCGTGGGCCATCGCCGCAAATACCTCGTCCACACCGTCGGCAACTACGTCAGCGTGCACGCGCAGAAGTGGGAGCCGGGGGAGTCGCGGCGCACCGAACTGGTCATCATCGGCGCGGGCATCGATGAGGCACAAACGCTTTCGGGGCTCGGTGGATGCCGTGCCGCAGGCGATGTCGACGAGCAGTCGATGCTCGGCATCACCCGCTACCAGCGCTAGGCCCGGGCGCGGCAGGGTACCTGCCGATTGCGCGGCCGGTGGGCCCGCTGACCGAACGATTGCGCATCGCCTCGGTCACGACCCGGCATCGGTTTCCGGCGTATCCATCACCCATTTCCCAAAAGTCTCAAGGACTGGTTCACTGTTACGGAAGTGAAATTTGTGACTGGAGTTGCGGGGCTGTCGCCCGAGTCGAGTCCTGGCCGGACCCCCACCCGCAACCGAACGGTCCGAAGGTCGCGCCGGCCCTTTTCGGCGCACGCGAAAGGAACACCGTGACCATGAAGAACATGCGCGTCGCCGGGCTCACCACCTTGGCCCTCGCCGCTTCGCTGATCGCGATGCCTACGACGGCGTCAGCCGAGCCGACTCCTCCGCAAGGTGATTCGCTCGTCGGAAAGACGATCTTCATCGACCCCGGACATCAGGGTTCGTCGGCGGGGCAGGACCTGAACAAGCAGGTACCCGACGGCCGGGGCGGCACCAAGGCCTGCCAGACCACCGGCGCCACCAGCCCGAACGGCGTCGCCGAACACAAGGTCAACTGGGACATCTCCCAGCTCGTGAAGGCCGGCCTGGAAAGCCAGGGCGCCAAGGTGGTCCTGAGCCGACAGGACGACACCGGCTGGGGCGGGTGCATCGATGAGCGCATCAACGCCGCCAACGCCTCGAATGCCGACATGGCCGTCAATGTCCACGCCGACTCCACCTCGCCCGGAGTCGACGAGACCAAGAGTGGCTTCCACATCATCGTTCCGCAGCTCCCGCTTCCCGACGCGACGGTCCAGCAGGTGCAATCCGGCCCCGGGCTCAAGGCCGCCGGGCTGATGCGGGACGCGTTCAAGGATGCCGGGCTGGCCCCGGCGAACTACGCCGGTGCGCAGGACGGCCTGCAGACCAGGACGGACGTCGCCGCGGCCAACCTCACCAAGGTCCCGAACGTCTTCGTCGAGTTGGGCAATCTGTCCAATCCCGCCGATTCCGCGGCGCTGACCGGCCCCGATGGCCAGCTCAAGTACGCCATCGGCCTGATCGACGGAATGATCCGGTTCCTGTTGACCGGTGATGCAGCCACCGCGCCTGCCGCCCCGACCACTGCTGCGCCGACCACTGCTGCGCCGACCACTGCCGCCCCGGCCGCTCCCGCGCCGGGTGCCCCGGCACCGGCACCGGCCGCGCCCACGACTGCGGCCCCCACGACTGCGGCACCTGCCGCCACCACACCGGCCGCGCCGGCACCGACCACGGCGGCCCGGACCTCGGCAGCGCCGAGCACCCCGACCACGGCGCCCGCACCGAAGGCCGCGACGCCGACCGCCGCGGCGCCCAAGACCGCGGCGCCCAAGACCGCAGCGCCCAAGACTGCAACACCGACACGTACAGTCGCCCCCGGCATGGGACTGCCCAGCCAGCCGCTCGGTAGTGAGAACGGAACGACGGCACCGTCGACGTCGCCGGAGTCCGAAGGTATCGACCTGACCGGTCTGCAGTCGCTTCTACCGCTGATCAGCTCGCTGCTCGAAGCCGAGGATTCCGAGGGGATCGCAGGCTTGTTGGCCACGCAGGGCAATGATGTGGCATCCCAGGTCCTCGAGGCGATGCTCTCGGTCGTCTACGAGCTATTTGGCGGCAAACTACCTATCTGAGACCTCCCCTGACCCGTAGGGTTGAGGCATGAGTGTCAAAGATCTACTGGTGATGAAGCCTCCAGTGAAAGACCTGCGAGCCAAGCGGGTACTGATCACCGGTGCCGGCAGCGGGATCGGCAAGGCCACCGCGCTGGCATCGGCGAGGGCCGGCGCCGCACTGGTGCTCACCGACCTCAATGCGGACGGCCTCGACGAGACGGTGGCCCAGATCCGCAATACCGACGGCAAGGTCGTGTTCCACCGCGCCGGCGACGTCTCCGACTACGAGTGGGTCAAGCGGTTCGCCCAACAGGTCGACGCCGAGGTCGGTGTGATGGACGTCGTGATGAACATCGCGGGCGTATCGGCCTGGGGCACAGTGGAAAACCTCGAGCATCGGCACTGGAAGCAGATGGTCGACGTGAATCTGATGGGGCCCATCCACATCATCGAGTGTTTTGTGCCGCAGATCGTTCGGCGCGGCCGCGGGGGTCATCTGGTCAACGTGTCATCGGCGGCGGGCCTGTTGGCGCTGCCGTGGCACGCCGCCTACAGCGCCGGCAAGTTCGGGATCCGCGGCGTGTCCGAGGTACTTCGAATGGACTTGCGGCGGCACAAGATCGGCGTTTCGCTGGTCTGTCCGGGTGGCGTGGACACGCCGCTGGTCAACACCGTCGAGATCGCCGGGATCGACCGTGGCAACCCGGTGATCGCGAAGCAGATCGGACGCTTCCACAAGGTCGCGGTCACCCCGGAGAAGGCGGCAGAGGCCATTCTCAAGGGCGTTCGCAAGAACCGGTTCATGGTGTACACGTCGTTCGACATCCGGTTCGGGTATTGGGTGTCCCGGAAGTTCGCGTGGCCCTATGAGATCGTGATGCGGATCGCGAACAACCAGTTCGATCACATTGCGCGGGTCAGTGCGCGGAGCCTCGAAGCGTCTGCCGCAGCGTCGGACTCAGGTGCTAGCTCTTCCACCAGTCGTCAAAAGGGGTGACCGGAACGGTGCGCTTGTGCGCCGAGCGCAGGAACAGTGTTTCGATGCGTTCGGCGACCTGCGCGTCGACCTCCATGCCCTCGAGATAGTCGTCGATCTGGCTGTACGTCACGCCGAGGACTTCTTCGTCGGGCAGTGCCGGACGGTCGTCCTCGAGGTCGGCGGTCGGGACCTTGATCGTGACCGACTCCGGGGCGCCGAGATGTCGAAGGATCTGTGCGCCTTGACGTTTCGTGAGACCGGTCAACGGTGTGACATCGACTCCACCGTCGCCGTACTTGGTGAAGAACCCACTGACCGCCTCGGCGGCGTGGTCGGTTCCGACCACCAGCAGGTTTTCCTGCCCGGCAACGGCGTACTGCAGGATCATGCGTTCGCGCGCCTTGATGTTGCCGCGCACCAGGTCCCGGAGCGGCTCGCCGAGTGTCTGCACGACCACCTCGGCGGTGGCATCGGAGCCGGGCTTGACGTTGTAGACCTCTGAGCGGTCGGGGTCGATGAACTTGAGTGCGATCTGGGCGTCTTCTTCGTCGGCCTGCTCGCCGTAGGGGAGCCGCACCGCTACGAACGTCGCGTTGCCGCCCTCGGCACGGACGGATTCGGCCGCGAGCTGGCAGAGCCGCCCGGTCAGGCAGGAGTCCTGTCCGCCGCTGATGCCCAGCACAAAACCGTTGGTGCCGGTGCTCAGGAGGTACTGCTTGAGGAAGTCCACCCGCCGGTCCACCTCCTGCTGGGGATCGATGGTCGCGGAGACGTCGAGTTCGGCGATGATTCGCTCTTGCAGGCTGGCCATGCACAAATGGTAGTGGGACCGGTGCGGTTCCGGCACGCTGGAGCGGTGACCGCACGCGAATTCCGTAAACACCGATCCCATGCGCCTCGCGACTTCTTCGCCGCCGAGGCAGCGGGCCTGCGATGGCTTGCCGATGCCGGGGCCCAGGTGCCCGAGGTGCTCGATGTCGGAGTCGACCACATCACCTTGCGTCGGTTGACCACCGCGGCCCCGACTCGGCGACATGCTCAGGAGTTCGGTGCGGTGCTGGCCCGGGTGCACGGATGTGGTGCCGATCGGTTCGGTAGCCCGCCCGCCGGGTTCACCGGTCAGGTGTTCATCGGGAACCGGCCGATGCCCTCGGTTCCGACCGCCCGCTGGGGTGAGTTCTACGCCCGGCAGCGCGTTCTCGCCTTTGTCGATGATGCGGTGGCTGCCGGAAACCTCGACGGGGCGGACGAAACGGCCACCCGCGAGGCCTGCGAGCTCATCGCGTCCGGGGCGTTCGACGACGGGCAGCCGCCGGCCCGCATCCACGGTGACCTGTGGAACGGCAACGTGATGTGGACCCCCGAGGGCGTGGTGCTGATCGATCCCGCCGCCCATGGCGGGCACCGGGAGACAGATCTGGCGATGCTCGCGTTGTTCGGCTGCCCCGCTCTCGATGCGATCATCGCGGGCTATGAAGAGGTATACCAACTCGTCGACGGATGGCCAGAGCGCATCGCGTTGCACCAGCTGCATCCGCTGGCGGTACATGCGGTGGGACATGGTCCGGGCTATGGGGTCGAGCTCGGCCGGGCCGCGCGGCAGACGCTCGCACTGGCCCGATGACCTGAGAGGTCCCAGGCCTTGGCCACGCGTCAGCGCAGGTCGCGGTCGCGGATCCGCGGCGGCGGTGCGTAGATGATCTGCTCCGGGGCGCGGTAGGCCCGGGCTCCGGCCGGTGGCGGGGGCTGTCGATCGTCGTAGGGTGCCGCGCGACGCGTACGGGGTTCGGGGATCTCCGGTGCCGCACGCCGGCGCCGCGGTGGCGGAACACCGAGGTCGTCGCCCCGTTCGGGCATCCGGGGTTCGGATGCGAGTGGGCGCGGATCGGTGGTGCGGACGGGAGGTCGGTGAGGCTGGTTCACGCGCGGTCGGGGTACTGCCGGGGGTACCGATCCGTCGCCGTCGAGCACTGCGGGGCGGGGTTGTGGCCGGGGCGCTTTCGTGGCGCCGGCGCGGGACTTGTCGGCCCGGGGGTTGTCGCTGCGGGCCTTGTCGGTCGCCGTCTTTCCCGAGGCCTTCCGGGCTTGGTCTGCCGATCGTGGTGCCGCCTTGGCTGCGGTCTTCTTCGGCGACCTCGACGCGGAGGTCTTGCGGTCGCCGGTCTTGACGATCTTCCCGGCGTTCTTGGGATGGGTCAGCCAGACTCGTGCGGCGGCGATCGCCAACACGATGAAGAACGTCCATCCCATCAACGGGAACAGTTTCGCGACCGGCAACGCCACATTGAAGACGAGCTTCTTCAGGCCGGACTCGGAGGCCGACACCAGGAAGTAGAGCGTGATGACTGCCACACCGAACAAGACCAGTGGTGGCTGTGCCACCGCGGTGAACAGTGCGCGGCGGCGCACGGCGAGCACTGCCGCGATGCAGCCGATCATGTAGAGCGCCTTGAATGTGAAGCCGAGGGTCTCGTCGTCGCCTGCGACCACGATCACTGCTCCGACCGAGGTCAGGCCGACTGCCAGCAGCACAGCGCCCCACCATGGCACACCGGGTGCGGTGGGTAGTGCGGATTGCTCATCGAGGGGAACCCCCGAACGCGAGCGTGGCCCAGAAATCACATACCGACCGTACCGGTAAACCCTGAGAAATCCGGTACCGAACGCGTGTGACACTTCGGGTCAGTTCACCGCCGGTTGCGTCGGGCCGGGACGCGAGGCCCCGGCTGCCCGGCCGGCCGCGGGGGCCGAAACCTCGGTGATCTTCAGCTTGGGTGAGCTGCTCAGGCGGCACGCGGAGGCGGTGATCCGGGTGACGCTCGCGCCGCTGCGGACGTGGGTCGATCGGGAGGCCGACTCCCGGCTGATGATCCGTTGCACACTGCCGGTGGTGGAGTTGATCGCCAGGGCGCCGCAACTTCCCCGGGGCACTGCGGGCGTGACCCGCGCTTCCGGGGCAGCGGTGATGTCCGATCCGGCGTCGATGATGTGTGGTGCGGCCGGGCGGGCGGCCGACAGGCCCTGGTTGTAGGAGGTGCCCGATCGGCTGACCAGGACGGCGTCGTGGCCATCTCGCAGGGTGTCGCCGGAGGTGAACGCAAACACCGCGACCGCGGCCATCGTGAGGAGCCATCCTCCGACCACAACGTTGCCCGTGCAGGTGCTGGCGGTGACATCGGACCGACGATCGTGGCTGACAGACATGTGAACGACTCCAGGGGTGAAGGGCAACTGGGATCAGGTTGTCCTGCGATGCTTGGAGGGGGCTTGAAATTCACTAGGAAAATCGGGTCGGCGCATCCAAATTGCTCAGTCGAGCGGCTTGAGGACGACGAATTCCGCAACGGAACGGGTCAACTGAGGCCGATTCCGGTACGCCGGGGCTGGGCGTCGATGGCCACCGGTGGTTCGAGTTCGTCGAGGTCGGAGAACGCGTCGAGGTCGGAGAGTTTGCGGGCGGTGACCGTGACCCGCGAATCGATGGTGCCGATGGCGCTGTTGTACGACTCCACTGCTTTGGTCAGTGATCCGCCGAGCTTGTCCATGTGCCGGGTCACCATGCCGATCCGCTGGTAGAGCTCTTTGCCGAGTTGATGGATCTGTTGGGCATCGCGGGTCAGCGCCTCGTGCCGCCAGCCGAGAGCAATCGTCCGCAGGAGCGCCACCAGGCTGGTGGGGGTGGCGATCACCACGTTGTTGGTGAAGCCGTAGTCGATCAGGTCGGGATCGGAGCGGCAGGCCATCTCGAGGATCGCCTCACCCGGGATGAAGAGCACCACGAACTCCGGTGAGGACTGCAGGGCTTCCCAGTACGCCTTGGACGAGAGTTGCTGGATATGGGTACGCAGCGCTTTGGCGTGTGCGCGGTAGGCCTGTGTGCGGAAGGCGGGATCACTGCTCTCGGCCGCTTCGAGATACGCCGAGAGGGGGACCTTCGCATCGATCACCACGTCGCGCCCACCCGCGAGATGCACCACCAGATCCGGCCGCACCTTCGACGAGTCCGAGGTGGTGCCGCTGACCTGTGTGGTGAAGTCGCAGTGGCGCTGCAACCCGGCCGCCTCGATCACCCGCTCGAGGTGGAGTTCGCCCCACCGTCCGCGGGCCTGTGGTGAGCGCATCGCGCCGGCCAGTTGCTGCGCTTGGTGTCCGAGGTGCTCGGACGTCTCCCGCATGCCGCTGACCTGCTCGGACAGCCCCGCGTAGGCGGCGATCCGGTTGCGTTCGGTACGCCGCAGTTCCCCGGCCAGCGAATCGAGCGTCTCGCGCAGCGGGCCGACGATGTGGGAGACCTGCTGCCCGATGGCCCCTGATTGCCGGCGCGCGGCGTCTTCGCTGGCCGCCGACAGTGACCGGACCAGCAGGTCGTGGTTGGCGTGCGCGGCATCGGCCTCGGCGCGGGCGCGCGCCACCTCCGTCCCGGACTTGTTCGCGTGGACCAGCCATCCCAAGGCGAACCCGACTGCCAGTCCGACGGTCAGCAGTACGACTGCGGTGATACTCATGGTGTTGATGGTGCATCAGAGGTCTGACACATCCGGTTGCGAGTGGTTCGGGACTGCAGATGTGGACAGGTTTTGGACGGATCTACGCGGCCGACGCCGTCACAACCGAGGACTTCGGGCGCGTGGTTCCTCGTGTGCCAACAGCCAGGACTTGATCGGCAGTCCGTAGCGGAAACCGCCGAGCGACCGGTCGGTGCGCAGCACGCGGTGACAGGGTACGAACAGCGCTGCCGCGTTCCGCGCGCAGGCACTGGCGGCGCCTCGGATCGCGGCCGGACGACCGCTGCGGGCGGCGTATTCGGTGTAACTGACCGGCGATCCGGCCGGGATCGTTCGCAGTACGTCCCAGGCGTGCTCGAGGAACTCGCCCGAGCGCTGTCGGACGGGGATGGTGTCGATGGCGGTCAGATCGCCCTGATGGTATCGCTCGGCGGCAGCGGTCACCGCGCCCAGATCAGGCTTGTGGACAAGCGTCAGTGGGCGAATCGACTTGTGTACCAAGGCATTGAGGTAGTCGGCGTCGTCAGACCATCCGGACGCCAGGACCTCGGCGTCGTCGTTGACGATCATCGTGAACGGGCCGGTGGGGGTCAGGATGGTGGACCAGGCTGCGGTGCTCATGAGACCTGCTTTCGTGATGGATCGGGTGCCGGACCGCCGGTGGGGGCAGACCCGAAGGATGGGGAGATGCGAGCGATGGCGTTGTGCCACAGATGCATCGACACATAAGAACGCCAGGGTGACCAGTGCCGGGTGTGGTCGAGACCGATACCTAGTTCGGCGGCCGACCGGCGGACCACCAGATCGGTGTGCAAGAGGATGTCGGGATCGTTCAGCAGGCGCATGATGACGTAGTCGGCTGTCCAGGAGCCGATCCCGCGTTGCGCCAGTAACTGCATGCGCACGTCCGCGGCGGGCATCCCGGCGTGCATCACCAGGGCACCGTCGGCGATCTCGCGGGCCACGCCGCTCACGGCGGCGGTCCGTGCGGCGGGCCCGGTCAAGACCTCCCGGCCATGTTCGGCGATCGCAGAGGCGGTCGGGAACAGATGGGTGATGTCGCCGAGGGGATTCTCGAGGGGTTCGCCGAGGGCGGCCACGAGCTTCCCCGTATGGGTACGCGCGGCGGGCAACGAGATCTGCTGTCCGATCATGGTGCGAACCAACAGCTCTGTGGGATCGGTACTTCCGGGTACCCGGATGCCGCGCATGCGCTCGATCAGCGGGATCAGCGAGAGGTCGGTGCAGAGTGCCTCGTTGGCCGCGGCCACGTCGGCATCCAGATCGAGGAGTTGGCGGATCCGGTGGACCGCGACCCCGAGATCCCGCATGTCGTGCAGATGGATATCGGCCCGGACGTGGTCGGGGTTGATCTGCAATGCGACCACAGCGGGCCCGTGGGGCAGGGCCATCGATCGCCGGTAGAACTCACCGTCCCAGCTCTCGATGCCCGGGACCGCGTGCGCGGTCAGGAACCAGTGCAACCAGGGAGGTGAGAAAGGCTGCCGGACAGCAAGCCTGAGGGTCACCGCGGCGCCGGTGGCGCCTGCCTGCCGGGGAGCGCCCTTGGCTCGCAACTGGGTCGGCGTCTGGGCGAAAACCTCTCGGACGGTGTCGTTGAACTGGCGGATGCTGGCGAATCCGGCGGCGAAGGCGATGTCTGACATCGACATGGTCGTGCACTGGATCAGCATCCGCGCGGTCGTCGCGCGGTAGGCGCGTGCCAACGCGAGCGGCCCGGCGCCGATCTGTTCACCCAGCACCCGATTGAGCTGACGCGGCGAATAACCCAGATGGTCGGCCAGGCCGGTCACCCCGCTGCGGTCGACCAGGCCGTCCTCGATGAGGCGCATCGCGCGGGAGGCCAGATCCGAATTGACATTCCAGCGCGGCGACCCGGGTACCGCGTCGGGAAGGCAACGACGGCAGGCCCGGTAACCCTGTTGCTGAGCGACGGCCGCAGTCAGCACAAACGAGACGTTCGTCGGCTTGGGTGTGATGGCCGGACATGAGGGACGGCAGTAGATGCCGGTGGTCCGGACGGCGACGAAGAACTGGCCGTCGAATCGTGCGTCCCTGGCCTGGAGCGCACGAAAACACGCATCGAAATCGAGGTGCCTCGGATTCGTCGCGGTGTTGATGGGCATGAGACCACTGTCCCAGCCTTCGCGGCGCGAGACTAGCGGAAATCAGACGCCACGATGCGGGCGTGTGGAGCTGGGCGGCAACCACAAAACACCCTGTGGCCCAGGTCACACGAGGGCCAGATCCGAGTCTGGGACTTACGTTCCGGATTTGGACTCTTTCCGCAGGAAAACGGGGACAAATCAGGTATCAGCGTGCCAGGGTGGTCACATGTACGTAACACGATGGGGACGCAAAGAAGCGCCGTTGTCGCAATTCCCCGGTTGGGGCGTGGAGATCATGATGGGTCTCTACGGCGAACAGTCGGTGCGGTCGGCGATCGAAGCGGAAAAGGGTCTGTCGACACTGCCGGCGGCCACCGGCGAGATGTCCGATCAGGCCGAGGATCCGAGCGCGCGGACGCGCGATGACGCCGGCGTCGGCGGCAGGCTTCGCTGGCTGCAACGTCGCCGCGACTGAGGCAACTACCCGAACTTGATCGCGCCGCGTGTCGCACCCCGGCCTCCACGATCTCAAGGTTTGGCGGACAACTTGATTCGGCCGCGGCAGGTCGCCGTGCCGTTCGGGTCGGCGACATGTGACCATTTCAGTCATGGCGACAACACCGGCGGGGGATTCAGCCGCAAAGGGGCCCGGAAACGGGCAAGCTCGGGGCTCCGAGAATGGGAAAGACGTGGTGTCCGGTGCGCCGGATGCGACGAAGAAGAATCGCGGCAAGATCATCGGGGACGGTGGCCATTGGCTGGCCAAACACAGCCTCCGTCTGATCCTGATCGCCGGCGGCGCCTGGGTGCTGGCCTGGATCATCGGCGAGGCCTGGGTCGTCTTGTTGCCGACGGTGCTGGCGATCATCGTCTGCACGGTCCTGTGGCCACCGGTTCGCTGGCTCCGGAAGAGGGGCGTCGGCCCGGCGACATCTTCGCTGCTGGTGTTGTTACTGGCCATCGGGGTGGTGGCAGGCGTCATCAGCGCGATCGCACCCTCGATCGTCGATCAGTCCGGTGATCTCGCGTCGCAGGCCATCGACGGCGTCGAGGAGATCGAGGAATGGTTGCAGGGCCCGCCGTTCCGGGTCAGTGACGAGCAGTTGAACACGGCGGTCGACGCGATCACCGACCGGATCCAACAGTCCAGCACCACGATCGCCTCGGGCGTCTTCACCGGTGTCACCACCGCGACGTCCGTGCTCATCACGTTGTTCACGGTCCTGTTCCTGACGTTCTTCTTCCTCAAGGACGGACCGAAGTTCCTGCCGTGGTTGCGCCGGACCAGTGGCGCACCGGCGTCCGAGCACCTTGCCGAGGTGCTCTCCCGGATCTGGTCGACCCTGGGTGGCTTCATCCGGACCCAGGCGCTGGTGAGCTTGATCGATGCCGTGCTGATCGGCGCGGGTCTGGTGATCCTCGGCGTGCCCTTGGCGTACGCCCTGGCGATCATCACGTTCTTCGGTGGCTTCATCCCGATCGTCGGCGCCTTCGTCGCCGGTGCCCTCGCGGTGCTGGTGGCGCTGGTCGGCAACGGACCTTGGACCGCGCTGATCGTGCTGGGCATCATCGTGGCGGTGCAGCAGCTCGAGGGCAATGTGCTCCAGCCGTGGTTGCAGTCGAAGTCGATGAACCTGCACGCGGCCATCGTGTTGTTGTCCGTGACGGCAGGTGGCACGCTGTTCGGCATCATCGGCGCGTTCCTGGCGGTCCCGGTGGCTGCTGTGGTGGCCGTCGTGTTGCGGTACGTGAACGAACAGATCGGGATCCGGGCGGGCGAAACGGTGGTCGCCAACGGCAAAGACGCCAAGCTGGTGCTTCCCGACGACAACAACGGCGAGATCGAACCCGAGGGGCGCTAGCGGCGTCGACCAGCGGTCCCTGATCGGGCCGCTGGTCGTACGGCCCGCGGGTGACTTGCGGCGGCAAACTAGACTGGCTGCTCGTGAGCCTTACCCTCGGAATCGTCGGATTGCCCAACGTCGGCAAATCCACCCTGTTCAATGCGCTGACCAACAACGATGTGCTGGCCGCGAACTACCCGTTCGCCACCATCGAGCCCAACGTCGGTGTGGTTGAGCTGCCCGATTCGCGGCTGAACCGTCTGGCCGAGATCTTCTCGAGCGAGAAGATCCTGCCTGCGACGGTGTCGTTCGTCGACATCGCCGGCATCGTCAAGGGTGCCTCCGAGGGTGAAGGGATGGGCAACCAGTTCCTGGCCAACATTCGTGAGGCCGACGCCATCTGTCAGGTGGTCCGGGTGTTCTCCGACGACGACGTGGTGCACGTCGACGGTCGCGTCGACCCGGTTTCCGACATCGAGGTGATCGAGACCGAGCTCATTCTCGCCGACATGCAGACGCTGGAGAAGGCGCTGCCGCGGCTCGAGAAGGAGTCTCGGAAGAACAAGGAGCTCGTCGAGGTCCTCAACGCAGCTCAGGAAGCCCAGAAAGTCCTCAACGAGGGCAAGACGCTGTTCTCGCAGAAGGACAAGCTGGACTTCGCGAAGCTGCGTGAGCTGCACCTGATGACCACCAAGCCGTTCTTGTACGTGTTCAACGCCGACGAGTCCGTGCTGACCGATCCGGAGCGCATTGCGAAGCTCAAAGAGCTCGTGGCACCGGCAGATGCGGTGTTCCTCGACGCCAAGGTGGAGAGCGAACTGCTCGAACTCGACGCCGATGACGCCAAGGAACTGCTCGACTCGATCGGCCAGGACGAGCCCGGCCTGCATGCGCTGGCCCGCGCCGGATTCCACACCCTGGGTCTGCAGACCTACCTGACCGCCGGACCGAAAGAGTCCCGCGCCTGGACGATCCACAAGGGCGACACCGCACCTCAGGCCGCCGGTGTCATCCACACCGACTTCCAGAAGGGCTTCATCAAGGCCGAGATCGTCTCGTTCGACGACCTCGACGCCGCCGGCTCGATGGCAGCTGCCAAGGCTGCGGGCAAGGTGCGGATGGAAGGCAAGGACTACGTGATGGCGGACGGCGACGTGGTCGAGTTCCGCTTCAATGTTTGACATTGTTCCTCCGTGTCCGGCGTGTGCGAGTGAGTTCGCGTACGAGTCGGGCGCGTTGCTGGTCTGCTCGATGTGTGGTCACGAGTGGGCGCCCGGTGCGGGCGACGACGCCGAGTCCAGGCCCGTCGTCACCGATGCGGTGGGGAACGTTCTCGCCGATGGCGACACCGTGACCATCGTCAAGAGCCTGAAGGTCAAAGGTGCCGGTGGTGGGGTCGTCAAGATCGGCACCAAGGTGCGCGGCATCCGGCTGATCTCCGACGGTGTGGGCGATCACGACATCGACGCGAAGGTCCCGGACTTCGGTCAGATGCAGTTGAAGTCGAGTGTGGTGAAGAAGGTTCTCTGACGGGAGCTTTCCGTTACCGTGGCCCCATGAGTGACGATTGGCGGGAATCCCGGGTCGGTGAGGTGCGGTCGTTGATCAGGCAGGCCGAGCCGGACATCGTCGAAGAAGCGAAGTGGCGTAAGGCCGCCAATCCCGATGGCGTGCCGACGTTTTCGCTCGACGGTCTCATCTGCACACTCGAGACCTATAAAGACAAGATCAAGGTGACCTTTGCCAAAGGCGCCTCCCTGCCGGACCCGGCGAAGCTGTTCAACGCGAGTCTCGATGCGGGTGTCCGGCGTGCGATCGACATCGGTGAGGCGGATGCACTCGACGCCGACGCCTTCGTGGCGTTGGTCCGATCCGCCGTCGCCCTGAACCGGGGATAGCCAGAGGCGCGAGCGCGTTCTAGCGCTCCGGCACCGGTGCTTCGCTCAACGTCCGACGCGTGATGAACTGTCGTGGCTCTCCCGACAGCGGATCGGTGAATTCCAGTTCCCGCGCGAGTAATTGGAGCGGGAGGGCATGATCATCCGGCTCTTCGGTGAGTAGCTCCGGATACCAGGTGTCGCCGAGGATCCCGATGTCGAGTGCTGACAGATGCGCTCGCAACTGGTGTTTGCGGCCGGTGTGCGGACGCAGGATCGTGTGCAACACGCTACGTCCGGAGGCGCTGACGCCGTGGCCCCGCACCTCGACCACCGTCTCGGAATTGGCCTCGATGAGGTCGTCGACGCGCACTCGCAATTCGCCGCGCCGGGCCGCGATGTGGTTGCGGTAGACGACAGGGAAGGGGCGACCGGCAACTGTCGGTGCATCCGCGTTCCACCCCGGCGGCTGCGCCGACACGGCCTCGTAGACCTTGGTGACACGCCGCTTCTCGAAGAGCGACTGGTAGGCGCCGCGGGTGGCGGGTCGGGCCGAGAACATCAGCAGGCCGGCTGTCGCGCGGTCGAGGCGGTGGATTGGTGTCAGATCGGGATTGTCGAGGCGGGTCCGCAGCCGGACCAGCGCTGATTCCCGTAGATACCGGCCGCCCGGGGTGGTCGGGAGGAAATGCGGTTTGTCGATCACCACGAGATCGTCGTCGATGTGCAGGATCTCTTCGGCGAACGGGATCGGATCTTCAGCGGGTAGTTCGCGGTAGTACCAGACGAACGGGTCTACGCCGCCCAGAACGGTGCCACGACTGATCGGACTGCCGTCGGTACCCACGATCTCGCCGTCGTCGAACCGCCGATAGAGGACGTCTGCGTCCAGGTGATCGAACGTCGCGACCATGTACTCGGCGACCGTCGCCCACGGCCCGGACGTGGGGATACGTAGCCTCGTCGGTCCGACGCCGTCCTTGACGGGGAGCGGTGCGGGCATCGGCATGGGTGCCATCATCGCACCGACCTCCGCAGCAGGCCCGGGGACGTGGGTCTGCTGCGGTCGTCTGCGCTTGAAGAGATCACCTGGTGGGCAGGATGCCGGACTCCCGATAGCGGCTGACCTTGTCGGCAAAGCTCTCTACCGTGGAACGGAAGCCGAGGAACCCGGCCTGCTTGCTCTTGTTCATGTCTGTCAGGCACTCGATGTCGCGACCGAGGTCACTGTCTGTATGCCACCACGACGCGAGCCGTCCCACGTCCGGCTCGGCAAGACCGTACCGCTCCGCGATCTTGGCCCATACCTGCGGCGCGTCGCCCATTCTGTCGTCGAGCGGTCGCGGCGACTGTTCGAACCCGACGGGCTCCACCCCGAACATCTCGGCCACCTGAGGCCACAGCCAGCGCCACCGGAACACGTCGCCGTTGGCGATGTTGAAGGCCTCGTCCTTACCGTTGGGATCTGTTGCAGCCCAGAGCATCTGCTCACCCAGGAGGTCCGCGTCAGTCACATCGGTCAACCCGTCCCACTGCGTTTTCGAACCGGGGAACACGAACGGGGCCCCGGTTTCGCGGCAGATCTCGGCGTACACGGACAGGGTCAGCACCATGTTCATGGCGTTGCCAACGGCATAGCCGAAGACGGTGTGGGCCCGGTGCACGCTCCAACTGAAGCCGTATCGTTCAGCGGCTGCAAAGAGCTCGTCTTCCTGGGCGTAGTAGAAGTTCGGAGTGTCCAGCCGCGGCTCGTACTCGTGAAAAGGCGTGTCGGCCATGACGCCGGTTGCATAGTCGTCGAACGATCCGAGGTAGTGCTTGAGTCCGGTCAGGAGTGCAACGTGCCGTACCGAGCCCTTGTCTCCCAGCACACCCAGCACGTTGCGAACCGTGGCGCTGTTGACCTCGATGTTCTTTTCCTCGGAGTCCTGCTTCATCCACGCTGTGAGGAAGACGATGTCCGGTCTGACATCGGCCAGCGCCTCCGCCAGTGATCCGGGATCAAGGAGATCCGCGGCCACCGGAATGACACCATCCACCGGGTTACGCGATCCCCGCGCCAAACCGTAAGTTGTCCAGCCATTGTCAACGAGCTGAGCGCTGATGGTCTGCCCGGCGATTCCGGTTGCGCCTACGACGAGGGCAACACCGGGCGTGCTGTTAGAAGTCATTTGATCGATCCAATCCGAGATCTGCCGCCCACGAGGACCGACCCACTCGACGAACATTGAACTCGACGTTGTCGGATGCGGTTTTACGCGTCTGGCTCACTGCGGAACCCGTAGACGAGCATTTAAGGCGTGCTGGCTGAGAAGATCCCAACAGGTCCACTGTACATGCGAACGTGCCGGTGATCTGGCACACATGGCACACCGGTATTCGGAGCCACTTCTACTTCGCCGCAACAGATTTGGGGATAGTGCCGAAACCATCTCCAGAATTCGCTCCGGTCGCCCGCAGGTGTTCCTGGTGCAAACTGGAGCACCTGAACCCAAGCGGAGCGGATGGCCCCCGGAATGAACGCGGTCGAGAAAAGAATGTGCGGATGGTGTTGGGGGAGAGGGGGATTGGTTCTGCGCCGCGGCTCCCGGGGGAGCCGCGGCGCAGTGTCGGTCGCTCTAGGCGGTGACGGCCGTTTTCGGAGTGCTCGCGTCCTCGGTCTTGTCCCAGCGGTCGTCTCCGTCGTCGACCATGGACAACTCGTCGAAGGGATCCTTGCCGGCGAGAACATTGTTGACCTTGTCCATGTCGACAGTCTTCGTCCAGGAGCCGACGAGCATCGTTGCGACGGCATTGCCGGAGAAATTGGTGACCGCACGGGCCTCGGACATGAACCGGTCGATGCCGACGATCAGACCCACCCCGTCGAGGAGTTCGGGACGGTGGCTCTGCAGGCCACCGGCGAGGGTGGCCAGTCCGGCGCCACTGACCCCGGCTGCGCCCTTGGAGGCGACGATCATGAACACCAGCAGCGAGATCTGCTCACCGAGGGCGAGTGGGTCACCCATCGCTTCGGCGACGAACAGCGATGCCATCGTCAGGTAGATCGCGGTGCCGTCGAGGTTGAACGAGTATCCGGTCGGGACAACCACACCGACGGTGGTGCGCTGGACACCCAGATGTTCCATCTTGGCGATCAACCGCGGCAGGGCCGACTCGGACGACGAGGTGGCGAAGATCAACAGGTACTCGCGGGCCAGGTAACGCACCAGCTGGAAGATCGAGACGCCGGACACCAGGCGCAGCAGCAGACCGAGGATCACGAAGACGAAGATCGCGCAGGTCACGTAGAAGCCGAGCATCAGGGTCAGCAGTTCGGTGATGGCGCTCCAACCGGTCTGGCCGACCACATTGGCGATGGCACCGAATGCGCCGATCGGGGCGAGCCACAGGATCATGCCGAGAACCTTGAACACGACCTTCTGGATCAGCTCGATCGCCCGCAGGATCGGGTCACCGCTCTTGGTGGGGAGAGCCTGGATGGCGAAGCCGACCAGCAGAGCGATGAAGAGGGTCTGCAGGACGCTGCCCTCGGTCAGTGCCGACAGCATCGAGGTCGGGATGATCGACTGGAGGAAGTCCATCGTGCCGCCGGCTTCGTGGGCCTTGTCGGCGAGTTCTGCGCCGGTGCCCATCTTGGACGGATCGATCGTGAGCCCGCTGCCGGGGCTGAGCAGATTGCCCACCACGAGCCCGATGGCCAGCGCCACCGTCGACATCAGAAGGAAGTAGCCGAACGCCAGGCCGCCCACTTTGCCGACCGTTGCGGCCGCCCGCACCGAGCCGATGCCCAGGACGATGGTGCAGAAGATGACCGGGCTGATCATCATCTTGATCAGGCTCACGAACATGGTGCCCAGAACACCGAGGTCCTCGCCCACACCGGGAGCGACGAATCCGACGATGACACCGGCGAACACCGCGACGATCACCGCGATGTACAACCAATGTGTCCGGTCACGCCGCTTGGGAGCCGGTGGCTGCTCTTGTGTCGGACGGTCTTCTGTCGTTGTCATGATCGACTTCCTTTGTGAAGGAGTGAGGAACGGGGTCTGAAAGAATGGTGTTCGCCAAAGTGAGCGAGGTCACTATTAAGTTCATTTCGTTCAGGCGGAGAGGTCGATGACGAGATTGGTGCCACGCTCCCTGGCAGGTCAGGCCATTGTGTTGCAACTCGTTGTGGTCGCGGTGATCGTGCTCGCGGGGAGTGCACTGGCTTTCCTCGACGCCCGCCGTGACAGTGACTCGGCAGCGCGCCAGCAGGTCCTCGGTATCGCCAGTACCCTGGCGCAGTCGTCCTCGACGGCATCAGCCATCGAATCCGGTACCGCGGCGCAGATCCTGCAACCGGTGACCGAGCGCATTCGCGAGGACACCGGGATCGAGTTCATCACGATCATGGCGCCCGATCGGACCCGCTTCACCCACACCAACCCGGCCCTTATCGGCCAGGACTACCTGGGCACCATCGAACCGGCACTGGAAGGCCGAACCTTCACCGAGGTCTACACCGGGACCCTCGGGCCCTCCGTCAGGGCGGTGGCCCCGGTCCGTTCGTCATCGGGGGAAATCATCGGCCTGGTGTCGGCGGGTATCACCCAGCAAACCCTCGGGCAGCGCTGGCGGGACGAGCTTCCGCAGATCATCCTGGTCGCGCTCGCCGCATTGGGGGTGTCACTGATCGGGATCTGGGCGATCGGGCGACGGTTGCTCCGGCAGACCCACGGCCTCGGACCGACCGAACTCCAAGTGATGTACGAGCACCACGACGCGATCCTGCACTCGGTCTCGGAGGGACTGATCGTGCTCGACCGGCGTGGTGTCGCGTTGGTGAACGACGAGGCCCGGCGCCTGCTGGCACTACCGTCGGGCGAGATCGACACAGAGTCCCTGCCGCTGTTCCTGCGCTCCTACTCTCCCGGTGCGCGCGATGAGGTTCATGTCACCGGCGACCGGGTGCTCGTGGTGAACCGTTCTCACGTACCCGGTGAGCGGTCTCCCGACACCGAGGTCGTGACCATCCGGGACCGCACCGAGTTACAGGGTGCGCTGGGTGAACTCGACTCGATGAAGGTGTTTGCCGAATCGCTGCGCTCCCAGGCCCACGAATCCGCGAACCGATTGCACACCATCGTGACGCTCGTCGAGATGGGGCGCGGCGATGAGGCCGTGAAGTTCGCAACCACCGAGTTGGAACTGTCCCAACGTCTCGTCGACCGCCTGTCCGGAGCCGTCGGCGACCCTGCTCTCGCGGCGCTGTTGCTCGGCAAGAGCGCCCAGGCCGACGAACGTGGCATCGGCCTGACTGTCACCGACGACACCGAATTGTCCTCGAACACAGAGGAAGTGCCGCTGTCAGGCCTGGAACTGGTCACCGTCGTCGGAAATTTGATCGACAACGCTCTCGACGCGTGCGACCGCGAGGACCCGTGGGTGGAGGTCACGGTACGACTGGACGGGGACGACTTGCTGATCCAGGTCGCCGACAGCGGCCCCGGGATGGACCCTGCGGAGTTCTCCAGAGCGACGGCGCGCGGCTATTCGACGAAGGCCGGGAGTGAGCACGGGCGGCGTGGTCTGGGTCTGGCGCTGGTCGCCCAGGTCGTCGCTCGACACCACGGCAGACTCACCGCGGAGATGACATACGGTTCGGTGGTGACGGTGCGCATCGGCAAGGAGTCGCGATGATCAATGTGCTCATCGTCGAAGACGAACCATTGATCGCCGAGGCTCATAGCGCCTATCTAGGGAGAATCCCCGGCTTCACCGCGGCTGCGCAGGTCCATACAGCCCGGGAGGCAATGCAGGCTGCCGTCGCGGCATCGGCCAGTGGAGCCCCGATCGACCTGGTGCTGCTCGACATCGGCTTGCCCGACGCCACCGGTATCGATCTCGCGTCTGCGTTGTCGGGCCTGCGCCCAGCGCCCGACATCATCGCGATCACGTCGGAACGCGACCTGGAGATCGTGCGCGCCGCGGTCGCCAATGGGGCGCTGGCATATCTGCTGAAGCCGTTCACCTTCGCGGCGTTTCGCGATCGACTCGAGCGCTACCGGCGGTACCGCGAGGCTCTCCCTGCCGGTACCGACGCCGCCAGCCAAGCCGAGGTGGACCGGGCCTTCGCCGAATTGCGCACGGGCCCAGACCGGTCCGCCGCGCGGAAGGGCGCTGCGCCGGGTACCACCGACCAGATTGCAAAAGTTGTCCGCGACACCGTCGGCGGCATCACTGCCTCCGACGCGGCCAAGAGTGTGGGGGTATCGCGGGTGACGGCATGGCGTTACCTCGAGAGGCTGGCTGAAGAAGGAACGTTGGTGCGCCACACCGATTATGGCAACGCCGGGCGGCCGAAGATCCGGTATCAGTGGCGTCGTTGATCCGGTGATCTGAACTGGCGGTAGTTCGAGTTGCTTCGTAAACTATCTAAATGCGTTGGTGATCAGCGGGTTTCACCGACCATTTCCTTGCGAACATGCGTTCGAGCCGGTACGGTGGAGTCAATCGGCCACACGCCCCACGTATCTGACGCCTTCCCCGCAGACACACTCCGGTCGACGTTCCCGGTTCGTGTTCCCGCTGGAAGGTGCTGTGCCATGCGAATACTCGAGATGGTCGACGATATCGTTGACCTGCTGATACCCGATGACGCGGACGCGGTGTTGGGGGTGGTGAAAGATCTGATCACGCTGCGCAACACTGCTGAGCATCAGTTGGCGGTGTGTGCGGCGGTGATCGACGAGTCGGGTATTGCCCGCAAGGCGGGGTCGACGACGTCAAAGTTGTTGCAGGCCAATGGTGCGGCGCCGGCATCCGCACATCGGTGGCTGCGGATCGGGTCTGGCTTGGCCGGCCTGGATCGTACGGCCGGATATTCGCGCGACGGGTTCTTGTCATCCGAACACGTGGACGCGGTGGTCAAGGGTGTGGCGCATGTGGTCGGGCGGTCCGAGGATCCGGTCACCGCCGAGCAGAAGATCGGGTTCGAGCGGAAACTGTTGAACCACGCCATCTCCCGGGGCGCCACCGGCAGAGATCAGCGCCGCCGCCCGAGCGCTGGGCAACGAGATCGCCAAAGACACCGGTGGGCCGCCGCCGGCCGAAGACCGGTCGCTGAACAGTCTCGAATACAAAGTTCGTGAGGGCCGCTGTGTCGGCACGTTCGATGTGGATGCTGTCATCGGAGAAAAGTTGCACTCGGCGTTGGACCGGTGGTCCCGGGCCCGTTCCGAACCCGATGGCTCGGATGATCCGCGTTCCCCGACCCAACGTCGCGCGGATGCGCTGCATCAACTGTTGGACTGCGGCGGTGGTGGGCAAACGTTGGTGTCAGCGCCTCGCACCGAGGTGATGGTCACCGTTCCTGCCGATCATCCCGAGGCCGCCACCCTGCCGTGGATGGGTCCGGTGACTGAGGCGACCGCCGCAATGTTGGCGTGTGATTCGGCGATCACCCCGATCATTCTCGATGGGCAGGAGGTGCCGGTTGATCTGAGTCCGCCGAAACGGTTGTTCACCGGTCTGGTCCGCAAAGCCATCATCATCCGCGACGTCTGCTGTGTGAAATGTGGTGGTCATGCCAGCTGGTCGGACTGTCACCACATCGTGCACTTCGTGGACGGCGGTGCGACCACTCTGGAGAACGGGTGCCTGCTCTGCCGGACCTGCCATATGGCCGTTCACAACACCGGCTGGGACGTGATCATGGGCTCCGACGGGCACCCGTGGATGATCCCGCCCGCTGACATCGACCCCCAGCGAAGACCCCTACCGGCCTACAACCGACGCACCCTGACCCTCGCCGCCTGACTCAACCGACTCTCCACTCCAGCGCACCCGAGATCTTTCGGGACCGCGCATGCATCCTTTACAACTCCATAGTGTGAAAGCACGGTGCTACCGTCCAGACAACTGGGCGGTAGCACCGGTGGCCCATGGCATAGTCCGTGCATGCAGTCTTCTCTGGCCCGCCGCATCAACCTTCGATGTGCCGGGGTTGTTGTCGCGCTCATGACAGTCGTCGGCACGGCCACCGCCATCGCCTCGCCGGTCGCCGGCGCCGGGCCCGCGGGATGTGTCCCATTCGGGACTGCGCAGCTGCCACCGGGGGCTCCGTCCACGGGGGATCGCACCGGGCTGGACACCTTTGCCACGTACCGCGGCGCGAATGCACCTGCTCGTGTCGATCTGCGCACTGAACGCACCCAGTTCAACCACTACTGGGAGTTCGTCCTCGTCGACGGGGAGCTGCTCACCCGGCCGCGGGAGGGCGGTGCGCCCTGGCGGATCGTCCGATTGCCGTCGTGCCTGAACGGCGCGATCACCGCCATCTCACTCGACGACGACGAACTCGTCGGGATTGATCGTGCCGGGTGGATCTACACCATGGACAACGTCACCCAGTCACCGTTGTCGTGGAACTGGACGTCGGGGTGGGGCGCGTTGCTGTGGCTGGGGCCCGGTCGTACGCTGCCCGACACACGCACCGGCGGGTGGGCGCTCAGTGTCACCTCGCCGACCGCGAACGGCGAGTACGCAGACATCGCCGGCCGCGTGCATCCCAGTGGTCAGGCCAAGATGACGATGATCCCGGCGCTCACCGGCGACGGCAGCCGCATCACCTACGCCGACCCGTGGCTGCCCAACGACAACAGCTACGAGATCGGTGGCCCGCTGGGTGGGCGCTTCCGATCGGTGTCGCTGTCGGCGGCGGCGTCCACCACCTTCGTGATGAACCGTTATGGCGACATGTACACCCGGACTTTCGATTTCGACTCATCCGGGTCGGACTCGGTGTTCTTTCGCTACAGCTGGGAGCCGCAGACCGGTAAACCGAGTGCGACGGACCTCAACCAGGAGACCTGGGATCGTTCGACGGCGGCGGTGCAGTTACCCGCGCCGGACTGGACGCGCCAGCCGAAAATTCCGGGTGAGATCGCCTCCAGCATCACGGTGATCTCCACCGGACCGGGGGTCGAGAAGCGCGAGCTGCGGGTCGAAGGCCGCGACGATGGTCGTACCGGCTTCTGGCGTAAGGACATCCACGCCCCGGCTTGGACGTTCGTGCCCACGGATTCGCCGCTGCAGGGCGGCATGGTGGAGAACTCTGCGACCGATCGCTCCGCCGAGACACTGGCTCCGCCCAAACCGTGGAACCTGTCGGCATCACTGCCGTCGCGGGACGCCGCGGTCGATGGTCAGACACTCATCGACATCGGGCTGCCCTACAGCGTGGTCGACCCGCGGCTGCTCGAGGCGGTGGGATTACACGCCGGACCGTCCGGGTACCGGTTGGAGGTCGCGAACTTCGATCCCGCGGCGACCACTCGCGACGCCGTTGTGATCACCGGGGCGGGCAGCCGGATACCGGTGCAGTTGCACACCGCGGACGGCATGCGGATGACGCCGGGACACGTGGGCCTGACGTCGACGCCGCGCCATCTCATCGGTGCGGTCGAAATCCCGCAGGTGGCATATCTGCAGCGCACCGATGATCCGGAGTTGGCACAGTTCGTGAACTCGTGGATGCGCGGCAAGTCGATCGCGCCGATCACCTTGAGTGCGACAACCTCTGATCTGGTGATTCGCTGACGACCTCCGCGGGTGGCGGCTGCCGGACCGTGCTGATGGCGAGCGAGATGATCGTCGCCGCGACCAGCGCGAATATGGCTGTTGCCAGGACGATTTCGAAGACTTCGGCGCTCATGATTGACAGTGTGCAACCGGCGGGATGGCCACACCATTGGCTGAAACGACAATCTTCGAAAAGATCCGGCCACCGCCTTGCCGCCCGTTGATTTGGTTCCGGTGAAGCTGATTCGATTCCGCTGCGCGCAGATCAATCTGGTGCATTCGGGGCAAACGGTCTGTCCCGCATGGCTTCTGATCAGTACATACCGGACGTGAGATCGGGTGGGGCGGGTTTCTCTGATAAGGGTTCCCGGCGCTCCCGCGGGTCGTAGGGTTGTTTCACGGAGTCTGGGTGGTGGCAAAGGCCGCTGCCGACGGCGCCGGGTGACACCCGCGGTCGGGCAATCAGGGAGGACTCATCCCCATGGCCATTCAAGACGACATCAAGATCGATCCGGCGCTGCAGGATTTGTACAAGGACATCCATGGTCATCCAGAACTCGGATTCCAGGAGCATCGCACCGCAAAGATCGTGGCAGATCGGCTCACTGCCTTGGGCTTCGAGGTCACTACCGGTGTGGGTGGGACCGGAGTCGTCGGAGTGCTGAAGAACGGGTCCGGCCCGGTGGCCCTGCTGCGGGCCGACATGGACGCGTTGCCGGTCAGAGAAGACACCGGACTGGATTACGCGAGCACCGTGACCGCCACCGACCAGAACGGCAAGACCGTTCCGGTCGCGCATGCATGTGGGCACGATCTGCACACGACCTGCCTGCTCGGCGCGGCGCAGGTCCTGTCCACCGGAACCGACACCTGGCGCGGTACTTTGCTACTGGTCTTCCAGCCGGCCGAAGAACTCGGTGCCGGCGCGCAGGCCATGATCGACGACGGGATCTTCGGCCGCTTTCCAAAGCCCGATGTGGTACTCGGCCAGCATGTCTCGCCGCTGCCGGCCGGAAAGATCGCCGGCCACGCCGGGGCGTCGTACGCCGGGTCGGATTCGCTCCGTGTCCATCTCGTCGGCAAAGGCGCCCATGGGTCGATGCCGGAGGCGTCCGTCGATCCCGTGGTCCTTGCCGCCGCAACGGTGCTGCGGTTGCAGACCATCATCTCCAGGGAGATCCCGAGTACTGCCACCGCAGTCCTGACCGTCGGATCCATTCACTCCGGCGATGCCGCGAACGTCATCCCCGGCGACGCCGAACTGCAATTGAACATCCGGTCATACACCCCGCAGGTGCGACAGCGCGTTCTCGACAGTGTTGACCGCATCGTCAAAGGTGAGGCGGCCGCCGCCGGTGCTCCGCAGGAACCGACGATCACGGAGATCGAACGATTCCCCGTCGTCACCAACGACGCCGAAGCGCTGGGTAAGACCCTCGACGTCTTCGCCGGCTGGCTGGGAGAAAGCAACATTCTCGACCCGGGTGCGGGTGCGGGCAGCGAGGATGTGGGGATCTTCGCCACCAGTTCGGGTGCGCCGCTGTCCTATTGGCTGCTCGGGGGCGCCGATCCGTCGTTGTTCACGACGGGCGACATGACAGACCCCGCGTTGCTGAAAGTGCCGTCCAACCACTCGCCGCACTACGCTCCGGTCATCGAACCCACGATGTCGATCGGCATCAAGGCACTGGTTGTGGCAGCCCGGACCTGGATGCCCGCCGGGGCATAGGCGCAAAGAGGTGAAATCGTTTTCCCGCATATGCGCAGCGGGTTCCTGCGAGACTCGAAAGGTCAATCCCGGGTCGACGAGGACAGGACCGGATCATGACCGAAGCCAAGAGTGCGGACACCGGTGCGCCCGCGGGTGAACTAGAGAAGCGGAAGATCTACGCGATCTTCGGCGGACTGATGTTGGCGATGCTCTTGGCCGCTCTCGATCAGACCATCGTGTCGACGGCCCTGCCGACGATCGTCGGTGACCTCGGTGGTGCCGAGCACATCACCTGGGTGGTCACCGCTTACATGCTCGCCACCACGGTGACGACACCGCTGTGGGGCAAGCTCGGAGATCTCCTCGGCCGTAAGCCACTCTTCATCCTCTGTGTGGTGATCTTCCTGGTCGGTTCGGCACTGTGTGGCCTCGCCGGTTCCATGTGGCAGTTGATCGGTTTCCGGGCATTGCAGGGCGTCGGAGGTGGCGGCCTGATCGTGCTGGCGCAGGCGATCATCGGTGATGTGGTGTCCGCGCGTGAGCGCGGCCGCTATCAGGGTATGTTCGGCGCGGTTTTCGGATTGGCCAGCGTCGCCGGACCGTTGCTCGGTGGCTACTTCGTCGACAGTCTCAGCTGGCGGTGGGTCTTCTACGTCAACCTGCCGATCGGGGCGATCGCGTTGGTGGCGGTCTTCTTCGTGCTGCCGAACACGTCGGCGCAGGCCAAGCCGAAGATCGACTACATCGGGGTGTTCCTGCTCGCGTGTGCCGCGACCTCCATCGTGCTGGTGACCAGTTTCGGCGACACCTGGGGTTGGTCGTCGGTGCGGGTGCTGGGCCTGAGCGCTTTCGGAGTGGTCTGTGTTGTCGCGTTCGTTTTTGTCGAACAGCGCGCGGAAGAGCCCGTGATCCCGTTGCGGCTGTTGACAAACCGGGTGTTCGCAGTGGCCTCGTCGGTCAGCTTCGTGGTCGGATTTGCGATGTTCGGTGCCATCACCTTCATGCCGTTGTTCCTGCAGAACGTTCGCGGGGAATCACCGACCGAGTCGGGCCTGAACATGATCCCGATGATGGTCGGAATGTTGATCACCTCGATCGGCAGTGGCCAGCTCATCAGCAGGACGGGGCGCTACAAGCTGTACCCGATCCTCGGCACCGCGATCTTCACGGTCGGTCTGTACCTGCTGTCCATGATGGACCGTTCGACATCGGACGTCGCGATCGCGCTGTCCCTGTTCGTTCTGGGCACCGGCCTGGGCATGGTGATGCAGGTCTTGATCCTCGCCGTGCAGAACGGGGTGGAGTTCCGGGACCTCGGAACCGGGACCAGCGGCGCGACCTTCTTCCGCACGATCGGCTCAGCGGTCGGTGTGGCTGTATTCGGTGCGGTCTTCAATGCTCGATTGAGTTCGGAGCTCTCCGGGACCTCGCCGCCCGCCGGTGCCCTGGGTCGATGTTCGCCCGATGTTCTGGAGGCGTCGCCGGCCACGGTGCGCACCTGTCCGTCGGGTGTCGAGGAGTGGTTCTTGAACAACTACGCCGACACGTTCGGGGTGGTGTTCCTCGTTGCCGTTCCGATCGGTGCCCTGGCCTTTGCGCTCTCGTGGCTGCTGCCCGAGGTACCACTGCGTGAGGTCACCAAGATGCCCGACGTCGGAACGTCATTCGGCATGGCCGGTGGGAGGTCGTCGCTGGAGGAGTTGCGCCTTCAGATCTGGCGCACCCTGGCCCGCGAAGACAAGCTCAGAGCCTGGGAGCTGGTGGTCGACACCGCGGACAGCCCGTTGTCGCGTGGGGAGGCGTGGATGGTCAGCAGGGTCGCCGAGGAGGGCACCCGCGAGCTCCGGTCGATGTCCGAGGCCTCGCACACCCCGCTGCCCAAGGTCGAGGAGACCGCGCGGCAGCTCGAGGCACGGGGGCTCATCACCGTCAGCCACGGGATGGCACTGATCACCCCGGAGGGTGTGAAGGAGGCCCAGCGGCTGTTGGACGCACAGCGACAACGCCTTACCGAGTTCGTCGCCAACTATCCGGGTGGCGACGACGCCGATGTCCAGGAGTTGCTCGATGCGATCGCGCGGCGCCTACATGCCGAGGCGCCGCAGCCCGCTTGAGCCTCGCCTTCAGGCGAGTGCGGGGTTCGTCCCGCCGGGGTTCGGAGGCAGGGCCGGTCCGTCTTTCACCACGGTGATCGTCCCCATTTCCGCAGGCGCCTCGATGGTCGGTCCGGCAAAGCCGAACATGCCGTAGACGCCGCCGGGGGACTCCCCGGGCACCGTATAGGAGACGACCTTTTCGATCGTCTGTCCGGCCGGGACGTCGATGGTCTCGGCGCCGAGAATCGTTGTGGCGGTGCTGCCGTCCGGCATCAGGACGTCGACCCAGACCTGCCCGGTGTAGGCATGGTCGGCCGGGGCGGTGATCATCAGCTTGGCGTTGACCGGACCACCGGCCTCGGGGAGTGTGGTGGGGGTTTCCGGTGTGAGTGTCACGCGGACAGGGAGTTCGACGTCGGGCGACGCCGGCCCGGTGGAGTTGGGTGAACCGTCGCCGAGCTCGGGCCATCCGTTCGCCCACACGAGGCGGTCGATCATCGCCTCCCGACGCTGAGCGCCACCGGGCAGTTCGAGGTCCGAGCGCGGAACTGCGTGGTAGACCATCCAGTCGGTGCCGCCATCGTCGGTGACCACGGTGTTGTGTCCGGGGCCGGCCCACTCCTGGTTGCCCGCCAGCACCAGGGCGCCGCCGCCGGCGTTGAGGTCGTCACCCTTGCGATCGAGGAATGGTCCCGTCAGTGCCCGGGAGCGTCCGGCCAGCACCCGGTACGCCGTGTCGGGCCCGTTACAGCAATTGCCCGCCGAGACGAAGAGGTAGTAGTAGCCGTCGCGCAGGACGATCTCGGGACCTTCGAAGCGCTCGTCGGCGACCTTGACGGGCGGGCCCGCCGGTGCGGTCCCGTCGGCGCTGAGCGGAACCCCGTAGACCCCGTGGAAGTTACCGACGAACAGTGTCTTCGATGTTCCGTCATCCCACAGGAACGGGTCGATGGTGCCCTTGATCCCGACATCGTTCGCACAGAACACGGGACGCCCGAGATCGGCCCACGGTCCGATCGGGGATGTCGAGGTCGCCATCCCGATACACGGATTGCTCACGTCGTACAGCGAGTAGTACAGGGTGTAGGTGCCGGCCGATTTGTGGATCGACGGGGCCCAGCCCAGATTGCCTGCCGGATGCCACTCGGGGGCAGTGGGGAAGACATCGCCGACGTATGCCCAGTCGACGAGGTCGAACGAGGTGAACATCGTCATGTTGCGTGCGCCCTGGCCGTCGCCCCAGTCGTCGGCGGTGGCATACATGTAGTAGCGCCCGTCATCGCCGCGGATCACGCTCGGATCCGCGGCCACCGGCCGGACGATCGATTGTGCGTCCGCCGGCGACACCGGCATCAACACCAGTGCGACAAGGGCCGCGATCGCAACGACCACGGCGTGCCGAGCGCGAATCGAGATACAGATGTGCCCGGGCTTGTGCATGGTGCTCCTCTTCAGTGCGCCGATGGCGCAGGTCCCGGCAAACATATAAGTCTTAACCTGGACTTGAGGGTTTGCGACGCCCGAAGAGGCCGGGCCGTGATCCAAACGTGCGAATTCCGAGATCTGTGTGTCTTTGGGTGACCCCCCTCGCCGAGCGGGTGACAAGATGGCACACTTTGGTAAAGAATGCATCGAATAGCTAATTCATCTGAGGGATCACCAACCGCCGGGGGATGGTCGCGAATGTTCGAAGGGGACGGCCCACAGGGCCTTGATGCGCTGCCGCGTATCGAGGACAGTGGCCGCGATGGTCGGCGACCGGAATCGGTAGACCTGACCGGGGGCGAACTGCGGACGAGAGCGCTGGTCTCGGTCATCCGCCGCCTGGCGTCGCCGGCGGCCGATCAGCTCGCGTTCCTCGAGCGTCTCGATGTCGGTGTCGACGAACTTCCCCTGCAATTCTCCGAGCTCACCACCTCGATGCCGTGGGGGCTCAGCGAGGCCTGTGGTCGCGATCTGGCGTCGCTCGATCGACTCCTCGCGGAGATCTCATCCCCGGAGAACTCCCACCTGGTGGCCTTCGATGCGCTCGAATCGGCGCCGGAGTGGGCGCGGGTCCGAGCCCTCGCCGAGAACTTCCTGGCCGATCTCGCGATTACCTCGACCGCAGACCGCTCCTGATCAGCTGATCCGGCGCAGGTCGATCGGCATGCCGTCGGTCGGATAGGGCAGTGAGAACCAGCTGAGTTGTGCGGTCCTGTCCGCGGGAACGGTCCAGCGGAAGTTCAGCAGGTAGTGGTGCAGCACCGACCGCACCTCCAGATCTGAGAAGACCTGTCCGAGGCACCGATGGGCGCCACCGCCGAACGGGTTCCAGGCGAACTTGTGCACTTTGTCCTCTTGGCGCTCGTCCGAAAAACGGTCGGGATCGAACCGCTCCGGGTTGCTCCACAGTTCGGGCAGGTGGTGGTTGTGATGCAGTCCGAGTGCGACCGGGGTGTCCTTCGGGATGTGCCGGCCCGCGATGGTGGTATCGGCGCGGGCTCGCCGCACGATCACCGGGACCGGGGTGATCAGCCGTTGGCATTCCTTGATCACGAGCGTCGCCGAATACAGCTCGCCGAGTTGGTCCGGAGTGGGGGAGTCGGTCTGGAGCGCCAGCGATTCCTGGCGACAACGTTCTTGCCACTCCGGGTGCTTTCCCAGTTCGAACAGGACCGTGCTCAACGTGCTGGTGGACGTGTCGTGGGCGGCCATCATCAGGAAGATCATGTGATTGATGACGTCGCGCTCCGACAACCGCTCGCCATCGGCCTCCACCCGGCACAACACGCTGAACACGTCGTCGCCCATGCCTTCTCGCCGGGCGGGCAGATACCGCTCGAAGAATGCCTCGAGTGTGGCCCGTCCGCGGACGCCCCGGCGCCAGCGGGTGAAGGGGAGCGGGTAGCGCACGATCGAGGTCGCGGCCTGGACGCAACCGATGAACGATCGATTGACGCGGTCGATCTCACCGGGCGCCAGGCCCTCGGCGCCACCCATGAACAGTTCGGTCGCGATGTCTAGGGTGAGTTCCTTGAGTGCCGGATATGCCAGGTGGTCGTTCGACGCAGGCAAGGTGCGTACGTGTTCGGCGATCGTCGGCTGCATCAGTTCGGTGTAGGCCGCCAACCGCTCCCGCGTGAACGCCTTCGCCAGGATGCGTCGGTGGCTGCGGTGTTCGTCGCCGTCGAGCAACATCAGGCCGCGGTCGAAGAACGGGCCGATCAGGGTGCGCCAACCGGCCCCGTTGACCAGTGCGCAGTCCCGGTTGATCAGGGCTTCCCCGAGTGCGTCAGGGCCGAGTATCAGCGCCCATTTCTGGCCCAGGAACGAGAGCTCCGACACCGGACCGCCGGTTCGGTACCGGTTGTCCATCAACTCCAGGGGTCGGCGGAAATAGGCAAAGGCGTCCCCGATGAAAGGCACGCTCCGACCGCCGGTGATGGGTGTGGCGCCGACCGGCGCGGGTGAGGTTTTGTGGGCCATCTGGATCACTTTCTATCTGACAGGCGTGTCTTCCTGATAACGTAGCGTGCATCACATCGAGGCGGGTGTCAACATGGTGCGGTGGCGGTCTCAGAGCGGAAGTACGGTGGCGCAAGCGCACATGAGCGGGTGAGCCGCCGGCGCAGGCAATTGCTCGATGCCGCGTTGGAGGTCGTTTCTTCCGTCGGGGCGGAACGGGCGACGATGACCGCGGTCTGCCGGTCGGCGGGGTTGAGCGAACGGTACTTCTATGAGAGCTTCAGCGGGCTCGATGCGTTGATGAGCGATCTGCTCGACGAGCTCGCTGCCGAGGTCCGCGCGGCGGTCCTGGACGCATTGGCCGACGACCCGGACGCCGCGCCTGAGCAACAGATCCGTTCGGCGATAAGCGCTTTCATCGCCATCATGACCGAGGATCAGCGCAAGGGGCGAGTGGTGCTCACCGAGTCGCTGGGCCTGGCCGCCACCCGCGAACACCGCCGCGCCATCGTCAACGAATTCGCCGGGCTGCTGGCGGCCAGGATTCCGGAGATCTTCGGTGACGACGCGGTCCCGGTGCAGGACCGCCGGCCGTTGGCACTTTTGCTGGTCGGCGGTATCGCGGAACTGACCGCCGAATGGGTCTCCGGCGGCCTGAATGCGTCACCGGACCGGATCGTCGAGGTGGTCACCCGCCAGCTGTCGCTCAACCGGGTCGGCTGAACCGGGCCCCACTGCAGCGATGTGCTGAGGAGTGATGCGTCGGTGCTGAGGCGCGACACCTCCATCGTCGGCAAATCGCGACTTTGCCGGCGACAACTTTCGCGCGGGCTACATTCGAAGTGCACCGGATTGTTCATCGGAGGTCTGGAGGTTTACCGATGGCCGACAGGTACTTCCACTGGAATCTGCAAGCGATGCCGGACCAGAGTGGGCGACGGGTGATCATCACGGGTGCGAGCAGCGGGCTCGGCGCGATCATGGCCCGGGAGTTCGCGAAACGCGGGGCCGATGTCGTCGTGGCGGTACGCGACGTCGCAAAAGGGTGTCGGGTGGTGGACAAGATCCGGACCGTGCGGTCCGACGCCCGGGTTCAGGTCGGGGAGATCGAGCTGACCGACCTGCAGTCGGTGCGCGCCTTCGCCGAACACATGGCCGCCCTGGACGAGCCGATTGATGGCCTGATCCTCAATGCGGGAGTCGGCAATCAGCCGCACCTCCTCACCGCGGACGGTATCGAGAGCACCTTCGCGGCCGACGTCGTCGGACATTTCGAGTTGACCGGCAAGCTGATGCCGCTCCTCGACCGGGCGAGCGCCGGGCGGGTGGTCAGCGTGGGCTCCAACCTCTACCGCCGGGTCAAGATGGAGGTCGACTTCAGTGACCTGACCTTCGAGCATGATCATTCACCCCACGGCGCCTACGTCAGGGCGAAGGTGGCAACGGTGTTGTTCGCTGTTGAACTCGAGAGGCGATTACGCGAAAGTGGTTCGTCGGTACGGAGTTTCGTCGGACATCCGGGTTTCACCAAGACTCCCATGCACAACACGGTGACCGGTGTACTGCCGCGAGCGGCGATGGCGGTGGCACATGCGACCGTGGCGCGCGAGCCGGAGGAAGGTGTGCTGCCGCTGCTCTTTGCCGCAACCAGTGAGCACGCCGAGACCGACAGGTTCATCGGCTGGCACCTGCGTCGGGGTGACAAGCGGATCTGGAGCGACGAGATCAGGGGCGTCGGTCTCGATCGTGAGTTGGCGCAACAGATGTGGGAGGCCATCGAAGCGGTGACCGCGGGCCCGGCTCAGGACGGATGACGTGCCGGGTGGGGGTCGATGCCGGACAGTGGACCTAGGCGCGTAGCCCTTTGACGAGCACCTGCACGTAGTTGTTCAGCGAGTCGCGGCCGGCGGTCCGGACGGCGAACGTGGTGCCGCAGATCAGATGTTTGATGTCGGCGGCATCGAGCGCGGCCGAGATCGCGCCCTCTTGCACACCCCGCGCGAGAACCTGCGAAATCAGCTGTCCCAGTTCGCCGAACAACTCTTTGGTGTCCGGGCAGGTGGGGCTTTCGGACGCGAGCACCGCGGCCAGGCCGGGGTCGTCGAGCTGGAGTTCGATCGCGGATCCGATCAGTTCTTCCAAGGCGTGCAGCGTGTCGGGATCCTCGGCGATCTCGCGCGCGATCACGATCAGCTTGTCAAAGGAGTCGACGGCCAGGGCCTCGAGCAGCACCTGCCGGTTGGGGAAGTGCCGGTACGCCGTCCCGACCCCGACCCCGGCGTCTTTGGCAAGTGCGTTCATCGCCAGGGTGTCATCGCCGCATGCGAGGCAGTGACGGGCCGCGGCCAGCAACGCGTCGCGATTGCGCACCGCGTCGGCGCGGAGGCCTTCGCCCGGATGTGCGTGCTGGATGTCGTCCACAGGCCGAGTGTACCGGAGGAAAAATCCATTCGGATGATCTATCCACTTCTGCTAGGTTTGTCGAAGCGGATCAATTATCCGAATCAGTTCGGTCTCGATTCCACGACCAGGAGGAGAAGTGATGGGCCAGAAAACCACCTACTGGACGCTGGATCAGATGCCCGACCAAACCGGCAGGCGCATGATCGTCACGGGAGCCGGCAGCGGCCTGGGTGCGATCGTGGCCCGAGAGTTCGCCGCACGCGGTGCAGAGGTGGTGTTGGCGGTTCGTGACCTCGACAAAGGCGAACGGGTGGCAGACGCGATCCGCGTTGCACATCCGGAAGCGCGCTGCCGGGTCGACGAACTGGATCTGGCCGACCTGGCCTCAGTCGATGCGTTCGCTGCCCGGATGCTGGATGACGACATCCCGCTGGACGTTCTCGTCCTCAACGCGGGCATCGCGAACCAGCCGCATGTGGTCACCGCGGACGGCATCGAGAGCACCTTCGCCACCAACGTCGTCGGACATTTCGTTCTGACCGACCAACTGCTGCCACTGCTCGAACGCGGTGACGATGCCCGAGTGGTCAGCGTGGGTTCGAATCTCTATCGCCGCTTCCGGGCCGACCTGGACTTCGGGGACCTGACATTCGGCCACGACCACTCACCCAGCGGGGCGTATGTGCGCTCGAAGGTTGCGACGGTGCTCTTCGCCACCGAGCTCGAGCGTCGATTGCGAGGGATGGGATCGTCTGTCCGCAGTTTCATCGCACATCCCGGCGTGAGCACCACCCCCATGCACGACACGGCAACCGGCATCCTGCAGCGGACGGTCGTGGCGCTCGCCCACGCGACCATCTCCCGGGATGCCGACGAGGGCGCCCTCCCGATCCTGTACGCCGCGACAAGCGAAGACGCGCAGGTCGGTCGTTTCATCGGGTGGCACTCGCGCCGGTCGGACAAGCGGATCTGGAGCGACGAGTTCGTCGGGGCGGGCCTGGATGTATCGCTCGCGCAGCAACTCTGGACCCGTCTGTCGGCCGTCGGAATCGATGAGGACTCACGGTCGTTGTGGACCGTATGACCCACCCTGCGCTCTTCACGCCGATCACCCTCCGCGGACTGACGATCACCAACCGGGCATGGCTGGCGCCGATGTGTCAGTACAGCTGCTCTGCCGAGGACGGCCTGCCCACCGACTGGCACCTGGTTCATCTGGGCAGCCGCGCGACCGGTGGGTTCGGTCTCATCATGACCGAGGCATCGGCCGTGACCGCGGATGGCCGGATCAGTCCGCAGGACGCCGGGATGTGGAGTAATCGGCACACCACGGCATGGCGCCGGATCGTCGACTTCGTCCACGACCAGGGGTCGGTGATCGGGATGCAGCTTGCGCACGCCGGACGTAAGGCGTCCACGTACGCACCGTTCGCACAGGCCAGTGGATCGATCTCGATTGCCGACGGCGGATGGGTGACCAGCGCCCCATCGGCGATCGCGTTCGACGGATATGACACGCCGGAGTCGTTGAGCCACAACGGGATCGAGAACCTGGTCCAGGCGTTCGCCGCGGCCGCCCGCCGCGCCGACGAGGCCGGGTTCGACGTCATCGAACTCCATGCGGCCCACGGCTATCTGATCCACCAGTTCCTCTCACCGTTGTCCAATCACCGCGACGACGTGTACGGCGGCGACTTCGCCGGACGCACCCGTTTTCTGATCGAGGTCGTCGAGGCGGTGCGCGGGGTGTGGCCGTCGGACAAGCCGCTGTTCGTCCGGCTCTCGGCCACCGACTGGACCGAGGGCGGCTGGACACCCGAGGACAGTGCAGAGCTCGCGGGGATTCTCCAGACCCGGGGCGTCGACCTGATCGACACGTCGTCGGGCGGCAACGTAGCGGCGGAGATCCCGGTCGGCCCGGACTATCAGGTCCGGTTCGCCCGGATCATTCGTGAGCACTCGGGGTTGCCGACTGCCGCGGTCGGTCTGATCACCGAGCCCGGACAGGCCGAGAAGATTCTCACCTCCGAAGCCGCCGACGCGGTCCTGCTGGGTCGTGCCGCCTTGCGTGAGCCGGCCTGGCCGCTCCGCGCTGCGCACGAACTCGGACTCGACAAAGATCAGGCGCCGTATCCGCCCCAATACATCCGGGGCGCGTGGCGGTGAGCGAGGTTCTCGTGGCGGCCTGCGATCAGCAACAGCGGCCCTGCGGATTGTTGTCCTGCGCAGCGTAACGCGCACGCCAGTAGTCACCCTCGGTCAGCGGCGGGGCGTCTGGATGCCGCGAACGGTGGTGGGCGACGTAGCGCTGATAGTCGTTGTCGCCCATCACTGATCTCACATACCAGCGCACCGCCCGCAGGCCACGCCGTGTCATCGAGGCAGCGGTGCCGGTTTCTCCTTCCGATACTCGTCCCATTCGCGTTGCACCTCCTTTTCGGTCGGCGTTGCGATCATCCCGCTCGGTGCGAAGAACTTGCTCTGCACCGGTTCGTCCTCGGTGGTGGGCAGGCCGTGACTGCGAATCGCTTTGGTGGACACGAATATCGCCGCGATGACGACGATCAGGACGAGCACCGCGAAGACGATCGACAACGTGCCCTGGATGAACGTATTGCGGATCACGGCATCGATCTCGCCGGATGTCTTGGCGGTTTTGAAGGCGGTCAGGCCGGAATCCTTCGCCTCGACGAAGTCTTGGTGCTGTTGCCAATACCCGATGGCCGGGTTGTTCGAGAAGATCTTCTGCCACGACGCGGTCATGGTCACGATCAGGTCCCAGACCAGCGGAACCCCGGGTATCCACGCCCATTTGAACAGCCCGCGTTTGAGCACGATCACCAGCACCACGGTCAATGCGATCGCGGCCAGCAACTGGTTGGCGATGCCGAACAGGGGGAACAGGGTGTTGATGCCGCCGAGGGGGTCGGTAACCCCCATCAGCAGGATGGAACCCCACAGTCCCACCACGATCACGGTGCACAACCAGGCACCGGGCCGCCACGACGGGTCCTTGAAGCGCTTGCCGCCCTTCACATTGCTCAGGCCGTCCGAGAGCATGAACCGGGCGACGCGGGTCCCGGCGTCCACGGTCGTCAGGATGAACAACGCCTCGAACATGATTGCGAAGTGATACCAGAAGGACCGCAACGATTCTCCGCCGAACGCGCTCTGCATGGTGTCTGCCATGCCCATGGCCAGCGTCGGTGCGCCACCGGTTTTCGAGATGATCGACTCCTCGCCGACCGCTCTGGCCGCCTCTTCCAGTTGCGCTGCGGTGGCCGGGTCGCCGCGTAGGCCGGGCAGACCGTTGACGTATTCCGCCGCGGTCTCCGGGGTTCCGCCGGTGACGGCGGCGGGCGCGTTCATCGCGAAGTACAGATGCTGGTTCAGGATGCAGGCGGTGATCAAGGCCATGATCGCCACAAACGATTCGGTCAGCATGCCGCCATAGCCGATGATCCGGGCCTGGCTTTCCTTTTCGAGCAGCTTCGGTGTGGTCCCCGACGCGATCAGCGCGTGAAAGCCCGAGAGTGCGCCGCACGCAATGGTGATGAACAGGAATGGGAACAACGCTCCGGCGAAGGCCGGGCCCTGCCCGTTGCTCGCGAAGTCGCTGACCGCCGGTGCCTGCATCACCGGGCGGGCGATCACGATCCCCAGTGCCAGTAGCACGATCGTGCCGACCTTCATGAAGGTCGACAGGTAGTCGCGTGGTGCCAGCAGCAGCCAGACGGGCAGCACCGCGGCAGCGAAGCCGTAGATGATGATGCACCAGCTCAGGAACATGGGAGAAAGGCTGAACAAGTCACGGCCCCAGCCTGATTCACCGACCCAGCGTCCGGAGACGATCGCCAGTATCAACAGGACGAAACCGATCAGCGACACCTCCGACACCTGGCCGGGCCGCAGGAAGCGCAGATACACGCCCATGAACAGCGCGATGGGGATGGTCATGGCGATCGAGAAGACGCCCCAGGGACTGTCGGCCAACGCGTTGACGACCACCAGTGCCAGCACCGCGATCAAGATGATCATGATCGCGAAAACAGCGATCAATGCCGCGAATCCACCGACGTCCCCGAGTTCGTCGCGGGCCATCTGGCCGAGGCTTCGGCCTCGTCGGCGGGTCGAGATCGACAACACCAGATAGTCCTGGACGCATCCGGCGAACACGGCGCCGATGATGATCCAGATGGTGCCCGGCAGGTATCCCATCTGTGACGCCAGCACCGGCCCCACCAGCGGCCCGGCCCCGGCGATGGCTGCGAAGTGGTGGCCGAACAACACCCGGCGATCGGTGGGCATGTAGTCCTGGGCGTTGTCGAGGACCTCGGCGGGGGTGGCGTGGTCGTCGCGCGGACGTACCACCTTCATCTCGATCAGCCGGGCGTAGAACCGATAGCCGATGATGTACGTGCAGATCGCGGCGATCACGAACCAGACCGCGTTGACGGACTCGCCACGCACGAACGCGATGATCGCCCACGCGCACGCGCCGATGATGGCGATCACCGCGAAGGTGAGCCGTTTTCCGATGGTCATCGGACTGCGATCGATGATCGCGACCGGTGGTAGATCCGGGTCGGTCCGAATGAGCTCGATGTGTGGATCCGGCCGGCGTTCCTGGGTGTCGGTCACCGTGACTCCTGGGTGCGTGTGGGCGGTAGGAGGCTGCTTTCCAATTGTGGCGCGCGCCACCCCATGACCCACCCGGTTCGGCGATCTTGGCACCCTCCGACCGATGGCCGGTGTGGTCGGCGGGTGATGGTGCTCTTGCCCAGGGGCCAGTCCGGGGATCGGCGGGTTGTCGGCCACCGCTCGGGTGGCCGGCTACCTCCTCAAGAAAGCCGAGGCCGACGTGCAGCGCACGATCGTCGCGGTCGCGAGGGGAGATGCCGTCTTCGGTCCCCGCGTCGCCGAACAGGTGGTCGGGTTCTTCGCCGGATCCGGCGACTGATCGGCCTGGCCGTGTTCATGTTCCGAACAAAAGCCTCTCCAAGGCGCGATTCGCGAATTATGTTCGGCCTGAACCTTAATCTTGTCCACCACCCAGGAGCCGCGAGATGGTTGCCTGACACCCCGTGCGGGGCCGACCTGGAGTTAGGACGTCTGTGAGTATCGACTGGCTGGAACCGGAAGCAACGGTGCGTGGTTCGGTGATTGTCATCGCCGGACGCGGTGAGCATGCCGGGGTGTACCGCCGTTTTGCTCGCCGCATCGCATTCGACGGGTATCGGGTCAGGGTGGTGGATGCCGGTCATGATGCGACCCTTCGCGCGGTTGCCGAGGCGGACGCGTCGTTGCCGATCGTGGTGGTGGGTTCGGACTCCGGTGCCACCGACGCGCTGACCGTCGCAGCATCGACGCCCGCGGTGACCGGTGTGGTGGTTGCCGGCCTTCCCGTGGAGACGGCCGCGGCAACATCCGTGGACTGGGATGACGAACTCGAGATCAGGTCGGCATGCCCGGTTCATCGAGGGGTGCTCGGTGCGGGAGACAACCTCGACCGGGGAGCATTCGACGTCCCGGCTGCGCCGGTGACAACCGAAGCGCTCACCGCCACAGCCATTCCTGCGCTGGTCGTGCATGGTTCGGCCGATGCGATCAGTCCCGCGGGCGAGGTGCAAAGACTCGCCCAGTCCTTGCCCGTCGCGCGAGTCGTGATCGTGAACGAGGGCAGGCACGACATCCTCAACGACGTGGCGCATCGATCTGTGGCAGCCGAGATCGTGCAGTTCCTCGAACGTCTCCGACTGCCGGGCGTGCCTGAGATCATCACCCGGGTCCCGGCCGGTGCGCTCGCCGGATAACGGTGGTCGCACGAGCTGCACTGCAGCAATCGAAGGAGGCGACGATGTCGGGTGCGCTTCAATCCGATGTGATTGCTCCAGAGTGGCTGGGTCGGCGCGTCGCCGGCCGCACGAACAATCTCGCCGAGGCGGTTGCCGAATTGATCAGGTCAGGCGAGATTGCGGTCGGCGACCGGCTCCCCACGGTTCGCTCGCTGGCCAAGACGACCGACTTGACCGTCGGCGCAATCGTCCAAGCGTGGTCGCAACTGCAGGACCAGGGGTTTGTGCAGACCCGCCGGCGTGGTGGGACAGTCGTCCTCCCGCCGCGAGACTCTGTTCCGGAGAGGGGTATCGCGGACTGGCGGGGAGTCGATCTTGCCCAGAACGCACCCGACCTGGCTTTACAGCCATCGCTGGCAGATGCTCTGATCTCCAGCCTCGGGGCCGAGACCCTGAATGTGTTCGGTCGCGAGTTGATGACCCGGCGGCTGCAGCGGGCGGTTGAGCAGAGTTGGCCATTCGAGCCGCAGTTCTGGGCGACGGCCGGGGGTGGTACCGAGGCGTTGTTGCTCGCGCTCGAGGCATCGGCTCCGCCCGGTTCGACGATCGCTGTGGACGAGCCACTGGGACCCGGTGTGCTGGACACGATCCGGGATCTGGGACTGCATGCGATCGGTGTCGGCGCAGACGCCGATGGCCCTTGTCCCGATCAGTTGGAGGCTGCATTGGCCGCCGGTGCAGTGGCATTCGTCTTCCAGCCGGGTGCTCCGTTTGCCATCGATCACGTGGTGACGAACGAACGAGCCCACGAGCTCGCGCAGGTTCTCGCTGCCCATCCGGGGATATGGATCCTCGAGGATGATTCGATCGGACCGCTGGAGTCGGGCGAGCTGCCCTCGATGGGCGCTGCGTTGCCGGACCGCGTCGTTCGGATACGTAGCTACTGCAAGGCGTATGGAATCGATGTTCGCACTTCGGTTTTGGGTGGATCACGGGAACTGGTCGAAGCGGCGATGAGGCTGCGCAGTCACGGGGTCGGATCGAACAGCCGCATTCTGCAGGACACACTCGCGTACCTGATCGACAGCGACGACGCCGAACGCGCGGTCCGCACGGCGCAGGAGCGATACGGCGCGCGGCGCACCGCACTTCTCGGCGCATTGGTGGCCCGGGGCGTCGATGCACGCGCCGGCGCGAACAGTCTGGTGGTGTGGGTGACGGTTTCGGACGAGACAGCTGCGCTTGTTGCTCTTGCCCGACAGGGAATTTCGGTCGGAGCGGGGTCGCGCTCGTTCGTCGGGCCGACCGCTCGCAACCTGTTGCGGATTTCAGTGACCCAGTTGCCTGACGACACTGAGGGAATCGATCAACTTGCGGACCTCGTCGCGACCGCGGTCGCCGAGTCGACGCGGGAGTTCTTCGACTGACGAACTATGTTCTGGCGCCCGCGCCACAACATAGAAATATGTTTCGAACCTCGGAGAATCTAAACCTCTGCACCGGGTTCTTTGTTCCATACACTCCGATGTAACACGAGTGAATAACTCCGCCAACGGCATTCACATAAGGAGCATCTTCATGACCAAGCGACAGCTCAAGCTGGGGGCAGTTCTGACTCCCACCGGTGGTCCAGGTCATCCCTACTCCTGGCTGGACCCGGAGATCCCCGGTGACGCCAGTGTCGACATCGACTGGTACATCAAATATGCGCGCATCGCCGAGGACGCAAAGTTCGATCTCGTCTTCATCGTCGACAGCCAGTTCATCACCCCGGATTCGCCTCCGCACTACCTGAACCGTCTCGAGCCGCTGACCCTGTTGTCGGCACTGGCGGTGGCCACCACGAGCATCGGACTCGTCGGCACCGCGACCACGTCGTTCAACCAGCCGTTCAACCTGGCCCGTCGTTTCGCGTCGCTGGACCTCATCAGCCGAGGCCGTGCCGGCTGGAACGTCGTCACGAGTGGCGATGCGGGCACGGCCGGAAACTACGGCCTCGAAGAACACTACGACTACGCAACCAGATACGGCCGCGGACTCGAACACGTGGAGGTGGTCAAGGCGCTGTGGGATTCCTACGAGGACGACGCATTCCCGCGTGACAAGGAGACGAAGCAGTTCCTCGATCCCGGTAAGCTGCACGCTCTGGATCATCGTGGTGAGTACTTCTCCGTCGTCGGTCCACTCAACATCGAACGTTCCAGGCAGGGGCAACCGGTGATATTCCAGGCCGGGGACTCCGAACAGGGTCGCGATCTCGGCGCACGGATCGCCGATGGAATCTTCACTCATGCACCGAGTTTCGAGGTCGGCGCGGCGTTCTATGCCGATATCAAGAACCGGGCGTCGGCACTGGGACGTTCTCCCGACGACATCGTGATCCTGCCCGGTGTGTCGGTGACGGTCGGCGACACGGATGCCGATGCACGTGAGATCGAACGCGCCGCGCAGTTGGCGGACAACAACTTCGACAAGTCTCTCAACGAGCTCGGAAGGCCGTTCGGGTGGCACGACTTCCGGCAGTATGACCTCGATGCACCGTTCCCGACCCAGGCTCTCAAGTTCGCCGAGCGCAGTTTCTATACCAACGCCAAGAAGATCACCGACCTGGCGGCCGAGCGCGGACTGACCTTACGCCAGACGGTGGAGACGCTCAGCTCGCCGAAGCTCTCACCCTTCACCGGCAGTGCCGAGACGATCGCGGACGAACTGCAGCGGTGGCTCGATGGCAGGGCGCTGGACGGCATCAACATCCACATCGGTCATCCCGCGCAGTTTCGTCGATTCGTCGACGAGGTGTTGCCGATCCTGCGAGACCGTGGGGTCGTCCGACAAGACTATGAGGGAACAACCCTGCGCAGCAACCTCGGCCTTCCCTTTGTCGAGAATCGACACACGGTGGCGGCGCGCGACGGCATTGCCCCCGCACCACTTCCCGGCGCCTTCTCCGCCAGCGTCTGACACATCCCATCCAATTCTTTTCAACAGGAGTATCCAGTGAGCAGGAAGAGCCGGCGCAGTGCCGGCATCGTAGTACTCGGGCTGATCGTGGCACTGATGGCAACTGCATGCGGTGGCGGAACCAGCAGCAGTGCAGGCGGTTCCGAGGTGAAGTGGGCGTTCAGCCTCCCCACGTCGTGGGATCCGGTGACGAGCCGAACCGGCAACGACATCAACACGATCAGCCTCGCCTACGCATCACTGACCCAGGTGGACAAGGACGGGAACGTGAAGCCGTCGTTGGCCGAGAGTTGGGTGTACAACGAGACCGGCACCGAAGTGACATTCACACTCCGGGACGGACTGACCTTCACCGATGGCACCGTGCTCGATGCGACTGCGGTCAAGGCATTCTTCGACCGTGGTAAGACGCAGGAGGATTCGTTCCTCAAGGATCAGCTCGCCGGTGTCACAGAGGCGGTCGTGGACAGCCCGACCGAGGTGACCCTGAAGTTGTCGGCACCGGACTACCAGATCCCGTATCTGGTCGCCGGACGCACCGGTGCGATCTCGAGTCCCGCTGCAGCGTCGGACACACAGAAGTTGAGTGTCTGGCCCGTTGGTGCAGGCCCGTTCAAGATCACCGACTTCGTGGCCGAAGATCACGCCTACTTCGAGAAGAACCCCGATTACTGGGATGCCGAGAACATCGATATCGACACGTTCCAGCTCAGTGTCGCACCGGACCCGGCGACACTCGTCGCGGCCGTACAGTCGGGCTCGATCGACTTCGCCACATTGCCCGCACTGCAGGCCGAACAAGCGAAGGCCTCCGGCCTCACCGTGACCGTCGCGCCCTCCCTGGCCGCGAACAATGCGTCGATCAACCTGAACAAGGCGCCGTTCGACAACCCGAAAGTGGTCGAGGCCTTCCGGTACGCGTTTGATCGGCAGGCGTTTGTCGATGTGATCACTGCCGGCCTCGGTAGCGTCACCAGTCAGCCTTTCCCCGAGGGCAATCCGGCGTTCAACCCCGAGGTCGAGAAGTTGTGGAGCTACGATCCCGAGCGCACCAAGCGGCTCCTGCAAGAAGCCGGGTACGGCCCGGGCGAGTTGTCACTCACGATCACTGCGCAGTCCACGGCCACCAACCGAGCCGAACTCGCTCAAGCGCAGCTGAAGAAGGTCGGCGTGGAATCCACCATCGCGGTGGTGCCTCCGGGCTCATCCACATGGCAGAGCGAGGTCTACATCGCCAAGAATCCGCAGCTGGCGACCGACGGCACGATCGGTCGCGAGTCGCCGGTTCAGAACCTGCTCGCCACCTACGGCAGCGAGGGAATCATGAACCTCAGTGGCCCACATGCTTCACCGGAGTTCGTCGCGGCTCTCGATCTCGTGCGTGCAACACCGATCGAAGATCCGCAGTACCAGGCTCGTCTGTGGGCGGCGGTGAAGGCGGGTGTGGAACAGTCGCCGAGCAACTACCTGTTCAGCAACCCGTGGATCATCGTCTCGGACCCGGCGCTGAAGAATCTCAACATCCTTCCATCCCAGATCCGTTGGGAAGGCGTCACGGTCTCATGACCTCGACCACGATCGGACCCGCCCACACCGGGAGAGCCTCGGCCCTCCCGGTGTGGCCGGGCGCGGTGCGTTCGATGTTGCGCGTGGTGATGGGCACGGCGTTGATCGTCATCCCGGTCTTCTTGTTCTCGACCCTGATCACCTTCCTTCTCGGCGCCGCCAGCGACATGAATCCGGCCGCCGGAATCGCAGGTGATGAGGCCACGCCGGAAACGATCGCCAGGATCAACGCGGAGTTCGGATTGGACAAACCGCTGTGGCAGCAATACTTCGACTGGATGTCGAGCATGCTCACCGGGGATCTGGGCGTCTCGTGGTTCAACAAGATTCCCGTCAGTGAGTTGATTGGGCAGAGGCTGGCCGTCAGCGCATCGATCGCCGGTCTGGCTCTGGTGATCGGTATCGTGTTCGGGGTCGGCCTGGGGCTGCTCGCCGCGGTGTATCGGGGAAGCGTTTTCGACCGTCTGGTCACCGCCTACACGTCCGTGGTCTCGACCTTGCCGCCGTTCGTCATCTCGATCGGTCTCATCCTGGTCTTCAGTGTTTGGCTGGGGTGGTTGCCGTCCGCCGGATACGTTCCGCTGGAGGAAGATCCGGGCCGCTGGCTGATGTTGATCATCATGCCGGCGGTGGCGCTGAGCATGGACGTGGTCGCCGACATCGCTCGGCAGCTCCGCACCGGACTGGTCTCCGAGTTGGAGCAGGATTACGTCGTCGGCGCAGTGGTGCGAGGTATCAGTCCGACGCGCATTCTCTTCGTCCACACCTTGCGCAACGGGGCCGGGCCGGCACTGGCCATCTTGGGGATGAAGATCCCTACCCTGATCGGAGGCGCGGTCGTGATGGAGACCATGTTCTCGATGCCCGGATTCGGGCGGCTCGCAGCAGATTCCGCTCTGCGGGGTGATGTACCGATCGTGCAGGGCGCACTCGTGGTCGCAATCGTGTTCGTCCTGGTCTGCAATCTTGTCGTCAACATCGTGCTGGGCACCCTGACTCCGGCAGCCAAGCGAAGGGAGTGAAGACAACATGCTCACCATGATCTTGCGGTATCGGTCCGCGCAGTTGGCGACCGCCGTCCTCGGGTTGATCGTGCTGCTGGCGGTCTTCGGGCCGGTGCTGGCACCATTCGATCCGCTGGAGCAGGACAGCGCAATGATTCTCTCGGGGCCGAGTGCTCAGCACTGGCTCGGCACGGACAGTGTCGGTCGTGACGTGTTCAGCCGAGTCCTCGCCGGATCGACAGTGTCCGTGATCTCGGCGTTGCAGTCCGTTCTTGTGGGGTTTCTCCTCGGGGTGATCCCGGGATTCCTTTCGGTGTACCTCGGCCGCGGCGTCGAGTGGTTCACGTTGCGCCTGATGGACGCCCTGATCACGTTGCCGTTCCTGGTGTTCGCAGTGGCGATGACAGCGCTGCTCGGGAACGGCCTGACACAGGCGATGTTCGCCGTCGGAATCCTGATCGCCCCGGCGTTCTACCGCGTCACGCGCGCGGCCGCGCTGACCGTCGCGAACTCGCAGTACGTCGAGGCAGCCGCGTTGATGGGCGCGAGCACCCGGTGGATCGTGCTGCGCCACGCGGTGAAGAAAGTGCTTCCGGCAGTGGGGGTCACATTCGCGACGATGACCGGCGCCAGCCTTGTGATCGTTGCGTCGCTGACATTCCTCGGGATCGGGGTGGTGCCACCGGACCCCACGTGGGGCGGGCTGCTCGCAGACGGCCTTCAGTATCTGTACCAGTCACCTTGGTCTCCGGTGGTCCCCGCCCTGTTGATCGTGGTGACGGTCTGGGCACTCAACGCCATCGCCGATGCTCTACGCGACGCGACCGCCACGTCTCGTCGGCGACGTACCAACGACAAACAGGAGCTGACCTCAGATGTCGTCTGACACTTTAGATGTTGCCGCCACCGATGAGACCACCCGTAGTGGTCCGGTGCTGACGGTGACCGATCTGCACATCGCGCTGGGAGACGGCACCGAGCTGGTCCGTGGGGTCGACTTCGCGTTGAACCGAGGCGGCGCTCTCGGCATCGTCGGGGAGTCGGGCAGTGGAAAGTCGTTGACGTGCAGCGCGATTCTGGGAATCCTGCCCGACGGAGTGGAGATCGCCACCGGGTCGATCGAATTCGACGGCATCGAACTCAGCACGCTTGGTGCGAAGGCCTGGCGACCTCTGAGAGGTACCCGGATCTCGGCGGTGTTCCAAGACCCGGCAGCGTACCTGAATCCGTCGATTCGAGTCGGGGAACAGCTCGCCGAAGCGCTGCGGTCCACCGTGGGACTCTCGCGCGCCGCCGCCAGGTCACGGGCGGTGGAACTGTTCGCGAAGATGGGACTGCGCGATCCCGTCTCGGTGTATCGGCAGTACCCGTACGAACTGTCGGGCGGGATGCTGCAGCGGGTGGTGATTGCCATCGCAGTCTCCGCGGAGCCCGAACTGCTCATCGCCGACGAGGCGACCACCGCCCTCGACGTCACCGTCCAGGCCGTCGTGCTCGACCTCATCGACGACCTTCGGCTCGAGTTGGGTCTCGCGCTGGTCCTGGTGTCACACGATCTCGCCGTCGTGGCGCAGGTCTGCGATGACGTGATCGTCATGCGAAACGGTGTGATCGTGGAAGCGGGACCGGCGGAACGACTGCTGAAAGAACCCCGGCACGATTACACCAGGCAACTCGTCGACAACCACCGCGACTTCGGTCTCGAGGCGATTATGGGGAAGGAGATTGCCGGTGTCCGCTAACACGCCGCTGCTGCGCTTGGAGGATATCCGCGTCGAGCGAGGGAGCCGGAGAGCCCGAAAACAGATACTCCAGAGCGTCGATCTGCATATCGATGCTGGCGAGAAGGTTGGGTTGATCGGGGAAAGTGGTTCGGGCAAAACCACATTGGCCTGCACTGTTCTCGGCCTGATCACACCCACCACCGGATCGGTCGAACTCGACGGCAGGCGGATCGATGGGCTGGGCAAAGCCGATCTGCGGAAGCATCGACTCGGGGGCTCGGTGCAGTACGTGTTCCAGGATCCGTTGCTCAGCCTCGATCCCGAGATCGAGGTGGGGGTGTCCATCGGTGAAGGACTGTCGGTCCGTGGCACGCACAACCGAGCCGAGATCAGTAGCCGGGTGGATGAGGTTCTGGACAGCGTCGGCCTTGATCGGAGCTTTGCGACGCGACTACCGGCGGAACTGTCGGGCGGGCAACGCCAACGCGTCGCGATCGCGCGTGCGATCATCCTCGACCCGTCACTGCTGTTACTCGACGAACCGGTCAGTGCGCTGGACTCCGTGCACCGGATTCAGATACTCGAGCTCCTCGACGAGCTCGGCAGAGACCGTAACCTCGCGCAGCTCTTCATCTCTCACGACCTCGGAGCGGTCGCGGCGCTCGTCGACCGGATCGCCGTCATGTACCAGGGCAGGATCGTCGAACTAGCTGACACCGCACGGGTGATCAACGATCCCCAGCACCCGTATACCGCGTTGCTGATAGGTTCGGCACCCACGCTGTCCGGCGGGACCGTCAGTCGTGAACGTCGCCGCGAGCTCCGTCGCGCATTGGCCGACGACACCGCAGCATGACAGAGCGTCATCTGGGACTCGGGCTGCCGGCCAATCGACATACTCATCGACGGACTGCCGGGGAGCGCGGAACCTCGTGTGCGTGCCTTCCGGCTTCGGTAGGTTCTCCCTCATGGAGCGAATGGCGCCGGTCGACGCCCAGATGTACTGGATGTCGGACAAGATCCCCAACGACCAGTTCCTGCTCTATGCCTTTGCCGGTGTGCCACGCCAGATCGAAGTCGCGATCGAGGGCGCCCTGGAACGGGCTCGGGCGGTGCCGGATCTGGGCCTGCGGATCGCGGACGTGGATTGCGCGCTCGACTATCCGTACTGGGTGCACCGCAGTGTCGACCGCGACCAGGTGGTGGTCCACACAGAGGGGTCCACCGAGTGGTCCGATTGCCTGCGGGTGGTGGCCACCCTGGCCGACGACCAGCTCGATGCGCGCGAGTACACCTGGCGGCTGAATCTGTTCGAGGGTGTCGAAGGGGTACCGGACTGTGGGCTCGCGGCCACCGTCGCTGTGCTGCAGGTGAGCCATGCGCTGGCCGACGGGCGCCGCTCATCTGACCTGGCCCGCAGGATCTTTGCGCCGGGCGAGCCGCAGGAGTCGTCGGCCGCCGAGGCCGATACGCCGTATTCGGCGCTGCATGCGGCGACGCTGGCAGCTTTCCGTTTTCCCCGGCAGATCGGAGTGCTGGGTTTACGGGCAATCGAGGCCACCCGCACCCATCGTCGATTGATCGACGACGTCGCCGCCGGGGTGGTGCCCGCGGCGGCGGAAGGCCGGCCGCCGCTGTCGACCAACACCCGGCCCGACGGCGCGCGGGCGGTCCGCACCCTGGTGCTGCGGCGCGACGACTTCCCTGGCCCGACGGTGACCATCAGTGCCCTCACCGCGATTTCGCTGGCGCTGTCCGATCACCTACGGTCGGTCGGGGAGGATCCGACCGCCCTCGGCGCCGAGGTGACGATGGAGAAGTTCGGTAAGCCGATGGCGCGTAACCACTTTCGTAATGTCGGTATCGGATTGTTCTCGGGGACAGCCGCCCTCGATGATCGGACCGCACGCATCGCACAGGCGCTGGGGGAGCGGCAGCTGCGCAACGGCCATCCGGCGCTGCGTGCCTCCGACGAGGCCTTCGCGGCGATACCGGCGCCCCTACTGCGCTGGGGCGTGGCGCAATTCGATCCGACTGAGGTACCGAGTACGGTCGACGGCAACACCGTGGTGTCGAGTGTGAACCGGGGCCTGGCCGACCTGCGGTTCGGGGATCGGCCGGTCGCGTTCACCGCGGGGTATCCGGCACTCTCGCCGGTGATGAGTGTGACGCACGGTGTGCACGGCATCGGTGACACCGTGGCGATCAGTGTTCATGCTGCTGCGTCGGCGATGGACGACATAGACAGCTACCTCGACATGTTGCAGGCCTCGATCGCCTGGAACCAGATCGTCAGGGCTTCCGGTCGCTAGTGCTGCGAGCCACGCTCTTCATGGCCGTTCTTGCTGCGCACCAATCGCTTCGGCAACCGCCCGACGAGTTCTCCGAGCGGCGCGACCGCGTCGTTGAGAGCCCCGGCCGCAATATTGAGTTCGAGAACCGTCTCCTGCAGGCTCGCGATGCTCGGGGGCAGCTGGGCGAGCATCTCGACGAGTTCGGACAGTCGGTCGATGGGACCGCCCGGGACGATGGCCCGTTCCAGGGCGCCGCCCTCACCGACGAGTTGTTCCAGCAGTCCCTCTTCGACGGTCAGCCGGTCGAGGAAACCCTCGTCCTCGGAGATCCGGTCGAGTAGACCACCCTCTTTGGTGAGTTTGGCGAGCACCCCGTCCTCGGACAGCAGGCGATCCACCGGACCACCCCGGGACAGCAATCGGTCGAGTGGGCCGCCGGTCTCGGTCATCTGATCGAGCACTCCATCATCGGCCAGGACGCGTTCGACCAGGCCGTCCTCGGCCAGCAGTCGATCGAGGGGTCCGCCACGCGAGAGAATCCGTCCGAGTGAGCGGTCTTCTTCGAGCAGTTCGCCGAGCTGGTTGAGCAGCTGCAGCGGACTGCGAAATGCGGGTGTCTCCCGCATGCCCATGGTGAGGGCGATCTCGTGGTGGGCGTTCTCGACGGCCATCCGGCTGAGCGCGACCGTGGCCTCGACGGCGCTGAGTGCGGCGCCCGCCACCGCAAACCCCAACCGCGTCGGGACCTCGATCACCAATCTGGCATCCATGACTTCACCCTAGGGGTTTGGCTCAACTCGCGGACACAATCACCGGGCTCAGTCGGCCTTGGCCGCCTTGGCCGCGGCTTTTGCCTGCTTCTTGAACTCGCGGACCTCCTGCAGGCTCACGTCGTCGACGACGTCGGCGACCGACCGGCGTTCGCCCTCGTTGCCGTAGTCACCGGCGGCCTCGCGCCAGCCCTTCGGTTCCACGCCCACCTGCTTCCCGAGCAGTGCCAGGAAGATCCGGGCTTTCATGTCGCCCCAACCGGGCAGTGATTTGAGACGTTTGAGCACCGTCTTGCCGTCCGGATCACCCTCGGTCCAGATGGCCGACGGGGTGCCGTCGTAGTTGTCGACGATGAAAACGGCAAGGTCATGGATGCGTTTGGCCATCGAACCGGGGAAACGGTGGATGGCCGGGGTCTGCGAGCACAGGGCCACGAACTCGTCCGGATCGGAGGCCGCGATCTTCTGGATATCGAAGCCGTCCATCCTTTCGGCGATCTTCTGGGGGCCCTTGAACGCCGCTTCCATCGGGAACTGCTGATCCAAGGTCATGCCGACAACCAGCGCAAAGTCGTCGACGGACAGGAGCTGGTCGGCTTCTGGCTCTTGCGCGATACAGATGTGGCGGGTCATTCGGACCTCCGGTCGCCGGGGAATTCACTGCCCACCCAGCTTATCGGCAGGGCGCGCAGCAGCGTCGCAGCGTCCCTGCGAACAGGGAAGGACTCTCTTCCTCTGCCTGCCTGTCGATGTGTCCGAATGGTGATCGATTGTCTTCTACCGACTTACGGACTCGACGGGTATCAGGGGCGTAACGTCAGCTGATGGTAAACGTCTCGGAGTAGACAGCCGCCGCCCGGAAGGTAGGTGTGATCCCTATGTCCACTGGTGCCGCCAAGAGGCCGTCCTCATCGGCAGTCGGAGAAGCCCACGTGGCCAAGGTCATCGGGGTCACCGTGGCCGCTGCGGTCGGTGGGTTCCTGTTCGGTTTCGACAGCTCGGTGGTCAACGGCGCCGTCAATTCCATCGGCGACCACTTCGAGCTGAACCACTTCATGCAGGGCTTCGCGGTTGCGATCGCCCTACTTGGATGTGCGCTCGGTGCCTGGTTCGCCGGCCGGCTGGCGGACATCTGGGGTCGCAAGAAGGTGATGCTGCTCGGCTCGGCGTTGTTCATCGCGTCAGCGATCGGAACAGGTCTGGCATGGTCATTGCCGGACCTGTTGATCTGGCGTGTGATCGGCGGCCTCGGGATCGGCATCGCGTCGGTGATCGCCCCGGCCTACATCGCGGAGATCGCCCCGGCTCGCTACCGCGGTGCACTCGGGTCGTTGCAGCAGTTGGCGATCACGATGGGCATTTTTGTCGCGCTGCTCTCGGACGCGCTGATCGCCGACGGAGCCGGTGGTGCCTCGAACGACCTGTGGTTCGGTATCGAGGCCTGGCGATGGATGTTCATCGTCGGTGTGATCCCGGCCCTCGTCTACGGCCTGTTGGCACTGCTCATCCCGGAATCACCCCGTTATCTGGTGGGTAGCAATCTCGATGAAGAGGCCGCGCGCATCCTCACCGAGGTGACGGGGGAGCCGGACCCACTGTCCCGGGTCAAAGAGATCCGGTTGACCCTCAAACGCGAATCGACGGTGTCCATCAAGGACATTCGCGGTCCGTCCTTCGGCCTGCATCCACTGGTGTGGGTGGGTATCTGGATTGCCGTGTTGCAGCAGTTCGTCGGGATCAACGCGATCTTCTACTACTCGACAACGCTGTGGCAGTCGGTGGGATTCAGTGAGAGCGAGTCATTCCGGACGTCGGTGATCACCGCGGTGATCAACGTGGTGATGACCTTCGGGGCGATCATGTTCGTCGACCGGATCGGCAGACGGCAACTATTGCTGATCGGCTCTGTTGGCATGTTCATCGGACTGGTGCTGGCGTGTGTGGCATTCACGCAGCAGATCGGTACCGGCGACGACATCTCGCTGCCCGACCCTTGGGGTGTGGTCGCCCTGATCGGTGCGAACCTGTTCGTGGTGGCGTTCGCGGCCACCTGGGGTCCGGTGATGTGGGTGATGCTCGGGGAGATGTTCCCCAACCGCATCCGGGGCGTGGCACTGGGTGTCTGCACGGGCGTCAACTGGCTTGCCAACTTCACCATCTCGCTGCTCTTCCCCGAACTCAACAGCATGCTGGGCCTGGCGTGGATCTACGGGTTCTTCGCCTTCTGTGCCCTCGTCTCCTGGTTCTACGTGCACTACAAGGTGCCCGAAACCAAGGGGATGGAGCTCGAGGACATGGATTCACTCGGAGAGGTGGAGGCAGCCATCAAACAACAGAAGAAGGCCCATTAGCGCCGCCCGGGCGTGAGTTCATCTGGCGGCGTGGGCGCGTCGGCTGACACTGTCCAGGCCGTCCAGGAGCAACATCTGCGCCGCGAAGTATGTCGAGAGAACCAATGCCTCGCCGACCGCGCGGAGACCGTCCCTGTTGCGCAGCAGATACCGACGATTCATCAGGATCGCATCGGAGGCCATGAACGTGATACCGCCGGCTGCCAGTCGCCGTGTCGGGTCAGTGGAATCCCCGCCGGTGAGCCCCGGATCGGCCGCCGTCGCCGCCATGGTTGCCAAGGTGGCGCCGTATGTTCCCAAGACCGGCAGCAGTCGGGGCGCGTTGAAGGCCAGCAGGGTGGTGACCTCGTTCATCAGCCCGAAGCGCGCGAGCAGTCGGCGTTTGTCCGGCCGGGCTCCGTGGCGGGTCAGCAGACCGAGGTAGGACAGATGTGCGAGCCCGAACATCGTTGCGCCGGTCTGGATCTGCCGATCCTTCTCGGGACCGGTGGCGAACTCTTCGCGGTACATGAAGTAATCGCCCGCAGCGGACGTGGCGATCGCGGCGGTCAGCAGTGCGTTGTCGACCCCGGACCGCTCACGTGCACCCCGCGCCATCCCCACGGCGAGCGCGGCCAGGGCAGCGGGCTTGGCGACGGCCACACCGGGCCGCCACCGCGCGGCGCCGGCGGCCGAAACCGCCAGCGTCGCAGCGACGAACAGTTTGCGCTCCGGGCGCTCCCAGGCCGGTAGACGCATGTGATCGCTACCGGGCGAACAGTGACGTCACGAAGGCCGACGCGTCAGGCAACGCGGCCGCTGCTGTTCCTTGTCCGTCCACCGGGTAGGTGCGGATGGTTGTCGACTGGCTCGACGTCTCCACCCGGCCCAGGAACTCGAGGGTGTACGGCAGGATCACCTGGGTATCGAGCAGCCCCTGGCCGAAGAACACCGGCTTGACGTACCCGGTGTCGGGCACTCCGAGATAGGCCTCGACGATGGGACGCAGATTCGGGATCGAGTGCACCGGCCGGCTGAACAATGCGTTCAAACTCGTTGACGCCACGGCGCTTTGCAGCTCGGCCGAACACATGGTGACCGCTTTGTCGGCCAGCGATCTGCCCTCCGCGGTCAGGTACGAGTCGAGGTTGAGCTCGGGATGAGACCCACGGATACCGGCGATGGCGTACAGCACCTCGGCGGTCAGGTCGGAAGGCAGCGGCACCGGGATGAAGTCGGGACCGGCATTGAGGACGAGTTCCCCGAGGTTGGCCGGAACGCTGGTGACGGTGGCACCGCGGAAATCGAGGTCCGGACCCTGGATCTGCGCTGCACTGCGGGCGGTGGCCAGCGCGGCGGTTGCGCCGCTGCCGTTCCCGTTCACCACCCACTGATCCGAGAGGTCCCCGGTGATGTCGTGGGCAGCCTTCACGGCATCAACGATGTTGTGTGCCTTGATGGTTGTCTGGAGGTCGGGGAGTGCGCCCTCGACGCCGAGTCCGGCGTAGTCGGAGGCGACGACCGCGTAGCCCTTCCGCAGCCATGGCGTGATGTCGTTCCAGTGGGCCGACGATTCGGTTTTGCCCGACCACGACGGCGCGCACTTGTCTGCCAATCCAACGGTGTCGTGGGCCCAGGCCACCACCGGCCAGCCACCCTCGGGTGCTTCACCGCGGGGGAGGTAGACAGCGGCACTGCTCAACTCGGTGCGGTCGGTGGCGGCGTTCGTCCAATAGGTGAAGCGGTCGGCTGATCCCGCGCCGGTCACCCAACGATCATCGGGCAGACCGATATTGGCAAACACTTTGCCTGCGGTTCCGCCCGTCGGAACCGGGTCCGCGGTTGCGATGCCGGTGCCGCCGAGGCCGCCGGCGACCACGGCGGCCAGTGCGGTGGCGGTCAGGCTGCGAATACCGATCCGGCGTAGTGCTTGCTTGTGAACACTCTTCATGACTACTACTCCTACCAAGGTCCGCGTACGCGGACTAAACCTGCGTGATCCCGATCATCGGGAGGAAGAAACAATTTCGGTCACCGTTCTCCACGGTGCCGAATACAGCGGAAAGCACTGTGCCATTGCCGGTCTCGACCGGTGCCAGTCGTGAACCCGGCAGGCTGAAGGCATCGACCAGCGGCGTCAGGATCTTCGTGAGTTCTGCACGCGCAGTTTCGGCCACGGGGTTGGTGCCGGGGATCTGTTCGAGGATCTTGTCGACGACGGTGGTGCCCACCGGGGCCATGTCCTTGAAGCCACCCTGCAGGGTGTTGACGTTGAACCAGGCGACCTGCATGCCGGTGCCCTTGCCGTCGGCGGTGATGCCGGACGGGAAGAAGCCGAACAGCGTTTCTCCGTCGCCGACGAGTTCTGGAGTGAAGCCGGGGAAGAGCGTTTTGACGAGGGCCGGGACCGACACCCCGGGGACGACATACGGGCCGGGCGCAGCCCCGCCGACGGCAGGCACGAGTCCGAACGGGTTGTCCGCGGTTGCCTCGACGCAGTTGAACGCAACGGTCGGGTTGATGAAGGACTGGATGCCCAATTTGCGCAGTGCCTCATCGGCTGCGGCCAGCGATCCGAGGAGGTCGGTGGCGTCGGCGGCCGGCGTCGCCGCGGGATCGGTCGCCGGGGTGGACTCGATCTGTGTCGTCCCGCCCAGGAGTGCCTTCGCGGCGGCCAGGGCGGCGGGATCACCCGCTGTCTTTCCGAGCGCGGCGATCGCGGCCTTCAACGCGTCGTCGCCCGGGATCTGCTTGGGTGCGGTCAGCGAGGCCGAGTCCGGGGCGACCGGTTCTGCGACGGCAACGGCAGGGGATAGCAGGGCGGCGGACGCGACGACCGCCAGTGCGGCGGCGCTGCGGCGAATCAGCGTTGAGCTGGGCATGGATCTCCTTGGACAGACGCGGGGACGCACCTGTTACGTCTGTGACAGGTGTGACCAATGGTGCTCTTGTTACACAAGATCATGGCGCGGGAGCTCAGTGCAAGTTGCGAGTTCAACCTGTGATGCAACCGCGACCGTTCCGGTGTTCGGCTGTGCATCAACAGATCTGGGATTCCGGCGCAATGTGACGCGCAACAAAAAACAGGCGCCGACCCGAAGGTCGACGCCTGCTGTGGAGAGCCGGTGGTCAGACGACGGCCAGTCCGACCGTGGGGACGATCGTGCAGCTCACGGTCTTGTCCTCGGTCTTGGTGGTCACGTTGCCGTAGATTGCCGAAATGACGCGACCCTGACCGGTTTTCACGATCGTGGTGAAGGTGCCGGGTCCGTCGGCGGCGTTGATCTTGTCGTTGCGGCGCAGGTTCTGCTGGCCGGTCGCACCGGTGTCGATGTTGACCCAGGCCACGGTCAGCGGTGCGGCATCGTTGTTCAGTGCCGGTCCGGTGCCGAGGCTGGTGTAGACGTATCCGGCCTCGCCCTTCTTGGGGCCCGGGGCCGGAGCCTGCTGCGGTCCGGCGGTCACCAATGCCGAGCCGATGGAGTTGCCACCGGGGATACATCCCTGACCGATGGTCGGGTAGAGGAACTGCTGGATGACCGGTGCGCCCGGGCCGGACGGGATGTCCGGGCCGCCGCCGCCGGAGCCGTCGAGGAAGCTGACGACCTTGTCCCAGATCGCGGCGAGTTCCGGCGGGAGCGCCGAATCTGCCGCGAGCACCTTGGCGTTGGAGAGCAGGCTGGCGTCGACCTTGCCGTCGGCTCCGGGGGTGGCGGCCGAACCGATGATCGCGGGCACGAACGCACCGAGGGACTGCAGGGTCGGCTGATCGATCTCGAGGTTGGCGGGAATGGGAGGGAACGCGGCTTCGTCGGCAGATGCGACAGCGGGCAGTGTCAGCGCTGCGGTGGCGGCGATGGCAACGGCCGTCACTGCGCGGCGGACATTCCGGCCTTTCGCGGCCTTGTGGAAGCGCCCGCGGTTACGGTCTGCCTGCTGATTCAAAAGCACTGTTCTTGGTGTCCCATCTCGCGTTGAGCCCGACTGATGACGGCTCGACATGTCTATCGCCGTGCTGACGGTAACCGTTTCAATCCCCTGCCGCCAGTAGCGGCAGCGCGGAGGCGCACGGTTCGCCGTCGCCCTGGAACCGTACCGTGTTACTAGAGTGAACAGTGTTTCTGGTGATGCAATTGTTATGTCACGTTGAGGCCACGAAGATAGGGGTGAGCCGGATCCGAAAGGTGCTGTTCGGGCGATCGACGTGATCGTCGCGCTCCGACTCCGGGCGGCCGCCCTGGGCCTGCTTAGATTCACGATGACGGAACGAACACGCGTTGTACGGAACCAACCGGCTGTTCTCACTGCCCGAACACCACCTGGAGGGTCGATGCTTCGACGATCACAGCTCGCCGCGGCACTCGTCGCGCTCTCGATCGGGGCCGGTGTCCTGACGGCCTGCGGCGATTCCGGCTCGTCGGACGACGTCGTCCTGCTCACCCACGATTCCTTCGCGCTGCCGGATGAATTGCTGGCGTCGTTCGAAGACGAGACCGGACTGACCCTCAAGGTGGTCAGGGAAGCGGACGCCGGTCAATTGTCGTCGTCGATCGCGCTCACCGCCGGTTCGCCCCGCGGCGACGTCGTCTACGGCATCGACAACACCTTCGCCTCCCGGGTTCTGGGCGCTGATGCCATCGAGCCCTATACGAGTCCGGACAACAACCTCGGCCCGCAGGAATATGCGCTCGGTGAACCCGATCGGCTGACCGCGATCGACCGCGGCGACGTGTGCGTGAACGTCGACACCGAATGGTTCACCGAACGCGATCTCGCACCGCCGGCGAACTTCGAAGAGCTGACCGACCCCCGGTACAAGGGGCTGACCGTGGTGATGGACCCGGCCACCTCGTCGCCCGGTATGGCATTTCTGCTCGCCACGATCGCCGCCTATCCGGGAGACGATGCGTGGGAAGGATATTGGGAGCGCCTACGCGCCAACGGCGTGAGTGTGGCTCCGGGGTGGACCGAGGCGTACAACCAGGAGTTCACCGCGGGTGAGGGTCAGGGCAGCAAGCCCATCGTGGTCTCGTACGCGTCGTCGCCGGCCTTCCTGCCGACCACCAAGGCCCTGTTGAACACGTGCTTCGCGCAGATCGAATACGCCGGGGTCCTGCGTGGAGCCGAGAACGTCGAAGGCGCCCAGCAGGTGGTCGACTTCCTGCTCAGTGAACCGGTGCAGGCCGCGCTGCCCGAATCGATGTATGTGTACCCGGTCCGCACCGGGACGCCACTGCCTGCCGACTGGGCGCAGTTCGCGCCGCAGCCCGAGTCCGCGGTGACGATGCCGCTGGAGGTCATCGCCGAGAACCGGGAAGCCTGGCAGCAGGAGTGGCGCACCGTCATGGGCCGCTGACCCCGGTGCCCACTCGCGCAACCATCCGGCGCCCACCCACCCGGTGGGGGTCCGGCACATCCCTGGTGGCCGCCGCGGGCGTAGTGCCGTTGCTGTTCGTCGGGGTGATGTTCGGCTGGCCGTTGATGGCCCTGGCCGTCCGCGCGTTCGGGGATGGCTCCGGCATCGACGTGATCGCATTGCTCGACGACGCCAATGCCGCACATCTGTTGTGGTTCACAGTGGCCCAGGCCGCGGCCAGCACGGTGCTCACCCTGATCGTCGGCCTGCCGGTGGCGTGGGTCCTGGCCAACTTCGAACTGCGAGGTGCGCTGGCGCTTCGGGTGATCGTCACCATTCCCTTCGTGTTGCCCACCGTCGTGGTCGGTGTCGCGTTCACCGCGCTGCTCGGTGAGCGTGGCCCGCTGGGTTGGCTCGGCATCGGATCGTCGGTGTGGGCGATCTTGTTGGCGCACATGTTCTTCAACATCGCGGTTGTGGTGCGGACCGTCGGTTCGGTCTGGGGCCAACTCGACCCGCGTGCCGAACAGGCCGCCCGGACGCTGGGCGCGGACCGTTGGCACGTGCTGCGCACCGTCACCGCACCCGCCCTGGCCCCGGCGATCGCGTCGGCGGCGTCGGTGGTGTTCCTGTTCTGCGCCACCAGCTTCGGTGTGGTCCTCATCCTCGGCGGCGGCCGGTACGACACCATCGAGACCGAGATCTACCGGCAGGCGATCGGGTTCTTCAAACTGCCTGCCGCCGTGGCCCTGTCGATGATCCAGATCCTGGTGGTCGCGGTGGTGGTCGCCATCAGCGCGGTGCTGGGCCGCCGGGCCCGGGGAGCCGGGGCGCCCCGGCGACGCCGCCGACCGCAAGGAGCGCAGCGCGTGGTCGTCGGGGCCATCGTGGCGTTCGTACTGGTGATCTTGCTGGCCCCGCCGGCGGTCCTGGTCTGGCGATCGCTGCGGCCCACGGTCGGCGGAAGCTGGAACCTGGACGGCTATCGGGCGCTGGCGGAGCCGATCAACGGTGAAACCCCTTGGGAAACAATGCAATACTCGTTGGTCAGTGCATTCTGGGCGACCCTGATCGCACTGGTGCTCGGTCTGCTCGGCGCACTGGCCATCTCTCGCGCGCGCGGCGTGTTCGGCGGTGTCGCCACCGGGATCGCGATGCTCCCGCTGGGTGTGAGCGCGGTGACGGTCGGTCTGGGATACCTGGTGATCCTGACGTCGATGCCGCGTGAGGTCGCGACCTCCCCGGCTGTTGTCCCCGCCGTGCAGGCGCTGATCGCGACACCACTGGTGATTCGCATCCTCGTGCCGGCGATGGGCCTGGTCGACCCCCGGCTGCGTCAGGCGGTGGCCACGCTCGGCGCCGGCCCACTGCGGGTCTGGTGGACCGTCGACCTCCCGATCATCAAGCGAGCACTGTGCGCGGCGACCGGCTTCGCCTTTGTGATCGCGATCGGCGAGTTCGGTGCGACCAGCTTTGTGGCCCGGCCCGACACCACCACGGTGCCGGTGCTGATCGGCACGTCCCTCTCGCGCCCGGGAGCAGGTAACTTCGGCACTGCAATGGCCTGTTCGGTGATGATGCTGGTGGTGACCGCGGTGGTGGTGGCCCTGATCGAGGTGGTCCGGCGGGACGAGGGAGGTGAGTTCTAGATGCTCGAATTATCCTCCGTCACAGTCGGTTACGGGTCTGAGATGGTCCTGACCGATCTGGATCTGGCGATCGGGACGCAGGGAGCGACCATCACGGCGCTGCTCGGCCCGTCGGGATGTGGCAAGTCGACACTGATCCGCGCCATCGCGGGGCTCGAACCGCTGTCCGCGGGAACGATCACCTTCGACGGCGTCGACCTCGCCCCGAGCCCGACCCATCGCCGCGACTTCGGCGTGGTGTTTCAGGACGGTCAGCTGCTGCCCGGCCGCACCGTTGCCGACAATGTCGGATACGGGCTGCGGGTCCGGCGCTGGCGCAAGCCCGACATCACCCGTCGGGTGGCGGAACTGCTCGACCTGGTCGACCTGCCCGGTCTCGGCGACCGGAAGGTGACCGAGTTGTCCGGCGGCCAGCAACAGCGGGTCGCGCTGGCCCGGGCGCTGGCTCCACGACCGCGACTGCTGCTCCTGGACGAGCCGCTGTCCGCACTCGACCGGCAACTTCGTGATCGCCTGGCGCTGCAGATCGCGGAGATCATCGGCGCCACCGGCACTCCGACGATCGTGGTCACCCATGACCATTCCGAGGCCGCGATGATGGCCGACCGGATCGCGGTGATGGACCACGGCCGGATCGTCCAGGACGATCATCCCGAAAAGCTTTGGCGGGCACCGCGGACCGAGCGGATCGCGCAGTTCATCGGTTGCACGACCATCTGCGGAGCCGACATCTCCGCGGGTGTTCTGCACAGCCCACTCGGCCGGGTTTCCGTCGACCTGCCCGACGGTGGGGTTCGGATCGGACTGCGTCCGGAGGCGGTTGTGGCCACGCCGGTCGCAGACGGGTCGAGCGGTGTCGTCGGTACCGTCCGCCATGTCGCATCACTGCCCGAAGGTGCCCGGGTGCGGCTGGCGGTCGCCGGTATGGAGGTCGATGCGGTCGGTGATCGACGGCTCGGCGTCGGAGACGAGGCCTCGATCACGCTGGATCGCAGCCGGATCGCCATCATCTCCGATCCAACCGTCGAGTCGGCGAGGGCGAAGGGCGAGGGAGCGGTGGGCCGGGATGCGTGAGGTCGTGGCCGGTGCGGTCATCAGCGAAGGACGACTGCTGCTGGCTCAGCGCACGTATCCGGTGGAGGTGGCGGGCCTGTGGGAACTGCCCGGCGGCAAGGTCGAGCCGGGGGAGACCAGGGCTCAGGCGCTCGGGCGTGAACTCGGCGAGGAGCTCGGGATCACGGTGGCGGTGGCCGACCAGATCGGACAGCCGGTACCGCTACGGCCGGATCTGGTGTTGGTTGCGATGGCCGCGGAATTGCTCACCGGCCGGCCGCATCCGCGCGAACACTCCGGAGTCCGCTGGGTGGATGCCGACGACCTCCACCGGATGGCCGGCGCCGGGGAACTGGTGCCCGCCGATGCCGTGTGGCTCGACGACCTCACCGCGCTGCTCGCCGACCCGGCCCGAAGGTGAACTGAGTCTCAGGCGGCGCGCGACCGCACCTTCTTGAGGGCCTTGGTCAGCTCCTTGTTCGACATCCCGGCAGAGGAGTACTTCTGCATCTTGTGGATCACCACTGGGCAGCGAAGGCAACGGGTTGAACTGCGGCAACACTTTTTCTTCGGCTTCATGTCGCAGACGTCAGCCGCCTTCTTCTTGCCCATGTATCCGCCTTCCAACAGGTCTCGCACCTAGGGGAAAGTTAGGTTAGCAGCACCTTAATTTGCGGGTTACGGCGCATGTGACGACGCTCTCATTGCCGGAGCACGTATCCTTGAGTGGTTTGAGCACCAGGCTCGACCGTTTTGACATGCCCACTTCACGTCCGGAGAACTTCAGTGACTTCTGCCCCCAATTTCCGCAACGTTGCGATCGTTGCGCACGTCGACCACGGGAAAACGACCCTGGTCGATGCGATGCTGCGGCAATCGGGAGTGTTCGAGGAACGCGCGGAACTCGTCGACCGGGTCATGGACTCGGGCGACCTCGAGCGCGAGAAGGGCATCACCATTCTCGCGAAGAACACCGCAGTGCACCGTCGCCAGCCCGACGGCACCGAGGTTGTCATCAACGTCATCGACACCCCCGGCCACGCCGACTTCGGTGGTGAGGTCGAGCGCGGCCTGTCGATGGTCGACGGCGTCGTGTTGCTGGTCGATGCCTCTGAAGGCCCGCTGCCGCAGACCCGTTTCGTGCTGCGCAAGGCGCTCGCCGCCTCATTGCCCGTGATCCTCGTGGTCAACAAGACCGACCGCCCCGACGCCCGCATCGCCGAGGTCGTCGAAGAGAGCCACGACCTGCTGCTCGACCTGGCGTCGGATGTCGACGACGAGGCTGCTGCGGCCGCCGAGCTCGCCCTCGATCTGCCGGTCCTCTACGCCTCGGGTCGCGCGGGTGTTGCCAGCACCGTGGCCCCCGAGAACGGCCAGGTCCCGGACGCCGAGAACCTCGACGCCCTGTTCGACGTGCTGCTGTCGTACGTGCCCGCCCCCAAGGGTGACCTCGACGCACCGCTGCAGGCCCACGTCACCAACCTCGACGCCTCGGCGTTCCTCGGCCGCCTCGCGCTGGTCCGTCTCTACGCCGGCACCCTGAAGAAGGGCCAGACCGTGGCCTGGCTGCGTGAGGTCAACGGCGAGCCCGTCACCGAGCGCGCCAAGATCACCGAGCTCCTCGTCACGGTCGGTGTCGCGCGGACGCCCGCCGAGACCGCCGTCGCCGGCGACATCGTCGCCGTGGCCGGAATGCCGGACATCATGATCGGCGACACCCTCACCGACGTCGACCACCCGGTCGCGCTGCCACGGATCACGGTCGACGAGCCGGCCATCTCGGTGACGATCGGCACCAACACCTCGCCGCTGGTCGGCCGCGTCAAGGGTCACAAGCTCACCTCGCGCATGGTCAAGGACCGCCTCGACAGCGAGCTGATCGGTAACGTCTCGCTGCGCGTCCTCGACATCGGTCGCCCGGACGCCTGGGAGGTCCAGGGCCGTGGTGAGCTCGCGCTCGCCATCCTCGTCGAGCAGATGCGCCGCGAAGGCTTCGAGTTGACCGTCGGCAAGCCGCAGGTGGTCACCAAGCAGGTCGACGGCAAGCTGCACGAGCCGTTCGAGCACCTGACCATCGACGTCCCCGAGGAGTACCTCGGCGCGGTCACGCAGCTGCTGGCCGCTCGTAAGGGCCGCATGGGCGACATGGCCAACCACGGAAGTGGCTGGGTCCGCATGGAGTTCGTCGTTCCCTCGCGAGGTCTGATCGGTTTCCGTACCGACTTCCTCACCGAAACCCGCGGAACCGGCATCGCCAACGCCGTGTTCGAGGGCTACGGCCCGTGGGCAGGAGAGATCCGGGCGCGTCACACCGGTTCGCTCGTCTCCGACCGCGCGGGAACGGTCACCCCGTTCGCGATGATCCAGCTCGCCGACCGTGGAACGTTCTTCGTCGAGCCCGGCGCCGACACCTACGAGGGCATGGTCGTGGGCATCAACCCGCGGATGGAAGACCTCGACATCAACGTCACCAAGGAGAAGAAGCTGACCAATATGCGTCAGTCCTCCGCCGACGTGATGGAGACCCTGGCCAAGCCCATCAAGCTCGAGCTCGAAGCCGCGATGGAGTTCTGTACCGACGACGAGTGTGTCGAGGTCACCCCCGAGGTGGTCCGGGTGCGCAAGGTCAATCTCGACTCCAACACCCGCGCCCGCGAGCGCTCCAAGGCGAAGTCTCGTAACCAGGGTGTGAGCTAGAAGGGACGCAATCGGCGGTCGTCACCGACCGCCGATTGCCGACTGATCGTGACCGGCGGACAGAGGAATCGAGTTTTGGGTAGACGATGGACCACCGCGACTCCGATGGCCGCGGTCGTGCTGTCCTGCCTGCTGTTGCTGACAGCATGCGTCGCTGATCCACCGCCGGCGGTGCAGCAGACGAACTCGGTGCCGCCGGAGCCCGCCGAGCCCTCGGGCCGGGTGCTGTACGTGGCAACCGACTCGATCGGCAACGGTTTCAATCCACATCTGGCCGCCGACCAGTCCGCGGTCACCACTGCGGTGGCCGCGATGACGTTGCCGAGTTCGTTCCGGCCGACCGCCCAGGACGGCCGCGTCATGTGGCTGATGGACGAGGCGCTGCTGACCAGCGCCGAGGTCTCGGGCACCGACCCGTTCGCGGTGACCTACAAGATCCACGAGGACGCGCAGTGGTCGGACGGATTGCCGATCACCGCAGAGGATTTCGTCTATCTCTGGCAGCAGATGTCCCGGCAGCCCAACGTGACCGCCCCCGCGGGCTACCGCATGATCACCGACGTCCGCAGCTCGGCGGGCGGCAAAGAGGTCACCGCGACGTTCGCCGCGCCCTACCCGGCGTGGCGTGAGCTGTTCAACGACCTGCTGCCCTCGCACGTCCTCAAGGGGGCACCCGGGGGTTTCCAGACCGGCATGGACAGCGGATTCCCGGCTTCGGGCGGTCCGTTCACGATCAGCGGTATCGACCACAGTCGTGACGAGGTCCGGCTGATCCGCAACGACCGGTTCTGGCTGACCCCGGCAGGCGTCGATCGGGTCACCCTGCGCCGCGGGGGAACCACCAGCCAACTGGCAGATTCCATGCGATCCGGCGATACCCGGGTCGTGTCGGTCAGCGCAGGCGAGGCGCTCGGCGCCACCCTCGGCAGCATCGGTGGGGTCATGACCGGTCGCGTCGCGCAGTCCCGGACCCTGGGCATGACGGTCAACACCCGCACGGAATCGATGTCGAACATCGACCTGCGCCGGGCCGTTCTGGGAACCATCGACACCGCTCTGGTGACCTTTGCCGCCGCCGACGACACCGAGGTGCTCCCGGACACCAACTCCGTGTACGCCCCGTCCGATCCGGGCTACTACCCGGTGCCGCGTCCGGCTCTGACGCCCGAACAGATCGAAGGGTGGCTGGTCGCCGCCGGTTACCGGCGCGGTCCGGCGACACCGGCACCCGCTCCGCCCACGTCGTCCGGCGCGCCGAGCACCACCGCGGTCCCCACCACCACGACAACCCCCGTCGACGGGACGTCCACGACCGCGCCGAGCGATCTGCCGACGTTGCCCGCCGGCACACAGCCGGTCGATCAGGAGGACGGGCAGCCGCTGGTGATCCGGGTCGGTTCGGTCACCGGAGATCTCCGCACGGGTGCGGCGGCGGCCAACATCGTCGATCAGCTGAACCGCGCAGGTATCCGTGCCACCAGCGTGGCGATGTCGACCGCCGACCTGTACAGCTCGAGCCTGACCGGACGCGAGGTCGACCTGGTGGTCGGCTGGAGCCGGGCCGGGGAATCACCGGCCACCGCGCTCGCGTCGAACACCGAATGCCTGAGCACCGAAGAATCCACCGAGACGAGTGCATCACCGGACTCGGGTGAGCCGTCGGCGACATCGGCCCCGGAGCCGTCGGCGACGTCGTCACCGGCGCCGACGACATCGGAGACCGAAGAATCCGAACGCAGCGAACCGCGTTACACGAGCAACGTCTCGGGCCTGTGCGACCCCGAACTGCAGGAGATCGCGACCCGCGCCATCTCCGCGGAGGATCCGACCGAGGACCTGCGCATCGCGCAGCGCCTGCTCGACGAACGATCGGTGTATCTGCCGTTCTATCAGGACGTACTGACCAACGCCGTCTCCCCACTTGTCGCCGGCGTCCCGGTCACCGGTCCGGTGCAAACCGGCATCTACGGTGACTCCGCCCTCTGGCGCCAGCAGACCGGCAACTGAAAGCGAAGCCGAAATCCCATGAATCGTTTGTTGCTCGTTCATGCCCATCCGGATGACGAGACCATCACCACCGGCGGCACCATCGCCAAGTACCTCGATGCGGGCGCCGAGGTCACCGTTGTCACCTGCACGCTGGGTGAGGAAGGTGAGGTGATCGGCGACCGATGGAGTGGACTGGTCGCCGACGGCGGTGCCGACCAACTCGGCGGGTACCGGATCATGGAGCTGACCGATGCATTGGCCGAATTGAGCCCCGATCCGTTTGCACCGGTGGAGCCGATGTTCCTCGGTGGCGCCGGACGCTGGCGGGACTCCGGGATGTCGGGGGCGCCATCGAACCATCACGAGCGCGCCTTCATCGCGGCGGGCACCGAGGCGCCCACGCAGGTCCTGGCGGATCTGATCCGGGAACTGCGCCCGCAGGTCGTCGTCGGATACGACCCGGTGGGCAGCTACGGCCATCCCGATCACATCGGTGTCCACGCCATCAGCCATGCCGCCGTCGAGCTCGCGGCGACCGGTGAACAGGGATGGTCGGTGTCGAAGCTCTACTGGACGGTCACCGAGAAGTCCGCACTCGAGGCAGGTCTCGCGGCGGCGGGCACCCGCATACCGAAGGGCTGGCGGATGCCGGCGCCGGGGGAGTTGCCCAGTCATCCGGATGCGGAGATCACCACCGCCATCGACGTCCGCGAGGTCTACGATCGCAAGGTGCGGGCGCTCAGTGCCCACGCAACGCAGGTGACCGTGTCCGCGTCGGGCACCGAATATGCGCTGTCGAACAACATCATCCAGCCGATATTTGCCGAGGAACACTTCATGCTGGTCGCCGGGGAGCAGGGCCCCACCGATGAGTCCGGGCGGGAAACAGACCTCTTCGGTGGTCTGTGATGGCCTCGGCCGTGATGAGCTCAGCTCCGATGCGCTGGGCCCTGCTGGGTTTGCTGTGGGTCGACGGTTTCCTGGTCGGCGTCCTCGCCCTGGCGTTTCTGCCGCTGCACATCGGGTCGGTGCCGTTCCCGATCAGCGCGGTGCTGGCGGCGATCGCCAACTACATCCTGCTGTGGTGCAGCGCCACCCTCGTCGAGGGTGTCGCCCGCTTCGGTGCCCTGATCGCCTTCATGATCGCTTTTTTCGTCCTTGCGGCCGGAGGCCCCGGTGGTGACATCGTGGTGCCGCAGGACCTGACGGTCTTCCTGCTCCTCGGACTCGGTCTGGTGGTCCCGGTGTTCGCCGCGTTCGCCGGCCTGCTGCCCGACCCCGGGTCGGACGCCGCAATCGGTTCGAAGCAGGTGGGGAAGGGGTCGGGGGAATGATCCGTCCCCGATGACGCATTATCTAAGGGGTGACCTCCAAGATCCCCGAAGTTCTCGCTGCCACATCGGATCGGACGCTGCTGCCTGATCCGGCGATGCCGCCGCGCGTCACCGGAGCCACGCAGGCGCGTCCTGACAACGACGCGGTCCGGCAGGTACTGGCCCGGTTGCACGAGGATGTCGCCCTCGACGTCGAGGCGGCCGCGATCTTGCTCGCGGCCCGCGGGGACGAACTGGCCGAGCTCTGCGCGATCGCGGCGGGGATTCGGGACGCCGGACTGATCGCCGAAGGGCGCGAACGTCAGATCAGCTACTCGCGCAAGGTGTTCATCCCGCTCACGAGGCTGTGCCGGGACCGGTGCCACTACTGCACGTTCGTCACCGTGCCGGGCAAACTGGCCCGCGACGGCCACGGCATGTACCTGGAGATCGAGGAAGTACTCGAGATCGCCCGCAGTGGTGCCGAGATGGGTTGCAAAGAAGCGTTGTTCACGCTCGGCGACCGTCCGGAGGAGCGTTGGCCGGAAGCCCGGCAATGGCTCACCGAGCGTGGGTACACATCGACCTTGGATTATGTTCGGGCCGCGTCGATCCGGGTCCTGGAGGAGACCGGCCTGCTGCCGCATCTCAATCCCGGTGTGATGAGCGCCGACGAGATGGCGCTGCTGAAGCCGGTGGCCCCTTCGATGGGCATGATGCTCGAGACCACCGCGCGTCGGTTGTTCACCGACAAGGGCAATGCGCACTACGGCAGCCCCGACAAGGATCCCGAGGTTCGCAAGCAGGTGCTCGTCGACGCTGGTCGTCTTTCCGTCCCGTTCACCACGGGCATCCTGGTCGGCATCGGGGAGAACCTCACCGAACGGGCCGATTCGCTGATCGAATTGCACAAGGTGCAAAAGACTTTCGGCAATATCCAGGAAGTGATCGTCCAGAACTTCCGGGCCAAACCCGATACCGCGATGCGCGGGGTCGCCGATGCCGAGTTCGACGAGTTCCTGGCCGCGGTGGCCGTGGCCCGGATCATCCTGGGCCCCGCGATGCGGATTCAGGCCCCACCGAACCTGGTGTCGCCGGCCGAATGCGCTGCGCTGGTCGGCGCCGGCGTGGACGACTGGGGCGGGGTCTCGCCATTGACCCCCGACCACGTCAATCCCGAACGGCCCTGGCCGCACCTGGATTCACTGGCCACGATCACCGCCGAGACCGGCTACGTGCTGACCGAACGTGTTGCGGCCCAACCCAGATACGTGCTGGCCGGCGCCCCGTGGATCGATGAGCGGATCAGTCCTCACGTGTGGGCACTGGCCGACCCGGTGACCGGACTGGCTGCCGACGTACTCCCGATCGGCCGCCCCTGGAACGAATCGGGCGAGGGTCGGTACACCGCATGAGGATTCCGCTGCCGCCGGCCAAAGCGCTGTCCGACGACGACGTTGCGCGGATGCTCTATCAGGCCACCGGCGTGATCGATCTGCTCCTCGACGCGGTCGACAGTGACCCGCTCGGCATCAAAGGACGGACGTTCGAGGGTGCCGAACGTCGGTCCGGCGGACCCGACGACGCGCTGGCCGCCAAGGTCATCGGCGCCATCGACGGACCCCTGGTGTGGGCGGCCGACACCACCGGGCTGCCGGGTACCGCGAAGTGGGCCGACTGGAAGCCTGAGCAACGTCGCGACTGGTGGATCGAGCGGGTCGGGGCCATCACCACCGTCGGAGTGGCATATCCGGGTGTCTTCGGTGCCCTGGTGAACCGTCTGCCGATCCAGACCGTGCTCGGATTCGGTCACCAGGCGATCCTGCTGTGTGCGGTGGCCCGTGCCTACGGCATCGACGACCGCTACCGGCAGACCGATCTGCTGGCCGAGGTGCTGTGCCGCCGGACCCTGAGTTCGCGGACGCTGCTCACCGGTGAGTCCGAAGACGGCGAGAGCAGCGCCGAAAACGACGCGCTGGTGAAACAGATGTGGACCGGCATCGGGAGATCGCGTGCGGTCCTGGGTGAGCTGGGGCGGCGGCCCTCGCCGAAACAGCCGTGGCGCATGCTGTCCGGGCTCCCGCTGGTCGGAGCCCTCGCCAGTTACATCGGGGAGACGGGCGCACTACGCCGGTCGGCCGATGCCGTTGTCCGAGAGGTTGTTTGACTGTCCTAGGGGGAGGTGCCGTCGATGCCGGCGGCGACCAGCGCCTCGTAGCCGCCGATCACATCGGTGGCGCGGTGCAGTCCGAGTAGTTGCAGCGACGCCGCGGCCAGACTCGAGGTGTAGCCCTGCGAACAGATCACGACCCACGGGACGTCGTGGTCGATCGCCTCCGGGATCCGCGCATCGGATGCCGGGTCGAGTCGCCACTCGAGGACGTTGCGCTCGATCACCAGTGCGCCGTCGAACTCACCTTCGGCGGCCCGCTGCGCCGCCGGCCGGATGTCGACGACCAGGGCGCCACCGGCCAGCGCGGCCGGCAGGTCTGATGCGCTGATCCGGTCGAGACCCGAACGGGCCTGGAGTAGAAGATCGTCGATGGTGGCCACGGTGCTCATGCTGCCCCACCGTCGGTGAGAACGGTCTTCGTCCGGCGAAGTGACTGTGCATCGGTCACCTCGTAGTAGGACATGGCCGTCAGAGGCGGGGAGTAGGCGTGGACGCTGAGGGTGGGTTCGCTGGTGACCGGGAGGTTCGGCTTGCGGACCACGTCGTGCACCCAGCCGAGCGGGAATGAGGCCTGATCGCCTTCGTCGAGTGTGCGGGCGCGGAGTTGGTTTCCGGTCCAACGGTATTCGGTCAGGGCGCCGGAGAGCACGGTCAGTGCGCCGAGGGAGCCGGCGTGGTCGTGCAGATCCGTCGACTCGTCCGGGGTCCAGCTGATCAGCCAGAGATCGACATCGTCGTCGTAGTGCAGACGTGTGGCCCACCGGTTCTCGCGATCCCAGCGGCTCGGCAAGAGATGGTCATAGGTGCCGTCGAGCACGTCGGAGGCACTCTGATCCGTCAGACGCAGCAGGTCAGCGGGTCGCAGCCGGGTCGGCAGATGATGGTTGGGTAATCCGGCAGCAGCCGGCCGGGACAGGGTGGAGGTCATGCGGTGGGTACTCCTGGACGTGGTTCGAATGAGGGGGAAAGGTTGCGGTCAGCAACAACACATTCGGTTCCACTGGAGATTCGGTGCCGCGGTCACGCCCACCACAGTGCCCTCGCGACCGTGCTCGGTCCAGATTTACGCGCTCTCTGATTTGAACCGCGCCGTCGACCGTGCCGAAATCACCGTCGAGTGTGCCGAAAACGCAGGGCAGAACTTGCCCGGCGGGCAACTTCGGCACGCTCGACGGCGATAAGGGCACGGTCGACGGGGTGGTGGTGGGGGTCGAGTTTTGACTTGAAATCGGTGTCCCGGATACTGGTGGGTGATAAGCGGGCAGCCGACGTCCATGAGGTCGGAGGGTATGCCCGCTTTTGAGCGCGTACAGCCCACGCGCACTGAACTGATGAGGAGGGGTTGTCGGTGACATACATCATCGCTGAGCCTTGCGTTGACGTCCTGGACAAGGCCTGCGTGGAGGAATGCCCCGTCGACTGCATCTACGAGGGCGAACGGATGCTCTACATCCAGCCCGATGAGTGCGTCGACTGCGGCGCCTGCGAACCGGTGTGTCCGGTCGAGGCGATCTTCTACGAAGACGATGTGCCCGACGAGTGGGAACCCTATGTGAACGCCAACGTCGACTTCTTCGATGATCTGGGTTCGCCGGGCGGTGCCAGCAAACTGGGCAAGGTCGCCTACGACTCGCCGTTCGTGAAGGCTCTGCCCCCGATGAACACCGAGGAATGACAGCCGCATGACGTCGATGCGTGGCCGGACCTCAGTGTCGTCGCGGTTGCCCGAGTTCCCCTGGGACACTCTCGCCGATGCCAAGGAGCGTGCCGCGAGGCATCCCGGCGGCATCGTCGACCTCTCGGTGGGTACCCCGGTCGATCCGGTGGCACCGCTGATTCGTGATGCGTTGTATGAGGCCTCGGATTTCCCGGGCTACCCGGTCACGATCGGTACGGCCGCGCTCCGCACGGCGGCCTGTGCATCGTTGGCGCGTCGGCACGGCATCACCGGCCTCGACAACTCGATGATCCTGCCGGTGATCGGCACCAAAGAGGTCATCGCCGGACTGCCCGCCACTCTCGGGATCGGCGCCGGTGACGACGTCGTGATCCCGGAGGTCGCTTATCCGACATACGAAGTCGGTGCGTTGCTGGCCGGTGCACGACCGGTTCGGGCCGATTCCCTGACCCAGCTCGGACCGAGCACTCCGGCGCTCATCTATCTGAACTCACCGTCCAACCCGACCGGTAAGGTGCTGCCCGTCGAGCATCTGCGCAAGGTGGTGCAGTGGGCGCGTGACCGCGGCACGATCGTGGTTTCCGACGAGTGCTACCTGGGTCTGGCGTGGGATGAAGAGCCGGTGTCGATCCTCGATCCGAGGGTGACCGACGGCGATTTCACCGGGTTGCTGGCGGTTCATTCGTTGTCGAAGACCTCGAATCTGGCCAGCTATCGGGCCGGTTTCCTCGCCGGTGATCCGGCCCTGATCGGTGAACTGCTCGCGGTCCGCAAGCACGCCGGCCTGATCGTTCCGTTCCCCGTGCAGGGCGCGATGACGGCGGCGCTGAGCGATGACACCCATACCGCGCAGCAGCGTGAGCGCTACCGGGCGCGACGCGAGGTCCTGCGTGGGGCAGTGGTGGCTGCCGGTCTGCGCATCGACGAATCGGCTGCCGGCCTGTACCTGTGGGCAACCCGTGATGAAGACAGTCGGGCCACCGTCGACTGGCTCGCCGACCGCGGCATCCTGGCGGCGCCGGGTGAGTTCTACGGTCCCCGCGGAACCCGCCATGTGCGGCTGGCGCTCACCGCGACCGACGAGCGGATCGCGGCGGCGGCCGAACGACTGTCCGCCTGACCCGCGCCTATCCCGAATCTGCGGCCACACCCACCTGAATTCACTGCGCCCACCGGCAATTGCCGGTGGGCGCAGCTGATTCAGGTGGGGGGCGATCAGTTGGCGTGCAGGATGGCGTTGAGCTCGATGCCGTCGCCCTTCCAGGGCACGACCTCGACGGCACCGGTGGTGCTGTTGCGGCGGAACAGCAGGTTGCTCTTGCCGGACAGGTCGCGGGCCTTGATGACCGTTCCGTCCGGACCGGTGACCTTGGTGCCTGCGGTGACGTAGAGGCCGGCCTCGATGACGCAGTCGTCGCCCAGGGCGATGCCGCAGCCGGAGTTGGCGCCGAGCAGGCAGCGCTTGCCCAGGGTGATGATCTCTTTGCCGCCACCGGACAGGGTGCCCATGGTGGAGGCGCCGCCACCGACGTCCGAGCCGTCGCCGACGATGACACCGGCCGAGATGCGGCCCTCGATCATCGACGCGCCCAGGGTGCCGGCGTTGAAGTTCACGAAGCCCTCATGCATGACGGTGGTGCCCTCGGCGAGATGGGCTCCGAGCCGGACACGGCCGGCATCGGCGATCCGAACTCCGCTCGGCACAACGTAATCGACCATGCGGGGGAACTTGTCGATGCCGTTCACGGTCACCTGGCCACGGGCCTTGAGCTTGGCGCGGGTCACCTCGAACCCCTCGACGGCGCACGGACCGAAGTTGGTCCACACGACATTCGACAGTTTCCCGAAGACGCCGTCCATGTTGAGGCCGTGGGGGATGACCAGCCGGTGCGAGAGCAGGTGCAGACGCAGGTACGCGTCGTGGGCGTCGGCCGGGGCGTCGGCGAGCACGATCGAGGTGCGGACGGCGACGGTCCGCACGCCACGGTCGGCGTCGGTGCCGACCAGCGAGATCAGTTCGGCGGGGGTCTCGTCGACGGCGAGTTCGGTGGTCCCGGACGTGGTCTGCTCACCCAACTCGGGTGCGGGATACCAGGTGTCGAGTACTGCGCCCGAGTCGGTCATGGTGGCGATGCCGATTGCGGAGGCTCCAGATGCATTGGTCACCTCCAGAAGTTTACGCGTGGCAGTTTCACCAGGAACAATGCGCGGGTGACATCTACCGTGACATACGCCGAGCGACGGTCCGGAAGCGGAAATCTTGCCTGACGGCTGCATGGTTCTGCTCTGGACTCCCGACGGTTTGATCGTGGCGGACCCGGATGTTTCGCCGGTGTGACTGCGGACATGTTCCGTGAGTTCCGGGCGGTGACGAACCGGTCACCCGCCGAGTTCGGGGATCAGCCGAGCGCGGCGTAGAAGTCGACGCCGTTGCCGTTCGGGTCGAGGACGCCGGCGTACCGCTGCCCCCAGAAGGCGTCGAACGGTTCGAGTTCGCCGACGTGACCGGCCGAGGTCAGCGCGGCGTATCGGGCGTCGACCTCCGCGGTTCCGGAGCATTCGAAGGCCAGGGAGATGCGCTGCCCACCGGCCGCAGCGGTCCAGCCGGGGTTGAACGTGGCCACGCTGGCCGCGGTGTCGAAGAGGATCCGGAAGCCGCCGGCGGCAGTGGTCTCGGCATGCGGGGCGGTGTCGGCGTCATCGGGGAACTCGAGACCGCAGGCGCGATAGAACGCCAGTGTCGCGGCCATGTCGTCGACAACGATGGAGATGGCATTGAGGGTGGGCACGGGTGATGTGGAAGGCGTCATGGCGTCGATGCTATTTGCGACATGGACGATGATGATGAACATTTCGGACATCGGGGGGCTCGTGAGCGTCATCGGTCGGCGACTACGGTGTTCACCGTGACCACCACCGCTCTGGACCTGCATGCCGACCCGATCGACCTGACGGCAGCGCTCGTCGACATCGCCAGTGAGAGCCACGACGAGGTTGCGATCGCCGATGCCGTCGAGGCGGCGCTGCGAGCGCAGACCACCGGTTTCGAGATCGTGCGCCACGGCAACAATGTGCTGGCGCGAACCAACCGCGGTCTCGATCGGCGGGTGATCCTGGCGGGACACCTGGACACCGTGCCCATCGCCGACAACGTGCCGAGCCGGCGCGAACGCGACAGCCCCGAAGGCGATGTGCTCCATGGTTGCGGAACAGTCGACATGAAATCCGGCGACGCGGTCTTCCTGCATCTGGCGGCCACCCTCGACGAACCGACCGCCGATCTCACCCTGGTCTTCTACGACTGCGAGGAGATCGCGGCCAAGTACAACGGACTGGGGTTCATCGAACGCGATCTGCCCGACTGGCTGTCCGGCGATGTCGCGATCCTCGGTGAGCCGACGGCCGGCCAGATCGAGGCCGGCTGCCAGGGCACCTTGCGCGCCCGGCTGACCGCCGCGGGCACCCGAGCACATTCGGCCCGTTCGTGGTTGGGGGACAACGCCATCCACAAACTCGGCGCGGTGTTGCAGACGATGGCCGACTACACGCCTCGCCGGGTCGACATCGACGGTTGCGAATATCGCGAGGGGCTGTCCGCGGTCCGCATCGACGGCGGCGTCGCCGGAAACGTGGTGCCCGACGCGGCGAGCGTGGACGTCAACTTCCGATTCGCACCGGACCGCTCGGTCGAACAGGCCACCGCGCACGTGCGTGAAGTCTTCGCCGCCGCAATCGATTCCGGTGAGGTCACGTTCGAGATCACCGACGCGGCAGGCGGTGCGCTGCCAGGTCTGTCGAACCCGGCGGCCGCGAAGCTGGTCGACGCGGCCGGTGGCCGGTTCCGGGCGAAGTACGGATGGACCGATGTCTCGAGGTTTTCCGCGCTGGGTATCCCGGCGGTCAATCTGGGCCCCGGCGACCCGAACCTCGCACACAAACGTGACGAGCGGGTGCCCACGGCGCAGATCACCGAGGTGACCGACATCCTGCGGCGGTACCTGCTCGGCTGAGGTCTCCTTGCCTCGGGCTTGCCTGTCGGACGCGATGCATTGCACATTGCTAGCGTCTTGGGCATGGCACCTCCCGAACGCGACACCCGGCTGAGTTATCGCGGCGCAGCGCGGATCCGCGAAGACCCACACACACTGACCCAGACCACCGACCAGCGTTTGCTCAGGTCAGCGGACTCGGCCAGGGATCCCTGGCGGGTGCTGCGGATCCAGTCCGAGTTCGTCGAGGGATTCGACAACATGTCGACCGTGCCGCCGGCCGTCACGGTGTTCGGGTCGGCGCGTACCGCGCGCGACACCCCCTACTACAACCTGGGTCGCGAGCTCGGTGCCGCGCTGGCCGAGGCCGGATATCCGGTGATCACCGGCGGTGGTCCGGGATTGATGGAGGCGGTCAACCGGGGTGCCTGTGAGAGCGGTGGCCAATCCATCGGTCTGGGCATCGAGCTCCCGTTCGAGCAGGTGCTGAACGAATGGGTCGATCTCGGGGTCAACTTCCGGTACTTCTTCGTCCGCAAGACGATGTTCGTGAAGTACGCGAAGGCGTTCGTCTGCCTGCCGGGCGGTTTCGGCACCCTCGACGAGCTGTTCGAGGCGCTGACCCTGGTGCAGACGCGGAAGGTCACCCAGTTCCCGATCGTGTTGCTGGGCACCGAGTTCTGGGCGCCACTGCTCGACTGGATCAAGGGGACGCTGACCGAACAGGGGTTCGTGTCAGCGGCCGACGTCGAGCTGCTGCAGGTGACCGACTCCGTCGCCGAGGCAGTGGAGATCATCAAGCTCTCGCGGCAGCGCGAGCACGACGTGCAGAAGCAGGCCGGAAAACCGGAGGATCAGGCATGACCGCGATCTGCGTGTACTGCGCGTCGGGCCCGGTCGCCGATCATCATCTGGCGCTGGCCGCCGAACTGGGCACCGCACTCGGTGCCGGCGGGCACACCCTGGTCTCCGGTGGTGGCAACGTGTCGATGATGGGCGCGGTCGCCCACGCCACCCGCGCGGCCGGCGGCCACACCATCGGGATCATCCCAAAGGCGTTGGTGGCCAGGGAAGTAGCGGACATCGACGCCGACGAACTGGTGATCACCGACACGATGCGGCAGCGCAAGCAGCTGATGGAGGACAAGGCGGACGCCTTCATCACCCTGCCCGGCGGTATCGGCACGCTGGAAGAGTTGTTCGAGACCTGGACCGCCGGGTACCTCGGAATGCACAGCAAACCGGTGGTACTCCTCGACCCCGACGGGCACTACGCGCCGCTGCTCGACTGGCTGGAGACGATGATCGAACCGGGTTTTGTCTCGAGATCGGCGTTGGACCGGTTGGTGCAGACGAGCACGGTGACCGAAGCCCTCGCGGGGTGTGGGGTCTATCTGTGATTATCGGTAACCTTGCCAGTCGGGGGCTTTACCGTGATAGTTCATCGAGCCCCCGATAGGTTGGGCCAAGGGACAACTCACGAGCATCGGAGCTTATGTGGTCAGCGAGAACCGGACCAGTGTTGGACTACTCGACGTGGCCAGGGGGGCACTGGCGATGGTCCCGGATCTTCCGGGAGTCATCCGGCATGCGCCGGGACTGGTACTGCGGAGGCCGAAGGCGCAGGACACCATCGGGTCGGTCTTCAACAAGGTGGTCGCCAAGCATCCGCAGCGCCCCTTCATCCGGTTCGAAGGCGTGTCGATCACCTACGGCGAGGCAAACCGCCAGATCAACCGCTATGCCGACTTCTTCGCCCGTAAGGGTGTCGGCCCGGGCGATGTGGTCGGCGTGCTGGCCAAGAATCATCCGCAGACACTGCTGGTGATGCTCGCGACGGTGAAGCTCGGTGCAGTGGCCGGGATGCTCAACTACAACCAGCGCGGACAGGTGTTGTCCCACAGTGTGAGCATCCTCGACGCGGTGGTGCTGGTGGTCGACCCGGAGGCCGCCGAGGCCCTCGAATCCATCGACAAGACGGAACTGCCCTCCGTCACAGTCGACTTCGTCGAACTCGACGCGCAGGCCGAGGGTTTGAGCGAGAGTAACCCCGAGATCACCGCGAAGCTGCCGGCATCGACCAAGGCCTTCTACATCTTCACCTCCGGCACAACAGGTTTGCCGAAGGCCAGCATCATGTCGCACTACCGCTGGATGACCAGCATGGACGGTATCGGCGGGATGGGCGTGCGTCTGCGGCACACCGACACCATGTATTCGCCGCTACCGCTCTATCACAACAATGCGCTGACCGTGGCGCTGTCCTCGGTGCTGGCCTCGGGTGCGTGTCTGGCCATCGGCAAGTCGTTCTCGGCCTCGCGGTTCTGGGACGACGTCGAAATCAACCGGGCCACCGCGTTCTGCTACATCGGAGAGTTGTGCCGCTACCTGCTGGCCCAACCGGAGCAGCCCACCGATGCCACCAACGGGATCAAGACGATCGTCGGCAACGGCATGCGGGCCGAGATCTGGGACGACTTCGCCGAGCGTTTCGGGATCGAGCGGGTTGTCGAGTTCTACGGCGCCTCCGAGCTGAACCTGGCGTTCATCAATGTCTTCAACATCGACCGGACAGCCGGGTTCTGCCCGCTGCCGTTCAAGATCGTCGAATACGACCACGAGACCGGCGAGCCCGCGCGGGATGCCAAGGGTCGGCTGAGGAGGGTTCCCAAAGGTGAAGTAGGCCTGCTGATCTCGGAGATCTCGTCCAAGGTGCCGTTCGACGGGTACACCGACTCGGATGCCTCGAACAAGAAGATCATCACCGATGCCTTCAAGTCCGGCGACCGCTGGTTCAACTCCGGTGACCTGGTCCGCGACCTCGGGATGAACCACATCGCCTTTGTCGACCGTCTCGGTGACACCTTCCGCTGGAAAGGCGAGAATGTGGCAACCACCCAGGTCGAGGCAGAGCTCGGTGGTGTCGAGTCGATCGAGCACGTGGTGGTCTACGGCGTCGAGGTACCCGGCGCCGACGGCAAGGCCGGCATGGCTGCGATCACCCTGCGCGAGGGCGCGGAGCTCGACCCCAAGGAGTTGGGCGGCTACCTGTACGAGCAGCTGCCCTCGTATGCGATTCCGCTGTTCCTGCGGGTCGTGCCGGAACTGGAACAGACGTCGACCTTCAAGAACCGCAAGGTCGAGCTACGCGATCAGGGATTCACCGACGTGGGCGATGACGATCTCTATGTTTTGACCGGACGTGGCGAAGGGTATGTCAAGTTCTACGATGACTATCCAAATGATGTCGCCGGAGCGAAAGTACCCAGAGGCTGACTTGGCACCCACTCTGTGTGGCCGACCGGTTGCCACGGATCGGGCGTTGGTGATGGCCATCGTCAACCGCACCCCGGACTCGTTCTATGACCGCGGTGTGAGTTTCTCGGACGAAGCCGCGAAATCGCGGGTGGACCAGGCGGTCGCCGAGGGAGCCGACATCGTCGACATCGGCGGCGTCAAGGCCGGTCCGGGCGACATCGTGGATGCCGCGGAAGAGATCCGGCGGGTGTTGCCGATGATCGCCTGGATCCGCGAACGACACCCGGGCCTCATCATCAGCGTCGATACGTGGCGGGCCGATGTGGCCCGCGAGGCGGTGGCCGTCGGCGCCGACCTGATCAACGACACGTGGGCCGGGGCCGACCCAGACCTGGTGTCGGTGGCCGCGGAGCTGTCGGTCGGCATCGTCTGCTCGCACACCGGTGGTGCGGTTCCACGCACCCGCCCGCACCGCGTGCGGTACCCCGATGTGGTGGCCGACGTCGTCGCCGAGGTGACCGGGGCGGCCGCTCGCGCACTCGCGGCCGGTGTGGATCGCGATTCGATCCTTATTGATCCGACCCACGATTTTGGGAAAAATACCCATCACGGGCTGGCTTTGTTACGCCACGTAAAAGTTCTCGTTAACACCGGTTGGCCGGTCCTGATGGCGCTCAGCAACAAGGATTTCGTAGGGGAGACTTTGGGGGTAGGCCTGGAAGATCGGTTGGAGGGGACTCTGGCCGCGACGGCACTCGCAGCCTCTTCGGGGGCCCGGGTCTTTCGCGTACACGAGGTAGCCGCCACACGAAGGGTGGTCGACATGGTGGCCGCGATTGTGGGCACCAGGCCACCTGCCCGAACAGTAAGGGGTTTGGCATGACCGCTGGGAAGCAAGTCACCGGAAGAACCGAACGTGCATGGGCGCCGATCGCATCGGCTCCGCAGGAGTCACCCGCGGCCCATTGGGCTGCGGATCACAGTTGGGACCGTCCTGACTGGACTGTCGAGGAGCTCGTCGCGGCCAAGAACGGCCGGACCGTGTCGGTGGTGTTGCCGGCATTGAACGAAGAAGACACCGTCGCGGACGTGATCGCCTCGATCCGTCCGCTTGTCGGCACCCTCGTCGACGAGCTGATCGTGCTCGACTCGGGGTCCACCGACGCCACCGCCGAGCGGGCGACCGCCGCCGGTGCCCGGGTGATCAGCCGAGAAGAGGCTGTCCCGGAGGTCGAGCCCGTCCGTGGCAAGGGTGAGGTCCTCTGGCGCTCGCTGGCCGCGACCACCGGCGACCTGATCGCATTTGTCGACTCCGACCTGATCGATCCCGATCCGATGTTCGTGCCCAAGTTGCTCGGACCACTGCTCATCAACCCCGAGATCCATCTGGTCAAGGGCTTCTACCGTCGTCCGCTGCGCACCGGACAGGGCGAGGACGCCAACGGCGGCGGCCGGGTCACCGAACTCGTCGCCCGACCGTTGCTGGCCTCGTTCAAGCCCGAACTCACCGCGGTTCTGCAGCCGCTGGGCGGGGAGTACGCCGGCACTCGCGAGCTGTTGTGTGCGGTGCCGTTCGCCCCGGGTTACGGCGTGGAGATCGGCCTGCTGGTCGACACGTACGACCGCTACGGCCTGGCCGGGATCGGCCAGGTCAACCTGGGCGTCCGGACCCACCGCAACCGTCCGTTGGTGGAGCTCGGGGTGATGAGCCGTCAGATCGTCGGCACCCTGATGGGCCGCTGCGGGATCGTCGATTCCGGGGTCGGACTCACCCAGTTCAAGATCCAGCCCGATGGCACGTTCCTGCCGAAAACGACCGAGGTTCATCTCACCGACCGGCCGGCGATGAACACGCTGCGCCCGCCGGTACCTGCGCGACGTCGCCGAGCCTCATAGCACCACCCCAAACGAGCCGGTAATACGAAGACGAGCCACATACATGTGGCTCGTCTTCGTATATCCGGCGCGTTTGGGGGCAGGGGCAGCTACCGTAGTTAGAACATGTTCTAGTTCTACGGGGAGTGGGTAGATGTCGGATTCGATGGTGGGTAAGTCAGTTCTGGTCACCGGTGGTGGCAGCGGGATCGGGGAGGGGATTGCGGCACTGCTCTGTGAGCGGGGCGCGCAGGTCACCATCGTCGGTCGCGGCGCCGAGCGACTCGAGAAGGTCGCCGCCGGACTCAACGCGGGCACCGGAAAGGGTGCCGTGTACGCGCACGCCGCGGACATCACCTCCGAGGAGCAGGTCGCAGGCGCGGTGGCCGCAGCGACGGAACGCACCGGCCGACTCGACGGCATCGTCGCCTGTGCCGGCGGCAGCGAGACCATCGGGCCGATCACCCAGATGGACACCGAGGCCTGGAAGCGGACCGTCGATCTCAATCTGAACGGCACGATGTTCACGATCAAACATGGTGCGCGCGAACTCGTTCGAGGTGGCGGCGGTTCCATCGTGGCGATCTCGTCGATCGCTGCGAGCAATACGCACCGGTGGTTCGGTGCCTACGGTGTCACCAAATCCGGGGTCGATCACCTGGTCGCCTTGGCGGCAGACGAGTTGGGCGCGAGCAACGTTCGCGTCAACGGGATCCGTCCGGGATTGACGCGCACCGAACTCGTCGACCTCGTCGTGCAGGATCCCGCGCTCAGCGAGGACTATCGCGTCAGTACACCGCTGCAGCGCGTGGGCGAGGTCGAGGACGTCGCGGGTCTGGCACTGTTCCTGCTCGGCGCCGAATCGACCTGGATCACCGGGCAGGTCATCAATGTCGACGGTGGCCAGATGCTGCGCCGCGGGCCCGACTTCAGTTCGATGCTCGAACCACTGTTCGGCACTGAGGGTTTGCGCGGGGTAGTTGCCTCGGAAGATGCGGTGACGTCATGACCGCACACGAGGTTCTCGGAACCGAGGTGCAGATGCCGGTCCGGATTCGGCATGCGAGTTGTTTTGTGGCCGGTTTCACGGCGTCGGCCGCTGCGGCACAGGAGATGATCGCCGACACCGGACTGCGGGTGATGCAGGTCAGGCCGGGTAGGACGATGTGCATGCTGGTCTTCGTCGATTATGTGGACGGAGATCTCGGCCCCTACAACGAGTTTGGGGTGTGTGTGCTGCTCGAGGATCCCGACACGCCCGGGCGGTCGACCATTTTGGGAAATCTTCGTGCGCTGGCGACCGGGCAGGCCCGCGCCCTGGTGCATCGTCTGCCGGTCGATGGCGACTTCACGCTCGCCGCAGGCCGCGGGATCTGGGGTTTTCCGAAAACGTTGGCGGACTTCGACGTCGACCACTCGTCGGCAACGAAGCGGGGCGTCGTGAGCGAAGGCGGAAAATTGATTGTCGCGCTCACCGTTCGCCCGGGGATCAAGGTTCCCGATTCTGATGCGACTGCGGTGCTTCGGGCCTACTCGTATCTGGACGGGGTCACGCGCGAGACGCCCTGGGTCCTCAACCGGACCGCTGACACGCGAACCCGGCCCGGGGGAGCGAGCCTGCAGCTCGGATCACATCCGATCGCCGAGGAGCTACGTCGGCTTCGACTCGGCCGGTACGCGCTGATGACGTCGTCGGTCGGGCACATCGAGATGACCTTCGAGGATGCCCAGGTGCGCAGCGCCGGGTAACAGCACCTCAGCCGACCTGGAATAGTGGATGACGTGCTGACACTTCTGCTGTACCTGCTGATCATGGTCGCGGTGATCGGTGTGGTGTTCGCCGTGGTCTGGTTGGTCTTCGGTCGTTCGGAGGATCTTCCCCCGCTCGAGCGCGGAACCACCCTGACGCGTCTGCCCCGCGCCGGGATCACCGGTGAAGACGTGCGGTCACTGCGCTTCGCACAGGTGACCCGTGGCTACAAAGCAACTGAGGTCGACTGGGCGCTCGAGAAACTCGCCCGCGAAATCGACGAGTTGCGGAATGCACTACACGATCTTCAAGCTCGTGAAGAGGCCGAAAGCCCTGCGCAACGGGAAGAATAACCGGTCGGCGGTCCGTAGTATGGAGCGCGACCACGCAGCACCGAAACGTGCGGTGTCAGCAAACGCTGGCATCGACCTAATAAGATCAGACTTCGACGCCGACTGAGGCAGCGAATCTGAAGGGAGCAGAGATGGCGGCGATGAAGCCACGGACCGGGGACGGTCCCCTTGAAGCAACCAAGGAGGGGCGAGGAATCGTTGTTCGCATCCCCATCGAGGGCGGTGGCCGACTGGTTGTCGAGCTGACCTCGGACGAGGCGGCAGCATTGGGTGAAGAATTGCGCGGGGTGACCGCCTGAGTACCACGCCGTAAGGGCAACTGAAGGAGACGATCGAACGCGTGCTGACCACTGTGGTCGATCTGTTGCGTTGCCCGGTGTGCCGAGGATCGCTGGAACTCGCCGACCGCACCCTGTGGTGCCCGGCGGGCCATGGCTTCGACCTCGCCCGGCAGGGGTACGTAACCCTGTTGGGCGGGGCCGGAAGCAACTTTCGTTCAGACACCGCCGACATGCTGGCCGCCCGAACCAGATTCCTCGAGCGCGGGTTCTTTGATCCGATCATGTCGGCCGTCTCGCGGCAATGCCCTCCGGCGGCAACGATTCTCGATGTCGGTGCCGGGACCGGACACTATCTCGCGGCCGCCGTCGAAGCGTGTGGCGGACGCGGTGTGGGCCTTGACCTTTCCAAGATCGCCGCTCGGCAGGTGAGTCGGTTGTCGGACTCCATCGGGGCCGTTGTGGCCGACGGATGGCAGCCGTTTCCGATCGCCGACGACGCCATCGACGTTGCGTTGTCCATCTTTTCGCCCCGCAACGTCTCCGAGTTCGCGCGGGTGCTACGTCCCGGCGGGACCCTGGTGGTCGTGTCCCCGACGCCGCGACACCTGGCCGAACTGGTGTCGGAGGTCGGGATGATCGGCGTCGACAAAGACAAGTCGGAACGCATCGGCAACAGCATGTCCGGGCACTTCGTCCGCACCGAACGAACGCTGGTGGAATACCCGATAGAGCTCACCCACGACGACGTGGCGGACGTCGTCCTCATGGGCCCCTCGGCATTTCACCTATCCAAGGCCGAGGTCGACGCGAAATCGGCCTCCCTGCCTGATCCGGTGACCGTCACCGCATCGGTGACCGTCGCGGTGTATCAGACCGGCTTGCAGACGGATTCGTAGATCCGCAACGTTTGCTCGGCGATGGAATCCCAGGAGAAGTCGGCAATCGCCCGAGCCCGACCCGCCGCACCCATCGACCGGGCCAGCTCCGGATCGGCAATGACCCGGTTGACCGCCTGGGCGAGGTCGTGTTCGAAGTCGCGGGTCCGGTTTTCGTCGTAGTGCACCAGAAGTCCGGTGATCTCGTCGCGCACGACCTCGGGAATGCCGCCGACGTCCGAGGCGACCACGGCCGTCCCGCAGGCCATCGCCTCCAGATTCACGATGCCCAGCGGTTCGTAAATCGACGGGCAGATAAAAACTGTTGCGGCGGAGAGTATTTCGCGGATCCGGTCGGTGGGTAGCATCTCCCGGATCCAGAACACCCCGGACCGCGTCTGGGAGAGCTGTTCCACCGCCGCGGCGATCTCGGCCCCGATCTCGGGGGTGTCGGGCGCTCCGGCGCACAATACGAGCTGCAGATCGGGGTCCATGTGATGGGCCGCCGCGATCAGATGGCGCACGCCCTTCTGTCGCGTGATCCGGCCCACGAACGCCGCGATCGGACGACGCGGGTCCACCCCCAATGCGGTCAGTGCGGCATCGGCTTCCGCCGGATCGACCGGGTGCCAGGTCTGGGTGTCGACGCCGTTGCGGACCACGTGCACCTTCTCCGGATCCAGGCGGGGATAGGCGTCGCAGACATCGATGCGCATGCCGGAACTGACCGCGATCACCGCGTCGGCGTATTCGATGGCGTTCTTCTCCACCCAGCTCGACACCCGGTAGCCGCCACCGAGCTGTTCGGCCTTCCAGGGCCGCCGCGGTTCGAGTGAATGTGCGGTCAATACGTGCGGGATGCCGTGCAGTTGCGCGGCTAGGTGCCCGGCTAGGCCGGTGTACCAGGTGTGCGAGTGGGCGACCTGGGCGCCTTCGGCCGCCACTGCCATCCGCAGATCCGACGACAGCGTGGTGATGGCCGGATTGGCGCCGATCAATGCCGGATCGACGCCGTGGACCTCGGCACCGGGGCGCTCGGCACCCATGCAATGGACGTCGACGGTGGCCAGTGTGCGCATGTGCCGTACCAGTTCGGTGACGTGAACCCCGGCCCCGCCGTAAACCTCTGGCGGATATTCCCTGGTCATCATTGCCACGCGCATGACCTTGACGCTAGCCGGGTGTGGCGGGCTGTGCCAACGGGGGTCGAAAAGATCACAGCGTTCGGGCCGTCAGGTTAATCGGCTGGGGCCAAGCGATTTCGAAAGATCTGCACCCGTCTATGGCCGCGGACTCGGATGGCGGATAGGTTGAAGGAGTGATTTCACAGCGCCATGTCCTTGGGATCGTTCTTGCCGGCGGCGAGGGGAAACGACTCTTTCCCCTGACGATGGACCGCGCCAAGCCGGCCGTCCCATTCGGTGGCGGATACCGCCTGATCGACTTCGTGCTCAGCAACCTCGTCAACGCCGGCTACTCACGTCTGTGTGTGCTCACCCAGTACAAGTCCCATTCACTCGACCGGCACATCTCGCAGACGTGGCGGCCGTCGGGCTTCAACGGTGAATACATCACCCCGGTCCCGGCGCAGCAAAGGCTCGGCCCACGCTGGTACACCGGTAGCGCCGACGCGATCTTCCAGTCGCTTAACCTGGTCTACGACGAGCAGCCCGCCTACATCGTGGTCTTCGGCGCCGACCACGTCTACCGGATGGACCCGGAGCAGATGGTGGAGGCGCACATCGCCTCAGGCGCCGAATGCACGGTGGCCGGCATCCGCGTCCCGCGCAGCGAGGCCACCGCCTTCGGTTGCATCGATGCCGATGACAGCGGCAGGATCACCCAGTTCCTCGAGAAGCCCGCCGATCCGCCCGGCACCCCCGACGACCCCGATGCCACCTTCGCGTCGATGGGCAACTACGTCTTCACCGCAGATGCCCTCGTGCGGGCCATCACACTCGACGCCGACAACAGCGACTCCGACCACGACATGGGCGGCGACATCATCCCGGCGTTCGTCGAGCGGGGCGAGGCGTTCGTCTACGACTTCAAGGACAACCAGGTCCCCGGCGCCACCGACCGCGACCGCGGTTACTGGCGCGACGTCGGCACGTTGGACGCCTTCTACGACGCCCATATGGATCTGGTCTCGGTGCACCCGATCTTCAACCTGTACAACCGGCGCTGGCCCATCCACGGCTCGGCCGACTATCTCGTGGCGCCGGCGAAGTTCGTCAAAGGTGGACTCGCACAGGAATCGATGGTGGGGGCGGGCAGCATCATCTCCGCGGCCACCGTCCGCAACTCGGTGGTCAGTTCCAACGTGATCATCGAGGACGGTGCCACCGTCGAAGGCAGTGTGCTGATGCCCGGTGTCCGGGTCGGTAAAGGCGCAGTGGTCCGAAAGGCCATCTTGGACAAGAACGTTGTGGTCACCGACGGCGAGATCGTCGGCGTCGACGAACAACGCGACCGCGAACGTTTCGCGTTCAGCGCCGGCGGCGTGGTCGCGATCGGAAAAGGTATCCGGGTCTGAGCCGCGGGCCGCGGTCGAGCGGTCAGAACCGGTTGAGGGCTGCGGTGATCAGGTCCGGGATCGCCGGGTGTTCGGTGTTGTCGGGCAGCGCGTCGATCGGCCACCAGGCCAGATCGACCGACTCGTCGCTGCGAACGAACTCGGGCAGTGAGCCGTTCGGCAGGTCGTCGGCGACTGCGGCGAATCTCAGATCGAGGTGCCGGGTCGGGACGCCCAGTGAGCAGGTGATCGGGTGGGTGTGGACCTGGACCAGTTCGCCGGTGATCCGGAGGTCGGCGATACCGGATTCTTCTTGGGCCTCGCGGGTTGCCGCGTCGGCGATCGTGGTGTCGCTCTCCTCGCAGTGACCACCGAGCTGAATCCACTTGCCGACCCTGGGGTGCAGCGTCAGCAACACATGGGTGCGTGCCGAGTTGAAGACGATCGTCGATGCGGTGATGTGGCCGGCGGCCGATTCACGCAGACACCCGTTCGGGGCGGCGGCCAGAAAGGCCAGCATCGTGTGACGCAGTGAATCCTGGTGTGGATCAGGGGTTTGCCACCGGGTGAGCAGGTCGCTCGCCGACTCGTGCAGGCTGCTTGCGCTCACAGTTCGACCACCAGTGAGTCGATGCTCGCAGCCGGCCGGGGCCGGTCGGTCGGTTCGGCGGGATAGCCGATCGCCACCGCGCCCAACGGCTCCCAGTCCGCAGGAAGGTCGAGTTCGCTGCGGACGAGTTCGGGAGCGAAGATCGTCGACCCCACCCAGCAGCTACCCACCGATCGGGTGGCGAGCGCGACCAGCAGACCCTGGACCGCGGCGCCGCCGGCCACGGTGAACATGGTGCGTTCGGCGGCGGTCCGCTCCGCGTCGGGATAGTCGTGGCGGCCATCGCCGGTCAGCACGGGGATCACCATTTCGGGTGCGGTGTAGAGCAATTGGCCGCGGGCCACGCGTTTTCCGATCGACTCGTCGGTTTTTCCGTCGCCGGTCAGGTGTTCTCTCCAGCGGCGCGCCATCGCATCGAGCAGTGCGACGCGGCGAGCGTGCTCACGCAGCCAGATGAACCGCACCGGGTGACTGTGGTGCGGAGCCGGCGCGGTCAGTGCGTCGGCAAAAGCGGCCCGCATGATCTCTTCGGGAACCCGCTCGCCGGTGTAGCTGCGCACGGAACGTCGCATCAGCAATGCCTGTCGACGGCCGAGCTCGAGCGACTCGGCAGTGCCGAGCCAGAACAGGTCTTCCTCGCCGGGACGTACGAGATCTCTTGCGGTGGTGCCGTTTTCGCGAGGCTTCAGTCCGCGGACGACGGCCACCGGGATTTCTCCGAGCTTGCCCTTGACCAGGTCTGCGGCAGCGGCCAGTTCATCGGCGACCGCGATCTCGCTGACGATCAGTGGGTTGCCGTACTCGTCGACGGTCCCCTCGTAGGGGTGCGTCACTGCGATTCCTGCGGCCCCGATCGCGGCATCGGTCTGTCCGATGCGCCAAGCGCGGCCCATCGTGTCCGTGATCAACACAGCCACCTCTACGCCCAGACGTGCACGTAGGGACGCCCGCAGGGTCGCCGCACTGGCATCGGGATCGACCGGGAGCAATGCCAATTCGTCGCTGCCGACATTCGAGCCGTCGACACCGGAGGCCGCCTGGACGATGCCGAGTTTGTTCTCGGTGATCAGCGTGCGGTTCTTGCGCGCCACCACCCGGACGGCTTCGGAGTCGACCAAGGCCCGGCGGGCCGCATCGCGTTCGTCGGGATCGGTGGGGGCCGGGACCATCCGGCCCTCGATCTTGGAGATGATCTTGCTCGTGACGACGAGGATGTCGTCGTCGCGGATCCATCCGGCGGCGTCGGCGAGCGCCGCGGCGAGATCGTCACCGGGGTTGAACCGGGGCAGGCCCGGGATCGGGATGATCTCGATGCTGCCCGCAGCGGCATGGTCCTGCGGGGCGGGCGGCGCGGACTCGTTCGCCGATCCGGACTCACTCATAGGACACGCCCACCAGATCGCAGGCGTCGCGGACCATCTGGGCGGTGGCGGCGGGATCGGTCATCAACAGCGGCACCGAGGCGACCTTCACACCGGGGATGTCGGCGGTGTCGCCGGGCGCGATGAGCCAGCCGTCGAGTACGCCGTTGGCACTGCGGGCACCGTAGTGCCTGCCGACGGCCTCGGCGGTCGTCTCCACGTCGATCACCGAGAGGCACTCATCGGCCATCCCGCGCAGCGGGCTGGTGCCGATGATGGGGGAGATGCCGACGACCGGCGCCGATGCGGTGCGCAGGGCCCCGCGGATACCGGGAACCGAGAGGATGGCACCGACGCTGACCACCGGATTCGACGGGGCGAACAGGATGATGTCGGCCTCGGCGATCGCCTCGAGCACCCCGGGGCCGGCTTTGGCGTCGTCTGAACCCACCTGTGCGAAACCGTGTGTCGGGATCTGGGCGCGGTGACGAACCCACCATTCCTGGAAGTGGATCGCCACCTTCTCCTCGGTCACCTCGGTTCCGATCGCGCTGGTGCGCGTGACCACCACATGGGTCTCGTGCCGGTCGTCGGTGGCGGGCAACAGCCGGACACCGGGATCCCACCGCCGGCTCAGCGCCGCGGTGATGTCGCTGAGCCGGTATCCGGCGTCGAGCATCTGGGTGCGGATCAGATGGGTGGCGAGGTCGCGGTCACCGAGTCCGAACCAGTCGGGGTCGGCGCCATAGGCGGCCAGTTCTTCTTTGGCATGCCAGGTCTCGCCGCGGCGGCCCCACCCGCGTTCGGTGTCGATGCCGTCACCGAGCGTGTACATACAGGTGTCGAGATCGGGGCAGATGCGTACGCCGTGCATCCAGGCGTCGTCGCCGACATTGACCACCGCCGTCACCTCGTGCTCGGCGGGCGGACGACCCTCCGCCAGGACGTCGGGGAACGACGTGTGTCCAAGGAGTTCGCGAACACCCTGCAAAAATCGGGCGCCACCGACGCCACCAACAAGAACGGTCACCTTCACAAGGGACCAGCCTAGTGCCGGGTGGGGCGGGCTCAGGTCCGGCCCACTATCGCACTCGCGTCATCGGCGGGGACACGTAGCATCGAGGGGTCGGTCACAACCGGCTGTGCGGTGTTCGAACTGTTCGAATCGCGGCGGGTGTCTTTTTGGTCATCAAGGCCGTGTCGAGACTCCGGAATCACCCGATGGGGTGGTAAAGCAAATTTGCCCTGCGGCTTGACCTGGACCCCCGAAACCGTGTCTAATCACATCAGTGTCATTCCCAGTTTTGACAACGAGAATTGTTGTGGGGCATGGGGATCGATCACTTGTTCGAATACGACTGACCACCTGCACAATTCGAAGTCCAGATGAGGAGGCGGGGCGATGGCTCTGGAACACATGGCTACCAACAGCCTTGAACCGCAAGTCGATTCGCAATTGAACGCACCCGAAGACCCTCAGAACGAACGCCCCAGACTCAGCTTGGTCACCACCGCCTTCGACGACCTGTTCGACCTCGTCGAGGATCAGTGGCAGGACCGGGCACTGTGTGCCCAGACCGATCCTGAAGCATTCTTCCCGGAAAAGGGAGGCTCGACCCGCGAGGCAAAGCGGATCTGCCAGGGATGTGAGGTACGCGCCGAATGTCTCGAGTATGCGCTGCACAAGGACGAGCGGTTCGGTATCTGGGGTGGCTTGTCGGAGCGCGAGCGTCGTCGCATCAAGCGCGGCATCGTCTGAGTCGGGAAAGTTCTCTCACCGCGCGTCGGTGATGTATCACAAGGTGACATCGGGGGATGGCCGCGCAGTTTGAACTGTTGCGGCGTAACGCTTTTCGACAAATACCTTTGGCAAGACCATTTGTACATCGCGACTTCGGGTCGCGGTTACGGCACTTGGCGACCCGTCTGCCCCTATTGGGGCGGCGGGTCGATTGTGTCTTCGTCGACACCCAGGTGGGCGGCCACCTGCTGGACGAGTACCTCGTGGACCAGGTCCAGCAGGTCTGCGCCCTTCTTGGCCCGACTCTCGAGCGGTCGCCGGAACAGCAGGATGCGGGCCTTGGTCGCCCGGCCGTCCGCGTCCATACCCGGCGGGATGAGGCGGGCCAGCGGGATCGGCCCGTCGGCGGTGACCTCGGCGGGCCACTGCACGGTGTCGGGATCCCGAGGGAGCATTCGCGGCACCTCGTCGACCGCGATGTCCAGGCCGGTGAGCCGATCGTGCCAACGGGCATCGATCTCGGCGAAGGCTTCCAGGACGACTGCGTCGAACGACTGCGACCGGCTGGTCCAGGCCGGCACGTGGACCGGGAGCAGGGATGATCGCAGGCCGCGGCCCCGACGATCGCGGACTCGGGGAACACCTCGAACCGATCGTCGACGCCGTGGTCGGACCAGCGGAGGACGAATGGGTGCCATAAGTCGCAAGTCTAAGCAGGTCTGTGCGGTGTGTCCTACTTCGACCCGCCGGTAGATAGGGATAATCTTCCACCCGTGAGGCTTCCACGTCAGTGTTCCAGGCCCGGCTGCGCCAACCCGGCGGTCGCAACGCTGACTTTCGTGTACGCAGATTCGACCGCCGTGGTCGGGCCGTTGGCGACGTCTGCAGAACCGCACTCGTGGGATCTGTGCGATACCCACGCAACCCGGATCACCGTTCCGCGGGGCTGGGAGATGCTGCGGAGTGCAGGCGGGTTCGCGGCACCCACGCGCGACGAGGACGATCTGACGGCGCTGGCCGAGGCCGTACGCGAAGCCACCGGCGGCGGCTCCCTGGTCTCGCATGTGACCTCGGTACCCAGCGCCGAGTCTGCGCCCCACCTGAGCAGGGCGCAGACCCAGGTCAGCGGTCCCGACCCGCTTCCGCGCCCGCGACCGGGTCGACGTGGACACCTTCGAGTGTTGCCTGATCCCGTGGACTGAATCCGACCGTCACCGGTTCGGCTACAGCGGGTTCGATGCTGCTCTCCGGATCGCGCCCTTTGCGCTTGTTCCAGGCCTTTTCGCCGTAGTTGCAGATCACCATCACCAGCGCGGCCAGACCCCATCCCAGGATCAGATCGATCACGTAGTGCTCGGCCGAGTACACGAGAGTGAACGCCATCACCAGCGCATAGCCGGTGAAGATGGTCCGTCCGAGCGCTCTGGTCCGGCCCCACATGAACATGGCGAGCAACGCGGTGACCCCGGCGTGCAGCGACGGGATGGCGGCGACCTGGTTGGATTTGTCCTGGCCGACCTCGATCACGTCCCGCACCGGACCGATGTGCAGCACGTCCCAGCCGCGGCTGGAGATCCGCTCGATGTAGGGGGCGGCACCTTCGTGTTCGGGTGCCACCTGGCCGAGGATGTTGTCGGGCACGACCTGTTCGGGTGTGGTGATGCAGTGCGGGAAGGCCGGTCCGCCGACCAGTTCGGCCGAGGTGCACTTGGCGGCCGCCCACGGGGGAGCTGCGGGAACCAGGACGTAACCGATGAGTCCCAGGAAGAAGATCATGATGAGCCGCACCGCGAACCGACGCCACTGCACCCGGTCGCGGAGCCAGATGAACCCGAGGACGGCGTAGGGAACGATGAAGTAGGACATGTACACAAAGCTCGTGAACACCTCCCACCACTGGGCGTCGGCCATCTTGAGTTGTTCCTGCAACCAGACGGTCGGCACCACGTGGAACATCCAGCGATCGGCGTCGACCGCGAAATGCCACTGGGTGGGCATGCCGAGGAACGCGGCCAGACCGCGCGTGGAGTCGTACACCGCGAGCAGGACGCCGAAGGGCAGCCAGTCACGGACCACCGACAGCACATTGCGTCGACCGATGGACATCGCGGCGAGGCCGAGCCCCAGCGCGACAAGGACGTAGGAACGGCCAAAGGACATGGTCCGGGTGGCCAGTAACACGAGCACGGTCAGTGCCCAGATCGTCACGGTCACACGCCGGATGAGCGTGAGGTTCAACCGCTCCGCACCGAGGCGGGCGACTTTGAACTCGGCGAACCGCAGCCGTGAGTACCAAGATGTAGGAGGGGCGTCGGTCTTCGGGGTCTGTAGATCGGTCATGATTAGGCGTTGACCCCGTTGTCTGCCGATCCGTTCGACGGCATGTTCTGATCGCCGTGGAGCGGCCGGGCCGGCGCGTGTGTGTATGCAAGTTCGTGGTGCTTTACCGACAGAGAAGGAGCCAATCCGTGGATCGTCCCGCGCAACTCTTCAGCCAGGAGCTGGTGAGTGCCGTCATCAAGGCCTACGACGTACGAGGACTTGTCGGAGAGCAGATCGATGCCCCGTTCGTCCGCGCGGTGGGTGGTTCGTTCGCGCGTCTGATGAAGAGCGAGGGGCAGTCGGCGCTGGTGGTCGGACACGACATGCGGGAATCGTCTCCGGAGCTCGCCGCGGCGTTTGCCGACGGTGCCCTGGACGAGGGACTCGACGTGACCCTGATCGGGCTGGCCTCCACCGACCAGCTCTACTTCGCCTCCGGCGATCTCGACCGGCCGGGCGCGATGTTCACCGCAAGCCACAATCCGGCGAGTTACAACGGCATCAAGATGTGCCGGGCCGGTGCGAAACCGGTGGGCCAGGACAGCGGTCTGGCGACCATTTCGCGTGAGTTGGTCGAGGGACCCGCCACCACTGGCGACGCCGGCGCGCCCGTCGTCAGAGGGTCGCTGGACGAACGCGACGTGTTGGAGGACTATGCGGCGTTTCTGCACAAGCTCGTCGATCTTTCCGGTCTGCGGCACTTGACAGTCGCCGTCGATGCGGGCAATGGCATGGGTGGTCACACAGTTCCGGTGGTCCTGGGTGGTTCCGAGGGGTTCACCGTGCGTTCACTCTACTTCGAGCTCGATGGAACTTTCCCCAACCATGAGGCCAATCCGCTCGATCCCAAGAATCTGGTCGATCTGCAGGCTTATGTGAGGGAGACCGGAGCCGACATCGGCCTGGCCTTCGACGGCGACGCCGACCGCTGCTTTGTGGTCGACGAACTGGGAGATCCGGTGTCCCCGTCGGCAGTGACCGCATTGGTGGCCGAGCGCGAACTCGCGAAGCACCCGGGAGGCACTGTCATCCACAACCTGATCACGTCCCGGGCAGTCCCCGAACTCGTCCGGGAGCTGGGCGGTGAACCACTGGTGACCAGGGTCGGCCATTCGTTCATCAAGGCGCAGATGGCGGAGACCGGTGCGATTTTCGGCGGCGAGCATTCGGCCCACTACTACTTCCGCGATTTCTGGGGTGCTGATTCGGGCCTGCTCGCGGCCATGCACGTGCTCGCGGCTCTCGGAGCGTCGGATCAGCCGTTGTCGAAAATGATGGCGCGGTACGAGCGCTACGCAAGTTCCGGTGAGATCAACTCCACGGTCGACGATCAGGCCGCCCGCACCGCAGCGGTGCTGGCGGATTTCGCCGACGAGCTCACCGGTACGACGGAGATGGACGGTGTGACGGTCGATCTCGCCGACGGCTCCTGGTTCAACCTGAGGGCGTCGAACACCGAACCACTGCTGCGGCTCAATGTCGAGGCCGCGACCACCGAACGGGTGAATGCACTGACCGAACGAATCCTGGCGGTCGTTCGGGGCTGATGCACAAACCCGCCACGAGCCGAAAGTCCGTCTGCTGTCTCCGGCGTTCGACCGGATACCTGCAAGAAACTTTCGACTCGCGGCACTAGGCTGGACCCATGTTGACCGGAGCGCCTGAAATCGACGACGTCGCCGCGCTGCTGGACGCCGACATCGATGGCCTGCTGCCGGCGTCGGCGTTGGCCGGCGCCCAGTGCCGCGCGATGGCCGCGGCCGGCTCGGAAGGTGTACTCGAACCGCTCGAGCGGCTCCTGCCCCGTGCGGTGGTGGTGGTGTGCGGCGACGGCACGTCCGCGCAGGCCGTGGATCTGGTGATCGCACTGGCGGGCCCGCACATCGATGTCCCGTTGATCAAGTGCCGTGCCGTGCCGTCGTGGATCGGGCCCCTGGACGTGGTCGTGATCGCCGGTGACGACGCCGGGGATCCCCGACTGTCCGACGCGGCGACCAGGGCCGGGCGGCGCCGGGCCGAGGTCGTGGTCGCCGGACCGGTCGAGGGGCCGCTTCGGGAGGCTTTGGCCGGTCCGGTGGTGGATTTGTCGCCGCGCGTACATGTTCCCGCGCCGTATCGGTTCGCGCACTATGTGGCGGCGATGTTCGCGGTGCTCGACGGCTTGCGTGCGGTCCGGTTCGAAGGTCGGCATCCGGATCTGTCGGCGATGGCCGATGAGTTGGATACCGAAGCCGCCGGTAATCATCCCGGGCATGAGTTGTTCCACAACGCGGCCAAAGAATTGGCAGTTCGTGTTGCAGATCGTAGAACCGTGTGGACAGGGGATACGGAGGCCGGGATGGTGGTCGCGGTACATGCGTCCCGGACGGTTTTCGCTGGTGCCGGAGTGGTCAGTACCGCAACGGATCTGGGTGATGTCATGGCTGCGGGGGCATTGCTCGCGGGGTACGGTGACTCCATGCCGGCAGACTACGATCCCATATTTCACGACGCTGCGATCGACGGTCCGATACCGACAGAACCTGTTCGCGTGCAGTTGCTGACCACCCCGGATCGGGAGTGGCTGGTCCGTCGGCGCACCGCCTCGCTGGCCGATGTCGACATCCGGACGAGCGGGCCGGCAGAACAGCCAACCGCCGAGCCGATGGGCCGCGGTGGCGGTATGGAAGATCTTGTGCCGCTGATGATCCTCGCGTTGCGCGCCGACATGGCCGGCGCGTACCTGCGGCTGGTCGGCAGCCACTGATGCACCTGCTCGACGGTGTGGTCAGGCCTTACGCCTGGGGTTCACGAACAGCGCTGGCCGAATTGCGTGGGTTGCCGACGCCGAGCCCCCATCCCGAGGCCGAATTGTGGTTCGGTGCGCACCCGGCGGCCCCGGCGCCGGTCGACGGCGGGGCGCAGGGGCAGACCCTGCTCGATGTGGTCGATGCCGATCCGCGGGGTCAGCTCGGTCAGGCGTGTGCGGACAGGTACCGGGGGCGTTTACCGTTCCTGGTGAAAATCCTTGCGGCAGAAGAGCCTTTGTCGTTGCAGGCGCATCCCAGTCTGGAGCAGGCCAAAGACGGATTCGCGCGGGAGAACGCCCAGGGGATCGAGATCGGTGCCCCGCACCGCAATTATCGCGACGACAACCACAAGCCCGAGCTGGTCGTGGCCATCACCGAGTTCGAGGCGCTGGCCGGTTTTCGTGATGTCACCGAAACCGTCGACCTACTGCGGGCACTGCAGGTGCCCGAGCTCGATACATACCTGGGAATGCTGGCCGGAGAACCCGATTCGCAGGGATTGCGCGCCCTGTTCACCACCTGGATCACGCTTCCGGAATCGGCGCTGACCACCCTGATCCCGGCGGTCCTCGACGGCGCCATCCGCTATCTGTCAGACGGGAACGGTCACTTCGCGGCCGAGGTCCGGACACTGCTGGAGATCGGTGAGAGCTACCCGGCCGACTCCGGTGTATTGGCGGTCCTGCTGCTCAATCGGATCTCACTGCGCCCGGGCGAGGGACTGTTCCTGCCGGCCGGCAATCTGCACGCCTACCTCGGCGGTACTGCCGTCGAAGTGATGGCCAACTCCGACAACGTGCTCCGCGGTGGATTGACGCCCAAGCACGTGGACGTGCCCGAATTGCTCCGGGTACTCGATTTCACGCCGGTGGCGGCGTCCGACGTCACGCCCACGCTCCGCACCCTCAATGCCGAATTGATCTATCAGACACCGATCTCGGAGTTCCGGTTGTCGATGGTGGAACTCGACGGCACCGGTATCCACAAACCGTCATCGATCCTGTTCGATGTGCCCGGGCCGCAGATCCTGCTGTGCACGTCCGGGGCCATCGAGTTGAGGGGTGCGGACGCCAGTTTGCTGGTCCCACAGGGCCATGCGGTGTGGCTTGCCGACTGTGATCCCGATGTGGTGGTGCATGCGGCCAGCGCGCGGAGCGTCTTCTTCCGCGCCCTCGTCCCCGGTCAGTAGGGCGCCGAAGCCCCTGCGACGACGGGCCGTCCCGGATCATCCTGGGCGCCGTTGGTCGAGGGCAGGCTGCTGCCGATGAAACCGATCTCATCGCCGGTGGCCACCATGGTGACCATGGCCGACCCCCCGGGGGTCGAGATCCAGATATCTTGCGGCGCAGCATGATTCTGGATAAGCCGGACGTCGGCTGCTTCCGTGCTGGTGCCGGGGGACGTCAGTGAGATGACCGTCGATGCATCAACGGTGGTCGGGGTGAGGCCGTCGAACAGTGCCACCGTGAAATGACCTGGGAACACTCGGCCCCCGGCCAGCGCCACCAGCCCGGGATCGCCCACCGCGGTGACGAACTGCTGCCAGTGCCCCGGGCGGTCACTGTAGATCAGCACCCGGGCGCCGACACCGATGGCGCGCAACAGTACCTGCTGGGCCAGGTGCAACCCACCGGCGATGACGACGCGATGCGGACGGCCTCCGAGTAGATCGACCGCCACCGCACGTCCACTGTGGTCGGCTCCGATGAGTTGGCCACACCCGGCCGCGGCGAGGAAGATCCGGGCCAGTTCGTCACCGGAGATGGTGTGCTCCCCGATCGGGGGCAGGCGATCGGCGGCGCCCACCGGCAGGCCGGCGGCCAGGGCAGCTCGCTGGCGACCGTGGAGGGGGAGCAGCCCGTCGATCCGGGGTGGGTCGGGGTTCAGGGTGTTGAATCTGACCAGCGTCCGCAAGGACGTGTCTCCGTCGGGTGTCGACCGGAACCGTGACGTGACGGTCGTCGACACCGACGGGACCGCCCATACCGCCGCAAGAGCGGACGCTAGATGATCGGGTGAGATCGCGAACGTCGACATCTGTAGCCGACCGGCCGACACCGACCTCCAGCTCTCGGACACCTCCGTGCTGCCGGCGCCGTGGGCGAGTTGTGTTGTGGCCGCGGTGATCTCTGCCGCGGTCAACGCGGTTGCGGACAGCCCGCGACCACCGATCCGGTTCGCCACCCGGCGGGTGGCGACCAGAGCGGTGCGCAGCGCACCCTCGGATCCGCCGCCGCGACGGGCCACCGCCTCCGGGCACCGGGACGGATCGAGTCGAAGGACGACCAGAACCGATCGGTAAGCCGTCGCCGGCAGTGGGCCCAACGTGCGCAGATAGACCTGTGCCACCCGGCCGGTGCCGTGCGACCGGATGCCATGACTGATGACGTCGATCGATTCGAGCTCGATGTCGAACTGGCGAACGCTCTCGGCCAGGGCCGGCAGCGGGATGCCGGGGATCCCGGTGCATCCGTGGGGATCGAGCAGTCCGATCGCGGGCGGTGGTGTGTCGATCCGGAGAACGGTGATCAGGGAGGTGCCGTCCCACCGTGCGCCGATGGGCGTCCCGTCGGGTATCGGGATGTCGAACGGCGCCTGATCCGGCTTCGATCCGTCCGGTTCGGAGCCGGGCAGCAGACGGCGACGCCAGAGCCCGAGCCGCAACGTCAACAGGCGTGCCACCGATGTCCGGCCGGGCAAGGCGACCAGCAGCGCCGACAACACAACGGCGCAGGTCAGCGCAATCCACCACAGCGCGCCGTTGTCATAGGACAGCACCAGCGCACCGGCGATCAACAACTCGATCGCGACCACAACAATCATGAATCCCCCCACCGCCATCGGCCCCGATCCAATGGTCGAACTCTGGGCGTACCCCGGCGCCCAATGCTGCTATACGCTACACGGCGGGAGGATGGGGGGGAATGTTTTGCCTGCTCAATTGACGACAAAAGCTCAGGTCAACGGCTATCGCTTTCTGCTGCGGCGGCTCGAACACGCGCTGATCCGGCGCGACGTGAGGATGTTGCACGACCCGATGCGGTCACAGGCCCGTTCGCTGCTGGTCGGTTTGGTGATCGCGTTGTTGGTACTGGCCGGATTCGGGGTCTACGGACTCATCAAACCGCAAGGCACCGTGGGTGATTCGAAGATCATCGTGAGCAAGAAGGCCGGCGCGACGTATGTCGTTGTCGACGGCACGTTGCATCCGGTTCTCAATCTCGCCTCCGCGCGCTTGATCAGCGACAGCGACGAATCGCCGAAGTCGATCGCCGAGAAGAAGCTCACCGGGTACCCGCGGGGTCCGTTGCTCGGGATCCCCGGTGCGCCGGTGGCGTTACCGGGCCCACGGTCGACCGACACCTCGCAATGGACCGTCTGCGACACCGTATCCGGTGACGATGTGGTCACCACCGTCGTGGCCGGCGAACCCGTACTCGGCGACCGGGTCCGGGAGGCGAGCGTGAGTGATGCGTCCCTGGCCGCCGCCGGGGAGGAGACCTACCTCATCTTCGAGGGGAAGCGGGCGCGGGTCGATCTGGACAGCGTTCCGGTGCAGCGCGCCCTGGGCATCGACGGGGTGCCGGTACGGGCCGTGAGCCCCGGTCTGCTCAACGCGATCCCGGAGGTCGAACCCCTTGTCGTTCCGGCCATTTCGCAGGCAGGGGAGCCGTCGGCGCTGGGGTCGGAAACACCCGTCGGGTCGGTGTTCAAGGTGGCCGGGCTGTCCGGTGGGACGACCTATTACGTCGCCCTGCCGACGGGAGTCCAACAGATCGGAGAGGTCGCCGCGGAGGTGATCAGGCAGGCCGACACCGACGGCGGCGGCAGTGTCGCGACGATGGGCCCCGGTGCACTGACCGGTGTCGACACCATCGACGAATTGCCGGTGGGCGACTTCCCCACGGTGACACCGGTCCTGACCGATGTGGACGCGGACCCGGTGTTGTGCAGCACGTGGTCGCGGACGAAGGACGATCATCAGGCGGTCCGCGGTGCGCTGCTCGGATCGGCGTTGCCGCTCGGTTCGAAAGCGGCGCCGGTCGTGCTCGCCGGCGCCGACGGCCCAGGTCCCGGACTCGATGCGGTATTCGTCGAACCGGGACGTGGGCATTACATCCGGGTCACCGGCCCGGAGCCGGACAGCACCCGCGCCGAATCCCTGTTCTACGTCAGTGATTCGGGTGTTCGGTTCGGTATCCCGGACCACAAGGCCGCGGTCGCACTCGGGCTGGGGCAGAGTCCGGTACCGGCGCCCTGGACGGTCATCTCGCTGCTGGCCGCGGGCCCGACCCTCTCGCGGAGCAATGCGCTGGTCTCGCACGACGGGATGTCACCGGATCTCGCGGGGGCCAGGATCGGGCCGCCCGAGAACTGAGCGCCAACCCCGCGGCGCGGGCGTCAGGACTGCGGCGGTTTCAATGATCGGACCAGTGACTCCCACTGATCTGCGATCTGTTCGAACGACATGTGCCGGTGGTTGTGCAGATGGTGGATCGCCGGCGGGTCGAGCGGTGCGAGCACCGCGATGCACATCAATTCGAGGTCGCCGGAAAAGCCCATGGCCTCGAGCAGCGTTCGGGTGTGGATGACCGACACCGTGCGGGTGGGATGCAGGAATCGTTGTGGTCCGGTGTCTTCGGCTTCGAGCAGGACGTCGAGGTGCGCGGCTGTCGTCGCCAGTCGAGCCCGCCCGTAGGCGATGAGTCGGTCGAGGGGGTCGATCTTGTCGCCGGGTGCGCCGGGCCCGAGCGGCGGCGGCCCACTCATGAACGCCTGCTGTAGCGCCGATTCCGAATGATCGAGCAGAGCGATCATCAGGCCCGACCGATTGCCGAAGCGGCGGAAGACGGTGCCTTTGCCGACCCCGGCCTCGCGGGCCACGGCGTCCATCGTGACCGCGGATGCGCCATGACGATCGATCAGGCGGGTCGCGGCCTCCAATAGGAGTTGACGATTGCGGGCGGCGTCCGCGCGTTCCGATTCGGCGGGTGCCACGAGGGACATCGGCATCGAGAGGGCAGGTGGGGACGCTGTGGACGTGGTCAGGAGCGATAGCTCGGCGTCAGCTGTGCCGGTTCGCGACTGGCCTTCACTCGGAGCCGAGTGCGCAGGGGACTTGGACACAGCCATGACTGTAACGGTAGCCACATCGGGAATATGTTCGGACCGGGGTCCGGTTAAATGAGACAGACTTGGCAATTAGTGATGCGAAACAATAAGGAGTGACCTTGACCGGTACAGCTACGGGCACGAACGAGACGTCTGGCGCCACCGCGAAGATCCTGGTCCTGGTGGGGAGCCTGCGACGCGAGTCCACCAACCGGGTGCTCGCCGAGGTCGCGGCCGACAATGCCCCCCAGGGCGTTGAGGTCACGGTGTACAGCGGACTGGAGAAGTTGCCCTTCTACAACGAAGACCTCGACACCGATCAGGTCGACGAGTCCGTGACCCGGCTGCGTGCGGCGGTCACCGATGTGGACGCCCTTCTCATCGCGACGCCCGAATACAACGGCACCATTCCCGCCGTCCTCAAGAATGCGATCGACTGGCTCTCGCGTCCCTACGGCTCCGGCGCGATCAGCGGCAAGCCGGTGGGTGTGATCGGTGTGGCGATGGGACAGTACGGCGGCAAGTGGTCGCACGACGACACCGCCCGCGCGGTCGGCATCGCCGGCGGCAAGGTGGTCGAGGACGTGGAACTGCACCTGTCGACCGGGAGCCTCGGTGGCAAGGCCATCGCCGACGCCCCCGAGGTCGTCGAGATCCTGCGCGCGGCTGTGGCCGTGCTGGTCGACCAGGCGGCGACCGCCAACGCCTGAGGTTTTTTCGACCTGAACAAGAGCACACGCCCCGGTCAGTCGCACCCGTTGTAACAGGTGCCTCTGACCGGGGCGTGTGTTTTTGTGCGTGGGGCCGGCAGGCGTGACTCGTGTGGCTGGTGAGAGACACGCCCGACGCGCCGAGACACGCCGAAATTCAGGCTGGTGCAGATCCCGTGACCTGGGACTTTCATGAATGTCATTCGCAACGTCTTGTGTCGGTACCGTTTGTCAGACACTAGGTGTAGTGTTTGGAACACCGAACAGCACTGCGGCGTTGGAACGAAAGCGCAACGAAGTTCTTCACCGCAGAGCCGCCGGGATAACTATCTGAAAGTCAAGTCGTACCGCTATCCGGTGCTGGTGTGGGTAGCAACCATCGGTTCCGTCACGAAGGAGTTCTGGGGAATTATGACCACTGCGACAACCGCCACGATCACCGTCTACACCAAGCCTGCTTGCGTTCAGTGCAACGCCACGTACAAGGCACTGGACAAGAACGGCCTCGACTACGACATCGTCGACATCACCGAGGACTCCGAGGCCCGCGACTACGTCATGGCGCTCGGTTACCTGCAGGCTCCGGTTGTCGTCACCGGCGACAGCCACTGGTCGGGATTCCGCCCGGACCGCATCAAGGCCCTGGTTGCAGCGGCTGCCTGATCTACCCGGACCCCGTCCGCGAAGGCGGTCCGAAGAGTTCTAGTTGGTTCAAGCGTCACCTGTCAGCAATTCGTGGAGGTCGGGACATGGGGAAGGTTCCCGAACATGCCGCCACGGCCGAGCTCGCTGTTGCTGAGTTCTCCGAGACCCCGCTGATCGTCTACTTCTCGAGCGTCTCGGAGAACACGCACCGATTTGTCGAAAAGCTCGGGATGCGGGCACGACGAATCCCATTGATCGATCACGACGGCACCTTCACCGTCGACGAGCCGTACATCCTGATCAGTCCCACCTATGGTGGGGGCAAGGCATCGGACGGCGCGGAGGTCGGCCAACCCGGGCGTAACTCCGGGTTCGTCCCGAAGCAGGTCATCAAGTTCCTCAACAACAAACACAATCGTTCGTTGATCCGCGGTGTCATCGCTGCGGGCAACACCAATTTCGGCGAAGAGTTCTGTTACGCCGGAGACATTATTTCCAACAAATGCCAGGTGCCCTATCTGTATCGGTTCGAACTGATGGGTGACGCGGACGATGTCGATCGCGTACGTGCCGGGCTCCACGAATTTGCGCAATCACAGGAGTTTTCACAGTGTCGCCAACCGCAACCCCAGTAACCGCAGCCCGCTCCGGCGCCTCGGCCAGTCAGTCGGGCGTCCACGCCGATCCGTCCGGACACGAGCCGGCGGAGATGGACTTCCACTCGCTCAACGCGATGCTGAACCTGTACGACGCCGACGGCAAGATCCAGTTCGAGAAGGACCGCGAAGCGGCCAACCAGTACTTCCTTCAGCACGTCAACCAGAACACCGTCTTCTTCCACAACCTGGACGAGAAGCTCGACTATCTGGTGAAGGAAAACTATTACGAGCCAGAGGTTCTCGAGAAGTACGACCGCGGGTTCGTGAAGGGTCTGTTCGACCACGCGTACAGCAAGAAGTTCCGGTTCCCGACCTTCCTGGGTGCGTTCAAGTACTACACCTCGTACACGCTCAAGACTTTTGACGGCAAGCGGTACCTCGAGCGCTTCGAGGACCGGGTCTCGATGGTCGCGCTCACGCTGGCCGACGGCGACACCATCCTGGCGCGGGCACTGGTCGACGAGATCATCGACGGACGGTTCCAGCCGGCCACCCCGACCTTCCTCAACTCGGGTAAGAAGCAGCGTGGCGAGCCGGTGTCCTGCTTCCTGCTGCGCATCGAGGACAACATGGAGTCGATCGGCCGTTCCATCAACTCCGCGCTGCAGCTGTCCAAGCGCGGCGGCGGTGTTGCCTTGCTGCTGACCAACATTCGTGAACACGGTGCACCGATCAAGAAGATCGAGAACCAGAGTTCCGGTGTCATCCCGATCATGAAGCTGCTCGAGGATTCGTTCAGCTACGCCAACCAGCTCGGTGCCCGTCAGGGTGCCGGCGCGGTGTACCTGCACGCTCACCACCCCGACATCTACCGCTTCCTCGACACCAAGCGTGAGAACGCGGACGAGAAGATCCGGATCAAGACACTCTCGCTGGGCGTGGTCATCCCGGACATCACGTTCGAGCTGGCCAAGAAGAACGACGACATGTACCTGTTCAGTCCGTACGACGTCGAGCGCATCTACGGAGTGCCGTTCGCCGACATCAACGTGACCGAGAAGTATCACGAGATGGTCGAGGATCGTCGGATCCGCAAGACCAAGATCAAGGCGCGCGAGTTCTTCCAGACCCTCGCCGAGCTGCAGTTCGAGTCGGGCTACCCGTACATCATGTTCGAGGACACGGTGAACAACGCCAACCCGATCGACGGCAAGATCACGCACTCCAACCTGTGCTCGGAGATCCTGCAGGTCTCGACCGCCTCGACGTTCAACGACGACCTCTCGTACGAGCACATCGGTAAAGACATCTCGTGCAACCTCGGTTCGCTCAACATCGCCAAGACGATGGATTCGCCGGATATCGCGCAGACGATCGAGACCGCGATCCGCGGACTGACCGCGGTGTCGGATCAGACCGCCATCACCTCGGTGCCCTCGATTCAGAAGGGCAACGACGACTCGCATGCGATCGGTCTCGGGCAGATGAACCTGCACGGGTACCTGGCCCGTGAGCGCGTCTACTACGGCTCCGAAGAGGGCATCGACTTCACGAACATCTACTTCTACACGGTGCTGTTCTACGCATTGCGCGCCTCGAACCGGATCGCCAAGGAGCGCGGCAAGGCGTTCGGCGGCTTCGAGCGGTCGAAGTACGCGACCGGTGAGTTCTTCGACAAGTACACCGAGAAGGTGTGGGAGCCGGAGACCGCCAAGGTCCGAGAGTTGTTCGCGCAGTCCGGGATCACGATCCCGACGCAGGCCGACTGGGTCGAGTTGAAGGCGAGCGTGCAGGAGCACGGCATCTACAACCAGAACCTGCAGGCCGTCCCGCCGACCGGTTCGATCAGCTACATCAACCACTCGACGAGCTCGATCCACCCCGTTGCGGCGAAGATCGAGATTCGCAAAGAGGGCAAGATCGGCCGCGTCTACTACCCGGCGCCGTTCATGGACAACGACAACCTGGACTACTACCAGGATGCGTACGAGATCGGCTACGAGAAGATCATCGACACCTACGCCGCGGCGACGCAGCATGTCGACCAGGGTCTGAGCCTGACGCTGTTCTTCAAGGACACCGCCACCACCCGCGACGTGAACCGCGCGCAGATCTATGCATGGCGCAAGGGCATCAAGACGCTGTACTACATCCGGTTGCGGCAGATGGCCCTCGAAGGCACCGAGGTCGAGGGTTGTGTCTCATGCATGCTGTAAATATTTGTGACACAACACTTTCGGCTACTTCACTTTCGAACATCAGGGGAGCACGATGACGTCCACCCATACCCCCGCAGACGGCGCGCCCATCAAGTTGGTCAGCCGGGTCTCGGCGATCAACTGGAACCGGGTGCCCGACGAGAAGGATGCCGAGGTCTGGGATCGCCTGACCGGTAACTTCTGGCTGCCCGAGAAGGTGCCGGTGTCCAACGACATCCCGTCGTGGGGCACTCTCACCGAGCTGGAAAAGCAGCTCACCATGCGTGTGTTCACCGGCCTGACGCTCCTCGACACCATCCAGGGCACGGTCGGCGCCGTCAGCCTGATCCCCGATGCGAGCACCCCGCATGAAGAGGCGGTGCTGACGAACATCGCGTTCATGGAGTCGGTGCACGCCAAGAGTTACAGCTCGATCTTCTCCACGTTGTGCTCCACCAAGGAGATCGACGAGGCGTTCCGCTGGTCGGAGGAGAACGAACAGCTCCAGGCCAAGGCCCGGATCGTCATGGACTACTACCGAGGCGAAGACCCGCTCAAGCGGAAGATCGCCTCGACCCTGCTCGAGTCGTTCCTGTTCTACAGCGGCTTCTATCTGCCGATGTACTGGTCATCTCGGGCAAAGCTCACCAACACCGCGGACCTGATCCGGCTGATCATCCGCGACGAGGCCGTGCACGGATACTACATCGGGTACAAGTACCAGCGGGCGCTGGAGACGGAGACACCCGAGCGCCGGCAGGAGCTCAAGGATTACACCTTCGAGCTGCTGTTCGAGCTCTACGACAACGAAATCGATTACACCGAAGCGCTCTACGACGACGTCGGCCTGACCGAAGACGTCAAGAAGTTCCTGCGGTACAACGCAAACAAGGCCCTGATGAACCTGGGCTATGAGGCGATGTTCCCGCGGGACGAGACCGACGTGAACCCGGCGATCCTCTCGGCACTCTCACCCAACGCCGACGAGAACCACGACTTCTTCTCGGGGTCGGGCAGCTCGTACGTCATCGGCAAGGCAGTCAACACCGAAGACGACGACTGGGACTTCTGAGAAGTCTGCATAACCTGAAGACAAACCAACCTCCGCACCGGCTCCGTCGGTGCGGAGGTTGGTCTTTCTCCGCCGAGCGGGCCGAAATCACCGCCGAGCGTGCCTTCGTTTCCATCGAGTGGGCCGACGATCAGTCGTATGGTGGGGATCGGAGGTGGTCACGATGGCGACCATGATGCGGCAACATCTGATGGCGGCACTCGGGAGTCTGCGGTACGAACCCACGACCAAGATGGTGACGGTGTCCTCGGCCGATCAGGGCGTCGCACGTACCGAGAAGGCCATCCTGGTCTGGGAACCGCATCGCATCGTCCCGTCGTACGCCGTCCCGGTCGCGGAGCTGCTCTTGCCGCTGGAAGACATCCACCCGTTCACCGTCGAGGTGACGCCCACCGGACTGCTTGATCCGAGCAACGATTTCGGGCAACACACCTGCGCAGGCCGCACCGCGGTCGTGCGTGGCGAGGCCGGTCCGGGTGCGGCGTTCTTACCCGACGGTCTCGACGGGTACGCCGTGCTCGACTTCCCCGCCTTCGATTGGTTCGAAGAAGACGAGCGGATATTCGGTCATCCCCGGGATCCCTTCTCCCGCATCGATATCCGGCACAGCGCCCGGGTGGTCCACGTGGTGTCAGGGGGCGACATCCTCGCCGAATCCGGACATCCGCTGATGCTGTTCGAGACGCACCTGCCGCCGCGGTTCTACCTCTCACCGGGGGATGTGCTGGCGGATCTGGTGCGCAGCGATACGTCGACCACCTGTGCGTACAAGGGGGAGGCCACCCACTGGTCGGTGCCAGACCTGGGTGACGCCGGTATCGACATCGCGTGGAGCTATGAGAATCCGCCCCCGGAGATGCATCAGATCACCGGACGCATCTGCTTCTACCAGGAGAAGGTCGACTTCGTCGTCGATGGTGTCCGGGGTGAGCGGCCGCAGACGCCGTGGTCGCGGTGAGGCCACCCGTGATACCTCTGGAGTGACCACTCCCAGGCGCGGCACCTGACCTGCCGTCGACCGTGCCGATATCACCGTCGAGCGTGCCCAACCGACCGCCGACCGTGCCAAAGCTGCTCTGCTCCATGCAGTTTCGGCACGGTCAGCGGTGATATCGGCACGCTCGACGGTTGGTTGGGCACGCTCGGCGGGTTGTCAGGCGGTGGCCGCGGCGCCTTCGATGGCGGAGACCACCAGGTTGCTCTTGGGCAACTCGGTGCCGGCGGTGACGGCCTCGGTCCACGCAGCAGTGCTGCCGACGGCGGCAAAGTTGGACTGCAGCAACACCATCAACGTGTTGTGCAGGTCTTCGGCGGACACCTTGCCCGCCTCGTTCGCGAGATTGATTGCACCGCTGGCATCGGAGAGAATCTCGGCGGCAAAGCCCAGGCCCTCGGCTTCCACGGCTGATGCCAGATCGCAATTGTTGGTCATGAACCCGACCAGGGTGACCGTGTCGATGCCGTTGTCCCGCAACCATGATGCGAGATCGGTTCCGGCAAAAACGCTGCCGAACTGCTTGTGGACCGCTTTCCGTGGCCCGCTGCCTGCCGCTTCGATGTCCGGGTGAAGCGACCAACCCGGTGTCCCTTCGACAAAGACCGGGGCGCCCGCAGGCATGTGGTGTTGAACGATGACCACCGGGATGTCGTGCGCGTCGGCGACCTCGATCGCGCCGAGGATGTTCGCAAAGGACTCCTCGCGCGGCGGGTACTGGACCTGGAGGGGTCCGTCGAAGTACTCCTGCTGGACGTCGACAACAACAAGGGCGCGGCGGGGTGAGGTCATGGTTACTCCTGAAATGGATCGCGGTGTCGGGGTGGACGCTTTTGATTGTTGCGCCGATCCGGTAGCACCTGTGAGTGGCATAGATGCATAATTTCGATGAGTTCAGGCCAACCTAGGGAGTGCACGTGCGGATCGCGATCTACGCTTTCGACGGCATCACGATGTTCCACCTCGCCGCACCGTTGATGGTGTTCGGCGAACTCGGACGTCTCGGACTGGCATCGGACTGGGAAACGAGACTGTGGTCCGACGAGGCCGGGTCGGTGCGGACGGCCGAGGGCTATTCGGTGGGGGACGTGGCGGATCCGAGTACGGTCGCCTGGGCCGACATCGTGATCATTCCGTCGTGGCCGCTGCCGTTGCAACCGCTCACCGACAGTTTTCGAGGCGAGGTGGTGCGGGCCCACGGGCGTGGCGCACTCGTCGCCGGGCTGTGTCTCGGGGCGTTCGCAATTGCCGATGCCGGTGTGCTCCAGGGGCGTTCGGCGGTGACGCACTGGGAGATGATGCCGGAGATGGCGCAGCGCAGCCCCGGTAGCCAGATCGACGCCTCGGTGCTCTACATCGATCACGGTGATGTGATGACGTCGGCGGGTACGGCGTCGTCGATCGATGCCTGCCTGCATCTGGTTCGCCGGTATCTCGGGTCGGCGGTCGCGACACGTGTCGCCCGCAGTCTGGTGGTTGCTCCGCACCGCGACGGCGGGCAGGCGCAATACATCGAGCGGCCCCTCGCGCGAGCCGCCGAGGACACGGCGATATCGGTTGTGCAGGAGTGGGCACTGGGACGACTCGACGAGACGCTGACCGTCGACCGTCTCGCCGGGCAGGCCCGGATGAGTAGGCGGAGTTTTGTGCGGCAGTTCCAGAAGGCGACCGGAACCACTCCCGCGCGCTGGGTGCTCGAGCAGCGACTCAACGAAGCCCGCGTGCTGCTCGAGACCACCGATTGGGGCATCGACGAGATCGCATCGGCGTGTGGATTCGGCAGCGGTGTCACTTTTCGGCAGAACTTCGGATCCGCCTACGCCACAACACCAACGGCCTACCGTCGGCAGTTCGCAAATATCGGCCGGTGATTCCGACGAGCCGACTCGGATTTGCACTCTTGCGGTTGTCCTGGACGGGTCTGTCGCCTTTTTCGATATTGACCGCGTCTGGCTGCAATACTTGACGGTGACCGAAGGTACAGCGAGGTGCTGAGATGACGATTGCTCCGGTTTCCGTGGACCCACGCGTCGGCCGCGACTCCCGGGCGCGTGTTTCCCGGCGCGAACTGGGGCAGTGGGACCCTGCCAAACGCGGGCACGATGCACTGGCAACCATTTTGGCGCAGAGCGACATTCGCGCCCCGGATCTGCTGCCGATCCGGCACGGACGGATGAGTCACTCGCCATGGACCTACTACCGCGGCGCGGCGGCGGTGATGGCCGCTGATCTGGCTTCCGCACCGCACACCGGGATCATGGTCCAGATGTGCGGGGACGCCCATATTCTCAACTACGGGATGTGGATCTCGCCCGAGCGGCATCTGGTCTTCGACCTCCGCGACTTCGACGAGACCCTGCCGGGGCCGTTCGAATGGGATCTCAAGCGTTACCTGGCCAGTGTGATCGTGTTGGCCCGCGACAACGGGGTGACGGAATCGGTTGCCCAACAAGCAGTTCGACGAGCTTATCGGAGCTATCAGAAGAACATCAAACGCTATGCCGCGATGCCGCAGATCGACGTCTGGTACGACCGGATCGAGGTCCAGCAGTTACACCGGTATGCGAAAAAGGAGAACGAGGAGGCGCTCGATCAACTGATCGAGAGCCGGGCGCGCAAGCGCACCAGTCGGGGTGCATCGAAAAAGCTCCTCATGACGGTGGAAGGTCGGCGCCGGATCACCGAAGATCCCCCGTACCGCACCCACCGCCTCGGCGACGCCGCCGAGGAGATTCTGCGGAGCGTGCTCGCCGAATATCACAAGTCGGTCCCGGACCACCTCGAAAGCCTCCTCGCCCGATATGACGCGGTCGACGCCGCGCGGCAGGTGGTCGGCGTCGGCAGCGTCGGTATGCGGGTGTTCTTGACACTGCTCGAAGAGCAGCGCACCGGGGATCCGTTGTTCCTCCAGATCAAACAAGCCGGACCGTCGGTATACGAGCAGTTCCTCGGCAAGAGCAGGTACGAGAATCACGGTGCCCGAGTTGTACAGGGGCAGCGTCTGATTCAGAGCGCCACCGACATGTTTGTGGGATGGACGTCGTTCCGCTATCCCGAGCTGAACCTGGATCTGGATTTCTACGTCCGGCAATACCGGGACGGCAAGGTCATCCCGAAAGGCGAAGGTGTTGCCCCGGTCCTACCGCGATTCGCCGCTGCCTGCGGACATGCTCTGGCGCGGGCACACGCCCGCAGCGGGGACGCGTCGGCGATAGCGAATTACCTTGGTGGCAGCAACAAGGCAGAGGACGCGCTGGTCGTCTTCGCCGGCGCCTACGCCGACCAGAATGCCGCCGACCATGCCCAGTTGGCCCGGGCGGTCGAGAACGGCGACATTGCGTCGGAGAAGGGTTGGCCGGACATCCCCTGAACGTGGGGTCGGCGTCAGCGGGTGACCTCGTCGAGTTTGCCGGTGGCGACATCGAAGACGAAGCCGCGCAACGAGGTTGTCTTGGTGATGAACGGCGAGTTCTCGATCCGGGCGAGTGACTGTTGGACGTCCTCGTCCAGGTCGGGGAAGGACTCGGCCGACCACGGTGGCTTGACACCGATCTCGTCCTGGATGCCCCGTTTGAACTCGTCGTCGGTGAAAGTCAGCATGCCGCAGTCGGTGTGGTGGATGAGGATGATCTCGGTGGTCCCGAGTAGGCGCTGGCTGATGGACAGGGAGCGGATCTCGTCATCGGTCACCACGCCGCCGGCGTTGCGGATGACGTGGGCTTCGCCGGCCCCGAGTCCGAGGATGCGGTAGACGTCGAGCCTGGCATCCATGCACGCGAGCACCGCGACATGGCGACTCGGTGGCAGCGGTAGTGGGCCGGTGAAGGTCTGCGCGTACGCGCGGTTGTTCTCCAGGTATTCGTCGGTGACGGTCATGCACTCATGCTGGTCGCCGGGCCGGTGGCGCACAAGGTTGCGGTCACCGTGATCGCAACTGCCTTCATGGCGCTGACCTGTGGAAACCACGTTCGCCGACGGGCCGGTGGGGGGAGGCTCAGAGGGAGTCGCGGAGGTTGAGCAGGACGATGTTCGCGGCGCAGAGTCCGCCGGTGCCGAACCAGACCTGATCTTCGACGATCCGCGTGCGACCCCAGGCGGGCGCACCCATGTCGAGCCAGCGATCGGTCTCGAGGACCGACGTACCGCGGTCCTGTCCGTCGGGACCGTCGAAGCCGATGTAGACGATGTCGCCGTCGGCGATCTCGAAGTTCTTGTCGTCGAGGACCGTTGGCCCGGGTTCCCGCTGGCCCGGCGGACGCTGTGCACCGACGTCGGCCAGCACCCGCGCGGCGAACGTGTCGGTGCCCATGACGATCGTGGAATCCGCGGTGAACTGCACCAGGGACACCTGGGTGAATCGAGCGCCGTTGCGTTTCCCGATGGCGGCGGCGGTGTCGAGATATCCCTGGAGTCGCTCGTCCCCGGCCTCGGTCCGTCCGACCGCGGCCGCGACTGCGACGAACCGCTGTTTCCAGTCCGCGGCCGGATCGATGCTCACGTCGGGGACATCACCGAGTGCGACGGTCAGAGGGGAGTTCCCAAGGGTCAGCACAAGATCGGCGTCGGCGTCGGCGGCCTTGGTGGTATCGGGGTCTTCGGTGTCGCCGATGGTGGGCAGTGAATGCACCGCATCGCCCAGGTAAGTCGGCAGCGTGCCGCCAACGGTTGTCGTCGCGACCACACGGTCCTGGAGGCCGAGCGCGCACAGCGCGTCGAGCAGACTCGGATCGGCAACGAGGATCCGCAGCGGGTCGGGTGCGCCGGGGTCGAGCGGGGCAGTCGGCTGACACGTCGTGTTGGCGTCCCGGTCGGGGTTGACCAGATTGACCGCCGCCACGCGCGAGGTGGTCCGCTCGACCGACCCTTCGCCGCCGGGCACCGTCGAGTCGATACAGCCGGTCACGCCGAGGCCGACCAACGCTGCCAATGCCAACACCGCCATGCCGCGCCGAGGGCGGATCACATCGCTCACTGCCACTCTTTCGATGTTGTCTGGAGGGGGGGTCGAATTCCCGACCAAACTAGCACTGTCCCGGCTGACACCGGTTCCCCCTCGGTGCCTCGGATCGGGTGCGCCGAATTCGAATACGACACTTCGTAGGAGGCCCGCGCGGACCCTTCGCAAGGGAGGGTTTACGATCTTCACAGCGCACATTCATCGCCGTGCCCTCATGTCGTGAGCGGAAGTTTTCTCGCCGCGGCGGACCGGAGTGGCCACGCAGGTAGGAGGATCAGTGACCGCGGTAGACCAGCCCACCAAGCAGGTGGTTCCGGTGAGGCCTTACCCCGAGCGCACGGGGCCAAAGGGGTCGTTCATCTACAAGATGCTGACGACGACTGATCACAAGATGCTCGGCATCATGTATTTGGTTGTCTGTTTTGCCTTCTTCCTCATCGGTGGCCTGATGGCCCTGCTGATGCGAAGTGAGCTTTCCGCTCCGGGCTTGCAGTTCTTGTCGACAGAGCAGTTCAACCAGTTGTTCACGATGCACGGCACCGTGATGCTTCTGATGTATGCGACCCCGATCGTCATCGGCTTTGCCAATGTTGTTCTTCCGCTGCAGATCGGTGCTCCGGACGTTGCGTTCCCGCGATTGAATGCGTTCAGCTTCTGGCTGTTCCTGTTCGGATCGACGGTCGCCCTGATGGGCTTCGTCACTCCCGGTGGTGCAGCCGACTTCGGTTGGACGGCCTACACGCCGCTGACCGACGCGGTGCATTCGCCCGGCGCCGGCGCCGACCTGTGGATCCTCGGACTCGGTGTGTCCGGCCTGGGCACCATCCTCGGCGCGGTCAACATGATCACCACCGTGGTCTGCCTCCGCGCACCCGGTATGACCATGTTCCGCATGCCGATCTTCACCTGGAACATCCTGGTGACCAGCGTCCTGATCCTGCTGGCGTTCCCGCTGCTGACCGCAGCCCTGATGGGTCTGGAAGTCGACCGTCAGTTCGGTGCGAACCTGTACGACCCTGCCAACGGTGGTGTGATCCTCTGGCAGCATCTGTTCTGGTTCTTCGGGCATCCCGAGGTGTACATCATCGCGCTGCCGTTCTTCGGCATCGTCTCGGAGATCTTCCCGGTCTTCAGCCGTAAGCCGATCTTCGGTTACAGCGGCCTGGTCTACGCCACGCTCTCGATCGCTGCACTGTCTGTCGCCGTGTGGGCTCACCACATGTACGCCACCGGCGCTGTGCTGTTGCCGTTCTTCTCGTTCATGACATTCCTCATCGCAGTGCCAACCGGTGTGAAGTTCTTCAACTGGATCGGCACGATGTGGAAGGGTCATATGACCTTTGAATCACCGATGCTGTTCTCGGTCGGCTTCATCATCACGTTCTTGTTCGGTGGTCTGACCGGTGTGTTGCTCGCCAGCCCGCCGCTCGACTTCCACCTCTCGGACAGCTACTTCGTGGTCGCACACTTCCACTACGTGCTCTTCGGAACGATCGTGTTCGCCACCTACGCCGGCATCTACTTCTGGTTCCCGAAGATGACCGGACGCATGCTGGACGAGCGACTGGGCAAGATCCACTTCTGGCTGACCATGATCGGCTTCCACATGACCTTCCTGGTCCAGCACTGGCTGGGCAACGAGGGCATGCCGCGCCGCTACGCCGACTATCTGAGTACGGACGGGTTCACCACACTCAACGTGATCTCGACGGTGGGTGCGTTCATCCTCGGTGCCTCGACCCTGCCGTTCCTGTGGAACGTCTTCCGTAGCTACCGCTACGGCGAGGTCGTCACGGTCGACGACCCGTGGGGATTCGGTAACTCGCTCGAATGGGCCACCAGTTGCCCGCCACCGCGCCACAACTTCACCGAGCTTCCCCGGATTCGTTCGGAGCGGCCTGCGTTCGAGCTGCATTACCCGCACATGATCGATCGCATGCGCGACGAGGCACATGTCGGACCCGGACACGGGAAGGCCAGCGACCACGCAGAGAAGGCGCGACGTGATCCACTGACGGTCGGAAGCCACGAATCTTCCACCGACGCGGATCCCAGCTGACCCAGGTTTTCAGCAACGAGAAAAGCCGGTCATCTCCTACGACAAGTAGGAGATGACCGGCTTCTGTCGTCGTTTGGGTTTACGATCAGATCCAGATCATGCCGAGCTCTTCAATCGTGGTCACTGATGGATGGTTTTTGGTGACGTCGTGACCGACCTTTGCAGGTAGGGGGATCCCGTGACCGCGGTAGACAAGCCCAAGACTCTGATTGCGCCGGTACGGCCCTACCCCCAGCGCACGGGGCTCAAAGGTTCGTTCATCTACAAGATGCTGACGACCACGGACCACAAACTGCTCGGCATCATGTATCTGGTCGCCTGTTTCGCGTTCTTCCTCATTGGCGGTCTGATGGCGCTGCTGATGCGCGCCGAGCTGACGGTGCCCGGTCTGCAGTTCCTCTCGACCGAGCAGTACAACCAGCTCTTCACGATGCATGGCACCGTCATGTTGCTGATGTACGCGACCCCGATCGTGATCGGCTTCGCCAACGTGGTGCTGCCGTTGCAGATCGGCGCGCCTGACGTCGCGTTCCCGCGGCTCAACGCGTTCAGCTTCTGGCTGTTCGTGTTCGGATCGACCGTCGCACTGGCGGGCTTCATCACCCCCGGTGGTGCAGCTGACTTCGGCTGGACCGCGTACACCCCGCTGACCGATTCGATTCACTCGCCCGGGCCGGGCGGAGACATGTGGATCCTGGGGCTGGGTGTTTCGGGGCTGGGCACCATCCTCGGCGCGGTCAACATGGTGACCACCGTGGCCTGCCTGCGTGCTCCGGGCATGACGATGTTCCGGATGCCGATCTTCACCTGGAACATATTGGTGACCAGCGTCCTGATCCTGATGGCGTTCCCGCTGCTGACCGCGGCGCTGATGGGTCTGTTCGTCGACCGACAATTCGATGCGAATCTGTACGACCCGGCCAATGGCGGGGTGATCTTGTGGCAGCACCTGTTCTGGTTCTTCGGGCATCCCGAGGTGTACATCATCGCGCTGCCGTTCTTCGGCATCGTCTCGGAGATCTTCCCGGTCTTCAGCCGCAAGCCGATCTTCGGGTACTCGACACTGATATATGCGACCCTCGCGATCGCGGCGCTCTCGGTGGCGGTGTGGGCGCACCACATGTACGCCACCGGCGCGGTGATGTTGCCGTTCTTCTCGTTCATGACATTTGTGATCGCGGTTCCCACGGGTGTGAAGTTCTTCAACTGGATCGGCACGATGTGGAAAGGTCACCTGACCTTTGAGACGCCGATGCTGTTCGCGGTCGGCTTCGTCATCACATTTCTGTTCGGTGGACTGACCGGTGTGATCCTGGCGAGCCCGCCGCTCGACTTCCACCTCACGGACAGCTACTTCGTGGTGGCGCATTTCCACTATGTGTTGTTCGGCACCATCGTGTTCGCGACGTATGCCGGTATCTACTTCTGGTTCCCGAAGATGACCGGGCGCCTGCTCGACGAGCGCCTGGGCAAGATCCATTTCTGGCTGACGTTCATCGGCTTCCACATGACGTTCCTGGTGCAGCACTGGCTGGGCGGTGAGGGCATGCCACGTCGCTACGCCGACTATCTGAGTTCGGACGGGTTCACCGAGCTCAACGTGGTCTCGACCATCGGCGCCTTCATCCTCGGTGTATCGGCGTTGCCGTTCTTGTGGAACGTGTTCCGCAGCTACCGCTACGGCGAGGTGGTCACGGTCGACGACCCGTGGGGATTCGGCAACTCGCTCGAATGGGCCACGACATGTCCGCCGCCGCGACACAACTTCACCGAGCTCCCACGCATCAGGTCGGAGCGGCCTGCATTCGAGTTGCACTACCCGCATATGGTTGAACGCATGCGCGACGAAGCCCATGTGGGTCACATCAGTGAGAAAGCCGAAGCAGCGAAGCACGGACCGCTCGAGGTCGGCAGCCACGAATCCTCCACAGAATCCGATCAGAACTGACGTGACCAGCAACATCAACCCCGGTGCCACCGTGCCCGCGGGTTCCGAAGGAACCACTGTCCTCATCACTGTCACCGGACACGACAAACCGGGCGTCAGCTCGGTGCTGTTCGGGGCCTTGTCGGCCCGGCAGGTGAGCATTCTCGACGTCGAACAGGTTGTGATCCGGGCGCGCCTGACGCTCGGTGTCCTGGTGAAATGCTTCGGCGACAGCGAAGAACTCCAAGAGGTCATCGAGCAGGCGATGGATTCGGTGGGGATCGACGTCACCGTCGAGGTCGGCGCCGACAACGCAACCCGCCGGCTCTCCACCCACGCCGTGGTCGTTCTCGGAAGTCCGGTCAGTGCAAAGGGTTTCAGTGCACTGGCCGGCGAGTTGGCCCGCCAGGGCGGCAACATCGACTCGATCCGCGGAATCGCCGACTACCCGGTCACCGGGCTCGAACTCCTGATCAGCGTCGACCGTGACAGCGTCGCCGCAGACGCCGCGCTCCGCAAGGGTCTGGCCGGTGTCGCCAGCCAGTACGGCATCGACGTGGCCGTCGAACGCGGTGGCCTGGCCAGGCGTGCAAAGCGGCTGATCGTCTTCGATGTCGACTCGACGCTGATCCAGGGCGAGGTCATCGAGATGCTCGCCGCCCGGGCCGGGCGTGAAGCCGAGGTCGCCGCGGTGACCGAGGCCGCCATGCGCGGTGAACTCGACTTCGCCGAGTCGTTGCACCAGCGGGTCGCGGCGCTCGAGGGGCTGGACGTGTCCGTCCTCGATGAGGTCGCGAACGAACTCGAACTGACGCCGGGCGCCCGCACCACCATTCGCACACTGCACCGGATGGGCTATCACTGTGGCGTGGTCTCGGGTGGATTCCGTCAGGTCATCGAGCCGCTGGCGCACGAACTCGAACTCGACTTCGTGAAGGCGAACACCCTCGACATCGCCGATGGCAAATTGACCGGCAAGGTGAGGGGCGAGATCGTCGACCGGGCCGGGAAGGCCACGGCGTTGCGGGCCTTCGCCGACAGCGTGGGTGTGCCGATGGAGCAGACCATCGCCGTCGGCGACGGGGCCAACGACATCGACATGCTGACGGTCGCCGGATTGGGGATCGCGTTCAACGCCAAGCCGGCACTGAAGGAAGTTGCCGACGCGGCGCTGTCGCATCCGTTCCTCGATGCGGTGCTCTTCATCCTCGGTGTCACGCGTGACGAGATCGAGGCGGCCGACGCCGTCGACGGTGTCCTGCGACGCGTTCCACTGAATTGACGATGGAACCCGAAGCGGCAGAGGATCCGGACGCCGCCCCGCGTCCGGACACCTTTGAGCAGCGCTACCAACGCCTGGTCGGATACGTCGGCGGACACAGCGATCCGGGCGACCCCGCGCAGGTGCTGGCGATGCAGATGGTGTTGCACATCCCGAAGTCGGAGCCGGTCGACCGGATCGACCTGCTCACCGCGGCCGCATCCGCGGTGGCGCTGCTGTGTCTCGATGAGCGCAGCGGGGCGGGTGGGCCGTGGGCGACGGCGATGGACAACTGGTGCGATGCCAGGATCCGGAAAATCGCCCGTCGTGCCCGCGGCGCGCATTGGGAAGCGGCTCAGGATGTCCCAGGAGTCACCGCCACGTGCGGGTCGGCGCAGGCCAGGGCGATCGTGCCGGGCCCGGTGGGGCAGACCGATCGCCGGATCGCACGACTGCAGATCGGCGGGACCGAGGTCGACGATCGCAACGATGACACCCCGGCATCCGAGGTCGACGTCGACACTGCTGCCATCCGTCCGACGCTGTGGGTGAATCCGACGCTGGAGATGTCGCTGGGGAAACTGGCGGCGCAGGTCGGTCACGCGTCGATGCTGGCGGTGAAACTGATGGATCTCGGGCAAGCGGCGCAATGGTTTTCTGACGGGTGTCCGGTGCGGGTTCGGATGTCGTCGACATCGGGGTGGGAACGGCTGCTGTCCGCGGATGCGAACGGAATGGCGGTCGCGGTGCGCGATGCCGGGTTCACCGAGATCGCACCGGGTTCGGTGACCGTGATCGCGGAGACCGGCAGGATTTAGCGCGGGCCCATGTCCCCGGGGCTGATGTCCCGGGCCGGCGTCATCGTCTGGTTGCCAAGGGCCGCGAGCAGTTCGAGCTGTTCGAACGCGGTTGTGCTCGGTGCCGCCGAGCAGACGGCGATGCGCAGGTCACTGCCGGGGACGGTCAGGGTGTCGCAGTCGAGGGTGATCGGACCCAGGTCGGGGTGTTGGATGGTCTTGACGTCCGAGAGGTGGACACCGACGACATGAGACGTCCACAGCTCGTCGAATCTGATGCTGGCGCTGCGGATCTGGGAGATCAGTAGCGCCAGCGCCCGATCGTGGGGGTATCGACCCGTCGACGAGCGCAGGTCGGACACCAGGGCTGTTTCGAAACGGTCCTGCTGAGGTGGCGTATGGGCGACCCGGCTGGGGAGGTTGGCAAAATGTCGCCAGGCGACGTTGCGTTCGACACCCCGCCAGGACGACGGATCGCCGGTCAGTGCAGCCCACATGGGATTCCATGAGATGAGGTTCCACGCGGCGTCGTGGACGCTGAGTGGAGTATGCCGCAGTTGATCGAGCAGGCGCCCCACACTGGGCGGAATGTGCGCCGAGATCTGCCCAGCAGTCGGAGTGCTCTGACCGGCAAGGGTGTACAGGTGGTCGCGTTCAAGGTTGCTCAGGCGTAGGGCGCGGGCGATCGCGGCAAGTACCTGGACCGAGGGAGTGGTGGCGCGGCCGCGCTCCAGTCGCACGATGTAGTCCACCGACAGACCGGCCAGCAATGCGAGTTCCTCGCGTCGCGATCCGGGCGCTCGCCGGACACCGCCGGACGGCAGGCCGACGTCAGCGGGGTTGGTGCGGTCACGCCAGTGGCGCAAGGCGTTGCCGAGTGTCGCGGTGTCGTTCACTGCACCAGTCTTCCGTAATGCGACGAAATCAGCCTGGTACTGGCGCACCCCCCGCTGATGAGGGCTCTGTCTGTCTCGGGATCTGCCCGGCAGGCTGGGGTCATGACAATTTTTGTGATCACCGGGGCGAACAAGGGCCTTGGCTTCGAAACTGCCCGCGGCCTGATCGATCTGGGCCACACCGTATTTCTCGGGGCGCGGGATCGGCAGCGGGGTTCGATCGCCGCGAAGACACTCGGTGCCCGGCCGTTGCTGATCGATATCACCGACGACTCGTCGGTGTCCGCTGCGGCGGACGCTGTGCGGGCCGAGGTCGGGCACATCGATGTGCTGATCAACAACGCCGGTATCGCCGGCCCGAACGCAGCGACCGGGGACATGACCGCGGCAGACCTTCGAGAAGTGTTCGACACCAACGTCTTCGGTGCTGTCCGCACCACCCGCGCGTTCCTGCCGCTGTTGCAGGCCTCGGAGGCGCCGGCCGTGGTCAATGTCAGCAGCAGTCTGGGCTCGCTGACCATCAACTCCGATCCTGCGGCGTACACGCACATCCTCGAAGCCTGGGCGCCGCTGCTGGCGTACAACTCGTCGAAAGCGGCCTTGAACATGCTGACCATCCTGTATGCGCAGGCTTATCCGCAGCTCACCGTCACCGCGGTCGATCCGGGTTTCACCGCCACCGATCTGAACGGCCACCAGGGTGCGCAGAGCGTCGAAGAAGGTGCGGCGGCGATCGTGGCCGCTGCAACAGCCGGACCGGCCGCCCGGACTGCCACTTTTGCCGGAACATCCGGACCGATCCCGTGGTGAGCGCTGGGCCCTGCGCTCTTCTGGCCGGCTTCTCGATATCGCAGGCTGCGGCATGCGCCGCGGTTGATTAGTCTCGGGCCATGACCGAACTCCCGGACTGGGCGGCGTCCCTCGACCTGGCACCTCACCCGGAAGGCGGTTTCTACCGTCAGACCTGGATCAGTGATCTGGCCATCCCGAAATCGGTGCTACCGCAGGGATATCCTGCAGGGCGGCCCGGCGCCACTGCCATCCTGTTCCTGCTCATGCCCGGACAACAATCGGCGTGGCATACCGTACGCGGCGCCGAGATCTGGTTGCATCACCGCGGTGCGCCGGTGGCGTTGGGCCTGGGAGGTCTGGGCGCGGCGCCGACGAAGGAGCACACCGTGTACGTCGGATCGGACGTGTTGGCCGGCCAACATCCCCAGTACGTGGTGATACCCGGTGAATGGCAGCGCGCTTCACCGCACGGCGACGAGGCGTCGTTGGTGAGTTGTATTGTGGTGCCCGGCTTCGACTTTGCTGATTTTTCAATGGTCGAATCCGATTCCGGGCAGAACTGATTTTCGTTTCATTTCCCGACACTCCAACCTGGGCGCCCGGTGATCCGGTGCCGTGCGGCACGATAGGGGGGTGCGCGAAACGGATCCAGACCTGCTGATCGACTTTGAAGATGTGGTGCTGCGACGTGAGGGAAACAACCTCGTCGGGCCCATCACCTGGAAGGTGGAGCTCGACGAACGGTGGGTGATCCTCGGACCCAACGGCGCGGGCAAGACCTCGCTGATGCGGATGGCCTCTGCCGAAACCCACCCGAGCAGCGGAAGTGCGTTCCTGCTCGGTGAGCCGGTCGGACGCACCGAGGTGCGGGAGCTGACCGCGCGGATCGGCGTCACGTCGGCCATGCTCGCCGATCGCATCCCCGCCGACGAGGTGGTCAGTGATCTGGTCGTCTCGGCCGGTTACGCGGTGCTGGGTCGCTGGAAAGAGGTCTACGACCAGGTCGATCGTGATCAGGCGCTGGAGATGCTCGAGTCGATGGGTGCCGAGCACCTGGCGAACCGGAAGTTCGGCACGCTGTCCGAAGGCGAACGCAAGCGGGTGCTGGTCGCGCGGGCGCTGATGATCAACCCCGAGCTGCTCCTGCTGGACGAACCGGCGGCCGGACTCGACCTCGGTGGTCGTGAAGAACTCGTGGCCCGCCTGGAGGTGCTCGCCGCCGACCCCGATGCCCCCGCGACCGTTCTGGTGACACACCACGTCGAAGAGATCCCCAACGGGTTCACCCACGCGATGCTGTTGAAGGAGGGCGTGGTGGTGGCCCAGGGATTGATGGAAGACGTGGTGACCTCGGCGAATCTGTCGGAGGCGTTCAGCCAGTCGATCGTTCTGTCCAAGTCGGGAGGCCGGTACTTCGCCAGGCGATCGCGCCGCGCGGGTGGACATCGAAGGCGCGCCGAATGAGTTTCACGATGGCGGAGAATCCCGAGTCGGTCCCGATCCGCGGTGCCGCAACGGTGGTGCTGATCCGCGAGAACCCGCAACCGCAGACACCGATCGACGTGTTCTTGATGCGCCGGGTGAAGGCCATGGACTTCGCCGGCGGTGTGACCGTGTTTCCCGGCGGCGGGGTTGATCCCCGTGACGCCGAAGCCGACCTCGCCTGGGTCGGTCCGGACGAGGACTGGTGGGCCGAGCAGTTCCACACCGATGCCGCCACCGCGCAATCCTTGGTGTGCGCAGTGGTTCGTGAGCTGTTCGAAGAGTGCGGTGTGTTGCTGGCCGCCGACGCCGACGGGACATTTCCCGACACCTCGGCGCTGAGCGCGGAGCGGGCGGCGCTGGTCGACAAGTCTTTGTCGTTTGCCCAGTTCCTCCGCGACCACCAGTTGCTGTTGCGGGCTGATCTGCTGCGTCCGATGGCGCACTGGATCACCCCGCTGGGGGAGCGGCGGCGCTACGACACCCGGTTCTTCCTCGGGGTGCTCCCACAGGGACAGCACGCCGACGGTGAGACCACCGAGGCGTCCGAGAGCGGCTGGAGCACACCGCAGGCCGCCCTGGCGGACTGGGAAGCGGGCAACACCTTGTTGCTGCCCCCGACCTGGGCGCAGCTACGCGACCTGACCGAATGTGGCAGCGTCGATGAGGCACTGACCCGTGAGCGCCGCATCGAGGCCATCGAGCCCACCCTCGTTTCCACCGGCGAACACGTCCGGATCGTGTTCGACGAAGAAGACGTCTACGGAGTCGAGCGCACGTTCCTGAAGTGACCCCCCGTCGACCGTGCCGATAACGCCGTTGACCGTGCCCTTATCGCCGTCGAGTGGGCCGAAAATGCGCCTGTTGTCGGTCAGTCGGTGTCCGGGTCCGGTGTGGGTTCGGCGCCCTCGCGTTCGTCGCGGTCGGCCCATTCCAGCAGGGTGTCCAAGCGGTAGGCCTTGTCGTCGATTTCGGCATGCAGGTCGCCGAGTTCGGCGAACCGGGCCGGGACGGTGGCAATCGTGAACTCCCGGGGGTCGACGTCGTCGATCTCGTCCCAGGCGATCGGTGTCGAGACGGTGGCCTCGGGATTGCCGCGCACCGAGTACGCGCCGGCGATGGTGTGATCGCGGGTGTTCTGGTTGTAATCGACGAAAACGGTTGTCGGGTCGCGGTCTTTGCGCCACCACGTGGTGGTGACCTCGTCGGGTGCGCGGCGCTCGACCTCACGGGCGAACGCGTGCGCTGCCCGCCGGACATCGGCGAAACCCCACTCGGGTTCGATGCGGACGTAGATGTGCAGGCCCGAGCCGCCGGACGTCTTGGGGAAACCGCGCATCCCGAGGTCGTCGAGGACCTCGTGGGCGACGTGTGCGCTGCGGCGGACCCGGTCGAACGAACAGTCCGGCATCGGATCGAGGTCGATCCGCCACTCGTCGGGCTTCTCGGTGTCGAAGCGGCGGGAGTTCCATGGGTGGAACTCGACGGTCGACATCTGCACGGCCCAGATCACGCTGCCCAGTTCGGTCACACAGACCTCGTCTGCGGTCCGGCCGAAGCGGGGGAAGTAGATGTTGACGGTTTCGAGCCAGTCGGGGGCACCGGAGGGGATTCGTTTCTGGTGGACCTTCTGGCCGGCCACACCCTTGGGATACCGGTGCAGCATGCAGGGACGATCCCGCAACGCGCGGACGATGCCGTCGCCCACGGAAAGGTAATAGTGGACAAGATCGAGCTTGGTTTCACCGCGGGCCGGAAAGTACACGCGCTGGGGACTCGAGACGCGGACGAGGCGTTGGCCGACCTGGACCTCGACCGGCTCGCCGTGCGAGCTTGTTGCCATTACCCGACAGTAGGGTATCGGCGGTCGACCCGGTAGCCTGCCAGGCATGCCTGAGTTCGTATCGTTGCAGACCTCTGAGGAATTTCCCGGGGTCGGAACCATCCTCCTGAATCGCCCGCCGATGAACGCGCTGAGCCGTCAGGTCCAGACCGAATTGGCGCAGGCCGCCCGCGAGGCGACCCTGCGCGACGACATCAAATCCGTGGTTGTCTACGGCGGACCCAAGGTCCTCGCGGCCGGTGCCGACATCAAAGAGATGAACGACATGGACTACGCCGAGATGCGCAAGGTGGCCGGCCGGCTACAGAGCGACATCGGTTCGATCTCGACCATCCCGAAGCCCACGGTCGCGGCCATCACCGGCTACGCGCTCGGCGGCGGACTCGAAGTGGTGCTCGGCGCGGACCGCCGGATCGCCGGCGACAACGCGAAGCTCGGCGTACCCGAGGTCCTGCTCGGCCTGATCCCCGGAGGCGGTGGCACACAACGCCTGGCCCGTCTGATCGGACCGGCCAAGGCCAAGGACCTCGTCTTCACCGGACGTTTCGTCGGTGCCGCCGAGGCCCTCGAGATCGGTCTGGTCGACGAGGTCGTCGCACCCGACGAGGTCTACAACGCCGCCCTCAAATGGGCCTCGCAGTTCAGCGGTGCCGCCAGTGTTGCGATCGCGGCGGCCAAGGCCGCCATCGACGAGGGCCTGGACACCGACCTGACCACCGGCCTGAAGATCGAAGAGCACGTCTTCGCAGCGCTGTTCGCCACCGAGGACCGCAAGATCGGGATGGCCTCGTTCATCGAGAACGGGCCGGGCAAAGCCAAGTTCGTCGGCAAATAAACACTTCGGTAAACAAGCACATCGATGCGAAAGTAGTTGTAGAGCGTATGACTTCGTCTCCCAACGATCCCGCACCCAACCCGCACGCAACCGCGGACGAGGTGCAGGCGGCACTGCACGACAGCAAGCTCGCCCAGGTGCTCTACCACGACTGGGAAGCCGAGTCGTATGACGACAAATGGTCGATCAGCTACGACGAGCGCTGCATCGACTACGCCCGCGGCCGTTTCGACGCGGTGGCGGGCGACGAGCCGCTGCCGTACGAGCGCGCACTCGAATTGGGCTGTGGCACCGGATTCTTCCTGCTGAACCTGATGCAGGGTGGCATTGCCAAGAAGGGTTCTGTCACCGACCTGTCGCCGGGCATGGTCAAGGTGGCGCTGCGCAACGCCGAGAACCTGGGCCTGGACGTCGACGGGCGGGTCGCCGACGCCGAGACGATCCCGTACGAGGACAACACGTTTGATCTGGTGGTCGGGCACGCTGTGCTGCACCATATTCCGGACGTCGAGAAGTCTTTGCGCGAGGTCATCCGGGTGCTCAAGCCGGGCGGCCGGTTCATCTTCGCCGGTGAACCGTCGACCATCGGTGACTTCTACGCGCGCTGGCTGTCCCGCGCCACCTGGGCCGCGACCACCACCGTCACCAAGTTCGGTCCGCTGCAGAGCTGGCGCCGACCGCAGGCCGAGCTCGACGAATCGTCGCGGGCCGCAGCGCTCGAGGCGGTTGTCGACATCCACACCTTCGATCCGAGTGATCTCGAGGAGATGTCACGATCCGCCGGTGCGGTGAACGTCAAGACCGCCACCGAAGAGTTCGCAGCAGCAATGCTCGGATGGCCGGTGCGTACGTTCGAGGCAGCGGTCCCACCCGGAAAGCTCGGTTGGGGTTGGGCACGGTTTGCTTTCGGCGGTTGGAAGAACCTCACCTGGCTGGACGAAAATGTCCTGCGGAAAGTGGTTCCGCCGAAGTTCTTCTACAACGTGATCATCACCGGCACCAAGCCCGAGTAGGGGCCGAAGTGGTGGGTTCTGGTCAAAGCGCTGTTCGCTCACCAGAACCCACCGACTTCGGGCTCAGCAGGTGGCCAAGATCTGGGTCATCGCTTCCTTTTCGGCGGCGGTGACCCAGACGCCGTATTTGGCCTTCACGTCGATCTGGCGCGAAACATATGTGCACCGGTACGCCTTGTTCGGTGGCAGCCAGGTGGCGGCGTCGCCGGCCCCCTTGCGGGAATTGGTCGGTCCGTCGGTGGCCTGCAGGTTGATCGGGTCGTTGGCGAAGTCTGTTCGCTTGGGCTCGTCCCACTGTGCGGCACCCTTTTGCCAGGCATCCGACATCGCCACGACGTGGTCGATTTGCACTGCGGTCGAGGTCTTTTCGCCGCGGACGAAGTTGATGGTCTTGCCTGTGTACGGATCGGCGAGCACTCCGGTCAGGATCACACAATCTCGGGTGCCCGGTCTGGCGGTGACCTCGGTGAGGTCACGACGAAGCACGTCGTTGCGGGTGTCACATCCGTTGTGGCCGAAATCCACATTCACGTCGTCGGTCCACGATTGCCCGAACTCGTCACGGGCGTAACCGGTCTTCGGTGCCCGACCCTTGACCGCCAACGTCTCCAAACGGACACGGGCGGCGTCGAAGTCGCTCGATACCTGCGCGACGGCTTCTGTGGGGGTGGTCAGCTGCGGATTGGCTGAGGGTGGGGCTGATACGAGGGTGTCACCGGATATTTCCGAACAGGCGACTCCTCCGATCACAGCCGCGACCACAACTGCCAGGATTCCCGCGCCCCGAGATCTACTACTCACAATTTCCTCGAATACGACATCGTTACAGTTATACCCGTGGGCTACGACTTCTCGATCGACGACGTTGCATATCTGCGGTCCGACGCCGGGCGCAGCGCACTGGCGTTTGCTGATTCGCTTGTGCTGCAACCGGACACGATGCTCGGTGACATCGAGAAACTGGCCAGGAGGTACTCGCCACATCAGGCCGCGCTCGTCGAGACGGTCACGTTGCGGCGCAAGGCTGTTGGCAAACTCCGTGTTCCAGGGACACTGCTGCTGACCGAGGACGCGTTGCAGCAGGCGACCGCCTATCCGGTGGCCGATCATCGGGCAACCGAACTGGCAGCGCGCTATCCGGGAGCCACCGTCCACGATGTCACCTGTTCCATCGGTGCGGAGCTGTCCGCATTGGCTCGCCAGGACGGCCTCGGCGACGTCATCGGCAGCGACCTCGACGAGGTGCGGTTGGCGATGGCGCAGAACAATGTCCCCGAGGCGAGGTTGTACCGGGCGGATGCCTTGGTGCCCAGCAGCGATGCCGACGTGGTCATCGCCGATCCGGCCCGGCGTAGCGGTGGCCGCCGCAGCTTCCGTTTCGAGGACACCGAGCCTCCTTTGCTCAGTGTCCTCGACGTCTATGCGGGCAAGCCCCTGGTGGTGAAGTCGGCACCCGGCCTGGACTACGACCTGCTTCGGGCACGCCACGGATTCACCGGTGAGGTGCAAGTGGTTTCGCTCGACGGGGGCGTCCGCGAGGCCTGTCTGTGGTCCGAGCCGACCCCGGGTGTCACGCGCCGCGCCACCGTGCTCCGCACGGATGGCAGCGGCTTCGAGATCACCGACGCCGCCGACGACAGCGCGGGTGTCGACGATGCCGGCACCTGGATCATGGATCCCGACGGTGCGGTGGTGCGTGCGGGCCTGGTGCGGCACTATGCCAAGGCCCATGATCTGTGGCAGCTCGATCCGAAGATCGCTTATCTCAGTGGTGACGAACTACCGGTCGGGGAGCGGGGCTGGCGGGTGCTGGAGCAGCTGACCTATTCCGAGAAGCAGCTCAAACGCCGGCTGGCCGAACTCGATTGCGGCGCAGTGGAGATCCTGGTGCGCGGCATCGACGTCGACCCCGACGCACTGCGAAAGAGGCTGAAGCTCAAGGGTTCACGAGCGCTGGCGGTGGTGATCACCCGCATCGGCCGTCGCGGCGTCATGTTCGTCTGCGAGGCCGGCGTCCGCCGCACGTGAGGATCCGGCAACAAACGAGCCACCTATACGAAGACGAGCCACAAATATGTGGCTCGTCTTCGTATATGTGGCTCGTTTGCGGGGTGCGGGGGTCAGTTCTTGGGGGAGTCGAAGAAGAAGACCTCACCGAGATGGGTGGCCACGGCCACCTGCCCCGACGCGGAAACCGCGACACCGGTGGTGAAACCGACGGCGCCCGGGATCTCGAGCGTGCGTTTGGTGGCGCCGTCGCCGGAGTTCAGCTCGGTCAGGGTGAGGTTGTCTTCACCGGGTTCCCGAACGACGGTCCACGCGGTTCCCGAGTTGGTCAGCGTTGCCAGGCTCGCCGATCGGAGGTCGGTGCGCTCCCACACCGGAACCGCCTTGTCGCCCTCGTCGCGGAACGCCCGGACCGGGGAGTTGAGCGGTCCGGTCGGGATGAACAGTCCATCCGGGGCCACCGTCATCGTGGCGAAGCCGAAACTGCCGATGTTGTAATCCCACTTCCGTTCACCGGTCGTGGCGTCCAGGGCGTAGACACTGCCGAGGCGATTGAACACGTACAGCGTGGAACGGTCGATCGACAGGGTCGGCGGCCCGATGACGCCACCGGGGATGTCGGTGTTCCAGGCTTCGCGGATCGAACGGCTGCCGTCGACCTCGCCGTAGTCGAAAGCCCGGACACCGGAGGCGATTTCGCCCTTCGGCCAGAAGTTGAGGTAGAAGCGGTCACGGTTGTCGTCGACGGCGGGTGGTGCCTGCACCGGGCAGGCCGGTCCGCCAGTGATGCAGTCGCCGAGCCCCTCCAGCGGTTTGGCGGGGTCGACGCCAGGCACCAGTGCGATCCCGGGGGCCTGCAGTTTTCCGGTCTGCGAGTCGAACAGCAGCACCTGTCCGAGGTGGCTGACCATCAGCACCGAACCGGGGCCCGCGAACTTGGCCGACACCGGGACCCCGACCACACCGAACTGCCACCTGGTGTCGCCGCTGCCGGTCAGGCCGAAGAACGTCCCGGCCCGTCCGATGTAGATGTTCTCGTATTGATCGACGAGCATCGAATTCAGATCGACCCCGTCGCCGAGGAATTTGCAGAAGTTCTTGCGGCCGGCGCGCTGATCGAACTGGAAGGTGTTGCAGCCACCGTCGGTGGTGGCCGTGACGTTGACATTCGAGCGTCCCGAGATCGTCAGGGGCGCGCTGATCTCGCCGCCGACCGGACGCGACCAGGACAACGCCAGGTCGCTGCGGACCTCGGGGTAGGCGAAGTTGGAGTTCTGCGCATTGCCGCCGTAGCTCGACCAGCCCGCGCTCGCCACGGACCGGACATCGTCGACGCCGTCCGAGCAGGAGCTCAGCAGGACGGCGAGGATCGGCACCAGCACCGCAGCCGCCCGCGCACCCGCCCGGCGCCCGGACCTCCGGATGGTCGAGCTCCGCTGCGTCTCCATCAACCTCATCGCGACTCTTGCGTCCCTTCGCCTTGATCGGGCCTGAGCCTATCGCGCGGGACCCACGACCCCGGGGAGCGGCGTCCCCCGTTAGTCTTCCTAGCCATGACGAGCATGTGGAATGCGCCACTGCGCCGCCGGTGGCGGGCAGGTCTGCGCGGCGGCGATGACGGTCAGGCCCGCTTCCTGACCCGGGATTCGCTGCGCTGGGTGGTGCAGAACAGGGCCTATACCCCGTGGTACCTGGTCCGGTACTTCCGGTTGCTCCGATTCAAGATGGCCAACCCGCACATCATCCTGCGGGGCATGGTGTTCCTCGGAAAGAACGTCGAGATCCATTCGACCCCCGAGCTCGCCCGGATGGAGATCGGCCGTTGGGTCCACATCGGCGACGGCAATTCCATCCGCTGCCACGAGGGTTCGCTGCGGATCGGTGACAAGGTCGTCTTCGGTCAGAACAATGTGGTCAACGCCTACCTCGACATCGAGATCGGCGCCTCCACGCTGGTTGCCGACTGGGTGTACATCTGCGACTTCGACCACAAGATGGATGACATCACCGTGGCGATCAAGGATCAGGGCATCGTAAAGGGCCCGGTGCGCGTCGGCTCGGACACCTGGATCGCGACCAAGGTCTCCGTGCTGCGCAACACGATCGTCGGACGCGGCTGCGTTCTGGGAGCCCACGCCGTGGTGAAGGGCACGATCCCGGACTTCTCCATCGCGGTCGGGTCGCCGGCCCGGGTGGTCAAGAACCGCAAAGACGATTGGGCCTCGAACGCACAGGAGCGCGCCGAACTCGAGCGCGCCCTGGCCGACATCGAACGCAAGAAGGCTGCCGCGCAGGCGGCCCGGAAACAGTAGTCGAAACAGGCGCCCCACGATCGGGCGAACCCCCGTGTCAGTCGGCCGGCAGGTGCACGACCACCGGGACAGCCGGGTCGCGTTCGGGCAGTGGGCGTTCGACGATGTCGGGCCGGCCCAGCGGGCGCCGGATGCGACGTTTTGCACCGAGGTAGACCCCGGCGGTACGTTCGGCGACCTGGTTCCAGGCAAAGCCGTCGGTCACCCGGGCGCGGGCGGCGATCGCACGTTGCTGTGCGGCGGCCGGATCGCCGAGGACGCCTCGGATCGCGGCCGTCAGCCCCGCCACATCGGCGGGTGCGAAACTCAGCCCGGTCACACCGTCGGTGACGGCTTCGCCGAGTCCGCCCGCGGTCGAGGTGACCAGTGGGATGCCGGTGGCGGCCGCCTCGAGCGCGATCAGTCCGAACGGCTCGTATCGGCTGGGCAGGACGATCGCGTCGCAGTCGTGCATCAGCGTGGTCAGCCCGACGCGGTCGACGCTGCCGACCCATCGGATGGCCCGTGACACCCGGTGTTTGCGCGCGACCTCCTGGAGCCAGTCGAGTTGTGTGCCGTCGCCGGCAACGGTCAGTGTGGTGCCGGGGAACGTCCGGCGGATGCGGGCCAGGGCGGCAATCGCGTCCTGCAAACCCTTTTCGTATTCCAGGCGTCCGGCGTAGAGCAGGCTCGGCGGCCCACTGTGGGGGACGCGCTTCGCGAACGGCCAGGCCTCGACGTCGATGCCGTTGTTGATGGTGTGGATCTCGGCGAGTTCCGGCCCGAACAGCCGGTTCACCTCGTCGTGCATCGACTGCGAGCAGGCGATCAGTGCATCGGATTCGGCGGCGAGCCACCATTCGACCGAGTGGACCTGCCGGTTCACCCGGCCACTGACCCAACCGCTGTGGCGGCCGGCCTCGGTGGCATGAATGGTGCTGACCAGCGGGACATCGAAGTGCTCGGCCAGCGCGATCGCCGGGTGGGCGACCAGCCAGTCGTGGGCGTGGACCACGTCGGGAATCCACGGGCCCTCGGCGGCAAGGTTTTTCGAGTCGCCCAATTTGAGTCCGGCGCGCAGCAGGGAGTGCCCCATGGCCAGCGTCCAGGCCATCATGTCCTCGCCGAAGACGAAGTGCGGCGGGTCCTCGGCCACCGCGATCACCCGAACGCCCTCGTTCTCGGCGTCGGTGCCGGGGTGGGTGAGCCCGTCGCTGCCACCGGGCTGCCGCGACAGCACCACCACCTCGTGGCCGGCGCGGGCGAGTTCGACGGCGAGGTGATGCACGTGACGGCCCAGACCCCCGACCACCACGGGCGGGTATTCCCACGACACGATCAGAACCCTCATGCTGCCCCCGCCATCCGGATCTCGTGCACGCTCATGGTCATTCCCGCCCCGTGAAGTTCAATCGACGTGCATCGAGCCCGGGGAAGAGGTTGTCCGCCCGATTCCATTGCGAGGCCAGTTGTGCGGCAACCGATTCCCGCCCTCGGTCGGCGGCATCGCAGATCTCCCGGGTGGCGTGGGCGTGGGTGTAGAGCCGATTGCGGGCGTAGTCGGCGGCGGTCTGTTTGGACACCATGAACGGCCAGTCCGACGAGAGGGTCATCAGCGTCTCGCGCAGGATCTGATCGCTAACCCGATCGCGCATGGGCTGCTGATCACGACGCTTCTGGACGGTGGTCAAAGCCGCCGACACCACCTCGGCATTGATCCGGACCAGGTCTTCGACGACCGGACCGTTCCACACCCGCCAGTCCTTGCCCGACCCCCACGACGACTCGCTGAGCTCCGCCGGCGCACCGACATAGCCTTCGTCGCGCGCGGTTTTCAGTGTGCCGACGGTGATCCCGGCCTCCGGCAGGGCGCGCAGAACGGCCTCGAGCCATTGCGGTCCCTCGTGCCACCAGTGACCGAACAGTTCGGTGTCGAACGCGGCGACCACATGCGCCGGCCGGCCGATGCGGTCGCTCTCGCTGATCAGTCGTTCGCGGATACACATGACGAAGTCGTCGACGTGGCGACGCAGCGCGGCCTGTGCGCGGGCCGGTTCATAGGGCTTCTTGTCCGGGCCGGCGACCGTGCGGCCGGTGACCCGTGCCGGTTTGAGACCGAATTGGTGATCGTACGTATGGAAGTCGCGGTAGGCGCTGTTGCCAGGGTAGCCCGACTTCGGTGACCACACCCGATACGAGACCTGCAGGTCGCGGCCGAAGGCGACCACATCACTCTCACCGACGGTGCGACCCAGGCTGGTCTCACCGTGCAGGGCCGGGCCGTCGACCATGAAGTGCCGGACCCCGGCGGCCTGATAATCCGACTCCATTCCCGGTGCGTAGGCGCATTCCGGTGCCCAGATCCCTTCTGGGCGAGTGCCGAACCGTAGTTGCGCGTCGGACAGACCTTCGCGGAGTGAGAAGTCGCGCAGTCGGGGATCGAGCAGGGGCGCAAACGGATGGGCCAGCGGTCCGCCGAGCAATTCGATGGTGCCGGAGTCGACCATCGAGCGGATCAGTGCGGAACCGCCATGGCGCCAATGGGTTTCGAAGTCGGCCAATGCGTCTGCAGCGCTGCGGTATTCGCGGTTGCCGAGCTCGTTGACCGATGCGGTGGGACGAGCTGCACTGCCGGTGTCGGCGCGGGAGATCGCTGCCTCGGCGCCACGGAGCTGCCAGTCGGCGAGCCACTCGTACATCGATGTCAGGCAATGCGGATCATCGAGCTGGGCGGCCAGGACCGGGGTGACACCCAGCGTCAGCTGGTCGGTGAAGCCCTCGGCGGCGAGCCGTCGGAGCGCGGCGAACACCGGCTGGTACGACGCGGCCCACGATTGATACAGCCACTCCTCGCCGACCGGCCACCTACCGTGATTGGCCAGCCAGGGCAGATGTGAATGCAGCACCAGGCTGAACATGCCCGGTACCGGACTCGCCTCGCGCAAGGCGTTGTGGCTCAAGGCTTCACCGCGATGAACAACAGGTCGAGGCTCGCATCGAGGTCGGTGTCGGTGATGTCGAAGTCACCGGTCCCGACCCCGGCGACGTCGTCGGTGAGCTCCGGCGGCCACGGCTGCCCGGACAGGGCGCGTTCGATCTGGGCGTCGATGAAGGAGCCGCCCCACTTGGCGTCGAGGGCGCGCATCCCGGCGCCGTGGAAGACCCCGAGTGTTTCGGTGACCGTGAAGCCGGCGTCTTCGAGGAGCTCGCGGAGCTCGGCGGGGTTCAGTTCGCGGGTGTGGAACGGATTGAGGGGGGTGTCGCGACCGGGGGAGAAGGTGATTCGGTTGGGGGTCGAGATCAGCAGTTCGCCGCCTCGTCGCAGGACCCGCAGGCACTCGGCGATGAAGGCGGGCTGATCCCAGAGGTGCTCGATGACCTGGAAGTTCACGACCGTGTCGACCGATTCGGCGGCGATGGGAAGGTCTATCAGATTGGCCTGGTGGATGGTCAGCTGTGGATAGCGGGCACGGGTGTGCTGTACCGCGGACAGGTCGTAGTCGACGCAGGTGACACCGGTGGCCACCGTCGAGATCAGGTCGGCGCCGTAGCCCTCGCCGGAACCGGCTTCGAGGACGTCTTTGCCGCCGCAACGTTGCAGTATGAATTCATAGGCCACCTCGTGACGGCGGAACCAGTAGTTCTCCTCGGCGATCCCGGGAACCGTTCGTTCGCCGGTCAGGGCAAGCGTGGGCGTCCCGGATCCACCCGTGTCGGGCTGGGTGACGGTGTCCTGCGATCCCCGCGTGCGGTTGGCCATCTAGGGGAGCCTAGTGGGCGCGGAGTCGGAGCTGAAGGGCGACTTGGAACCCGAGTACAGATCTTCGCCGGGAATCGACGGTGACCGTCGGAATGTGACGGAGGTCATTGTGACAGAATCGGGTGGTCAACGTCCTCTTGGTGCGCGCTAAGGTGGTACAGAACAAGGCGTACTTACCGACGGGTAAGTTGTCCAGAACCCTACGCAGGAGGTCGACGAAGACCCATGACAAATATTGTCGTTCTGATCAAGCAGGTCCCTGACACCTACTCCGAGCGCAAGCTCAGCGACGGCGATTTCACGCTGGACCGCGAAGCTGCCGATGCCGTACTCGACGAGATCAACGAGAAGGCCGTCGAAGAGGCCCTCAAGATCAAAGAGGCCGGCGAGGGTGAGGTGACCGTGCTGGCCGTCGGTCCTGCCCGCACCACCGATGCCATTCGCAAGGCTCTGTCGATGGGCGCCGACAAGGCGATCCACGTCCTCGACGATGCGATGCACGGCAGCGATGCCATCCAGACCGCATGGGTTCTCGCTCGGGCACTGGGCACCGTCGAAGGCGTCGAACTGGTCATCGCGGGTAACGAGGCCACCGACGGTCGCGTCGGCGCAGTGCCGGCCATCATCGCCGAGTACCTCGAGCTCCCGCACCTGACCCACATGCGCAAGCTGGTCGTCGAGGGCGAGAAGATCTCGGGCGAGCGTGAGACCGACGATGGCATCTTCCATCTCGAGTCCTCGTTGCCGGCCATCGTGAGCGTCGGCGAGAAGATCAACGAGCCGCGCTTCCCGTCCTTCAAGGGCATCATGGCCGCGAAGAAGAAAGAGGTCCAGGTTCTTTCGCTGGCCGACATCGGCGTCGAACCCGAAGAAGTCGGTCTGGCGAACGCCGGATCGACGGTCACCGCCTCGACCCCGAAGCCGCCGAAGACCGCGGGCGAGAAGGTCGTCGATGAGGGTGACGGTGGCACGAAGGTCGCCGAGTACCTGGTCGGCCAGAAGATCATCTGATCGCGCCGACCTCACACACCACCTCGACCCCTCCAAGGAGTAAAAACCATGGCTGAAGTACTTGTCCTCGCTGAGCTGGACGCCGAGGGTGCCCTGAAGAAGGTCACCTCTGAGCTCATCACCGCCGCCCGCGCGCTGGGCAGCCCGTCGGTGGTCGTCGCCGCGAAGCCGGGCACCGCCGACGCGATCGCCGACGCGCTGAAAGAGGCCGGCGCCGAAAAGATCTATGTCGCCGAGTCCGATTCGGTCGACGGCTATCTCATCACCCCCAAGGTCGACATCCTCGGCACCCTGGTGGAGCAGGCCGCACCGGCCGGCGTCATCGTGGCCGCCACGGTTGACGGCAAGGAGATCGCCGGTCGTCTGGCCGCCCGTCTCGGTTCGGGTGTGCTCGCCGACGTCATCGACGTGAAAGAGGGCGGCATCGGCGTCCACTCGATCTTCGGTGGCGCCTACACCGTCGACGCGCAGGCCGGCGGCGACGTCCCTGTGTTCTCCGTGCGTCCCGGTGGCGTCGAGGCAGCCCCGTCGCCCGGCGCCGGTGAGCGTGTCGACGTCGAGGTTCCCGAGGTGCCCGAGAACGCCGTCAAGATCACCAAGGTCGAGCCGAACGTCGGCGGCGACCGCCCCGAGCTGACCGAGGCCACCATCGTGGTCTCCGGTGGCCGTGGCGTCGGTAGTGCCGAGAAGTTCTCCGTCGTCGAAGAACTCGCCGATTCGCTGGGTGCCGCTGTCGGCGCTTCGCGTGCGGCGGTCGATTCCGGTTACTACCCGGGACAGTTCCAGGTCGGTCAGACCGGCAAGACCGTCTCGCCCCAGCTCTACGTGGCACTGGGCATCTCCGGCGCCATCCAGCACCGGGCCGGCATGCAGACCTCGAAGACGATCGTCGCCGTCAACAAGGACGAAGAGGCACCCATCTTCGAGATCGCCGACTTCGGCATCGTCGGCGACCTGTTCAACGTCGCCCCGCAGCTGACCGAGGCCGTCAAGGTGCGCAAGTGAGCGCATGGCGCCACCGCACCTCGTAACGAACAGACGACCCTCCACCTCCGGGTGGGGGGTCGTTTGCTGTGCGCTGCGGTTCGTGCCGACCGTCGGTGAGTTTCCCCACATCGGCAGGGTCGATTCTGCGGGGCGGCGCCGCCACCTGCGGCGTCAGGCGCCGGTCACCGTGAAAACACGGCGTTCATCGCGTCCTGGCGGGCCGGATCGGGCAGTCCGATGGCGAGGAGTCCGGGCGTGGAAATACCGAGGGCGCCGATGCGGTTATCCTTGATTGGTTATGTTCTCCGCTGATCGCACGCCCATCTACCTCGACCACGCCGCGTCGACCGTCATGGTCCCCGCCGCCGTCGTGGCGATGAACGAACTCTTGGGGATCGCGGGCAACGCGTCATCGCTGCACGGATCGGGCCGTCGGGCCCGGCGTCGCCTGGAGGAATCGCGGGAATCGATCGCGGCCTCACTGGGTGCGCGGCCCTCCGAGGTGATCTTCACCGGTGGTGGCACCGAGAGCGACAACCTCGCCATCAAAGGCATTTTCTGGGCGCGCAACAAGAATCCGGAAACCGCGCGCAAGCGAATCATCGCCTCGTCGATCGAACACCACGCGATCCTCGATCCGGTGCTCTGGCTCGCCGATTCCGAGGGCGCGGAGATCACCTGGCTCCCGGTTGATGCCCAGGGTCTGGTGGATCCGGCCGTCCTGCGCGCGGAACTGTCGTCCCATGCCGAACAGACCGCACTGGTCAGCGTGATGTGGGCCAACAACGAGATCGGTGCCATCGAGCCCATCGCGGAGCTGGCCGCCATCTGTCGCGAGTTCGGTGTGCCGATGCATTCCGACGCGATCCAGGCTGCGGGACATCTGCCCATCGACTTCGGTGCCAGTGGCCTGTCGGCGATGAGCGTCACCGGTCACAAGTTCGGTGGCCCACACGGCGTCGGTGCGCTGCTCCTGGGCCGCGACGTCGACTGTGTGCCGCTACTGCACGGTGGTGGGCACGAACGCGATGTCCGCTCCGGCACCCCCGACGTACCCGCTGCGGTGGGTATGGCTGTGGCGCTGGAGGTTTCGGTGCGAGAGCTCGACCTTACGATGCCCGCCGTGGCGGCGCTGCGTGATCGGCTGTTCGCGGTGCTCGCAGAGTCGGGCACCGGATGCGTCATCAATGGACCGGTCGGGCCGAGGCGACTTCCCGGAAATGTACATGTTTCTTTCCCCGGCTGTGAAGGTGATTCGCTGTTGATGTTGCTCGACGCCAACGGTATTGAATGTTCGACCGGTTCGGCCTGCACCGCCGGTGTGGCGCGGGCGAGCCACGTGCTGACCGCGATGGGTGTGTCCACCGCCGATGCCCGCAGCTCCCTGCGCTTCTCGCTGGCACCGTCGACGACGGCCGATGAGATCGAGGCGGTCGGTGCGGTGATCGGTGAGGTCGTCGCCCGCGCCCAGGCTGCCGGTATGGCGACCGCCATGGCGGGTGATCGCTGATGCGGGTACTTGCTGCGATGAGCGGTGGCGTCGACTCGGCAGTTGCCGCAGCCCGCGCCGTCGAGGCCGGCCACGAGGTCGTCGGGGTGCACCTGGCGTTGTCGACTGCGCCCGGTGCGTTGCGGACCGGTTCGCGCGGATGTTGTTCGCGTGAGGACGCCGCCGATGCGCGCCGCGCGGCCGATGTCCTCGGGATCCCGTTCTATGTCTGGGACTTCGCAGATCGGTTCAAGGACGACGTCATCGACGAGTTCGTTGCCGCCTATGCCGCCGGACAGACACCCAACCCCTGCTTGACCTGCAACGAGAAGATCAAGTTCTCCGCGTTGTCCGAGCGGGCCATCGCATTGGGTTTCGACGCGGTGGCCACCGGCCATTACGCACGGCTCGAGAACGGGCAGCTGCGGCGGGCCGTCGATGACGACAAAGATCAGTCCTACGTACTGGCAGTGCTGACCGCAGAACAGCTTTCGCATGCGATGTTCCCGGTGGGGGACACCCCGAAGGACCAGATCCGTGCCGAGGCCGCGGCCAAGAACCTGTCGGTGGCCGACAAGCCGGACTCACACGACATCTGCTTCATCCCCACCGGAGACACCCGGGCCTTCCTCGGCGCCACCATCGGCGTGCGGCCGGGCAAGGTGGTCGACGCCGATTCCGGCGCCGAACTCGCCGACCACGACGGCGTCCACGGATTCACGATCGGTCAGCGAAAAGGCCTCGGAATCGAGGCGCCCGCCACCGACGGCAAGCCCCGCTACGTCACCGAGATCGACCCGGATTCGGGCACCGTCACGGTCGGTTCCTCCGAACACCTCCAGGTGTGGAGCATCACCGCGGGCCGCGCGATCTGGACCTCCGGCGAGACGCCGACCGGGCCGTTCGAGGCGATGGTCCAGGTGCGGGCGCACGGCGGTCTGGCGCCGGCGACGGTCGAGGCGATCGACGAGGGCACCGACGGTGTAGAGGGTCCGGGCATCCGGATCCGGCTGCACGCGCCATTGACCGGTGTGGCCCGGGGGCAGGCGGCGGTGGTCTATCTGCCGGACTCGGTCAACGGCGACCTGGTGGTCGGCAGTGGTCGCATCGTGGTGACCGGTTCGGTTCCCGGCGACCTGGTCAGCAGTTCGCACACGTGAGCACCCTGCCGGTCGGATCGGGCACGGGCGTCGGCTCGATGCCGGGTATCGATCCACGAGTTGCCGCCGAGATCAGTGTCGGCGAAACAGAGTTCGCATTCCTCCCGGAATTGCCTGCTCGCGGGTTGGGCGCCGACATGGTCGGCCGGGCCGCGGTCCTACTGGTGGACATGCCCATGGACGTCGCGCCTTCGGGCTATCGACTCTCGGGACGACCGTCGGGTCTGAGTCGCCGGGCCCGGGACTTCCTGGCCGCCGATCTCGATGCCTTCGAAGAAGCCTGGGAGCGAGCGGGTCTGACCGGTACCGACCGCACCGTCAAAGTGCAGGCGTGCGGACCGTTCACCCTGGCCGCATCGGTTGAACTCGCCGGTGGTCACAAGATCCTCCGCGACGAGGGAGCCTGGTCCGATCTTGTCGAATCGATGGCCGAAGGCCTGCGGGTCCATGCCAACGATGTCAGCAGGCGTACGGGCTCAAAGGTTGTCGTCCAGGTGGACGAGCCGCTCATCGGCCGGGTGATCGAGGGATCGATCAAGCCGCTGACCCGGTTCAACATCATCAACCCGATCCCGGTGCAGACCGTTGCCGAGCACTACGACAACTTCATCTCCGTGGTGGACCGACCGGTGATCATGCACGACTGCTCGTCCGGTGTGCAGTGGGATCTGCTGGCCAGCAGCCGCTTTGCCGCGATCAGTGTTGACCTTGCGCAGATCCGGACCGCAGATCTCGACGGTATCGGGTTGTTGCTCGACGAAGGTCGCGAGGTGGTGCTGGGCGCAGTACCCGCCACAGCCCCGGGCAAGGAACTCGCGGCCGAGCAGGTGGCCGCCGACTGCGCCGAACTGATCGACCGAATCGGGTTGTCCCGCAAGGTGTTGGCCGAGCAGATCGTCATCAGTCCCGGATGTGGTCTGGCCGGGGCCGACGCGGACTGGGCGCAGGCTGCGCTCGCGTTGTGCGGCAAGGCCGCTGCCGGTCTGCACGCAGATCCCACATCTGTCTGAACCGCAGACCCCCCGAACGATCGGGAACTTTCCCCGTCGACCGCGGCTCTGATCTACATGAGCAATCACAACGCCGGCGTGTGTGAGCACCCCACGCGCCTCGACCCACGCAGACGTAGATCAGGCCGTGCGCTTGCGCGCCCACAGCTGCCACCCGGCGGTCACGATCAGGGCGCCGACCAGCGATCCGATGATGCCGCTGAGGTGAAACTGGATCCCGTGGCCCGTGACCAGGCTGATCAGCAATCCGCCGACGAATGATCCGACCAGGCCGGCGATGATCGCCAGGGTCCAGTCGATGCCCCCGGATGGCTTACCGAGGATGAGCTGGGCTCCGGCGCCGATGAGCATGCCGAACAGGATGATTCCGATGAGAAGCATGTGCGGAGTATATGCAGTGCGGTGACGCAGATCTCACAATCGGCGTGCTTTGGTCCCTCGCATCCGGGCTGCACCCGACGCCCGTCTCAGCCCAGTTCGGCCGGTCGTTCCCCGTTGTCGAGGCGGGTGACGAGTTTCTTCGGGGCGATCATCCGATAACTGGCGTCGAGTAGTTCGGCCACCTCGGTCCAATTGGGCTTCTTCGACAGGTCGAGACCGAGCCATCCGTACGGACCCACATAGGCCGGATAGAAGAACCGGGGATCTTGTTCCAGCGCGTTGCGTTCGGATTCGTCGGCCTTGAAGAGGATCGACGCATCGAACCTCGGCCCGCCTTTGACGCTTCCGCCGTACATGCCGAACATCTTTCCGCCCCGAAATGTGGGCCGGCCGTGGGCGACGACCTCGGTGGCGTCGGGAAACGCGAGGGCGACAGTGCGCAGCCGATTCAGAACCGGATCGTCGTCGGAGAACATGATCGGGTGCGGCATGGCGTCCAGCTTAGGACGGACGGATGTTCGGCTTTCGGGTTTCGGTTCGCCCGTGGTCGGATGGTGGAAACCATCACAGAGGAACCCTCGGTCGCAGTAGAGTAATCCTCATGCCGGATCTTCGCGGTACCGATGCACGCAGCCGTCTGCTGAAATCGGCGCGCAGGCGCTTTGCGGCCGATGGGGCGCTGCGTCCCTCTCTCGATGAGGTGCGACGGGAGGCCGAGGTCAGTGTCGGGGCGCTCTACCACCACTTTCCCGACAAGCAGGCGCTGGCGGCGGCGGTCTTCGCGCAGCTGATCGGCGAGTACCAAACCGGTTTCGTGCGGGTGCTCGTGATGGAACCCACCGCGGAGAGCGGGATCCGGGCCGGGGTGAGATATCACCTGCGGTGGGTCGTGGAGAACCGGACCGAAGCCGCGTTGCTGCTCGGTGATCGGCTCGAGAGCAAGGAATTGCACGACTCGAATCGGGAGTTCTTCCGGTCCGTCGGGGATTGGTGGCGTCCGCATCACGCGTATGGCCTCCTGCGTCCGATGGAGCCCGGGATCACGGCGGCCCTCTGGCTGGGGCCCGCGCAGGAATACAGCAGGCAATGGATTTCGGGCCGGGACCCGTCGATTGCCGACACCACCATCGAGACGTTCGCGTCGGCGGCATGGGCGGCGCTGCGGGAGGAGTGAAACGGTCATGGGTGTAAGTGATTCGCTGTACCGGAGGATTCTCGCCGAGGGCGACGACCCGGAGGCGCCGGTACGTGTTCAAGTCGAACGTCGCGACGACCGGGCAGTGGTCACACTCGACGAGCCCGATCGGCTCAATGTGTTGTCGGCCCCGTTGGTGCGTCAACTGCGCCGTGCCCTGACAGCTCTCGTCGACGATGTCGATGTGCGCGCAGTGGTGCTGACCGGCGCCGACCCCGGGTTCAGCGCGGGCGGTGACCTCGAGATGATGAAAACCGCCGTCGACCATCTCGATGCTCCCGAGGGCGTCACCGACATCTGGCGATGGATTCGGCGTGAGTTCGGCGGCATCGCCCGGACCATCGCGGGGTCGGACACGATCTTCATCGCAGCGATCAACGGTCCGGCTGCCGGTGTCGGCCTGGCCTGGGCGCTCACCTGCGACATCGTGCTCGCCAGCGATCGTGCCGTCCTGGTGCCCGCGTTCGGACGGCTCGGCCTGATCCCGGAAGTCGGTACGAGCTGGGCGCTGACCCATCGACTCGGGTACCAGGGTGCCCTGGCGTTCCAGCTGCGCGGTGAGCACCTCGATGCCAAAGCAGCGCGAGCGCTCGGGTTGGTGCAGGAGGTGGTGGAACATGACCGACTCCTGGACTCGGCCGACGAATGGTGTTCCCGCGTAGCCCATCTACCGCCGCACATGGTCGCGATGACCAAGTCGTTGCTCCGCTCCTCGGCCGACGCCGGATGGAACGCATCGCTGACCAACGAGGAGTTCGCCGAGCCGAGTTGTTTCTCGACCGCCGCATTCGCGGACAATGTCGCGAACATGCTCGGACGGTGAGCAGTCGCTTTTGGTCGAGCACCTGGACCTCTTTCGGACCAGGGACCACAGGTCGCACCGGAGCGTCGGTGGTCTGCACTATCTTTTGATGGTGACCGAAAGTGCAGATATCGAAGAGCCGACGCCCGCGGACCCCACCCCCTCGGAGGCGCGCGAGCAGTGGTCGCAACTGGCCGAAGAGGTACGTGAGCACCAGTTTCGCTACTACGTCAAAGATGCCCCGATCATCACCGACGGTGAGTTCGACGCCCTCCTCCACAAACTGCAGCACCTGGAGCAGCAGTATCCCGAGCTGGCGGTGGCCGACTCGCCGACCAAGCTCGTCGGTGGTGGATTCGCGACCGAGTTCAAGGCGGTCGACCACCTCGAACGGATGATGTCGCTCGACAACGTCTTCGATGCCGAGGAGATGCGCGCCTGGGTCGGACGCGTCGAGGCCGATGCCGGCATGGGTCTGGAGTACCTCTGCGAGCTGAAGATCGACGGTGTGGCGCTGAGCCTGGTCTACGAAAAGGGCGTGCTGGTGCGCGGCACCACCCGTGGCGACGGGCGGACCGGTGAGGACGTCACCCTGAACGCGAAAACCATCAACGACGTCCCGCATCGCCTGACCGAATCAGAAAAATACCCGATCCCGGACCTGCTCGAGGTCCGCGGCGAGGTGTTCTTCCGGGTGAAGGACTTCGAAGCCCTCAACGCGTCGCTGGTGGAGGCAGGCAAGGCTCCGTTCGCCAATCCACGGAACTCGGCGGCGGGTTCGCTCCGCCAGAAGAATCCGCAGATCACCGCACGCCGTCGGCTGGGCATGATCTGCCACGGGCTCGGCCGGGTCGAGGGAGCCACATTCAAGACCCTCCACGACGCGTATCTGGCGCTGGGCGAGTGGGGCCTGCCGGTATCGAAGCACACCACGAAACTTGTTGGCGCCGACGCGATCCTGGAGAAAATCGACTATTGGGGCGTGCATCGCCACGACGTCGAACACGAGATCGACGGCATCGTGGTCAAGGTCGACGACTTCGGATTGCAGCGTCGTCTCGGCTCCACGTCCCGCGCGCCGCGCTGGGCCATCGCCTACAAGTACCCGCCGGAAGAGGCGACCACCAAGCTGCTCGACATCCTGGTGAACGTCGGCCGGACGGGCCGGGTCACGCCGTTCGCGTCGATGACACCGGTACTGGTGGCCGGGTCGACCGTGGCGATGGCGACGCTGCACAACGCGTCCGAGGTCAAGCGCAAGGGTGTGCTGATCGGCGACACGGTGACCATCCGGAAGGCCGGGGACGTGATCCCCGAGGTCCTCGGGCCGGTGGTCGATCTGCGTGATGGCACCGAGCGTGAGTTCGTGATGCCCACCCATTGCCCCGAATGCGGGACCGAACTGGCACCGCAGAAAGAGGGCGACGCCGACATCCGGTGTCCGAACAGCCGCTCGTGCCCGGCGCAGTTGCGGGAGCGGCTGTTCCACCTCGCCGGTCGGGGAGCCTTCGACATCGAGGCACTGGGCTACGAGGCGGCCACCGCGCTGCTGAGCTCCGGTGTCTTGGAGAACGAAGGCGATCTGTTCGGCCTCACTGCCGACGACCTGCTCGAGACCGACCTGTTCACCACCAAGGGTGGGGCGTTGTCGGCCAACGGCAAGCGGCTGCTGGCGAACCTCGACGCGGCCAAGAAGGTCCCGTTGTGGCGGGTGTTGGTGGCGCTGTCGATCAGGCATGTGGGACCGAGTGCGGCACGTGCACTGGCCACCGAGTTCGGCACGCTCGAAGCGATCCAGGCGGCCTCGGTCGAGCAACTCGCCGGCGTCGAAGGCATGGGAAACACGTTGGCGCAGAGCGTCGTCGACTGGTTTGCCGTCGACTGGCATCGGGAGATCGTCGACAAGTGGCGGTCCGCGGGTGTCCAGATGGAGGACGAGCGCGACGAGTCGATCCCACGCAATCTCGAGGGTCTGAGCATCGTGGTCACCGGCTCACTGCAGGACTTCTCCCGCGACGGCGCCAAAGAAGCGATCCTGGTCCGCGGCGGCAAGGCCTCGGGATCGGTGTCGAAGAAGACCGCGTTCGTGGTGATCGGCGACGCACCCGGCACGAAAGCGGCCAAGGCCGAACAACTCGGTGTCCCGATCCTCGACGAGGACGGATTCAAGAAACTGCTGACCGAAGGCCCGCCTGCGGCCGACGACACCGACACCGACACCGGCGCCGCCGGTGCCGACGAGGTCGGGGCAGCCGACTCGGACTAGACGGCAAAACGCCCGCGCATCACCCATCTCGGGTGATGCGCGCGGCGCCGACGGCACCGATGCTGGTGGCCGGGCGCGTTGTGCGCGCGGTGGCATACCGACCGATTCGGGGGTTCGACATCGATATCCGCGGCTCGGTGTGTGATCGGCGACCGGCCGGCGCGTGGTGTCGGGGTGCGCGGTCATGAGCGATCACCAGGAGACCATCCATTCGGCGGTTCCGCTGGTCCTCGTCGGTTCGGTGTTCGTCTATTCGATCGTCTCGGCACGACTGGATCGGGCGCGGATCAGTGCGCCGATGGTGTTCGTGGCGATCGGGGTACTGATCGGGGCCTCGGGTCTCGGTCTCGTCCGGGTCGATCCGGGTGGCCATTGGTTGTTGACGGTCGCCGAGTTGACCCTTGCCCTGCTGCTGTTCTCGGACGCCTCCCACTTGCGGTTGCGCGATGTGGAAGGTGATTCGGGGCCGCCGACCCGGTTGTTGCTGATCGGGTTGCCGCTCACCCTGCTGGCCGGCACCCTGCTCGCATTCTGGATGTTCCCCGATCGCGGCTGGGTGGTGGCCGCCCTGATCGCCGCGCTGCTCGCGCCGACCGACGCCGCACTCGGTGCCGTGGTGGTCAGTGACACCCGGATCCCCGCCCGGATCCGCCGGATGCTGAATGTGGAAAGCGGGCTGAACGACGGCATGGCCACGCCGGTGGTGATGGTCCTGATCACGGTGGTCGCCTCGGAGGCGGGCAAGCTCGGTTCACTCAATTGGGTCGTCGAGGCGGCCTGGGCGATGTCGGTGGCCGTGGTCGTCGCGGTTGTCGCCGGCGGGGGTGGTGGCCGGGTGCTGCGGTGGTGTCGCGGCCGGGGGTGGACCTCACCGTTGTCGGAGCAGGTGGCCGTCCTGACGATTGCGCTGCTCTGTTACCTGGCCGCCACCGAGATCGACGGCAACGGGTTCGTCGCGGCGTTCCTGGGCGGGATGTTCTTCGGATTCGCGGTGCCGCCGTCACTGCGGGTGCGGTCCGAGTTCACCGAGACGATGGGTTTGCTCGCGTCCTACGTGGTGTGGGTGGCGTTCGGCGCCACCATGGTCGGCAGGGCCCTGGAGCACGCCACCGTACGCACCGTGGTGGTGGCGGTCGGTGCGCTGACGGTGGCCCGGATGGTCCCGGTGGCCCTGGCGTTGGCCGGTGGCCGGTGGGGCCGGCAGACGATTCTGTTCGTCGGATGGTTCGGACCGCGGGGGCTGGCGACGGTGATCTTCGTGATGATCGCGGCGCAGGAACTGGGGACGACCGCGGTCTCCGATCATCTCGTCGAAGTCGCCTCGCTGACGGTGGTGCTGTCCATCCTCGCGCACGGTCTCAGTGCATTCCCGTTGTCGGGGCGATACGGGCGCTGGGCGGCGTCCCTGCCCGACGACGCACCGGAACGGGTGGCAGTGACCTCGGTGTCGACTCGACGGGTGATGTTGCACCTCGCCCCGCACAATGCCCACCGAGGTTCACCCTCGGACCAACCGTGACGAACGGGTCGGCTGGGTCGGATTCACGACATGAATATTGTCATTTACTCGACATGAAGCATCTCAAATGTTGCCATGGAGGCGCGATGAAATAACAAAGACATTTCAGGATGGTGAAGCTCATGACATCTGCCCGGAGAGGATTCGTGGTTCTGGCCGCGACTCTCACCGCGTTTACTGCACTTCTGGCGTCTACGGCAATTGCCCCGCCGGCCGCCGAGGCCGAACCCGGAGCCTCGTCCGACGCATTCCTCGCGGCTGATCCGATCGGCCGGTACATCGTGGTCCTCGGTGCGCGCATGGAACCGCGCGGGGCCCCGCCGCCGATCTTGCAGGAACGTCTTGACCGGGCGGCGGCGCTCGCTCGCACGCACCCGTTCAACCGGATCATCGTCACCGGCGGGAACACCTGGAGCCTGCCGATATCGGAGGCCACCTTCATGCATCTTCAGCTCGTCGAACGCGGAGTTGCGCCCTGGCAGGTCATCGACGAACACACCGCCATGAGTACCAACGAGAACGCGATCCGAGTTGTCGCGATGCTCAGAGGCCTCGGCGCCACCGGCGCGGTCATCGTGACCAACGGCTTTCATATGCCTCGCGCCATGCGAGCGTTCAGAACGCAAGTGGCAGAGCAGAATGCAAATATCTCGATCGAGCCCGCGTACGCGTGATGGGCGTCAGCTCTGCGAGAGCACCGTGGTGACGATCTTCGCCAGGTAGCCGATTCGCGCGATCTCGGACGGCCGGAAGTCCGGGCCGCCCGGTCGTCCGAGCAGCAGTGCCTTGCCGGGCGTGCCGATCGGGGCGGCGGCGAGCCGGATGTCCATGTCCCGCCACGACTGTGGGACCCAGGGGGCTTCCGGATTGAGTTCGGCGGTCTCGGCGATGGGCAGCCAGCCGGCATCGGTGAGCTGGGTTTCGGGAGCGCTGGAGCTGCCGAACAACTGGATCGCACCACCGCCACCGCCTGCGGTGATGATGGTCGCCCAGTCGACTCGGAGCACGCGGGGCGCGGAATCGACCAATACCTGCAGGCGGTCCCGGCCCGCCCCGGCGATGTCGTTGACCAATTCGAGTTCGCGATGTGTCTCGAGCAAGCCGGTATACGGCCGGATCGAGTCGACGCGAACCCCGTCGACCTTCTCCGCTGCGGTGATCAGGGTATCGGGCAGCGCACCGCGGGGGACCTCGACAACGATGTCGTCGACCGCGTAACCCTCGCCGCGCTCGACGACGTCGAGGGAGAGGATGTCGGCGCCGACCGAACCGAGTGACACGGCCAGTAGACCGAGTGAGCCGGGACGATCTTGCAGGTAGACGCGCAGCAGATAGGACACGCCGGTCATTGTCCCATCGCAGTTGGTCCGGCGCTGTTCAGGCGGCCGACATGTGAGGTCGGTCGCCGCCCACCATCGACTTGAACCCGGCGCCGATGTTCGATCCGAGATGGCGCGAACGAACGGTCAACCCGAAACACTCGCCGATGGTGTTGGCGATCCGGTACCCGGGAATATCGTCAGAGGTGACAATGATCATGTGATGAACCTAACCGATATTGGTGCAGCAGACGAGATTTGAGAGTTCAGGCGCCGGCGGCGGGAGGGTGAGAGGACGTCCGTGCTGATCGTCGGTATGTGCCGACTACTCTGGCCAGAGGGTTCGGCGCACAGTTTCGTGGCCGACCCACCGACAAGAAAGGGTGCATCTGCGTGTCTGCCATCTCGCGTGATGAAGTAGCGCATCTGGCCCGGCTGTCCCGGCTGGCGCTGACCGACGACGAACTCGACCACTACGCTGGTCAGCTCGATTCGATCCTGTCGCACGTCGCGAACATCTCCGAGGTCGCCGCTGCCGACGTTCCCGGCACCGCGCATCCCGCGGACCTGGCCAATGTGCTGCGTCCGGATGTCGTCGTGCCCGGGCTCACCCCCGCGCAAGCCCTCTCCGGTGCGCCCGCAGTGGAGCAGCAGCGGTTTGCCGTCCCCCAGATCCTCGGAGAAGAGCAGTGAGCGCCCCCACCAGAGAGTCCGGTGTGATCACCGGACAGTCCGCTGCCGACCTCGCCGCGAAGATCCACGCCGGTGAGCTGTCCGCGGTCGAGGTCACCCAGGCCCATCTCGACCGGATCGAGGCGGTCGACGGTGAGCTCAATGCCTTCCTCCACGTCGGTGCCGAGCAGGCGCTGGCGACCGCGGCCGAGGTCGACAAGGCCGTCGCCGCGGGTCAGGCCCCGGCCTCCCCGCTGGCCGGTGTTCCGGTGGCGCTCAAGGACGTGTTCACCACGACCGACGCTCCGACGACCTGCGGTTCGAAGATGCTCGAAGGTTGGGTCCCGCCGTACGACGCCACCGTCACCGCCAAGTTGCGCGCGGCCGGTATCCCGATCCTGGGCAAGACCAACATGGACGAGTTCGCGATGGGCTCGTCCACGGAGAACTCTGCCTACGGTGTGACCCGGAATCCGTGGGACACCACCAAGATCCCCGGCGGCTCCGGTGGCGGCAGTGCCGCTGCGCTCGCATCGTTCCAGGCTCCGCTCGCCATCGGTACCGACACCGGTGGTTCGGTGCGGCAGCCGGCTTCGGTCACCGGCACCGTCGGCGTCAAACCGACATACGGCACGGTGTCGCGGTACGGGCTGGTCGCCTGCGCCTCCTCGCTCGATCAGGGCGGGCCCTGCGCCCGAACGGTTCTCGACACCGCACTGCTGCACCAGGTGATCGCCGGACACGACCCGCGTGACTCGACGTCGATCAACAAACCCATCGCCGACATGGTTGCCGCTGCCAAAGCCGGTGCCGCCGAAGATCTTTCGGGTGTGCGGATCGGTATCGTCACCGAACTCCAGGGTGACGGCTACCAGGCTGGTGTGCTCGAATCGTTCAACGCCGCGGTGACAACGTTGAAGGAGCGCGGCGCCGAGATCGTCGAGGTCTCCTGCCCGCACTTCAGCTATGCGCTGGGCGCGTACTACCTGATCCTGCCGTCGGAGGTGTCGAGCAACCTCGCTCGCTTCGACGCGATGCGTTACGGATTGCGGGTCGGCGACGACGGCTCCCACAGTGCCGACCAGGTGATGGCGATGACCCGCGACGCCGGATTCGGCGCAGAGGTCAAGCGCCGCATCATGATCGGCACCTACGCCCTGTCGTCGGGGTACTACGACGCGTACTACGGTCAGGCACAAAAGGTTCGGACCCTCATCGCCCGGGACTTCGCCAAGGCCTATGAATCGGTCGATGTACTGATCTCGCCGACCACCCCGACCACCGCGTTCGCGATCGGTGAGAAGGTCGACGATCCGCTGGCGATGTACCTGTTCGACCTGTGCACCCTGCCGGTCAACCTGGCGGGCAACTGCGCGATGTCGGTGCCGTCGGGCCTGTCGGCGGACGACGGACTACCCGTCGGTCTACAGATCATGGCGCCGTCGATGGCCGACGAACGTCTCTACCGTGTCGGCGCCGCCTACGAAGCCGCCCGAGGCCCCATCGTCTAACCCGATAATGTGCCCTTTTGGCGAACAAAACCCCAGGTGGGCGCCGCCAGAAGGGCACATCATCGGTGGCACGCAGGCGCTGGTAGGCCCTGTTCGGTGCCGTATTGGTGGCCGTAACCGGCCGGGAACGACAGGGCTCCGATGAGGTCGGCGCTGGTCTGGATGAAACTTGCGACCGGGATCCATGGTGCCCGGGGCATGCCCGAGACCAGGTGGGGCGGTAGCCGCGGTGGTTTCCAGAGCAGTCGCGGAGACCATCGGATGACGGGATCAGAACTGTTGCCCAGCACCGTGGTATCGGGGGCGGCCACCGTCGTCGAACCTTCCGGTGCACCGGCGAGAACCGTGTGGCAGATCGTGTCGGGTGCGGTGTCGAGGAGTCGGCGCCGGGCGGCGTCGGCACCGATCGCGCCCAGGCTCTGACCGTAGAGGTAGATCGCCGGACGCTCATGGGCCGGAGATCGCTCGACGGATCGAACCACCGCCTCGGTCAGTGCCATCGCACTGTCCCGGGCCGGTTGTGGCGACGAGGCGAACGCCTGCCATGACGGAATATTGCTGTACTGCAACGCGATCAGGCCGACATCGCCGCCGAACCGGCTCTCGAATCCGCTGATCGCATCGGGGTCCACCCATCCTGAACCGGTGGGTATCGCAATCACCACCGCCTGCCGCCGCAACCCGCCGGACGCCTGCCAGCGCCGCACGGTCTCGGTCGCTCGAATCCCCACATCACGGTCGTCCAGCTCGCCATAGATCCGCAGCGACGAGGAGGTGGACTTCGCGCTGATGAATTCGTCCGCCCGGCTCTGGGTGGGACCGGCGGCGCCCGCGGGTGAGGGCATCAGCGGCAGTATCGCCGCCGCGGCAAGTGCTGCAACGATCGCCCGCGTCCGGGGCCGGGCGTAACAGATGGCCGCAACCAGCGCCGACGGACCCAGGGTGCCGAGCATCCACCAGAGGTCGATCGGTGCCATGTCCAGGTGTTCACGTAACCCGTTCTGCCACCAGAGCATCTGGACGAACAATCCGGCGGCCAGGGCCGCGCAGATCCACCCGGTGCGAAACCTGGTCCGGACGTTGCCCGCCCACCGCAGTCCGGCGGCCCGGCCGATCAACGCCCCCAGTGTGCCGAAGCCGGCCAGGACCAGTCCGGCAACCAGCGCGCCGCGGGGCAGCGACGCCGGCGCAAGAGCCGGCGCGGCACCCATCATGGCTCCGATGCTGGTCAGCGGACGTGGCCAGGTAGGCGACTTCAGGTGCGGGGTCCTCATCGCAACCCCACCAACGAGGCGAGTGATTGGCCGCCGCGTACAACGGAGGTCAGCACGATGGATGACATCGGTTCCTTGCTCACGGGTGCGCCGGCATGCTGGCGCCAGGTGTTGAACGCCAAGCCGATTCGCGCCAGGTCTGCAGCCCAGTGGCAGGCCGGGTTGCTGCAGGAGTGGTGCATCGACTCGATCAGCATGCGGTCCAACGACGTTCGCGCCCAGGGGCCCAACGGCTGACCGTGGCGCTGCGCGTATCGCAGTAGGTCGTAACCGAAATCGTGTGTCTTGCAGAGGTCCCCGAACTGCTCGGGCAGGGGGATGGGCGACGAGCACGCCCCGTCGGGGTTGCTGGGCAGGCCATCGGTCAGCTGCGGGTGATAGCCGAGCAGCGCCCGGAAATCGTCGGGCAGCACCTGCATCGCCTGCTGGGGGTCGGGCCCGGTGAGGGCGGCGACAACGCGTCCGGCGGCGCTGTTGCGTTCGGACATCTCGGTTGCCGGCATACCCGCCGGGGCGGAGGTGGCGCCGGCTGCGGCGGGCCACATACCCACCGCGACGACTGTGCTGATCACCATGCCGGACAGGAAGATTCGACTTACGGCGGCTCGCATGGGATCAAGGTAGGAACCGCAGGCACCGGGGCACATCGGTCGACCGGGGTGTATGTGGCACATGTGTTCGGGTGAGTTGGACTGCGGACCCCGCCACTGCAGGGCTGCCCCGATCTCACTCTCAGGTATGAGGACCGACGAGCGTCCGAGCACTAGCGTTGGAGTGGTGAAACTGTGGACAGTGGCCACCGACTACGTCGCCGACGAGGTCAAGAAACTACCGATCACCGTGGATCCCGCGGTGGCGCGGTTCCTTGGGCACCGGATCAACATCTTTCTGACGCTCGTGGCACTGATCATGTATTCGATCGCCTGGCCCACGCTGCCGCAAACCCACGACGTCACACCCGCAGTGATGCCGATCGTGGCGGCATTTGCCGCATTCCCGATCATGCTCGGATGGTTCAATCCGACGCTCGGCTGGGCGATTTCTGTGGTGTCGGCACAGCTCATCGGACTGACGATGGATCCGGTCAACGGCTGGAATCACACGATTCAGGTGGTACATCTGATCGAGATCTTGGTGCTGACCGTGCTGGCGTACCTGCGGGCTCCGTTGCGGTTGCTGCCGATCTTCTGGGGTGTGTCGTCATTTGTCATGTATCAGGCCACCCCATCGGAAGCCCGGGCCGGCTGGGTGGTCGGCCTCACTATCGCGGCCATCATCTGCGTCCTGATCCGGATCATCGTCCGATCGCGGGTTGCGTTGGCGCGGCAGACGGTGCTGAAGGACACCGAAAAGTCCAAGAATGCCGTGCTCTCCGAACGGACCCGCATCGCGCGCGACCTCCACGACGTTGTCGCACACCGGATGTCGGTGGTGGTGGTGCAGGCACAGACCGCGAAGTATCGGGTGGACGGAGTCGGGGAGGAGGCAGCCGCCGAATTCGACGCCATCGCCGATGTCGCGCGCGAAGCCCTCGACGAGGTACGGATGATGTTGGGAGTGCTTCGGCTGGAAGATGATTCGCCGGGCGCCGAGGCATGTGTGCGCAATCCGAACCCCGGACTGGAACAGATCGACGGGATCGTCGCGGCCACCCGCGGGGCCGGCGTCGATGTCACCTATCAGCCGTTGTCGACCGGTGAGCAGGTCGGGGACACCTGCGCGCTGGTTGCGTACCGCATCGTTCAGGAATCACTGGCCAACACCACCAGATACGCCGTCGGCGCCCGGGTCACCGTCGAATTGTCGGTGGTCGACGACGATCTGAACATCACCGTCGCCAACACGGCGTCCACGGGAGCGCCGATCAGCCTGGAGTCGTCCGGCGGGCTGGGGATTCCCGGGATGATCGAACGGGCAAAGGCGGTCGGTGGGGTGTTGTCGGCAGCGCCGCAGCCCGGTGGTGGATTCGTGGTCCGTGCTGCTCTGCCGCTCCGAGCGGTCACTGCGCCGGAACTTCCCCGGTCGGACAACTCCTGAAAGTAGGGTTGGCCGGGTGTCCATCACGGTGTTCATCGCAGACGATCAAGCAATGGTGCGTCAGGGTTTTGGTGCGCTGCTGGCTGCGCAGCCCGACATCTCGGTGGTGGGGGACGCCCCTGACGGCCGGGCCGCGGTGACAGGTGTCCGGGCATTGCATCCCGACGTGGTGTTGATGGATGTCCGCATGCCGATCCTGGACGGGCTGGCCGCGGCCGAAGAACTACTCACCGGGCCACTACGGGTGCCGAGCAAGATTCTGATGCTCACCACCTTCGACATCGACGACTACGTGTATCAGGCGTTGCGGATAGGGGCTTCGGGTTTCATGCTCAAGGACGCCCCGGCCGAGGAGCTGGTGCGCGCGGTGCGGGTGGTTGCTGCCGGTGAGGCATTGCTCGCGCCGTCTGTGACGCGTCGTCTGATCGCAGAGGTGACCAGTCGACATCGGCCGCGCAGAGCCGAACCGGGGGCGTTGGCGGCCCTGACACCCCGCGAACGGGAGGTGCTCGAGCAGGTGGCCGAGGGCAAGTCGAATGCCGAGATCGCCGGAGCGCTGTTCGTCGCCGAACAGACCGTCAAGACCCACGTCAGCAATGTGCTCTCGAAGCTGCATCTGCGCGACCGGGCGCAGGCGGTCGTCTACGCCTTCGAGAACGGGGTGCGCTGACCTCGCCCGATGGACGAGGTGAACCCGTACCTCAGCCAGACTTGACGATCGGTTGCACAATTGAGGGCGGTGGGTATGCGCCCGCCGAGGTGACGCCGGAACGACGACTGCCAGACGAGGAGCGGGACATCTGATGCGCATTGGAGTGCTTACCGGCGGCGGCGACTGCCCGGGATTGAACGCGGTCATCCGTGCGGTGGTCCGCACCAGCGAGGTCCGATACGGTTCGGCGGTTGTCGGGTTTCTCGACGGCTGGCGTGGACTACTCGAAGACCGGCGGATCCATCTCGCCGCCGACGACCGCAACGACCGTCTGCTGGCCAAGGGCGGTACCATGCTCGGCACCGCCCGTACCCACCCCGACAAGTTGCGCGCCGGACTCGATCAGATTCGGCAGACGTTGGACGACAACGGGATCGACGTCCTCATCCCGATCGGTGGCGAGGGCACACTGACCGCCGCGAGCTGGCTCTCCGACGAAGGTGTGCCGGTGGTGGGGGTCCCGAAGACCATCGACAACGACATCAATTGCACCGACGTCACCTTCGGTTTCGACACCGCGCTGACCGTGGCCACCGACGCCATCGACCGTCTGCACAGCACGGCCGAATCGCACCAGCGGGTGATGCTCGTCGAGGTGATGGGCCGGCATGCCGGATGGATCGCGTTGCATTCCGGGATCGCCTCGGGTGCGCACATGATCCTCATCCCCGAACAGCCCTTTGACGTCGAAGAGGTCTGCCGGCTGGTGAAACGCCGGTTCCAACGTGGTGACTCGCATTTCATCTGCGTGGTCGCCGAAGGTGCCAAACCCCGAGAAGGGGGCTCATTCTCGATGATCAAGGGCGGGACCGACGAGTTCGGTCACGAACGCTTCACCGGCGTCGCGCAGCAGTTGGCCGTCGAAATCGAACGCCGGATCAGCAAAGAGGTCCGGACCACGGTCCTGGGTCACGTGCAGCGCGGTGGAAAGCCGACACCCTTCGACCGGGTCCTCGCGACCCGTTTCGGGGTCAATGCCTCCGACGCCGCGCACAACGGCGACACCGGGCAGATGGTGAGCCTGCAGGGCCAGAACATCGGGCTCGTGCCCCTCGGCGACGCGGTCAAAGAACTCAAACTCGTCCCCCAGAACCGCTACGAGGACGCTGCAGCCTTCTTCGGCTGACCCCCCCTGCGCCACCCCGATGATGTGCCCTTTTGGCTGTGCTCACCTGGGCTTTTGCTCGCCAAAAGGGCACATCATCGGGGGTGGCGGGGGGCGTTCAGAGGCGGGGTTCGAAGAGACGGGCGGTGGCGTTGAAACGGACTGTGGGGGAGTCGAACTCGGTCGCGATGGTGCCGTCGCCGACCAGTTGATCGGCAGTCGCGGCCACCAGGTTTCCGTCGCGGCGGGCGAGCCAGACCGGCCCGACGATCCGCAGGGCGACCTCGACGTCGTGCGTCGACATCACCACCACGATGCCGGTCTCGGCGGCCAGTTTCCGCAGAACCAAGAGCAATTCGGTGCGGGCGGCGACATCGAGAAAGGAACTCGGCTCGTCGAGGATGAGTAGTTGCGGTTCCTGGGCCAGCGCGCGGGCGATCAGCACCCGCTGGCGTTGTCCGTCGGACAGTTCACCGATTCGGCGGTCGGCAAACGCCGAGGCACCCATCCGGGCGAGCGCTTCGTCGACGATGGGTGCGGTCTGGGACGATCGGCCCGGGATCCACGAGTGATAGGGCGTGCGGCCGAGTTCGACGAGGGCGCGGGCGGTCAGCAGGCCGCTGTCGTCGACGCGGTCGGTGAGCACCACCGCAACCTCGCGCGCCCGGGACGCCGGACTCATCGTCAGCAGTTGGTGGTCACCCAGGTTTGCCGTACCTCCGAGTGCCGGCTGCAGTCCGGCGAGGGTCCGCAGCAGCGTCGACTTACCGGTGCCGTTGGCGCCGATCACCGCGGTCACCACGCCGGGTTCGGCGGTGATGTCGGCGGCCTGCAGGATCTGGTTGTCCTCGCCGCCGAAGCGGTGTCTGCGATAGCCGACCCGCAGCTTCGACAATTCGAGCGACGTCATCGCGTTGCCCCCGATCGCAGTGATCGGACCAGCACCAGGACCACGATCGGTGCGCCGAAGAATGCGGTCAGCACGTTGATCGGCAGGATGCCGTCGCGGCCCGGCATGGTGGTCAGCGCGGCGCAGATCAGCGCGATGACGATGCCCACCAGTGCGGCGACCGGTAGGACCACCCGGTGGTCGGACTTGCCGAGCGCGATCCGCGCGACGTGAGGCGCCGCGATACCGATGAACGCGATCGGCCCGCAGTAGGCGGTGACCGACCCCGCCAGCAGCGCGGTGGCGACCACCGCGCCCACCCGGGTCAGGTTCATCCGGATGCCCATGGTCCGCGCGTAGGATTCGCCGAGCAGCAGCGCATTGAGCGCCGGGATCATGGCGATCGTCACGACGGCACCGGCGGCCACGACCGGGGCCAGGATCTGCAGGTCTTCCCACAGCACCCCGGAAAACGATCCCAACCCCCACATCACGAACTCGCGGATGTCACCGGGACTGGCGTAGGCGAGCATGAACGACACGATCGAACTCACCACGGAACCCAGCATGACGCCGGTGATCAGCAGCCACGACGACGACGTGATCCATTGGGAGAGAATCACAACCACACCCATCACGGCGGCGGCGCCGAGTGCGGCGGCGACCGTCACCGAGGTCTGATGGTCGTCGGCGACGGTGAGGAACGCGCCACCGGCCCCGAGCGTCACCACCGCGACACCGAAACTCGCACCGGCCGAGACACCCAGAATGTACGGCTCGGCAAGGGGATTGGCGAAGATCGCCTGCATCAGCAGACCGGCCAGGGCCATTGCCAGGCCGGCCAGGATCGCGGTCACGATCCGCGGCATCCGGAACTCGTGCAACAGCGTCGTGTACTCGGCGGCGCCGGCGTCCCCGGTGAACAGATACTGAAAACAGTTGCCGATCGGGATGATCGTCGACCCGATCGACATCGCCGCGATCAACGCGGCAACCACCGCCAGCACCAGGCCGGCGATGGTCCAGGAGGTCCGGCTCAACTCAGCTGCTTGTAGAACGTGAAGGTGTGGTCGGGCGCCAGCTCCGGGTGTGCGATCGCGATCAGGTCGGCGAGTGTGAGATCCGGCCGGATGGCGCCGAGTTCGAAGTAGTTGTTGGCGCCGGCGTCGTTGACCTGTGCGGACGCTGACCACGCGTTGCCCTCGCGGTACGCGGCGAACTGCGCGATCCGCGGGTCGGTGGCGATGGCCTGCGCCAGTGTCGCGGTGCTCTCACTGCTCAGGGCCAGCGGCGCGGCGCCGGCGCGTGAGTACACGGTGTCGATGTCTTCGGAGATGCTGCCGGTGGAGGGATTGTCGGCCCAGGCGTAGGTGATCCCGGCCGCCTTCATCAGCGTCGCGCCGTAGCTACCGCCGCCGGGGATGTACCAGGTGCCCTGATAGGGCAGACCGAGCGCGGCGTCCACCGGAGCCACGCCCTCGACCTTTGCCTTGATGGCGTTGTAGCTGTCGGCGACCCGATCGAAGAAGTCGTTGGCCGCTTTTTCGGTATTGGTCAGTGCCGCAAACAGTTTGATCCACTCCGCGCGGCCCAGCGGATCGACCTCGAGCCAGTCGCTGTTGATCATCACCGGTACTCCGGCCTTTTCGATCTGTTCCAGCGACCGGTCGGTCGGATAGTCGGTGATCAGCAGTTGCGGTTTGGCCGTGACCACCATTTCGGGATCGATCTCACCGGTCGGTGCGTATTGCGGAAGTGCGGCAACAGCCTTGCTCTCGGCCTCGCCGTAGACGTAGTCGCTGCTGGCGAAACCGGTCACCACGTCGAGTTGATCGAGCTCGGCCAGTGCGGCGAGCTGTGTGGTCGATCCGAGGAACAATTCGGTCGCCGGCGCGTCGACGACGGTGGCGCCGGTGAGGTCTCCGGTCAGTTCCGGGGTGGGCGCGCCGCACTTGGCGAACACGAACGTGTCCTGCTGCCCCGGGCTGGTCCCGTTGACCCTCGCGACGACGTAGGAGTTGCGGTAGTCCAGGTCGAAGTTGTCGGCGTGGTCGATCGACAACTTCTCCGGGTAGTAGTCGGTATCGGCGTCGAAGTCGACGATGCAATCGCGCTCGGCCCCGACCTGTTCATCATCGCCACCACCGTCCGAGCAGGCGGTGAGCAGTGTCGCGACGAGGGCGGCGACACCGACAAGAGCCAGCGGACCCCTGCGGTTACCGGCGCTGCGCGCAGACGATGAGGCGGATCGAAATGGTGATGGCACAGGCACGGCGTCTCCTCTGCGGGATATCGCGTCCCGCTCTCGATGGATATCTACCGTGCTGCGGTGTTCTGACTCATCACCTCTTCGGTGATCTCACAGTGGCGCGACCGTCCCGGATTGAAACCGGATTTCCCACTCGCACGGCGAACCGACTATAACCTGCAGGTTCGAGCCGGTTTAAACTACGTGTCATGACTGCTGTGACCACCGAACTGCTCGACTACGACGACGTCATCGCCGACTTCGACCCGGTGATGGGTATGGAGGTGCACGTCGAGCTGGGTACCGAGACCAAGATGTTCTGTGGCTGCCCCACAGCCTTCGGTGCCGAACCCAATACGCAGGTGTGCCCGGTGTGCATCGGTCTGCCGGGTGCACTGCCGGTCGTCAACGAGAAGGCCATCGAATCGGCCATCCGGATCGGCCTGGCGCTCAATTGCTCCATCCGGCCCTCGAGCACCTTCGCCCGGAAGAACTACTTCTACCCGGATCAGCCGAAGAACTACCAGATCTCGCAGTACGACGACCCGATCGCCTATGACGGCTACCTCGACGTCGTGCTCGACGACGGCACCACCTGGCGGGTCGAGATCGAGCGCGCCCACATGGAGGAAGACACCGGCAAGTCGCTGCACGTCGGCGGAACCGGACGTATCTCCGGCGCCAGCCACTCGCTGCTCGACTACAACCGCGCGGGCGTGCCGCTGATCGAGGTCGTGTCCAAGACCATCGAAGGCGCCGGTGCCCGGGCACCCGAGGTGGCCCGCGCCTATGTCACCGCCCTGCGTGATCTGCTCAAGTCACTGGATGTCTCGGACGTCCGGATGGACCAGGGCTCGATGCGCTGCGACGCCAACCTCTCGCTGATGCCCAAGGGTGCCACCGAGTTCGGAACTCGCACCGAGACCAAGAACGTCAACTCGCTCAAGAGCGTCGAAGTGGCGGTGCGATACGAGATGCGCCGTCAGGCCGCGCTGCTCAAGGCCGGCGTGGAGATCATCCAGGAGACCCGGCACTTCCAGGAAGGCGACGGGACGACGTCGGCCGGTCGCCGCAAGGAAACCGCCGAGGACTACCGCTACTTCCCGGAACCGGATCTGCCCCCGGTGCAACCGGATTCGGCGTGGATCGAGGAGATCCGGGCCACTTTGCCCGAGCTTCCGTGGTTGCGCCGGGCGCGGATCCAGGAAGAGTGGGGTGTCTCCGACGCGGTGATGCGTGACCTCGTCAATGTCGGTGCCGTGGACCTGATCATCGCGACCGTCGACGCCGGAGCGCCGGTCGACGCAGCCCGCAGCTGGTGGGTGTCGTTCCTGGCGCAGCAGGCCAACTCCCGTGGCACCGACCTGGCAGATCTGTCGATCAGCCCGGCGCAGGTCGCCACGATCATCAAGCTCGTCGAGGATGGCAAGCTGACCAACAAACTGGCCCAGCAGGTGATGACGGCGGTTCTCGAAGGTGAAGGTGAGCCCGAACAGATCGTCGCCGATCGTGGCCTCGAGGTCGTCCGGGACGATTCGGCGTTGCAGAAGGCGGTCGACGAGGCACTGGCCAACAACCCCGACATCGCCGACAAGATCCGCAGCGGCAAGGTCGCGGCGGCCGGAAAGATCGTCGGCGACGTGATGAAGGCCACCCGTGGCCAGGCCGACGCCGGCCGGGTCAAAGAACTGGTGCTCGCCGCCTGCCAGTAGATCTCTGACGGTCCAAGCGAGAACGGGCCCGGCCCGGGGCGACGAACTCCCCGGGCCGGGCCCTTTCAGATGGTGGCGTCTTCCTCACATATTGGTATCTGCCGCGCCGGCAGGCAGCGGGACGATCACGACGCGGTCGTCGGTCGGACCGGCCGTCCCGGTTTGCTTGTTCACCGTTCCGACCTGGAGCAGTCCGGCCGGGACCGCGGTGAGACGGCCGAGGGCCCCGTACTTCTTGTCCAGGAAGGTCGTCGGTGCCTCGATGCCCGGCTTCTCCTCGGTCGGTGCGTTCAAGAACTGCAGTGCCTGCGTTCTGGTCTGCGACACCACGATCATGCCGCCGACGGCGGCGCAGCCCGCGGTCTCCGGCTTGTCCGGCCACGTCCACAACGTCCGTCCGACACCGGTGGGACTGATGATCTGCAAGCGGTCCTCGGCGGGCGCGCGGTCGGTGAGATACAGCGCGCCGGTGACGACATCGGGGCACAGCGCCGGGTTGGCGCCGAGTCCGGAGGTCAGTACGCGTGGCGGTGTGGTGCCGCCCGATGACAGGTCGGTGACCGAGAGTAGTTTTCCGGCAAGCGAATTGGGGTCGGCTGCCGACTCCGGATCGCCCGCGTCACCGGTCGCGACCAGCAGTTCGGTGGGGCTCTTGAAGTAGATCGTGCCCATATTTCCGGTGGGACCCTTGGGGATACCGACCACGATCGGCTTGGGGATGTCGCCCTCGGCGATCCGGACGACCCGATTGTCGGTTGCCGTGGTGATGTAGGCGTAGACCAACTGGTCTTGCGCGTAGTCGGGGGAGGGCGCGAAGTCGAGCAGACCGCCATCGCCGGAGGCATCGACGTCCAACGACGCGATCTCCGTCGTCGGGCCACCGCGTTTGGTCCGCACGATCCTGCCGGTGACCCGCTCGGCGACCACGGTCGAGGTGGCATCGGCACTGGCCGCGAGGATCCCGCTGGTGGCGCCGAGGCACGTCGCGATGACCGCCGGGTCGGGGTCGGGACACGGGCCGGGATCGGCGCCCGGGTCGGTCGAGGGGACGCTGGGCTGGGTTTGGGAGGGCTGCTGCATCTGCGGGTTCTGATTTGCCGAGAAATCACCGGCCTCACGGTTGCGGTCCTGCTCGGCGAAACCGTCGTTGCAGCCGGTCACGACCAGGGCCGCCGCCGCGAGCGAGACCACGAGGCGGGCAAGCGCAGGCCGGTGGCGCAGAGTCATGGCGTCCACCCTACTGATTGCGCCCGAACCGGTTGACCGCGAACTGGTCGGCCGTGATGGGCCCGGTGAGCACATCCTTCCGGCGCACAACCCTTAAGGTCGTCTGTGTGACCGAACGAGATTCCGACGGCCAAGGGTCGAGCCCATACGACGAGCCGACCGAGCAGATCGAGTTGCCCCTGACCCGGGCACACGACCCTCGCAGGACGAAGGCCCAGGGGGATACCGGCGAGTACGGCTATGAGCCCTACCGCTCAGCCGGTTTCTCCGACAGTGAGGCCGAGCTCGAGGAAACCGAGCAGATCCCCACCATGCGCAAACGCCAGGCAAACGATCCCTTCCCGGCCGGTATCGCCGACCAGGACACAGATGTGGTGGTGGCCCCGTCGGCCGATGCGCCGTCGTCCAACGCGACGACACGCATCCCGGCCGCGGCGATCGACCGGGACGACTTCCACCGGGAACACGGCCCGCAGCCGCGCTACGACGACGATGACGACTTCGCCACCGGCGGTCCGGCCGAACCGGAACCGGTGGCGCCGCTGGTGACCGAGCTGCCGGCACGTCGCGGCACGCTCGATCTCGGGCTGCTGCTGCTGCGGCTCGGGGTCGGCCTGATCGCGATGGCGCACGGCAGCCAGAAGTTGTTCGGGTGGTGGAACGGACCACGTCTGTCCGGGTTCGAGGACTACCTGATCAACGCGCCGGACACCTCGATCGGCTTCAATTCCGACGCGGCCAAATACCTCGCGGTCCTCGGCGCACTGTCCGAGACCATCGGCGGTCTGATGCTGGTGCTGGGTCTGCTGACACCGGTCGCGGGGTCGGCGGTGCTGGGCGTGATGCTGGTGGCCTCGGCCTACAAGGCAACTCTTGCCGGTGGCGTCTGGTTCTTCGCCTCGGACCCCGACTACGCCGGTGGTGGCATCGAGTTCGAGTTGCTCCTCGCGCTGGCCGCTGCAGCGATCATCCTGACCGGTCCCGGCCGCATCTCCCTCGACTTCGGTCGAGGCTGGGCCACCCGGCCGTTCATCGGTTCGGTGGCGTGGTTGCTCATCGGCATCGCCGTCCCGATCGCCATCTGGTTCGTCTTCAACGGCACCAACCCGTTCGAGTCCCCGGGTAACCCCACCCCCTGACAGCCCGGTCTCAGACCCCGACGACCACAAACGAGCCACCTATACGAAGACGAGCCACAAATTTGTGGCTCGTCTTCGTATAGGTGGCTCGTTTGCGGTTTGTGGGGACGCCGCAGGGGGGTCAGTCGACCTTGCGGACCGCGCCTTTGTCGGCCGATGTCGCGAGTTTGGCGTAGGCGCGCAGTGCGGTGGTGACCCTGCGCTCGCGGACCTCACGGGGCTGCCACGGACGTTCGGAGGCGTCCATCTTGGCGCGGCGCACGGCCAGGGTCTCGTCGTCGACGAGGACCTCGATCTTGCGGGTCTTGACGTCGATCAGGATCTGGTCGCCGTCCTCGATGAGTCCGATCACGCCACCGGAGGCGGCTTCGGGTGAGATGTGCCCGATCGACAGACCCGAGGATCCGCCGGAGAACCGGCCGTCGGTGATCAGGGCGCACTTCTTGCCCATGCCGGTGCCCTTCATGAAGGCCGTCGGGTGGAGCATCTCCTGCATTCCCGGTCCACCGGCGGGACCTTCGTAGCGGACCACCAGGACGTCACCGGCCTGGATGGTCTTGCTCAGGATGGCCTGGACAGCGTCTTCCTGGGATTCGACCACACGCGCCGGGCCCTGGAAGTGCCAGAGGTCTTCGTCGATGCCCGCGGTTTTGAGGATGGCGCCGTCTTCGGCGAGGTTGCCCCGCAGCACGCAGAGTCCACCCTCGACGGTGTAGGCGTGGGCGAGATCACGGATACAACCGCCGGCCGCGTCGGTGTCGAGTGAGCTCCACCGGTTGGCCGTCGAGAACGGAGTGGTGGTGCGCACGCCGCCGGGGGCGGCATGGAACAGTTCGAAGGCTTCGTCGATGGCCTTGCCGCCGCGGATGTCCCAGTCGTCGAGGAAGGTTCCGATGGTGGGGGAGTGGACCGTGCTCGCGGTGTCATCGATGAGCCCGGCGCGGCGCAATTCGCCCAGGATGGCGGCGATTCCGCCGGCCCGGTGCACGTCTTCCATGTGGTAATCGGAGTTCGGGGAGACCTTCGACAGGCAGGGGACCTTACGGCTGATCTCGTCGATGACACTGAGATCGAAACCGTCGACCTCACCCTCCTGGGCGGCGGCCAGCACGTGCAGAACCGTGTTGGTGGATCCGCCCATGGCGACATCGAGGGCCATTGCGTTGCGGAATGCGGTGGGAGTGGCGATATTTCGCGGCAGCACCGATTCGTCCTCTTCGTGGTAGTACCGCTTGGCGGCCTCCACGACGACGGTTCCGGCGCGGGTGAACAGGGCGTGCCGTGCCTCGTGTGTGGCCAGCGTCGAGCCATTGCCGGGCAGTGCCAGGCCCAAGGCCTCGGTCAGGCAGTTCATCGAGTTCGCGGTGAACATGCCCGAGCACGAACCGCAGGTCGGGCACGCGGCGAGTTCGACCTCGCGCAGTGCGTCGTCGTCCACGGCATCGTTGGCCGAGGCGGAGATCGAGGTGATCAGGTCGGACGACGGGTGAACCGTGTCTCCGACCACGACGGCCTTGCCTGCCTCCATCGGCCCGCCGGAGACGAACACGGTGGGGATGTTCAAACGCATCGCGGCGTTGAGCATGCCGGGAGTGATCTTGTCGCAGTTCGAGATACACACCAAGGCGTCGGCGGTGTGCGCGTTGACCATGTATTCGACCGAATCGGCGATGATCTCGCGGCTCGGCAGGGAGTAGAGCATGCCGTCGTGGCCCATCGCGATCCCGTCGTCGACGGCGATCGTGTGGAATTCGCGGGGCACGCCACCGGCAGCGCGGACGGCCGCGGCGACGATCTCACCGACGTCCTTGAGGTGGACGTGGCCGGGGACGAACTGGGTATACGAATTGGCAATGGCGACAATCGGTTTACCGAAGTCGTCGTCGGTCATGCCGGTGGCGCGCCAGAGTGAGCGTGCGCCCGAGGCGTTGCGTCCGATGGTGGTTGTACGTGACCTCAACTGCGGCATGACTATTGGTTCCTCGCCTATCGACCAGCTCCGACCGGGGCTGCGGTGCGGAGAGTTGCGCGGTTCACGCTACTCCGCTGCGCGGCACCGTTTCAAAACGGTGGTCAGGAGGCGTTTTAGTCCGAGCGGCTCTGGTCGGCGGCCGCAGAGTCCGACGCCGCGTACGGGTCCGGGATGCGGCCTCGACTGGCGGCGGACAGTCGGGGCAGGTCCCGGAAGCTGATCGCGGGCAGGGTCAACGTCGATTCGTCCTGCAGTACCGCTCGCACCGCGCCCCACCGCGGGAACTGCAGTCCGGTGATCTGATCCCACGTCGCGCTGTGCGCTCCGCGCAGTGTCCGCGTGATCAGTCCGTCCTCGGTGACGATCGTGCGCAGACGGTGTACCCACACGGCGACGACGACCGGTACCAGCAACGTCCAGCCGAGGTAGGTAAATGAAACCCCGGCCATCACGAGTGCGGAAACGCCCATCATGAAGACGGCGAAATAAGAGATGGGGTGGATGCGGAACTCCGCGGGCAACTCGATTGCTTCTGGCTCAGACACACCTCCATTGTTCCATCACTTGGGAGTGGCCTTCGACGGTCCGCTCCCACCACCGCATCGGTGGCTGCCGGCTGAGCACCTGATCTCATCATGTGGGATCGATCTGGCATGAGTTTGACTCCTCGAACCTGCAGTTCTAGCCTCGTTAATTGTGATGCAGAAACAGATTCTCGTACTCGGCCGGCGCGTCTCCGCCTGACCGGGTACACGAAGTACTCACAAAGCATCGACGCGCCACCCTCGCACAGCACCGCTGTCGGGGGTTTTTTGTTGTCCACCGACGTTGCCGCCCAAGAGTTGCAACGTCTGAGCAGAGGGAAAGTGCAGTGAGCGCACCAACAGCACGCACCCAGCCGGGGCCAGGCCCCCGCGGAACGGGATCGCGCAACACGGGCATCGGCGCACCGGCCGTACCGGCGTCGCAGCAGCGACGTACGGTCGCGCCTGAGCGTGTCAGTGGGGCGCAGGCAGTAGTGCGCTCGCTCGAGGAACTCGGCGTCACGTCGGTCTTCGGCATTCCCGGTGGGGCCGTGCTCCCCGTCTACGACCCGCTGTTCGACTCCAAGCAGGTCCGCCACATCCTCGTCCGCCACGAGCAGGGCGCAGGACACGCCGCCACCGGATATGCGCAGGCCACCGGCCGCGTCGGCGTCTGCATCGCGACCTCGGGTCCCGGCGCCACCAACCTGGTGACCCCGCTGGCCGACGCGCAGATGGACTCGGTTCCGGTGGTCGCCATCACCGGCCAGGTCGGCCGCTCGCTGATCGGTACCGACGCGTTCCAGGAAGCCGACATCTCCGGCATCACCATGCCGATCACGAAGCACAACTTCCTGGTCAGCAGTGGCACCGAGATCGCCAAGGTTATGGCCGAAGCCTTCTACATCGCCGAGAGCGGTCGTCCGGGCGCAGTCCTGGTCGACATCCCCAAGGACATCCTGCAGGCGCAGACCACGTTCTCGTGGCCGCCGCAGATCGACCTGCCCGGCTACCGTCCGGTCACCAAGCCGCACGGCAAGCAGGTTCGGGAGGCCGCGCGGATGATCGCCGCGGCCCAGGCGCCGGTGCTGTACGTCGGCGGCGGCGTCATCAAGGCAAACGCATCTGCCGAACTGCTCGAATTGGCAGAACTGACCGGCGTTCCCGTGGTCACCACCCTGATGGCCCGCGGCGCTTTCCCGGACAGCCACAAGCAGCACCTGGGAATGCCCGGAATGCACGGCACCGTCGCGGCGGTTGCCGGTTTGCAGCGCAGCGATCTGCTGATCACCCTCGGCGCTCGCTTCGATGACCGGGTCACCGGCATGCTCGACTCGTTTGCGCCGGACGCCAAGGTGATCCATGCCGACATCGATCCGGCGGAGATCGGCAAGAACCGTCATGCGGACGTCCCCATCGTGGGCGACTGCAAGTCGGTCATCACCGAACTGATCGAGGCGGTCCGCGACGAGCGTGCCACCACGACCGAGGCGCCGGATCTGAGCACCTGGTGGCGCTACCTCGACGGGGTTCGTCGCACGTACCCGCTGAGCTACGACCGGCCGTCGGACGGCTCGATGTCGCCCGAGTTCGTGATCTCGGCGATCGGCAAGACGGCCGGACCCGACGCGATCTACTGCGCCGGGGTCGGTCAGCACCAGATGTGGGCGGCACAGTTCATCTCGTACGAGAACCCGCGTACCTGGCTGAACTCGGGCGGTCTGGGCACCATGGGCTACGCCGTCCCGGCCGCGATGGGCGCAAAGCAGGGCAGGCCCGAGGCAGAGGTGTGGGCCATCGACGGTGACGGCTGCTTCCAGATGACCAATCAGGAACTGGCCACGTGTGCCATCGAGGGCATCCCCATCAAGGTGGCCGTGATCAACAACGGCAACCTGGGCATGGTCCGGCAGTGGCAGACCCTCTTCTATGAGGAGCGGTACTCGAACACGAACCTGTCGACCCACAATGCCGATCCGTCACAACGGATCCCGGACTTCGTCAAACTGGCGGATGCCCTCGGTTGTGTCGGACTTCGTTGTGAGCGCGAGGAAGACGTCGACGCCGTGTTGGCGCAGGCGCGTGCGATCAACGACCGGCCGGTTGTGATCGACTTCATCGTCGGCGCCGACGCGCAGGTGTGGCCGATGGTCGCTGCCGGCACCGGCAACGACCAGATCATGGCGGCCCGGGGCATTCGTCCACTGTTCGACGACGACGAGGCCGCATCCACCCATCCCGATGAGATCCACCAGGCGATGAACCGCAGCGTCGAGAAGGGCGAGCAGAAATGACCACCCACCACACGCTCAGCGTGCTTGTCGAAGACCGTCCCGGCGTACTGGCCCGGGTGGCGTCGCTGTTCTCGCGTCGCGGTTTCAACATCGAGTCGCTGGCCGTCGGTGCCACCGAACTCAAGGGTGTCTCGCGGATGACCATCATGGTCTCCGTCGAGGACTTCCCGCTCGAGCAGGTGACCAAGCAGCTCAACAAGCTGATCAACGTCATCAAGATCGTCGAGCAGGACCCCGGCACCTCGGTGGCCCGTGAGCTCCTGATGGTCAAGGTGCGCGCCGACGCATCGGCGCGCGGAGAGGTGATCGAAGTCGTGAACCTGTTCCGCGCCAAGGTGATCGACGTTTCACCCGACTCGATCACCGTCGAGGCGACCGGTACGCAGGACAAGCTCGACGCGCTGTTGAAAATGCTCGATCCGTACGGCATCAGGGAGATCGCCCAGTCGGGCATCGTCGCCCTTGGCCGTGGCCCCAAGAGCATGTCCGCGGCTCGCTGACACAATCTAGACAAACAGAACTGATCCCTGGCCAATGATGGCCGGGAGATTCACCGAAGAAGGGAAGTCAAGTGGCAGTCGAGATGTTCTACGACGACGATGCCGACCTGTCGATCATCCAGGGCCGCAAGGTTGCGGTCATCGGATACGGCAGCCAGGGTCACGCGCACTCATTGAGCCTGCGCGACTCGGGTGTTGAGGTCCGAATCGGCCTCAAAGAAGGCTCGAAGTCTCGTGCCAAGGCCGAGGAAGCCGGCCTGACCGTCGGTACGCCGGCCGAGGTCTCCGAGTGGGCCGACGTCATCATGGTGCTCGCACCGGATACCGCTCAGGCAAGCATCTTCACCAACGACATCGAGCCCAACCTCAAGGATGGCGACGCGCTGTTCTTCGGTCACGGCCTGAACATCCACTTCGACCTGATCAAGGCCCCGGAGTTCGTCACCGTCGGCATGGTTGCGCCGAAGGGCCCCGGCCACCTCGTGCGTCGTCAGTTCGTCGACGGCAAGGGTGTCCCCGCGCTCATCGCGGTCGATCAGGATCCCAAGGGTGAGGGACAGGCTCTGGCGCTGTCGTACGCCAAGGGCATCGGTGGCACCCGCGCGGGCGTCATCAAGACCACCTTCAAAGAAGAGACCGAAACGGACCTCTTCGGCGAGCAGGCCGTGCTCTGCGGCGGCACCGAAGAACTCGTCAAGGTGGGCTTCGAGGTGATGGTCGAGGCCGGTTACGCGCCCGAGATGGCGTACTTCGAGGTGCTTCACGAGCTCAAGCTCATCGTCGACCTCATGTACGAGGGTGGCATCGCCCGCATGAACTACTCGGTGTCCGACACCGCAGAGTTCGGTGGCTACGTCTCGGGCCCGCGGGTCATCGACGCCGGCACCAAGGAGCGCATGCAGGCCATCCTCAAGGACATCCAGGACGGCACCTTCGTCAAGCGCCTGGTCGCCAACGTCGAGGGCGGCAACAAGGAGCTCGAGGCGCTGCGCAAGCAGAACGCCGAGCACCCGATCGAGGTCACCGGCCAGAAGCTGCGCGACCTGATGAGCTGGGTTGATCGCCCGATCACCGAAACCGCCTGATATTCAAGCGAATTCATAGAGAGGCCCCGAACCGTCGGTTCGGGGCCTTTCTGTTGATGTGGGGGCGATTTGTCTGACCCGGACCAGTTGCGCCGGGGCCGGGGAGTGGGTCAGTAGACCCGGAATCCGTTGACCCCGCGCAGGGGCAGGTCGTCGAGGATCGGCTTGATGTTGGTGCCCGTCTCGGGTCCGATGCAGCCGACGTAGTAGTAGGCGTTCACCATGCCGATGAGGCGGTCACCGACGACGACGGGGCTACCGGAGTCGCCTTCGAGGACGCAGATCTGGCTGATGTGCTCGATGCCGTCGGCGAACCAGGTGATGCCGCAGGTGTTGCCGGTGGTGCGGCCTTCCTTACATGCGATGTCCGGGAACCGCGGGGGCGTGGTCTGCACGCTGCGGATGGTCACGTTGCCGACCGTGCGGGTCGGGACGACCTTCTCCGGATCGAAGGCGATGATCGCGTAGTCGAGTCTGTGATTGGAGAAAGTGATCCGGCCCAGGACGCCACGGTTCTGGAACTGCTCGGAGGCGACCCGTTGCCCACCTTCGCCGCAATGGCCCGCGGTCAATCCGTACAGCGCGCCGGTGTTGTCGGTGCCGATGGTGGTCAGTGTGCACGCCGACGCGCTGTTACCGCCCTTGAGGATCAGGATTCCCGAGCCTCCGCCCAAGGCCACTTTCGCCGGAGCGGCGACCGCTGCGCCGCCCCCTGTCACCAGAAGTGCAGCCGACGCCAGCGCCACCAGGGCAACCAGCAGTTTCTTCAGCATCAGGTTCCCCAATCATCGGCATGGTTCATCCGGTTTGTCTCCCCCGAGGCCGTAAATGCCCTACAAGAAACATAGACGTATTCGATCTCTGGGGCGGCATTTCCCTGGTCATTCGGCGGAGTGATCCGATTCGTGCAGGTCCGCGCCGGGTTCGTCCTTATACCCGGGGACGGAACGCTATGGGAGGCAACTAAGCTGGTCGCTGGAGTTGCCACTTTCGCTGGCTCCCGGTATGCGCCGGGCGCTACCCGACCCCAGGAGAAATTACTGTGAGCCCCACCGGCCGCCCAGTCGTCTTGATCGCCGACAAATTGGCACAGTCCACGGTTGCTGCCCTCGGCGAAGATGTCGAGGTGCGCTGGGTCGACGGCCCCGACCGCCCGAAGTTGCTCGAGGCAGTCAAGGACGCCGACGCCATTCTCGTGCGTTCGGCCACCCAGGTCGATGCCGAGGTCCTTGCCGCCGGACCCAACCTGAAGATCATCGCCCGTGCCGGCGTGGGACTCGACAACGTCGATGTCGCAGCTGCCACCGAGCGGGGCGTGATGGTGGTCAACGCACCCACGTCCAACATCCACACCGCCGCCGAGCACGCCGTCAGCCTGTTGCTGTCCGCTGCCCGCCAGATCCCGGCCGCCGATGCCACCTTGCGCCGGCACGAGTGGAAGCGCTCGAAGTTCAACGGTGTCGAGATCTTCGGCAAGACCGTCGGTGTGGTCGGACTCGGCCGGATCGGGCAGCTGTTCGCACAGCGCCTGGCCGCCTTCGAGACCAACATCATCGCCTACGACCCCTATGTGTCCCCGGCTCGCGCCGCGCAGCTGGGTATCGAGCTGGTGACCCTGGACGAGCTTCTCGAGCGCGCCGACATGTTCTCGGTGCACCTGCCCAAGACCCCGGAGACCCTCGGCCTCATCGGTGCCGACGAACTCGCCCGGACCAAGAAGGGTGTCATCGTCGTCAATGCCGCCCGCGGTGGACTGATCGACGAGCAGGCCCTGGCCGATGCCATCAAGACCGGGCATGTGTTCGCCGCCGGCCTCGACGTCTACGCCACCGAGCCGTGCACCGACTCGCCGCTGTTCGAGCTGCCGCAGGTTGTCGTGACCCCGCACCTGGGTGCCTCCACCTCCGAGGCGCAGGACCGCGCAGGCACCGACGTCGCCAAGAGCGTGCGGCTGGCGCTGGCCGGACACTTCGTCCCCGACGCCGTGAACATCACCGGTGGCGCCGTGGACGACGAGGTCGCACCGTGGCTCGAACTCGTCCGCAAGCTCGGTGTCCTCGTCGGCGCCCTGTCGGGTCAGGTTCCGGCCAACCTCAGCGTCGACGTCCGCGGTGAGATCGCCGCGCGCAGCGTCGATGTCCTCGGACTGTCCGCGTTGCGTGGTCTGTTCTCCGCCGTCATCGAGGAGCCGGTCACGTTCGTGAACGCTCCCGCGCTGGCCGCCGAGCGTGGCGTCACCTCTGAGGTGACCACCGCGTCGGAGAGCCCGAATCACCGCAATCTGGTGGATGTGCGTGCGGTGTTCGGCGACGGCACCGTGCTCAACGTCGGCGGCACCCTGTCGGGTCCGGCCGAGGTCGAGAAGATCGTGAACATCAACGGGCGCAACTTCGACCTGCGTGCCGAGGGTCTGAATCTTGTTGTCTCCTACGGCGATCAGCCGGGTTCGCTGGGCAAGATCGGTACCCTGCTCGGTAATGCCGGCATCGACATCCAGGCCGCCGGCCTGTCGCAGGACGCCGAGGGCGAAGGCGCGACCATCTTGCTGCGCGTGAGCCAGTCGATCCCTGAGACCGTACTCACCGCCATCGGTGAGGCCGTCGGCGCGACCCTCATCAAGCAGGTCGACCTGTCATGAAACTCGCTGTCATTGCCGGCGACGGAATCGGACCCGAGGTCATCTCCGAGGCGCTGGCCGTTCTGGACCACGTCCTTCCGGGAGTCGAGACGACCGAGTTCGATCTCGGCGCCAATCGCTACCACCGCACCGGTGAACTGCTGACCGATGAGGACCTGACCGCGATTCGCGGCCACGACGCAATTCTGCTGGGCGCGATCGGCGATCCGTCGGTCACGCCGGGGATCCTCGAGCGTGGTCTGTTGCTGAACATGCGCTTTGCGCTCGATCATCACGTGAACCTGCGTCCGAGCAAGCTCTACCCCGGAGTCACGTCGCCGCTCGCAGGCAATCCCGACATCGACTTCGTGGTGGTCCGTGAAGGCACCGAGGGTCCGTACACGGGCAACGGTGGTGCCATCCGCGTCGGCACCCCGAACGAGGTCGCCACCGAGGTCAGCGTCAACACCCGGTTCGGCATCGAACGTGTTGTGCGCGACGCGTTCAAGCGCGCACAGGCCCGGCGTAAGCACCTGACGCTGATCCACAAGACAAACGTGCTCACGTTTGCCGGTTCGATGTGGAAGCGCACCGTCGATGAGGTCGCGGTGGAGTACCCCGAGGTCACCGTCGACTACAACCACATCGATGCGGCGACCATCTACATGGTCACCAACCCGGGTCGCTATGACGTCATCGTCACCGACAACCTGTTCGGCGACATCATCACCGACATCGCCGGCGCGGTCAGCGGTGGCATCGGCCTGGCGGCATCGGGCAACATCGACGCCACCGGTACCAACCCGTCGATGTTCGAACCGGTCCACGGCAGTGCCCCGGATATCGCCGGGAAGGGCATCGCCGATCCGACGGCCGCCATCTTGTCGGTGGAGCTCCTGCTGCGACACCTCGGCCACGACGCCGAGGCCGACCGGATCTCCCAGGCGGTCGCCGCCGACCTGGCCAGCCGCGGCGAACTGCCGGTCGACACCAAGGAGATCGGTACCCGGATCCGCGCAGCCCTCGGCTGATCCCGCCCACCCCGATAACTCGCTCCGCTTCCCGGCGTTCGCTCCTGTTTGCAACAACTGGAGCAGTCGCGGGAAGCGGAGCGAGTTTGCGTTGGGGGGTTATTCGGGTGTCGAGACCGACGGTGTGCGTTCCTCGTCGGGGGGAACCAATCCGATCGCGGCGGCGGGCGCTGCGGCCGCGAGCAGGAATGCGGCCGGATAGCCGAACGCCGCGATGGCCATGCCGAACAGTGGCGTGGACGCGGCCATCCAGAGGTATTGACCGGTGTTCTGGACCGCCAGGGCGCGGCCGCTCCACTCCGGCCCCGAGAACTCGGCGATGGCGGTGAATGCCAAACCGTTGTCGGCCACCGTGATCACGCTCGCGATCACCATGATGGCAGCGGCAGCGGGACTGTTGCACCAGTCGGTGAACGCGAGCAGGCCCATCGATGCGGTGGCGCCGATCGAGATCAACCGGATCGGTTTGGTGCGTGTGCCCCAGACGTCGGACCATCGGCCGGCGCCGATGCGACCGGCGGCGCCCAGGAGCTGACTGATCGTCACCAGGACGCCCGCGGTCATCGGTGACCAATCGTGCGCAACGATCAGCCAGGCCGGCACAAAGGTCCACAGCATGCCCTGGGGGACGCACAGCAGAATGCTCACTCCGTGAATGCGCGGCAGGAACTGGCTGCGGCGATACGGATTCGACGACATGGCGACGGAGGTGCCGGAGGTCGATGGCCGATTCGGGTCGGCGACCACAACCAGGACGAGCCCGGCCGCGATGATCGTGACAATCAGAGGAATCACCAGTCCGGTTGTGACGCCGAACTTTTCGGACAGGACCGGGATGGTCAGGGCGCAGACACCGATGCCCAGTGGTTGCGCCGTCTGCCGGATACCCATTGCGGTGCCGCGTTTCTCGGGTGAGAACCATCCGACGACGATGCGGCCGCCGGCGCCGTTGGTTGCGGCCGAAGTGATACCGGCGACCAACAGTGCCAGGCCCAGGACGGACTTGGGCGCATCCCACATGTTGGCCAGGCAGGCCGCGGTCATGGCGACGACGGTGGAGGTCAGTGACAGCAGCAGGATGCGGCGTTCGCCGAACCGGTCGAGGGCGATGCCCCAGGCGTAGGTCGACAACAGGAGTCCGAAGGTTGGGGCCGCGGCCAAGGTTGACGCCTCGGTCAGCGACATCCCTTCGGAGCGGTGCAGTTCCGGGATGAGAAATGCGACACCGCTGACGACGCAGGTGGTTGCCATCGCGGACAAGAGGGAGGCGCAGAGCATCGCCCAGCGGCGGGCATCGGTGGGCATTGCGCGACCTCCTCGCGATGGTCTCAGTATATGAAACCGAGTGTCCACATAGTAGAACCGCGACTTTGTTGTTGCCAACCGCGACTCCCGACAGTTGGGACGGTTCCGGTGCGATAGTCTGGCGGTCATGCGACTAGGTCGAATTGCCAGCCCTGATGGGGTTGCTTTTGTCAGTATCGAAGGCGACGGCGACGCCGCCACAGCTCGTGAGATTGCCGAACATCCCTTCGGCACGCCCACGTTCACCGGCCGCAGTTGGCCGCTCGCCGATACCCGCCTGCTGGCGCCGATCCTGGCGAGCAAGGTGATCTGTATCGGTAAAAACTATATGGCGCATGTGCAGGAAATGGCCGGAGACGAAGCGCAGCGGAGCTCGACCAGTTCGGTTGTGGAGGCACCGGAGAATCCGGTGATCTTCATCAAGCCGAACACCTCCATCATCGGACCCGGTGTGCCGATCCTGCGTCCGAAATCGTCGGACCGGGTGGACTTCGAGGGTGAACTCGCGATCGTGATCGGCCGACCGTGCCGCGATGTGAAGGCGGCTGCGGCGAAGGACGTCATCCTCGGCTACACGATCGGCAACGACGTGACCGCCCGCGATCAGCAGAAGGCCGATGGGCAGTGGACGCGCGGCAAGGGCCACGACACGTTCTGTCCGCTCGGCCCGTGGATCGAAACCGACATCGATCCCGCCGATCTCGAGATCCGCACCGAACTCAACGGTGAGGTCAAGCAGCGCAGTCGCACCAGTCTGATGCTGCACGACGTCGGGGACATCGTCGAGTGGATCAGCGCCGTGATGACCCTGTTGCCCGGCGACGTGATTCTCACCGGCACGCCCGAAGGCATCGGTCCGATGGTCGCCGGCGACACGGTCAGTGTGACCGTCGAAGGCCTCGGTACGTTGACCAACCCGGTCGCCGATCGGGGCTAGCAGATGCGTCCGCAGCCGAAAACAGCTCAGGTCAACGGAATCTCGCTCAGTTACGAGGACTCGGGAACGGGTCCGCTGGTAGTCATGGTGATGGGCAGTGGCAGCCCGGGCCGGGTCTGGAAAGCTCATCAGCAGCCGGCGCTGGTCAAGGCGGGTTACCGCGTCGTCACGTTCGACAATCGCGGCATCGCACCGTCGAGCGAATGCGCCGAAGGATTCACCATCGACGACATGGTGGCCGACACCGCCGCACTGATCGAGTTCCTCGGCGGTGGGCCGGCGGCCGTGATCGGCACCTCTCTCGGTGCGAAAGTGACCCAGGAACTGGCGTTGGCGCGTCCGGATCTCGTCCGGTGCGCGGTGATGATCGCGACATACGGTCGCAGTGGGCCACTGCAGCAATGGATTTCCGAGGGGGAGCGGGCGCTCTACGATCAGAAGATCACCCTGCCCTCCCACTTCCATGCGGCGATCACCGCCCACCTCAATCTTTCTCGGCACACACTCGACAACGACACCGCGGTGCGGGACTGGCTCGACGTGATCGAGTTCTCGGGCCAGACGGTGACCCCGGGCATGCGGGCACAGCTCGGCCTGCACGACGGCGAGAGCGATCGGCTGGCCGCGTATGCCGGGATCAGCCGTCCGTCGTTGGTGATCGGATTCGCCGACGACCGTACGTTGCCACCGCATCTGGCTCGTGAGGTCGCCGACGCGATACCCGGTGCGCGGTATGAAGAAGTGGCGAAGGCCGGGCATTACGGTTACCTCGAGCAACCAGGTGAGGTCAATGCACTCCTGGTCGAGTTCCTGGGGCAGCGCAGCGCCTGAGGGTGAGGGGTAACAGCGACGCTGTTACCCCCGCGTAATCTGGGCGTATGAGTCAATCGCAGGTCCGCGTCCGTTTTTGTCCATCTCCGACCGGCACCCCACATGTCGGGTTGGTGCGTACCGCGTTGTTCAACTACGCCTACGCCCGACACAACGGTGGTGCGTTCGTGTTCCGGATCGAGGACACCGATGCCGCGCGGGACAGCGAGGAATCGTATGCCGCGATCCTCGACGCGCTGCGCTGGCTGGGATTGAACTGGGATGAGGGCCCGGAGGTCGGTGGCCCGCATGAGCCCTATCGCCAGTCGCAACGCAAACCGCTGCATCTGGATGCGGTCGCCAAACTCCTCGACGCCGGTGAGGCGTACGAGGCGTTCTCGACTGCCGAGGAGGTCGAGGCGCGGCACAAGGCGGCCGGCCGCGATCCCAAGCTGGGCTACGACAACTTCGATCGCGATCTCACCGAGGAGCAGAAGCAGGCCTACCGCGACGAGGGTCGGACCGCCGTCGTCCGCCTCAAGATGCCCGACCGCGACATCTCGTGGGACGACCTGGTTCGCGGAACCACCACCATTCCGGCTGGGACGGTGCCGGACTTCGCACTGACCCGTGGCAACGGAGATCCGTTGTACACCTTGGTCAATCCGGTCGACGACGCGCTGATGGAGATCACCCACGTCCTGCGTGGTGAGGACCTGCTGTCGTCGACGCCGCGTCAGATCGCGCTGTACGAGGCTCTCATCCGCGTCGGAATCGCAAGCCGGACACCCGAATTCGGTCACCTCCCGTTTGTGATGGGGGAGGGCAACAAGAAGCTGTCGAAGCGCGATCCGCAGTCGAGTCTGTTCCACCACCGCGACCGCGGATTCATTCCGGAGGGCCTGCTGAACTACCTGGCACTGCTGGGCTGGGGCATCGCCGACGATCACGACATCTTCACCCTCGACGAGATGATCGCCGCATTCGACATCTCGAAGGTGAACTCGAACCCCGCGCGTTTCGACCAGAAGAAGGCCGACTCGATCAACGCCGAGCACATCCGTCGGCTTGCACCGGAGGACTTCGCGCAGCGGTTGCGCGACTTCCTCGTCCACCACGGTCAGTTGAGCGAACCGGTGGACGAGGCCCAGTGGGCCGTGGTCGCCGATCTGGTCCAGACCCGCATCCAGGTCCTCGGGGACGCCTGGGGGCTCATCGCATTCCTCTACGTGTCGGATGACGATTTCACGATCGACGAAGCGGCGGCCCGTAAGAACCTCGGAGCCGATGCGGCCCCCGTTCTGGACGCGACCATCGAATCGCTGTCGGCATTGCCTCAGTGGACGACTGAGGCCATCGAAAGCGCCCTCAAGGAAGCGTTGGTGGAACGGCTCGAGCTCAAACCGCGTAAGGCATTCGGTCCGGTTCGGGTCGCCGTGACGGGGTCGCACATCAGTCCGCCACTGTTCGAGTCGATGGAGCTCCTCGGCGCCGAGCGGAGCCTGGCCCGGCTGCGGGCAGCACGCGCGACAATCGCCTAAAAAAGTGCCTCTGACCTGGCGATTACAGGTTGAGGCAAATGGTTTGATAATCTCTTTCTCGTTGCTTTTCCAGCCGCCACAAGCGACTGGGAGAGCAGCGAATGGGGTATGGTGTAATTGGCAACACAGCGGTTTCTGGTACCGCCATTCTAGGTTCGAGTCCTGGTACCCCAGCGACAACAGAGTTAAAAAACTGTGTCAGTTCTGGCCCCGTCGTCTAGCGGCCTAGGACGCCGCCCTCTCAAGGCGGTAGCGCGGGTTCGAATCCCGTCGGGGCTACAACAAGATCAACCCTTCTCCTGCATTGCAGGGGGAGGGTTTTTCTCTGTCCGGACCTCGACCCCGGGGTTGGACACTCCGGGAGTCGACGGGCAGCATGGGCCGATGACCAAGAAGACGACGAAGAACGAGTTGCTCGCCGATCTGGACCTCGAGATCGAGTCGGTGTCACCCGATATGCCGTCGCCCGAATCGCAGCCCGCCAGTGCCGCGCAGGGCCGGGAACGGCATCGCACACTGACCGAGTGGCGGGAACGGGTGGCGGCCGCAGCCGAGGACGATCCGATCATCGAGGAGATCGCAGCGCAGCTCGACAGCTGACGCCCACCGACCGCCCGCGGACGACGAAGAGCAACGGCCCCCACATCCGATCGGATGTGGGGGCCGTTGCCCGTTCGGAACCTCAGGAACTGGTCTCGCTCACGAACCCTGCTCGTTCAGGAATGCCGCCGTGGTCCCGGCGAGCGGTACTTCGGGTAGTCCGAGCTTGCGGTGGTCCCAGCTGCGTACGCGGTCGGTCTTCACGCGGATCGCCACCCGCTTGTTCATCATCTGGTCGACGTACGGCCGCATCTCTTCGGTGTAGGGGCCGTTGTACCGTTCCCACACACTGATACCGCACATCAGGATGGAGTCCGGATCGTCGAGGATCTCGGCGGTCCCGTCGATCGACACACCGCGCAGCTCGTTGTACGTGAGGCCGGCCTCGATCATCACGGTGCAGACCGGATTGCGGCGGATGTTCACGGCTTTCTGTGATTTCGCCTTTGTCTCGAACCAGATTTCGCCGTCGATGACGCCGTACCACATGGCCACCAGATGGGGACGGCCCGCGGCGGACACCGTTGCCATCGTGGCGGTGCGGTTGCGGACGATGAAGTCGTCGATCTCATCGTCGCTCATCACGATCTTGCTGCGCTCGTTCGTTCCCATCGGCTACCTTTCGCGTTTCCTGCCGGGAGCCGCGAAGGCCGGGCAGGTCACTGTCTTTCGGTGATGTGACTTTCGATACCCCACCCTAGAGCCGTTTGTTGATTGCCTCTGCCGCGGCCAGCAGATCCGCCGCCCACCGTGAACCCGGACGTCGTCCCATCCGGTCGATCGGACCGGAGACGGAGATGGCCGCGATGACCTCGCCCGCGTTGTCGCGGACCGGGGCCGAGATGCTCGCCACACCCGGCTCGCGTTCCCCGATGCTCTGTGCCCATCCACGGCGGCGGACCTCGAGCAGTGTCCGTTCGCTGAAGCCGTTCTCACCCAGCAGGAGCCGGGCGGTGGCCGGGTCGGCCCAGGCGAGCAGGACCTTGGCCCCGGATCCGGCGTTCATCGGCAGGCGGGCACCGACCGGGACGGTGTCCCGGAGTCCGGAGGGCGGTTCGATGGCGGCGACGCAGATGCGGTCGGCGCCCTCTCGGCGATAGAGCTGCACACTCTCGCCGGTGATCTCCCGCAGTCGGGGCAGAATGAGTGCGGCGGCCTCGCGCACCGTGTCGGTCGCTCCGGCGGCGAGCTCACCGAGTGCGGGGCCCGGGCACCACAATCCGGAAGTGTTGCGCGCCAACAGGCGGTGGGTTTCGAGTCCGACGGCGAGGCGGTGCGCGGTCGCACGCGGCAATCCGGTCCGTATGCACAGCTGGTTCAGGTTGCACGGCCCCTCGGCGACGGCGTGCAGAACGGCGACGGATTTGTCCAGAACACCGATCCCACTGGCTACTGCCGATGCGGTATCATTTCTCACAGGTCGATACTATGCTCTCGCATACTGAGATGCCAGCCCATCTCATCGGAAGAAGAAACTTGGTGATCATGATGACCGAACGTCCAATGACCTTGGCCGAAAAGGTTTGGGAAGAACATGTTGTGGTGCGCGGCGAAGGAGAAGGTGTGGGCCGCAAGCCCGACCTGATCTACATCGATCTGCATCTCGTCCACGAGGTGACCAGTCCTCAGGCATTCGACGGCCTGCGACTGGCGGGTCGTCCGGTGCGACGCCCCGACCTGACGATCGCGACCGAAGACCACAACGTGCCCACGATGGACATCGACAAGGTGATCGCCGATCCCATCTCGCGTCTGCAGGTCGACACGTTGCGCAGGAATTGCGAAGAATTCGGAATCCGGTTGCATTCCATGGGGGATGCCAGTCAGGGCATCGTCCACATCATCGGGCCGGAACTCGGTCTGACGCTGCCGGGTATGACCGTCGTCTGTGGTGACAGTCATACCGCCACCCATGGTGCTTTCGGCTCTATCGCCATGGGCATCGGTACATCTGAGGTCGAACACGTGTTGGCGACCCAGACGCTTTCGCTGCGGCCGTTCAAGACGATGGCCATCAATGTGGACGGTGAATTGCCGCCCGGTGTCACTGCCAAAGACCTCATCTTGGCGGTCATCGCGCAGATCGGAACCGGCGGCGGCCAGGGTTATGTGCTCGAATACCGCGGCCCGGCCATCGAGAAGCTGTCGATGGAGTCCCGAATGACCGTGTGCAACATGTCGATTGAAGCCGGTGCTCGCGCCGGACTTATTGCACCCGATGACATAACCTTCGAATACGTCAAGGGTCGCCCGCATGCACCGACCGGCGCCGACTGGGATGCCGCTGTGGAGAACTGGCGTCGGCTCCGCACCGACGAGGGCGCGGTCTTCGACGCAGAGGTTCATATCGACGCGAGCAAGCTGACTCCTTTTGTCACCTGGGGAACCAACCCGGGGCAGGGTCTGCCCCTGGGTGCTTCGGTGCCCGACCCGACCAAGATGGCCGATGCCGCAGAGGCAGAGGCGACCGAGAAGGCTCTGCGGTACATGGATTTGACGCCGGGCACGCCGCTGCGGGAGGTCGAGGTCGACACCGTGTTCGTCGGCTCGTGCACCAACGGGCGGATCGAGGATCTGCGTGCAGTTGCCGAGGTCCTGTCCGGTCGTCACGTGGCCGAGGGCATTCGGATGCTGATCGTGCCCGGGTCGGCGCGCGTGCGCCTACAGGCCGAAGCAGAGGGACTCGGCGACATCTTCGAGGCGGCCGGCGCGGAGTGGCGGCAGCCCGGTTGCTCGATGTGTTTGGGAATGAACCCCGATCAGCTCGCACCCGGCGGACGGTCCGCGTCGACCTCGAACCGCAATTTTGAAGGGCGGCAGGGCAAAGGAGGCCGAACTCACCTCGTCTCACCGGCAGTGGCTGCCGCCACTGCGATTCGAGGACGCCTCAGCGCCCCGACCGACCTGACCGATTCAGTTCCCGCGGTCTGAGCGCGGACGAGAAGGAGTATTGAACATGGAACCGATCAGCATCCACACCGGAATCGGCGTTCCGCTTCGCCAGGGCAACGTCGACACAGATCAGATCATCCCGGCGGAGTTCCTGAAGAGGGTGACTCGCACCGGATTTGAGGACGGCCTGTTCGCCGGCTGGCGCACGGACCCGGGCTTCATCCTGAATGTGGAGCCGTACAACCACGGATCGGTCCTGGTGGCAGGCCCCGACTTCGGTACCGGATCGTCCCGCGAGCATGCGGTCTGGGCGTTATCGGACTTCGGTTTTCGGGTCGTGATCTCGTCCCGGTTCGCCGACATCTTCCGCGGCAATGCCGGAAAAGCCGGGTTGGTGGCCGCACAGGTGGACCAGTCGGACGTCGAACTGATCTGGAAGCGCCTCGAGGAGCAGCCCGGGCTGGAACTGACGGTGAGCCTTGAAGATCAGACGGTCACGGCAGCGGACCTAGTGGTGCCCTTCGCAATTGATGAGTACACGCGGTGGCGTCTGATGGAGGGTCTGGACGACATCGGATTGACATTGCGGCAGGTGGAGGCCATTTCCGAGTATGAAAAGGCAAGGCCCGTATGGAAACCGAAGACCCTGCCGGAGCCCGTGTCGGGGCGCTGACGGAGGGTGCGGCTGTAACCTGTTAGACGGCTTACCTTTCGCCACGCCGGGCGAATTTGGCGTGGATCGTGGACCTTTTGCGATTTGACGTTTACCGTGTTCATTTAGATGGCCCAAAGTGGGTCAACAGTTTGCGGAGGTTGAATCCATGAACAAGGCAGAGCTCATCGAAGAACTAACAAAGAAGTTGGGGACCGATCGCCGTACGGCTACTGACGCCGTCGAGCACATCGTCGACACAATCGTGCGGGCGGTGAACAAAGGTGAGAGCGTGACGATCACCGGTTTCGGTGTCTTCGAAAAACGGCGTCGCGCCGCTCGGGTTGCTCGCAACCCGCGCACCGGCGAAACCGTCAAGGTCAAACCGACTTGGGTGCCGGCATTCCGCCCGGGCGCACAGTTCAAACTCGTTGTGTCCGGCAAGCAGAAGCTGAGCGCATCGGGTCCGGCCGTCAAGCGCGGCAGTGCAACTGTCGCAGCGCCGGCCAAGAAGACCGCAGCCAAGAAGGCGGCTCCGGCGAAGAAGGCCGCACCCGCCAAGAAGGCTGCACCGGCCAAGAAGGCCGCACCTGCCAAGAAGGTTGCAGCCAAGAAGGCGGCTCCGGCCAAGAAGGCAGCTCCGGCGAAGAAGGCCGCACCCGCCAAGAAGGCTGCTCCGGCCAAGAAGGCCGCACCTGCCAAGAAGGTTGCAGCCAAGAAGGCAGCTCCGGCCAAGAAGGCCGCACCCGCCAAGAAGGCTCCAGCGAAGAAGGCTCCGGCCAAAAAGCGCTGACGTACACAAACTAAACCCCGGTGGACCTTCCCTCCACCGGGGTTTGTTTTGCGTTCAAGGCATTTCGGTTACCGACGGCTAACCCATCGGGCTGTCGACGTGGTAGGCGTCGACAAGTTTCCCGTTGTGCAGTGAGAGCACCCAGAAACTTCCCTTCCGGTTTCGCGATGCCGGGAGCTTCAGCTCGTCCTGTGCAGCCCACCATTTCAGTAGCGGGGGAATCACCTTGCCCTGGCTGCACACGACGTGAGTACCGCTCGACTGGGCGATCTCTCGTATTCGCCTGCGCCCACTCTTCGGGTCATCGGCGAACGACTCTTCCGACAGCGACGGCTCGGCCTCGATGTGGATGTCGAGTTCGCCGGCCAGTGGTGCGACGGTCTGGACACATCGCACCCGGTCCGCTGAATGGACATCGGTGGGGCCGAACAACACCAGTTGTGACACCAGTGCCTGCGCCTGTGCCAGACCCACCTTGTCCAACGGACGTAACCGGTCGTCGCCCTTGTACCGGGACTTGCGGCCGGCCTTGGCATGCCTGACCAGCAGAAGGACATCGAGCTTTGCCGGCAGGTTCTGAAAGGACTTCAGAACCTTCCTGTCCAGGTGGTAGGAGATCGTGGACTGTGCCGATTCCACTGAAAGCCAACGCAAGTCGTCAACCTCATCATTGGGCGTGAAATCGCCGGAGACAACTTCTGCCGACCAGTAGTGAACGTGCTTGCGGCCGGGACCGCGAAGGTCGTAGCTGACCATCCGCACATGCCTGCCGAGTCGAACGCGGTAGCCCGTCTCCTCACCGATCTCACGGACCGCCGCGCTGAGGAACGTTTCCCCGGGTTCGACCTTGCCCTTGGGCAGGGTCCAGTCGTCGTAGCGGGGACGGTGGACGATCGCGACCTCGATCTCCCCGTCCGGATTCTCGCGCCATACAACGCCACCGGCCGCGTAGACGACCGCGCCGTTGCCGCTTGCCGACTTGCTCACTGGCTCAGGTCGGCCCGACGACGGTTGCGGCGCATCATCTGACGCTGATGATCGCGAACCTCTTCACCCGCTGCGGGTGAAGCCGTCCAGCTGCCATTCGGCCCGAGCACCCAACAGCGGGTGGTCGGGTCCATCGCAGAGGCGAAGATGTCGTCGAGTTCGCGGGTCAGTCTCGGGTCGCGAACCTGCGCCATCACCTCGACGCGTCGGTCGAGGTTGCGGTGCATCATGTCCGCGCTGCCGAACCAGAACTCGTTGATCGACTGGAAGTGGAACACTCGCGAATGCTCCAGGAACTGCCCGAGGATCGACCGAACCGTGATGTTCTCGCTGAGGCCGGGCACCCCGGGACGAAGAGCGCAGATACCGCGCACGACCACATCGACCGGGACACCGGCCTGTGATGCCCGGTACAGCGCATCGATGACCTGCTCGTCGACAAGCGCATTGGCCTTCAATCGGATTCGGACATCGGTGTGTCCGCTCAGCGCTCGCTCGATCTCGGCGCCGATGCGGTCGATGATCCCGGCCCGGACGCCATGTGGTGCCACGAGGAGGTTGCGGTACTCGACCTTGCGCGAGTAGCCGGTGAGCGTGTTGAACAGGTCGGTCAGGTCCGCACCGATATCCGGCGCGGCGGTGAACAAACCGATGTCTTCGTAGAGCCGTGCGGTTTTGGGGTTGTAGTTGCCCGTTCCGATGTGGCAGTAGCGCCGGATCGTCGAGCCCTCACGCCGAACAACCAGGCAGGTCTTGCAGTGGGTCTTCAGTCCGACGAGCCCGTAGACCACGTGCACGCCGGCCTGCTCGAGCTGCCTGGCCCACTTGATGTTTGCGTGCTCGTCGAAGCGCGCCTTGATCTCGACCAGCGCCACCACCTGTTTGCCCGCTGCCGCGGCGTCGATGAGGGCGTTGACGATAGGGGAGTCACCGGAGGTTCGGTAGAGGGTCTGTTTGATGGCCAGGACATCGGGATCGGCGGCCGCCTGCTCGATGAACCGTTGCACGCTGGTGGAGAACGAGTCGTACGGGTGATGCACCAGGACATCTCCCTCGCGCAGCGTGGCGAAGATGCTCTTCGGCGTTTCACGTTCACCGAAGGCCGGGTGGGTGGCCGGGACGAACGGTGGGTCCTTGAGCGCGGGGCGATCGATCCCGGCGACCTGGAACAGGCTCGACAGGTCGAGCAACCCGGGCACCTCGATCACGTCGGCCGGATCGACATCGAGTTCGCGCAGCAGCAGTTCGAGCATGTGCTCGGTCATGTCGCCGGCGATCTCCAGCCGGACCGGTGAACCGAAGCGTCGGCGCGCAAGTTCGCGTTCGAGGGCCTGGAGCAGGTCTTCGTCGCGGTCTTCCTCGACCTCGAAGTCGGCATTACGCGTGATCCGGAAGGCATGGTGCTCAACGATCTCCATACCCGGGAACAGATGGTCGAGATGTGCCGAGATCAGATACTCCAGCGGAAGGAGGATCGATTTGGCCGGTGCGGTATCGGTTTTCGCATACAGGTGGCGGAACTGGGCCGGCATCAAATGGTCCACCCGGACAAAACGGTCGACGTTGTCGGGGACTTTGACGCGGGCGAAATGCTCGCCGCCCTTGCCGACGTCCTTCACCGTCACGGCCAGGTTCAGGCTCAGACCCGAGATGTAGGGGAACGGATGAGCGGGGTCGACGGCCAGTGGCGTGAGCACGGGGAAGACCACTTCATGGAAATACTCGCTCATCCGGCGCCGCTCGTCGTCCGAGAGCACTTCCCAGGTGACGATGTGAATGTTGTTGTCCGCCAGCGCCGGTTGTACCGAGTCGAGGAAGACCCGGGCGTGCCGGTCGGCCAGCACCTGGGTGCGTTGGGCGATCAGCGCCAACTGTTCACGGGGCGACAGACCGTCGGCCGAGCGAACCGACAATCCCGTCTCGTGGCGGCGTTTGAGCCCGGCGACCCGGACCATGAAGAACTCATCGAGATTGGAAGCGAAGATCGCCAGGAACTTGGCACGTTCGAGCAGCGGTAGCGATGTGTCCTCGGCCAGCGCCAGCACCCGGGCGTTGAAATCGAGCCAACTCAGTTCCCGGTTGAGATAACGATCTTCGGGAAGGTCGGCTGTGCTGGTCGGCAGAGCGGTCGCCGCCGGTGGTGCTGTCGGCATCGAGGGAGGGTTCGACGACTGGCGCGTCGTATCTGCTGTGCTCACGTGACCATCATGGCGCATCGGGCCGGACTGTGGAATCGCGAGTTTGTGATTGTTCACTCAGATGCAGGCGGGTCACGATCGCCGAGGTCGCCCGACCGAGACCGAACTGCGCGGCGGTGCGCAGATCGTCGATGGTGTCGACATCGATCCGCAGGTCCGGCCAGCGGTCGGAATCGTCGACGAGATCGACGGCGCCGTGGTCGGAATGACGCTGCGCGGAGTCGGCGCCGAAACGCAGGAAGTCGGTGGTGTGTGGGCCTTCTAGGTCGAGAAACAGTGCGGTGGTTCCGGTCCCGGCGTGATCGGGGATGTACGAGGAGGTCAGGGGTGCGGACTCGGCGATGGCCGCAATCAGGCTGGCCGGAGTCGCGGCGGGCAGATCGGCCTGCAGCACCAGGATTCGGCTGCCGGGCCATCGCGACAGTGCGTGGTCGATACCCATCGCGAACGCCCGGTTGAGGACATCACCCCGGTCGACGACCGTTTCGGCGCCGAACGCGCCGGCGGTGGTGGCCACGGCCCGGTCGGGGGACACCACGACGACCCGGTCGAGCCCGGTGTCGGCCACTGCGGTGAGCGTGTCCTCGAGCATCGCGAGAACCAGGGCGCGGCGTCCATCGTGGTCGATGGCCGGAGCCAGCCGCGTTTTGGCGCCGCTGAGTTCTTTGACCGCAATGACGACTGCGATCGGCCGCGTTTCCATGGGGTCCATCATGGTCGCCGCCCTCACCGGGGTGAAAAGGTACCCCGCCTTGGCACCGACCTCTAGGCTTGGAGCGTCGCGGAGAGACCGCACACAGTCGAGGAGACGAAGTGGTGGGTGGCGTTATGCGGGCGGTCGTCATGGGCTCGGGTTCATGGGGCACGGCGATGGCCAAGGTATTGGTGGAGGCCGGTACCGAGACGATCCTGTGGTCGCGCCGGCCGGAGTTGGCCGACGCGATCAATCAGACGCATACCAACCCTGACTACCTCCAGGACGTGACGCTGCCGCCGGAGCTGCGTGCCAGTGCCGATCTGGCAGAGGCGCTCGATGGTGCGGATCTGGTTGTGTGCGCGGTGCCGTCCCAATCGCTGCGCACGAGTATGCAGACCTGGCTACCGCATCTGAGTGATACGGCCACACTGATGTCCTTGGCCAAGGGCATCGAGACGGGCACCCTGTTGCGGATGAGTGAGGTCATCACCGAGGTGAGCGGGGCGTCCGCGGATCGGGTTGCCGTGTTGTCGGGACCGAACCTGGCCGGGGAGATCGCCATCGGACAGCCGGCGGCCACCGTCGTGGCATGTGCGGACGAGGTCCGCGCCCGCGAGATTCAAAAAGCCTGCAGCACCAAGTATTTTCGCCCGTACACCAACACCGACGTGGTCGGCTGTGAGGTCGGTGGGGCCGTCAAGAACGTCATCGCACTGGCCTGCGGCATGGCCTCGGGGGTCGGACTGGGCGACAACACCCGCGCCTCGATCATCACCAGGGGGCTGGCCGAGACCATTCGCCTCGGGGTCGCCCTGGGGGCGCGCCCGGAGACGTTGGCGGGTCTGGCCGGCATCGGTGACCTGGTGGCCACCTGCTCGTCTCCGCTCTCGCGCAACCGGACCTTCGGCAGTCGCCTCGGCGAAGGCAAGACACTTGCCGAGGCGCAGGAGGCGACCCACGGTCAGGTCGCCGAAGGCGTCAAATCATGTTCGTCGGTACGTGCGCTCGCGCAGAAGCACGATGTCGATATGCCGTTGACCGACGCGGTCCACCAGGTGTGTCACGAGGGTTTGACCGTCACCGACGCGATCTATTCGCTGCTCGGCCGGCGCACCAAACCCGAGTGACTCCGTCACGCCAAACCCGAGTGACTCCGTCACGCCAAACCGGAGTAGAAGGACTAGTTGCCGAGATCGATCGGGGCGGTGGGCAGGTATTCGTCGATCAACTGTGAAAACTGTTGAATCGGAGCATTTCCCACATTCTCGGGAAGCCAGATCGCCACGTAGGGGCGGTGGTCGACGGCGTACCAGAGGAACCCTGGTGCCTCGGTGGTCGCCGACACCAGGAACCATTGCACCGGATCGACCACCTGCAGGCCCGAGGTGGGGGACAGCGACTCGGGTCGATCGACGCCGCAGCGCAGTTGGACCGGTCCGGGTACCTGTTCTCCCGGCGGCCAACTGACCATGCCGTCGTCGGACACCGTCTTCTTGCCGAATCCGTCGAAGGTCTCCGGCAGCGCGGCGACGAGCGCCGCGCAGTCCGGTGAGGACTGCTCGGGTGCCGCCATCGACTTGAGAGGCGTATCGGCAGAGGTGTTGTCGTCGGTCTTGATGACCGCGTAGGTGATGAAGGCCACGATCACCATGACCGGGATCGTGATGATGGTGGCGATGACCGCCGGGTGCAGGCGACCTGCGCGGCTCGGGGCTGACTCGCTCACACCAGCCTCGGGGTGCCGGTCACGACAGGGCATGTCAGGGTTCGGGTGATCCCATCGACCTGCTGGATCTTCGGGACCACCTCTTCGGTGAGGTGGGCCGCGTTGGCCGCGTCGACCCGCACGATGACGTCGTACGGTCCGCTGACCTCCTCGGACGAGGCAACGCCGGCGATATCCGAGATCGCTGCTGCGGCCACCGCAGCCTTGCCGACCTCGGTCTGGATCAGTATGTAAGCCTGAACCACGGCGTTCCCTTCGTTCACGACGATGATCAGCGGAGCGGCTGACCCAAATAGACTGGCACATATTGTCACCGACAACGGCGCCGAGTCGCCAATCAAGCAGGCCGACATCCAAACGAAAGGCGCGGTGAGAACGCTGTCACCCGATCCGGTTCCCACGGTCAGTGAGGTCGGCGAGCAAGTGCTGATCGATCTGTTCACGACCCCCGACGACGACGCCAGAGGCGATCACATGGTCCTGGTCGGTCCCGGCGACGACGCCGCCGTGCTCGCCGGTGGCGGCCCGGTGGTCGTCAGCACCGACGCGCTTGTCGACGGTCGGCACTTCCGCATGGACTGGAGCAGTCCGGAGCAGATCGGGTTCAAGGCTGTGGTCGCGAACGCGGCGGACGTCATCTCGATGGGCGGCCGGGTCACCGGCTTTCTCGCATCGGTGACCTGTCCGAAAGACATTCCGGTCGCCACTCTGGTGGGCCTGCGCGACGGGATGCGCGAGGCGGCCCGGCGGTACGGGGCGAACGTCGTCGGCGGTGATCTGACGGCCGGCGATCAGCTGGTGCTCGCGGTGACCGCGATCGGAGCCATGGATGCCCGTACCCCGGTGCGGTTGTCGACGGCGCAGGTCGGTGACGTGGTCGCGGTGTCGGGACCGCTGGGGTCTTCTGCTGCCGGCATGGAGTTGTTGTCGGCCGGGATCGGCGATTTCACCGACTTGGTGCGCGCACACTGTGCGCCGGAACCGCACCTGGAACTCGGTGTCGCTGCTGCGGAGGCGGGCGTTCATTCGATGACCGACATCTCCGATGGCCTGATGCGGGAGCTCCACACGATGTCGCGGGCCGCCGGGCTGCGGATCGAGATCGATGCTGCGGCCATCCCGGTGGTGCCCGAATTGCCGGCTGCCGCAGCCCGGCTCGGCGTCGACATGAACCGCTGGACGACAACCGGTGGTGAAGATCATGAGTTGCTGGCCACCTTTGCTGCGGGGGAGCTTCCGGTCGGGTGGACGGCGATCGGTTCGGTGCACGCCGGCCCCGCCGAGCCCCCGGTCACCGTGCGTGGCATGGACTCGGTCGACCTCGAAGCGGGTTGGCATACGTTCTAAAGGGGTGCAGGTGCTGTTCGGCACTACCCGATACTGTGACGTTCATGGCTATTTACGCACTTGATGATCGGGAACCCGAACTGGGCGAAGGCGCCTACGTACACCCGGATGCCGTGGTGATCGGCGCGGTGACCCTCGCGGCCGGCGTGTCCGTGTGGCCGGGCGCTGTGTTGCGCGGTGACTACGGGACGATCCACATCGGTGAGAAGACGAACATCCAGGACGGCACCGTAATCCACTGCACACCCGTGCATCCGACGGTGATCGGTGCTGGTTGCGTGGTCGGGCACAACGCACACATCGAGGGTGCGACCATCGGCGATGGTTGCCTGATCGCATCCGGATCGGTGGTACTCAACGGTTCCCAGATCGGGGCCGGGTCGATCGTCGGCGCCGGCGCGGTGGTTGCATACGGCTTCGAACTCCCCGAACGCTCGATGGCACTGGGGGTCCCGGCGAAGATCCGTGAGGGTTACGTGGTCGCCGAGGGGCACATTGAGATGAGCGTAGAGAACTACGCGGCGAATGCTGCGTACTATCGCACCGCGCTGCGTCGGCTGGACTAGCCGGCAATGTCTGACGCACAACCACTTTCGGAACTGGTGGATCCGGGTTGGGCCAGTGCGCTCGCGCCGGTCGCCGACGACGTAGCCCGGATGGGAGATTTCCTGCGGGCCGAACTGGCTGCGGGCCGGACGTATCTGCCCGAGAGCGGAAATGTCCTGCGCGCCTTCACGAATCCTCTGGACCAGGTTCGTGTTCTGATCGTCGGGCAGGACCCCTACCCGACACCGGGCCACGCCGTCGGCCTGAGCTTTTCGGTGGCACCCGAGGTGAAACCGGTACCGCGGAGCCTGGGCAACATCTATACCGAATACACCGACGACCTCGGATTTCCGCGGCCGTCGAACGGCGATCTGACACCGTGGAGCAAGCAGGGGGTTCTGCTGCTCAACAGGGTGCTCACCGTGGCGCCGGGGTCGGCCGGGAGTCATCGCGGGAAGGGCTGGGAGGCGGTCACCGAGTGCGCCATCAAAGCGTTGGCGGCCCGAGATCAACCGCTGGTGGCCATCTTGTGGGGCAAGGATGCGGCGTCGTTGCAGGCGTGGCTACCGGGGGTCGCGACGATCGTCTCGCCGCATCCGTCGCCGCTCTCGGCCCGTCGGGGATTCTTCGGTTCCAAGCCGTTCTCGCGTGCCAATGCCGCATTGGTGGAGCAGGGCGGCGCCGAAATCGACTGGCGCCTACCTTGATCGGACACTGAACTCACAGCCGGTGAATACAAAAAATGGCCACCCGCGAAAGCGGGTGGCCATTTTCAGGTTTGAATATGCGATCGACGACTCAGCGCTCGGCGTTCACGGCCGCGTAGTCCGGCTTGGTCTTGCCGACAAATGCGTTGACACCTTCGATGCCGTCCGGAAGGGCCGACAGCGCGGCGATCGACTCTGCCTCGGCGTCGAGCTGCTCGGTGAGCGAGCGGGTCGCCGATGCGTTCAGGAGCTTGCGCGTCGCGGTGAGCGTGCGCCACGGGCCGGCCGCGATCGAAGCTGCAGCAGCCTCGGCGGTGATCAGCACCTGATCGTCTTCGACCACCCGTGAGACCAGTCCGAGGTCGAGTGCCTCGGCGGAATCGATCGCGCGGTTGGTCAAGATGATCTCGCGTGCACGTGCGGCGCCGATGACCCGCGGCAGCGACCAGGTGAGGCCACCGTCGGGGGACAGTCCGATGCCGAGATACGCCGGACGGAGCTTTGTCGAGGTACCGGCGATGGCAACGTCACAGTGCGTGACGATGCTCATTCCGGCGCCCGCGGCCCAGCCGTGCACAGCCGCGACGACAGGTACGTTCGCAGCGGTCAGTGCCCGGATGAAGTCGTGGAAGTCTCCGGCCAGTCCGGCCAGGAACTCGGCACGATCGTCGGCAGAAGCGAAGTCGCGGACGTTGCCGCCCGCGCAAAAATTCGCTCCGGTGCCGACGAGCAGTACCGCGCCCGCCTTGATCTCGCCGCGTGCCAACTGACGCAGCGCAACAGCGCCACGATCGAAGTAGGCCCGGTCCAGCGAGTTACCGGCCTTGTCCGAGGCGATGGCGATGCGGAGCACACCATCGGTGAGTTGAACTGAGTCGAAATCGGTCGAGGACGACCGCAACTCGGTCACACTCAGCCCCGAACGACTTTGCCGGCCTTCAGGCAGGAGGTGCAAACGTTGATCCGCTTGCGGTTTCCGGGGGCGACCTGCGCACGCACGGACTGGATGTTGGGATTCCAGCGCCGGTTTGTACGCCGGTGTGAGTGCGAGACCGACTTACCGAAGCCGGGGCCCTTGGCGCATACGTCGCAGACGGCAGCCATCGTCGAACTCCTTCATGAGAAATTAGGTGGTCATCGGCCCAGAGGAGCCGACACGGGTGTCGACACCCAAAGGGCAACCCTGCAAGCTTAGCCGCCACCGGGTCTGTGATCCAAATGGTGGTCGAAGGCCTGACCAGAGATGGTCGTGAACGACGGTGTCGGCCTCTCAGATTAGTCTGTGGGTCAGACCACAAGAAGGAGGTGCGGCACGTGGTGGATCAGATCGGGGCACCGGCGATGGACCCGGGTGTATTGCGGGACTGGATCCACGGTGCCGTGACCAGCCTTGATCTGGTGCGCGCCGAGATCAATGACCTGAACGTCTTCCCGATCCCGGACTCCGACACCGGCAGCAACATGCTGCACACCATGAAGGTGGCCGCCGAGGCCGTGGACGCACTCGACGACAACGCGGACACTCCGGCGGTCGCCCGGGCCATGGCCGAGGGTGCCGTCGCCAAGGCCCGCGGCAACTCCGGGATCATCCTCTCGCAGGTCCTCGTCGGCCTGGCCGATGCGGCCGAGATCAATGCCGTCGAACGTCGCGTCTCCTTCAACAGTCTGTGGGTTGCCGGTCTGAGGCTGGGATCGCTCGCCGCGACGCGGGCCGTCAGCGAACCCCGTGAGGGCACGGTCCTGACACTGCTGCGGCGGGCGGCCGAGAACGCCGCCGCCCACGCGGCGTCCACCCCCGCCGACCTGGCCCGCGCCATCGCCGACGGTTGCGCCGAGGACCTCGACCTCACCCAGTCCCAGCTCGATGTCCTGGCCCAGGCCGGAGTGGTCGACGCCGGTGGCCGAGGGCTGCTGGTGATCTTCGACGAACTGGTCAAAGTGCTCACCGGTGTGTCCGCTCGCCGTCGGCGGTACCAGGGCGCACTGGTCGGAGGCGGGGATCGGATCGGGCACCGGATCGGCGAGTCGTGCGACAGCGACAACGAGATGGACTTCGAGGTGATGTACCTGCTGGGCGGTGCGGCCGCCGACAAGATCTCGACACTGCGCACCAACCTCGGTGAGATCGGCGATGCCGTGGTGATCGTCGGGGACAGCGCGGACGACGGTGTCGGCGAACGTTTTTCCATCCACGTCCACACCTGTGAGCCAGGTGCCGCGATCGAGGCAGGCGTGGCCCTCGGTCGAGTGAGCGACATCAGGATCAGCTGCTTCCTCCTCGACGCCCACCGCGGACAAGACGACAAGGCCTCGCGTCCGCCCCGGCGCAATCGCGCTGTCGTTGCCGTTGTCACCGGTGACGAGGCCGCGGAGTTGTTCGAGCAGGAAGGCGCGGTGGTTGTTCGGGCCGATACCGCCGGCGAGGGCGAGCTGGATGCCGAGGTGCTGGCGAAGGCGATCATCGATGTCGACAGTGCACACGTGATCCTGATGGGTAACGGAGCCCTGCCGGCCCAGGACCTGGTCGCCGTGGCGGCGGCCGCGCGCTCGCGCGAACGTTCGGTGGTGATCCTGCCGGGTGGTTCGATGGTCCAGAGCCTGGCGGCGATGGCGGTTCACGACCCGGGGCAACTGCCCGACGACGATGCGTACGCGATGGCCGACGCCGCCGCGGCCACCCGGTTCGGTGCCGTGGTCACGGCCACCGAACGCACCCTGACGTTTGCCGGAACCTGTGAACCGGGTGATCACCTGGGACTCATCGGTGACGGTGTACTCGTCATCCATCGCGAGATCATCGGCGCTGCAGCGGGCCTGGTAGACCTGCTGCTGAGCACCGGTGGCGAGATGGTCAGTGTGCTCGCCGGGCGTAATCTTGATCCCGCGGTGCTCGAACAACTCGAGCATCACGTGAACACCGTGCACCCGGGTGTCGAGTTCGTGAGCTTTCCAGGTGGGCAGGTGGGCGAACTGCTTCAGGTGGGAGTCGAATAGCAGTGGTGGCATTGTCGGAGTCGCTCGATGTCGTGTTGGGAGCGAAGGCTGCCGATCTGCTGGCCGAGCAGATCAACGTGACCACCGTCGGCGAGTTGTTGCGGTACGTGCCGGATCGCTACGTCAAGCAAGGTGATCTGTCGGGGGAGCGCAAACCCGAGCCGGGCGAGCGGTTGACGGTGGTGGCCAGGGTCGAGGACAGCAAGACCATCCCGATCCGGAACTCGCGCCGCAAGATGACCAAACTTGTTGTGTTCGACGGCAATTTCCGCATCTCGGTGACGTTCTTCAACTCGCCCTGGATCGCGTCGAAGCTCCCCAAGGGCTCCCGCGTGATGATGGCCGGTGAGGTGAAGTACTTCAACAAGGAGCTGCAGCTCACGCACCCCAACTGGCTGAAGCTCCCCGAGGACGGTACGTCGATCGAAGCGGACGACGCGGTGGGTTCGGCCCTGATGCAGGGGATCGCGAAGGCGCTTGCGACCGACGCCGGCAGCGGTGAAAAGGTCGATGGCACAATAGATTTCTCCGAGTTCCTGCGCGATGTCATCCCGGTCTACCGGGCCACGGCCAAGCTGCAGGCCTGGACCATCTGGCAGTGTGTGCGCGCCGTACTGGGTTACCTCGACCCGATCGAGGATCCGTTGCCGGACGACGAACGCAAGGCCCGCGGACTGATCGGCGCCGACGAGGCGCTGCGCAAGATCCACATTCCCGAGGGACAGAACGACATCGATCAGGCGTCGGCGCGGCTGAAGTTCGATGAGGCGCTGGCGCTGCAACTGGCGTTGGCGCAACGCAGGTATGTCGATCGCGGCGCCCAGGGACCGTCCTGCCCGCATGTCGACGGTGGTCTCGAAGACCGATTCATGAAGCGCCTGCCGTTCACGCTCACCGAAGGCCAGAACGAGGTCATCGGCGAGATCACCGCGGATATGGCCCGGCCGGAAACGGACGGGCAGACGAAGGTCGCGCCGATGAGCCGGCTGCTGCAGGGTGAGGTCGGATCGGGTAAGACCCTGGTGGCGTTGCTGGCCATGCTGCGGGTCATCGACAACGGTTACCAGTGCGCGCTGCTTGCGCCCACCGAAGTGCTTGCTGCGCAGCACTTCCGGACGCTGGAGAACATGCTGGGCGGATTGGCCAAGGAGGGTGAACTCGAAGGAGAAGAGGGTGCCACCCGGATCGCTCTGATCACCGGGTCGATGAAAACCGCGGCCAAACGCACCGCGCTGCTCGAGACGGTCACCGGGCAGGTGGGCATCCTCATCGGGACGCACGCGTTGCTGCAGGAGCATGTCGATTTCTTCAACCTGGGCTTTGTTGTTGTCGATGAGCAGCACCGGTTCGGTGTGGAACAACGGGATACGCTCCGCTCGCGGGGACGCGACGACATCGTGCCGCACCTGCTGGTGATGACCGCGACCCCGATCCCGCGCACGGTCGCGATGACCGTCTTCGGTGATCTGGAGACGTCGACGCTGCGGGAACTGCCGCGCGGCCGTCAGCCGATCACCACCAGCGTGGTGCCCAAGGGCAACCCGAAATGGGTGCAGCGGGCCTGGGAACGGGTTGACGAGGAAGTGCAGGCCGGGCGCCAGGTCTATGTGGTGTGCGCCCGGATCGGTGACGACGGCACGGCGGCCGGCCAGAAGTCGGCACAGAAATCGTCCGAGGCGGGTGGCGAACCGGCCATCGCAGCGGTCGACATGTTCAACACGCTGTCCACCGGGCCGCTGGGCAAACATCGGATCGAACTGCTGCACGGGCGGCTCCATGCCGATGACAAAGCCCAGGTGATGGCCGACTTCACGGCGGGCAATATCGACATCCTGGTCTCCACCACGGTGATCGAGGTCGGTGTCGATGTTCCCAATGCCACCACGATGGTGATCGTCGACGCCGAGCGGTTCGGCGTGAGCCAGTTGCATCAGCTGCGTGGTCGGGTCGGTCGAGGCGGGTTGCCGGGTCTGTGTCTGCTGATGACCGGAGCGGCAGATATGTCACCGGCGATGGAACGACTGCGGGCTGTTGCGGCGTCCAATGACGGGTTCGAATTGTCGCTCGTGGATCTGGCTCAGCGGAGGGAGGGTGATCTGCTTGGCTCGCTCCAGTCCGGTCAGACGTCCTCGCTCCGGTTCCTTTCGCTCCTCACCGACGCCGACCTCATCGACGACACGAGGGCGTTGGCCGACGAGGTCGTCAGCTCCGACCTCACCCTGGTCGAGCACAAACCGATGGCCGCACTTGTCGATTCGATCCTGGGCCCGGTTCGGCTCGCGTTTTTGGACAAGTCCTAGCGGAGGTCGGCTTCCGGTCCGGATATGGGCCGGGCTGATCGCTTTTGCTGTCTCGGCTGTGCTGGTGGCCGGCGTCGGTGTTGCGATCAACCGACCGCATGACATCTCACCTGACGCGCAGCGGCTGTTGGGTGAGTTGACGCTGATCCCGGCGCTGGCCGGGCGTCCGGATGCGCCGGACTACGACCGCAGCGCTTTCGGTACCGCGTGGACGGACAACACCGATGCTGTTGGTTCAGGCAACGGATGCGACACCCGTAACGACATCCTTGACCGCGACCTGCAGGACAAGACGTTTGCGGTGATGACCAGTTGTGGGCGGGCCGTGGCCACCGGCGAGTTCCGTAGTCCTTACAGCGGTCGGTGGGTGGTCTTCCGGCGGGGACAGGGGACCGGAGCCAGAGTCCAGATCGACCACATCGTGCCGCTCTCGTTCGCCTGGGATATGGGTGCCCGGAATTGGAAGTCGACAGTGCGGCAACGCTTCGCGAACGATCCGGCCAACCTCGTCGCGGTCGACGGAGATGCCAATCAGGACAAGGGTGACAAACAGCCGTCGCGGTGGATGCCGGCGAACAAGTCGTTTCACTGCCAATACGCGGCGCAATTCGTGATGGTGATGCGGACGTACGGGCTCTATCTTGATACGCCGTCGGTACCGGTGCTGCGGTCGGCGCTGCGCCGTTGCTGACGTAAGTCCCTAGAACCAAGTCATATAGACCACGTATCCAACCGTCGCAAGGGCGCATCCGATGACTATTCCCAGCCCTGCGTTCCGCGCTCTTCCTCCCGTCGCTATTCCCACGAATCCCAAAGCAATTGCGACACTCAGCGGATCCCCGTCGAGCGTGCCGATATCCCCGTCGAGTGGGCCTTTATTACCGTCGATCGTGCCGAAAATGCTTGCGGTTGCGTAGTTTTCGTGGTTTGTCGGTGGGTGTTGATGGAACTGTGTCATGGCGTCGGGGGTGGCAGATCTGATCGACCGTATCGAGGGCATGGCCCTGGATGCGGAAGAGATTGTTGCTGTCCGTGAGGTGTTGTCCGGCAGGCTTGTTGAGGTGTCGTTGGCGAGCCTGTCCGACAAAGAGACTGTGGAAATGGCCCAAGCGGTGGAGATGCAGACCCGTCGGGACGAGTTGGTGAAAGTACGGGTCGCCGTCGAGTTGCGGGAGCGGTCCGTGGCTGCGAAACAGGGGTTGAAGCACAACAAGTTTCTGCGGCATCATCTGCGGATTTCCGCGGCCCAGGCCAGTGCCCGGTCGAGAAGGGCTGAGCGCGTCGGCCACTGGCATGCTCCATCGGGTGAGGTGATCGCCCCGACGTATCCCCATACTGCCGCGGCGATGGGTGATGGTGCGATCGGGGTGGGCCTGCACCTGCATGCGCATCTGAACCCGGACGGGGAGTTCGTCGACACCGACCGCGCCCAGAAACGGGAGTTGTCGGTCTCCAAGCAGGGCGCCGACCATATGGCCGGGATCAAAGGCACGTTGGATCCGGCGACCAAAGCACTGTGGGAATGTGGTGGCCGCGAAGTGGGCGGCCAAGGGGATGAACAACCCGAACGATCCGGACTCACCGACCGGCATCGCCGACAAGGCGGAGAAGGAGGCCCTACGTGCGGCGGCCGAGCGCGATACCCGCACGGCTGGGCAGCGTAATCATGATGCGTTCAAGAAGTTGATGGAGATGGTGGTCGGGCAAGGCAAGCTCGGTACCCACCGCGGGCTGCCGGCGCAGGTCATCGTGACGATGACGTTGGAGCAGCTCGAACAGGAAACCGGTCTGGTCACCACCGCCTCCGGCGGAGTCGTGAGTGTCAAGGATGCCTTGAGGTTGGCTGGGGTGAGCCGTAAGTTTTTGGCGTTGCTCGATGACAAACATCGCCCGCTGTATCTGGGTCGGGAACAACGTTTGGCCACCGCCGATCAGCGACTCGCTCTGACTGCCGCCGAGCGGGGCTGTTCACGGCCGGGCTGTGATGCCCCGGCCTCAGAATGCGCGGCCCAACGCCGCATAGCAAGCACCCCGATGATGTGGTCCTTTGGTGACCAAAAGCCCAGGTGGGCACCGCTAAAAGGGCACATCATCGGGGTGGGGAAGCGGATCAGACCCCGGTGGTCACAAACGGAACCGCTGCTTCGCCCGTGTACACGAGGAATGTGAAGGACTCCTGGAAATACAGGTTGACGCCGGTGGCGTCATGGGAGTCGTAGCCGATCGAAACATCTTGTCCGATGGTGAGATCGAAGTCGCCGCCACGGGTACTCAGCAGGAACGCAGAGTCGATGGCGGGGGCCCAGATGATGTCGCCGTCGATGACGCGCTGCAGATGCTGGATGATCGGGTAGCCATGGTTGGAGGTCTCGTTGACCTTCAGCCACACGTCGGCGCTCAGTGCCAGGGAGTAGGGGCCACTCACCGACGACAGGCGAAGCCGGCTCAACGCCTGGCTGATTGCCTCGGGGTATTCGCGAACATCGCTGGGAAGCTGGATCGGATCGCCCGGGGCCTGGCTGCGGATGCCCGCGATGCCCGCAGCGGAATAGCCTTCGAAGATGGCGCGGTCCTCGGCCTGGGCAAGACTGCGCGCAGCCTCGATGACCGGATCCCAATCGGAATCCTGTGCGCCGCGGTCGACGTCGTCGACGGCCTGCCGGCTGACCGTGAACGGCACCTTCAATTCGATGATCGACTGCGATGTGCGGGCACTGGCCTCGATACCGGGGCGCGGTGCATCGATGGGAAGCCGACGTCCCGTGGTGACCGCGGCGAGTTCCAGCCCGTGCGGACCGTTGACATCCACGAGCCGGCGACCGGCGCTGTTGCGCTTGAAGGTTCGCGTCGCCTCCTCCTCGATCTCCTTCCAGGCCGCAGCCGAGATCGGTGCGAGTTCGCGGTGCAGGTTGTTCATTTTTCCTCCGTGGTCAGCTGCCGGCGCCGGGAGAGGTCGCCGATCCGAAGGGACCCCGAATCGGGGACCGTGTCGGTGGTGATCGTTTCGGGTTCGTTCGTTTCAGGTGTTTCGGACGCGCGGTCCGGGAGCGCCGGTGGATCGTCGAGAAAATCGATCGTGGGCGCGAAATAGCGACTGCCGGTGACAGCGGTGGAGAAGTCGAGGAGCCGGTCGTAATTGCCCTCCGGTTTGCCGATGAACATGTTGCGCAACATCTCGTCGGTGACCTCGGGACCGGCCGAGTAACCGAGGAAATACGTCCCGAACTCGTCCTGGCCGACCCTGCCGAACGGCATGTTGTCGCGCATGATCTGCACTTGCTCACCGGTCTCGTCCTCGATGACGGTCAGTGCGGTGTGTGAATTGGACGGTTTGGTGTCGTCGTCCATTTCGATGTTGTCCCACTTGGTACGTCCGAAGACCTGTTCCTGCTCATCGGTGCTCGTGGCGTTCCACGCAGTCATGTTGTGCAGATACTTCTGGATCAACACGTAACTTCCGCCGGCGAAGTCGGGGTCATCGTCGGCGTCGACGGTCACTGCCCGTTCGGCGGCCGGGCCGTCGGGATTCTCTGTCCCATCGACGAATCCGACCATCGAGCGCATGTCGAACAACCGGAATCCGTGGACCTCGTCGACGATCGTCACCGCGCCCTGCAGGGCAAAGGTGATCTGGGTGGCGATCTCGAAGCAGGCGTCCATGGTCCGGGCGCGGATGTGGAAGAGCAGGTCGCCTTCTGTTGCCGGTGCCGTGTGCACGGCGCCTTGCAGCGGGATGAAGGGCGCCAGGCCCGCCGGCCGGGGACCGGTGAAAAGCCGGTCCCAGGCATCGGAGCCGATGCCGACCACACAGAGCAGCCGAGAATCGGGGACTCGTGAGGCGACCGATCGGATGAGACCGGTGACCCCGGAAAGGAAATCCCAGACAGCCTCTTCGGCGCCCTCGTTGACGGTGGCCACCAGAAAGATTGCGGCCTCGGGCAGCCGCGCCAGGATGGGTTGCGGTGTGGGGCCTTCGGAACCGGTGATGATCGTTGCCTTCCGCCGCTGATGGGTATATCCGAATCACGTTAGCGTTACCCGGAGCCGTTGGGTGCGTTGACACCCCGCCGGACAATTGTGTGCAGACTTGCGCCGCGAACACATGAGTCGAATGTCCCGGTTCGGGACGGCGCGCAAAAATATCGTTAGAACTTGATGCACGATGTATTCAAGCCGCCGGCCGATGCGTAGAACGAAATACGTGAGACCACTTCAAAAACAGCGTCCCGGTACAGAATTCGATCCCGACCCACTCCAGCAGGTGGGTCTGTGACACTCACGTCGATCTTGCCGACCCTGCGCGCGAGCATCCCAGACCCGCTCAACGACTCTTTATGGCCCGACAACACAACCACCACCGTGACGGACGTTCTCGTCGACGGACTCTCGATGACACACCTCATCGAATTGTCGGGAACGCCCGCGGTGTATCCGAGCCGCACTCCGGGGCGAGGCGTGGTGATGATGCGGGTGACCGAAGCCCGCGACGTCGGTCCACGCCGGCGGATCATCGCCGTCGACTTCGACGCCGAACGAGTGCAGCTCATCTGGTCCGAGGCGCGCCTGATCGGGCGTATCTCCACCGCCCGAGTGGCGTCGACCGACATCGGTCCGAAGGGGCGAGACGCCGCGATCACCGCCCCACGCCCGGCGGACATCGTGCCCGGCGACGTGCTGGCCGCACCCTGCGTGATGCCTCTGCACCTGTGGCTGCCGAACCGGCCCGCCGAAGTTGCCGCAGCGGGGCGGGTGCATGGGGTCTTTTCGCCGACCACCTGACCGGCTAGGTTCGACGGTAACCGACCTCGGGAGGTGGCCGCCGATGACTACTCCACCGACATCCACGACGGTGAACGTGGACCGCGACGGCCCGGTCACCATGATCAGCATCAACCGGCCGCAGGTGCGTAACGCCGTCGACGCCGTGACCGCGCAAGCGCTGGCCGATGCATTCCGCGAGTTCGACGCCGATCCAGACGCGTCGGTGGCGGTCTTGCACGGCGAGGGCGGAACATTCTGCGCCGGTGCCGATCTCAAGGCCGTGGCGTCCGGCCGCAACATGAATCGGATAGCGGCCGAGGGCGACGGCCCGATGGGCCCGACTCGAATGCGATTGTCCAAGCCCGTGATCGCGGCCATCGCCGGGCACGCGGTGGCCGGCGGTCTGGAACTCGCGTTGTGGGCCGACCTCCGGGTCGCCGACGAGGACGCCGTCCTCGGAGTGTTCTGCCGCCGATGGGGTGTGCCACTCGTCGACGGTGGCACCGTGCGGCTACCTCAATTGATCGGTACGTCGCGGGCGATGGACCTGATCCTGACCGGCCGGCCGGTGTCGGCGGGTGAGGCCGGACAGATGGGGCTGGTCAACCGGGTGGTGCCGGCCGGTGAAGCGGTGTCGGCAGCCCGGGAGCTCGCCCACGAACTGGCAGCGTTCCCGCAGACCTGCATGCGCCAGGACCGGCTCTCGGTCCTCGAACAAGAAGGGCTGTACGAAGAGGACGCCATCTTCAACGAGTACGTCCACGGCCTGACGTCGCTGTCGGCCGACACGGTGACGGGCGCAACCCGCTTCGCCGGGGGAGAAGGCAGACACGGGACGTTCGACAACGGGTCGGGCAAACGGCACGGGCCCTCAGACGAGGATCGGGGCCGCTGAGGCGTCGGTCGGCGAGAACGTCGATCTCATCGCCACCTATTCTGGATGAATGAGTGCCACCACCACGACTCCGGCCGACATCGAACAGATCGTGCGCGCGCAGGCGACCGCCGCGAAAGCCGCATCACGCGTGCTCGCGGGCCTGACGACCGATCAGAAGAACCGGGTTCTGCACGACGCCGCCGAGGCGTTGCTGACCCAGTCCGATGCGGTCCTGGCCGCCAACGCCGAGGACGTCGCCCGGGCCGAGGCCGCCGGGACCGAGGCCAGCCTGATCGACCGGCTGCGTTTGACGGCCGACCGGATCGAGGGCATCGCCACCGGACTGCGACAGGTGGCCGGACTGCCCGATCCGATCGGTGACGTGATCGCCGGCAAGACGTTGCCCAACGGGATGCAGCTCCGGCAGGTCCGGGTGCCGCTCGGCGTGGTCGGCATGGTCTACGAAGCCCGGCCGAACGTCACGGTCGACGCCTTCGGCATCGCACTGAAGTCGGGCAATGTGGCGCTGCTGCGTGGCTCGTCGTCGGCCGCGAGTTCCAACGCCGAACTCGTCCGGATCCTGCGCGAGACCCTCACCGCCGCGGGTCTGCCCGCCGACGCGGTGCAGTTGCTGCCGTCGGACGACCGGTCGAGCGTCACCCATCTCATCCGGGCCCGCGGGCTCGTCGACGTGGTGATCCCCCGCGGCGGGGCCGGATTGATCAAGGCAGTGGTCGAGAACGCGACCGTACCGACCATCGAGACCGGAACCGGCAACTGCCACATCTACATCCACTCGGCGGCCGATCTCGACATGGCGGAAGACCTGGTCCTCAATTCCAAGACCCGTCGGCCCAGCGTCTGCAACACCGCCGAGACGCTCCTCATCGATCAGGCGATCGCCGCGACCGCGCTGCCGCGCCTGACCCAGGCACTGCAGAGCGCCGGGGTGGTCATCCACGGCGACGAACCGGGCATGACCCCGGCCACCGAAAGCGATTGGTCCGACGAGTACCTGACACTCGACATCGCGGTGAAGGTCGTCGCGGGTATCGACGAGGCCGTCGACCACATCGACCGGTACGGCACCAGCCACACCGAGGCGATCGTCACCGCGGATCTGGCCGCGGCCACCGAGTTCACCCAGCGCGTCGACGCCGCAGCTGTCATGGTGAATGCCTCCACCGCGTTCACCGATGGCGAGCAGTTCGGGTTCGGTGCCGAGATCGGCATCTCCACCCAGAAGTTGCACGCCCGTGGCCCGATGGGGCTCCCCGAACTGACGTCCACCAAGTGGATCGCCTGGGGCAACGGCCAGACCCGGCCTCGCTAGCCCGAGCCGCCCGGTCCGGATCCCGCTACTCGTCCAACCACATAGCCCAGGAGCAACAACGATGGCCGTAGAGCCCAGTTTCACCGACGTGCCCGGCGTACGCCAGACGCTTGCCGGCGTCGGGTACCTGGCCGACGAGGCAACCTCGACGTCGGTCTTCCTGGCCGACCGGCTGGGTAAGCCGCTGCTCGTCGAAGGCCCCGCCGGTGTCGGCAAAACCGAGTTGGCGCGCGCGATCTCGCAGTCCACCAACGCCGATCTGGTGCGACTGCAGTGCTACGAGGGAATCGACGAGGCCCGCGCGCTCTATGAGTGGAACCACGCCAAGCAGATCCTGGCGATCCAGGCGACCGGTCAGCGTGGCTGGGACGAGACCAAGGCAGACATCTTCTCCGAGGAGTTCCTGCTGGCGCGTCCGCTGCTCAAGGCCATCACCGCGCCCGGACGGACCGTGTTGCTCATCGACGAGGTCGACAAGGCCGATGTAGACATCGAAGGCCTGCTCCTCGAGGTCCTCAGCGATTTCGCGATCACGATCCCCGAGATGGGCACGGTCACCGCCACCCGTCGCCCGATCGTGCTGTTGACGTCCAACGCCACCCGGGAATTGTCCGAGGCCCTCAAACGCCGCTGCCTGTACCTCTTCATCGACTTCCCCGACGCGGCGCGCGAGCGGGAGATCCTGGCCAGCCGGGTACCGCAGCTCGCCGAGTCGGTTGCAAAAGAACTTGTCCGCATCATCGGGGTCCTGCGCACCCTCGACATCCGCAAGAAGCCGTCGGTGGCCGAGACGATCGACTGGGCCAACACGCTGCTGGCTCTCGGTGTCGGTGAGAAGCCGGGGACCGACATCGACAACGCGTTGATCGCCCAGACCCTGGGGGTCGTCCTCAAGCACCGTCCGGACGTGGCCACGGCCCTCAAGGAACTGAAGCTGAGCTGAGCGCGCCGTGCCCACCCCCATTGCGACTGCCCCCTTCATCACCCAGCTGACCGGGTTCGTCGACGACCTCCGGGCTCGCGGGATCGTGGTCGGGCCGGCGAACCTGATCGATGCCGGGGAGGCGGCCACGGTCCTCGACCTCCTCGACCGGGAAAGCTTCCGCGAGGGGATGGCCTGCACGCTGCTCCACGACAACGGACACCGCCGGGTCTTCGACTCGGTCTTCGATCTGTGGTTCCCACTCGGCGCCGGTGACCGCAGTGGCGACCTGGACGCCGCGTTCGCCCGGGATGCCGACGGCAAGATCGACACCGAGGCCGTGCGGTCCCGTCTCGCCGAACTCCTGGCCGACGATTCGCCGGAGTCCGACGCGGAGTTGGCCCGGTTCGCGGCGATGGTCGTTGCGGAGATGGGCAAATATCAGGCGACCCGGGATTCTGCGTACTCCACGTATCAGGCGATGTCGACGATCGATCCGCAGACGCTGATCGCCCGGATCGCCGCGGCGATGGCCGTCGGGGGCGGTGGCACCGAGGCCGACGGCAGAGATCCGCTCTTCCGCAAGGCCGCCGCCGACCGGGTCCGGAAGTTCCGGACCCTGATCGACGGTGAGACCAAACGCCGGATGGCCGAACGCAACGGACGCGAACGGGTCTCGCAGTACGCGGTGCCGAACCTGCCAGAACGCATCAACTTCCTGTCCGCAGGCGCGGCGGAGGTCGCCGAGGTCCGACGCACGGTCGCACCCCTGGCACGACTGCTGGCATCACGCCTGGAGATCCGCAGGCGGCGTGCACACCGCGGGGCCATCGACGTCCGCAAGACACTGCGCGCCTCGATGTCGACCGGGGGTGTGCCGATCGATCTGGTGCGCCGCAAGCCGCGTCCCGGCCGTCCCGAACTGGTGATCCTCTGTGATGTATCGGGGTCGGTCGCCGGTTTCTCCCAGTTCACCCTTCAGCTCGTCTATGCCTTGCGGCAACAGTTTTCGAAGGTCCGGGTCTTCGCGTTCGTCGACACCGTGGACGAGGTGACCGAGTTCTTCGACGGTCCCGACCTCGACGTCGCCGACGCGATCGGGGACATGATCAAGAATGCCAAGCTGATCACCCGCGACGGTCACTCCGACTACGGCCACGCGTTCGCGGGCTTCGCCGAGGAGCATCTAGACGCCCTGACACGACGCGGCGCCCTGCTGATCCTGGGGGACGGGCGTAACAACTATCGCGACCCGAAGCTCGACGCGCTGACCAAGATGGTCGACCACACCAGGCACGCCTACTGGCTCAATCCGGAGGCCGGCGTCAACTGGGATTCGGGTGACTCGATCGCCGCAACCTACTCCGATGTGATTGACATGCACGAATGCCGAAACGCCTCACAACTGGCAAAGGTGATCGCCAACCTGCTGCCCGTATGAGCTGATCAGTAGACTCAATCCTCATGCCCGAAACGACACCTGACTCCCGCGCCTCCACAGGGCGGAAGATCGGCGTCATGGGCGGCACCTTCGACCCCGTCCACAACGGCCACCTGGTCGCTGCGAGCGAGGTCGCGGACCGCTTTGGTCTCGATGAGGTCATCTTCGTCCCCACCGGCCGGCCCTGGCAGAAGTTCCAGGCCGACGCCGGGGTCAGCCCACCCGAAGACCGCTACCTGATGACCGTGATCGCAACCGCGTCAAACCCACGGTTCTCGGTGAGCAGGGTGGACCTCGACCGCGAAGGTGACACCTACACGGTCGACACGCTACGTGACCTGCGTCGCATGAACCCCGACGCGGAATTGTTCTTCATCACGGGTGCGGACGCGTTGGCATCGATCTTGTCTTGGCAGGACTGGGAAGTGTTGTTCGAGTTGTCGAGCTTTGTCGGGGTCTCCCGGCCCGGCTACGAACTCGGCGCAGCACATCTCGACAGGCATCTGCAGAAGCTTCCTCCCGATACCCTCCATCTGATGGAGATACCGGCACTGGCGATCTCGTCCACGGACTGCCGCGCCCGCGCGGCGGCCGGACGGCCGGTCTGGTACCTGGTACCGGACGGAGTGGTGCAGTACATCAGTAAGCGAAAGCTCTACCAATCGAAAGGCACTCTGTGACAGCGTCACCCGAAGCGGTCGCCATGGCCACCGTCGCCGCCCACGCGGCCGCCGACAAACTGGCCGCCAATGTGATCGTTCTCGATGTTTCCGAGCAGTTGGTCATCACCGACTGTTTCGTCATCGCATCGGCGGACAACGAACGACAGGTCAGCGCCATCGTTGACGAGGTCGAGGAAAAACTGCGCGAAGCCGGCCACAAGCCGGTCCGGCGTGAAGGCACCCGTGAAGGGCGCTGGACCCTGCTCGACTACATCGACGTGGTCATCCACGTTCTCCATGAAGAGGAGCGGGAGTTCTACGCTCTCGAGCGTCTGTGGAAGGACTGCCCGGTCCTGGACATCCCCGGGCTCGAAACCCCCGTGATCGCGACCGGCGGTGACGACGAAGAGCCCGAGAGCCCGGACGATGAATGAGTTGTTGCGTCCGGACGGACACGACTCGAGCGTTGAACGGATGACGCCGGTCGTGCGCCGGCTCGTGCTGCTTCGGCACGGGCAGACCGACTACAACGCAACGAGCCGCATGCAGGGACAGCTCGACACCGATCTGTCCGAGCTGGGTGTGCACCAGGCTGCGGCGGCGGCGAAGGTACTTGCCGCCAGGGAACCGCGGCTGATCATCTCCTCGGACCTGCGGCGGGCGCGGGACACCGCGGCCGCACTGGCCGAGCAGGTCGGCCTCGAGGTCGGGCTGGACCAGCGACTGCGCGAGACCCATCTCGGCGAGTGGCAGGGGCTGACCCATCATGAGGTCGATGCACTGCTGCCCGGGGCCCGCCGCATCTGGCGCGACGACGCCACCTGGACGCCACCCGGTGGCGAGAGCCGCGTCGACGTGGCCCGCCGAAGCATGCCGGTGGTAGAGGAACTCGTTGCCGGACTTGGTGATTGGGGCCGCGGTGACAACGCTGACTCACCCGTTGTCCTGGTGGCGCACGGTGGGGCGATCGCTGCCCTGACCGCAGGCCTGCTCGGACTTCCGATCAGCCACTGGCCGGTCTTCGGCGGACTGGCCAACACCAGTTGGGTACAGCTCAGCGGGCACGGCGAAGACGACGACACCACCTGGCGACTCGACGTGTGGAATGCGTCCGCCGAGGTCTCCGACCTGGCCGTCCAGTGAGTGCGATGTCATGAGCCAAGACCTCGTGCCGGCCGCTGATCCGCTTGGAACAGGGGGGCGGGGCAGTCTGCTGGTGCTCTCGGATTCACTGGCCTACTACGGACCCAAGGGCGGGCTGCCCGCCAACGATCCGCGGATCTGGCCGACCTTGGTCGCGGAGGAACTCGGGCTCGAGCTCGAACTGTTCGGGCGGATCGGCTGGACCAGCCGCGATGTCTGGTGGGCCCTGACCCAGGATCCGAACATCTGGGCTGCCGTCCCGCGGGCCAGCGTGGTGGTTTTCGCTTTCGGTGGGATGGACTCGCTGCCGTCGCCGCTGCCCACCGCACTGCGGGAGCAGATCCGTTACGTGCGGCCACCGCGGTTGCGGCAATATGTCCGCGACACCTACGGATGGCTGCAGCCGAGGCTGGCCCGGACCGGATGGCCGCTGGCACTGCCACCGGCGCTGACGGCCGACTATCTCGGCAAGATCCACGAGGCGCTGATCGCGATCCGGCCCGACCTGCCCGTGGTCGCCTGTCTGCCGTCGACGCACCGCAGTCCCTATTACGGCAACGTGCACAAGGGACGGCCGCAGACGGTGGCCGCGATGACCGAGTGGGCCCGGGCCGCGCAGGTTCCGCTCGTCGACCTGATGCCGCCGACCGCGGCACACTTCGACCGCGGCGAAGGCAATCCGGACGGTATTCACTGGGGCTTCGGTTGTCACCGTGAGGTCGCCGATCTGGTGCAGGCCGCGGTGTCCGGCGCCCTGACGACTTCCGGCCCGTCGACGACTAACGTGTCCCTGTGACCGTTGTCATCGTGACCGACTCCTCGGCGCGCCTGCCGGAGGCACTGCGCCGGCGGTACCGCATCAGACAGGTGCCGTTGCATGTCCTCTCGGGCGAGCTGGATCTGCGTGAGGACGTCGACGAGATCGGTCCGGACATCTACAACAACCCTCAGACGACCACCTCGGGTGTGACACCGGCAGACCTCGAGGCCGCGTACGCCCAGGCCGTGGACGAAAGCGACGGCGACGGAGTGGTCGCGGTCCACCTGTCCCGGCGGTTCAGCGGGACCTGGGGGTCGGCGCGCGTGGTCGCCGAGAAGTTCCAGGGCCACATCCGAGTGGTCGATTCACGGACGGTGGGGCTCGGAGTCGGGTTCTCGACTCTTGCCGCAGCGCAGCATGCCGAGGCCGGTGCCGACATGGACCGCGTGTACGAGGCGGCGATCCGTGTCGGGTCGACCACGGAATGTCTGCTGTGTGTGCAGCAGTTGGAGAATCTGCGGTCGAGCGGACGCATCGGTGCCACCACCAGATTGTTTGCCTCGGCACTCGCGATCAAGCCGATCCTGCGCGTGGTCGACGGGACGTTGGCGCTCAAGGAAAAGCAGCGGACCACGTCCAAGGCCATCGCCAAGATCATCGATTCCGCCGTTGAGATAGCCGACCAGCGCCCGGTGACCCTTGGGGTACAGCATTGTGAGGCACCGGATCTCGCGAACCAGATCATCGAAGCGCTGCGGTCCAAGCTGACCATCACCTCGCTGGTGGAAGCCGACTTCGGTCCGGTCTTGTCTCGGCACGTGGGCAGTGGAGCCGTCGGTATCGCCGTGACGACCTCACTGGACCCGATCGATCTCTCCTGAGTCCACCACCACACGAGCCACTTATACGAAGACGAGCCACAAATTTGTGGCTCGTCTTCGTATAAGTGGCTCGTGTGGTGGTGTGATTGAGGTTGTCCACAGTTCGGCGCTGTATTCACAGGATTAGCGTCACGACTGCTCGGTCGCGGTGAGTTGGCCGGTTCGTTTTCTACGGTTCGGCCATGAGAAGCAATCTCGATCGCCTCGCGGAGCCGGGTTCACCGGAGCCGCCCGAACCACCGCAATCGTCATGGGCGCAGGCCGAACCGGTGCAATCAGAAGCGGCGCAGTTGGCTGTCCCGGCCGAACATGCTGCCCCCGACTGGTTGGGATCGGCGCAGTGGTTGCAGGGCACCGCGACGCACGAATCCGAGCGTGCTCGCCCGGCTGATACCGCTGACCCCGATGATCCCGATGACGGATACCGTCCGCGGTGGGCAGAGGACGACCCTGAACCCGAGGGCCCATTGAAGCGTCGGTGGCGCTCCACTCCGGCGGCCGCCATCGCACTGGTGGCAGTGGGATTGTGCGCCACCGCCATAGCCCTGTACACAGCGTTCGCCAGTGGCGGTACGGGCCCGCAGGTGCCGGTGAACTTTCCGACCACCGCCGGGGCGGCCGCGCCGAGCACCGCAGTGAGTGCGGGTGGGCCGGTTCCGGAAAGCGCCTCACCTCCAGCCGAACTCGTCATCAGTGTGGTCGGTCTGGTGCACCGGCCCGGGCTTGTCCGCCTGCCGCCGCAGGCTCGGGTGGCCGATGCCATCAGCAGCGCCGGGGGCGCGAAGAACGGCGCGGATCTGTTGTCGCTGAACATGGCCCAGCCGCTTCGCGACGGTGATCAGATCCTGGTGGGTTTCGCCGATCCGGCCGGCGGGGTCCAGATGCGCAGTGCGGTGGTGCCGGTCGACGGCTCAGGGGGTGCGGGCGCCACGACAGCGGCGCCAACCGGTTCCGCGTCGGCCGCGCCCGTATCCGGGGGGCTGGTCAACATCAACACCGCAACCGACATCGAGTTGGACACCTTGCCCGGTGTGGGACCGGTGACCGCGGCGTCGATCATCGCCTGGCGGCAGGCCAACGGCAACTTCGCCTCCGTCGATCAGTTGGCGGAGGTCGACGGGATCGGGCCCGGTCGTCTGGAGAAGCTCCGGGACAAGGTCACGGTGTGACGGCTTTGGCAACGTCGACTGGTCGCGGGCGCACCCGGCTCGACATGCGACTGGTGCCCGCGGCGGCCGCGAGTTGGTTCATTTCGACTCTGGGAGTGCTCAGTTCGGTCCCGGTCACCGCCGCAGCGGCCGGCACGGCGTCGCTGAGCACGGTCGTGATGATCGTCGCGATGATTCGTGGGTCGCGAATGGTCATGTTGCCGTTGTTGATCGGATTCGCCGGAACCCTGGCCGGGTTCGGGTGGGCGATGGTCCTGCGGCAGCATCACATCGCGTCGAATCCGTTGGCGGACCCCGGGCTGCGGGGGAGTAAGGCAACCGCCACGGTGCGGATCTCCGACGACCCGAAGATCATCGCGCGCACCGACCGGGTGGTGGTGGCGGTGACGGTGGTGGGCGTACGCGGTCGTTCGGTCCCGAACGTGGGAGCCACGGTCTTGGCCCCGGTCGACGGATGGCTCGAACTGATTCCGGGACAACAGGTATCTGCGGTGTTCACGGTGACCGACCCGCGAAGGCCGGATCTGACGGTGGCCACACTCACCACCTCCGGCGCACCGAAGAAAGTCCGTGGCCCACCGGCCCATCAGCGGTGGGCGGGCACGGTGCGAGCGCAGTTTCAGCAGGTGTCGTCGCAGGCGCTGGGTGCGCCGGAGTCGGGTTTGTTGCCGGGGTTGGTGCTGGGGGACACCTCGGCACTGAGCGACGATCTCAAAGACAACTTCCGGGCCTGCGGACTGACCCATCTGACCGCGGTATCCGGCGCCAACTTCGCGATCATCATCGGGGCACTGCTCCTGGTGGTGCGCTGGCTCGGCGCCGGTCCTCGTCTTGCGGTAGCTCTGACCGCTGTCGCCATCGTGGTGTTCGTGATCCTGGTCCGGCCGAGTCCGAGCGTCGTCCGTGCGGCGGTGATGGGTGGTGTGGGGTTGTCTGCGCTGTTGATCCGTCGACGTTCACAGGCCATGCCGGCACTGTGTGCGGCGATCATGACACTGCTGATGATCTGGCCGGCGTTCGCGGTGCAGCCGGGGTTTGGGCTGTCGGTGATCGCCACTGCCGGGCTCATCGTGCTGGCGCCGGTTGTCGCGGGATGGCTTCGGGATCATCATGTTCCGGTCGGTGTCGCGGAGTTGCTCGCGGTGGCAGTGGTCGCGCAGATGGTGACCACGCCGGCCGTCCTGCTGATCAGCGGACAGATCAGCTTTGTTGCGATCGTGGCCAATCTCGCGGTGGCACTGGTGGTGGCACCGATCACCGTGCTGGGAACCAGCGCGGCGGTGGTGGCGATGATGTGGTCACCAGTTGCGGTGGTTCTGGCCCGGTTCACCGGCCCGGAACTCTGGTGGATGGTGTGGGTGGCCGAACACCTCAGCCGCGTTCCGTTTTCGACTGTGACACTGTGGTGACCGACCCGCTTCGTCGGGAGGAACTATGCCTGCGACGACTGTCGCCAGAGCGAAATATCCGATCCGATGGTGAGTAGGATGTCTCCGCGAGCGCTGGACACAGTTGTGCCGCGCGGGTCGGCGCCGGGGGGGCAATGGAATCGACCAAATGATGTTTCCGTCGGCTGCCCGTAGAGAATGGAAGCCGGTGTAGTCACTGAAGACGTAGTGTTCCCCGTCGGTGAGGCCGTCATATATCCAGTACGCGTCGGTCCAGGGATTTTCCCAAACTTGCTGTCCAGTCCAAAGATCCAGGCCGATCAGCGTCTGTGTCTCGGCCGATGCGACGACGACTGTGCGATCGGCCAGCGCGCGAATGGTGCTGATCGGATCTCCTTGACGGTTGAGAAGGCGGGGATCACGCCAGAGCTCTTGGCCGGTGGCCGGGTCGTAGGCCCCGTCGCCGATGAACACCGGCGGTCCGACAGCGGTGGCCGTCGGCACCGGTGTTGTGGTGTACGCAGGGACAGGTGCGGTAAGGATCGGTGAACCATCACTGGCAACCAGTTCTTGGGTTCCGACCGAGCCGGACTCCGCGCCACGGGTGATGACGAACAGTCCGTCTCCCACGACATTCAGTAGGTCGGCTGCGATGGTGAAACGTGGAGTTCCACTGCCCAAGTTGTAGATCGTGTACTGGTAGATCGGAGCGCCCCCCGTCTGTGTGCTGACGACGAACAGATCCTGCGAGGGAACCACCTGATCCACCGAGGATATTGGCCCCGCGACATCAATCGTGCGTCGAAAAGCAGTGGCTGGAGTCGTAGGGGTTCCGCCGCTCAGGACAATGCTCAGCTTGTCCCCGTCGCGCTTGCTGCCGGAAACGAATGCCTTGCCGTCAACCACCTCGCTGCGGCCGATCTCGAAATCCGGTGCTGTATCCGACAGAAGGTCGCCGGTCTCAGTATCGACGAAAACAACATGATTGCTGTCCCAGCAGGTGATCACGCCAGAGTCGAGTTGATCAGAACATTGAGTGACGTGGCCGATCGGGCGTTTCCACTTTGCCGATCCATCGACGACATCGATCCCGACCAACGTGACGGTGGAGATAGGTTGGCTCTCAGAGAGATCCGTCGTCACGACTTGACCGATAGCGCCAACCAAGCTCGTTGGAGCTTCGAGTACCGATCCATACCCATAGTACGAATCAACCATCTGCGGCAACGCCAACAACACATCATTGACGTTTCCGGTCAATTTTCGGACGTCGAGCGTCCAAGCCTTAGAGGGCAATTCGCCGAGATCAGGTGTCGGTTGCGACCGATCGGGTTCGTCGCGAAACGGTTGGGCCACAAATCCGTAGACCCCCACTGTCGCGATTACCAACAGAATCCCAAACCCGAGCGAAACCGCCCTCAAGCGACTTGGCTGTCTCCACCCCATGGGAAGAACCTACCGTGCGAGACCAGGCCATCATGCAGAGAGGAACAGGGCGCATGCTCGCCTCTGGCCTCACCACGGCTGCACCGCTCAGTCTACCAACGTTCGCGGACGATCAGATGTCATGTGGATATGGAGGAGGCTGAGATGTGCCCGGCGACGTTGGTCACTGACGCAGATCACGCGGGAGCGCGAGTGCAACAGTTGTCGTGTGCCTCTGGCACGATGACCATGTGAACAGCGTGCATCTGATCCTCGGGGATGATGAATTCCTTGCCGAACGCGCGACGTCCGCGGTGATCGCCGAAGTCCGCGGCACCGTCGACAACCCCGAGGACATCCCGATCACGCGGCTGCGGGCCGGAGATGCGACGGCACCGGAACTCGCCGAGCTGCTCAGTCCTTCACTGTTCGCCGAAGACCGGATCATCATCCTGGACGCTGCCGGTGAGGCCGGCAAAGAACCGGCGAAGCTGGTCACCGAGGTAGGTGAGAATCCGCCGGATGGCGTCACGCTCATCGTCTGCCATTCCGGGGGTGGACGCGCCAAGTCGATGGCGTTGGCGCTGCGCAAAGCCGGGGCCGAGGTCCACGAATGTGCCAAGCTGCCGCCGTGGGAGATGGGCACGTTTGTGCGCAGCGAGTTCCTCCGGCTCGGCGTGAAGGCCAACCGCAACGTCGTCGACAAACTGGTCGAGTCGGTGCGCGCCAACCTGCGGGACCTGGCGGCGGCATGTGCGCAGTTGGTCGCCGACACCGGCGGCAAGGTGACTGTCGACTCCGTGACGCGTTATTACTCGGGTCGTCCGGAGATCAAGGGCTTCGACGTCGCGGATCTGGCGGTCAGCGGCGACCGGGCCGGAGCGTTGGAGGCCTTGCAGTGGGCGCACCATCACGGCGTGGCCCACGTACTCGTGGCCGACGCGCTCGGTGAATCGATCCACGGCATCGCCCGGGTGTACGGGATGGGCAAGCCCAATCCGCAGGCCATCGCGTCCGAGTTGGGGATGACGCCGGGCCGGGCCAAGCGCGTCCAGGCGCAAGCCATCGGATGGGATGCACCGTCGATCGCACGTGCAATGTCGGTGGTCGCCACGCTGAACGGCGAAGTGAAAGGTCAAGCTGCCGACGCCGATTTCAGTCTGCAGCGGGCCGTGGCCGCGATTGCTGATCTGCGACCGTCGCCGCGCCGCTAGCGCGTCCACACCGCAGCCGCTCCACCACACACGGGCCTGCCATGTCAGTGCCTGTGAAGCACACGACTTTCGCATACAACAAACACCCCGGCGACTGCGTGGGAGCCGCCAGGGTGAGCGCGTCTAACGTGAAGTTATGGGGCCCGGTGACGGGCGGGGCAGATCAGAGCTTGTTCAGCGCCAATGCCATGGCCGACTTCTTGTTGGCGGCCTGGTTCGAGTGGATGACACCCTTGGTGGCAGCCTTGTCCAGCTTCTTGCCGGTGGCAACCAGGAGCTCGGAAGCCTTGTCCTTCTCGCCGGACGCAACGGCCTCGCGGAATGAACGGATCGCGGTACGCAGGGCCGACTTGGTCGACTGGTTACGCAGTCGTGCAGCTTCGTTGGTCTTGTTCCGCTTGATCTGAGACTTGATGTTTGCCACGCGTGTATTTTCCTTAGCTCAAAGATGGTCGTTTCGGTGTCAGCACCAGCGAGCCACATTACCAGCCGGGTCACTGTGACCCAAATTGCCGACCGGGCCGCAAGATGTGGTGCAGTCAATACCGCGTGGTGGTCAGCCGATATCGGTCACTTACGGCACCATGTGTCAGATGACGGCGGCAACAGCAGCAGGTTCGAAACGTGCGGGAGCACCTCGGGGAAACGGAACCAAGCCTTCGGCGGGGGACCCTCCAACAGGCAAGAAGTCCGCGAAAGTGACGGGTACAGGCGCGCCGCGCGACAAGGCCGCCAAGAAGTCGACCGCGGCCAAACCGGAGAACGGCGCGGTCGGGATCTTCGAGGGATACGAGGCCGGTCCGTACGGCGGTGCCTTCGACGAGATGTTCGACGGCTACGACACCGCCGAGGTCCGCGGCCCGTACAAGGGCATTCACAAGGCGCTCGGCAGCTATGACGGAGCCGATCTGGAGACCCGGGTCGAGGCGCTGGGCCGGGCATTCATCGACCAGGGCATCACGTTCTCGCACTCGGGTCAGGAACGACCCTTCCCGCTCGACGTGGTTCCCCGGGTCATCTCGGCCGGCGAGTGGGCGAAACTCGAACGCGGGATCACCCAGCGCGTCAAGGCGCTGGAGATGTTCCTCGACGACATCTACGGCGACCAGGCCATCCTGCGTGACGGCGTGGTGCCGAAGCGGCTCATCACCTCCTGTGAACACTTTCACCGTCAGGCCGTGGGCATCCGGCCGCCCAACGGCGTGCGAATCCATGTGGCGGGGATCGACCTGATCCGCGACGAGCACGGCGACTTCCGAGTGCTCGAGGACAACCTGCGCTCACCCTCGGGGGTGTCGTATGTGATGGAGAACCGTCGCACGATGGCCCGGGTGTTCCCGGACCTGTTCGCTTCCCATCGGGTGCGCGCGGTCGGCGACTATGCGTCGCACCTGCTGCGGGCCCTGCGGGCGTCGGCGGCGTTCAACGAGGCCGATCCAAATGTTGTGGTCCTGACCCCCGGTGTGGCCAATTCGGCGTACTTCGAACACTCGTTGCTCGCTCGCCAGATGGGTGTCGAGCTCGTCGAAGGTCGAGACCTGTTCTGCCGCGACAACATTGTCTACATGCGCACCACTGAAGGTGAGCAGCGCGTGGATGTCATCTATCGTCGCATCGACGACGACTTCCTCGATCCCATGCAGTTCCGCCCCGATTCGATGCTCGGTGTGGCCGGGTTGTTGAATGCCGCTCGGGCCGGCAACGTCGTCATCTCCAGCGCCGTCGGCAACGGAGTGGGTGACGACAAGCTGACATACACCTACGTCCCCGAGATCATCGAGTATTACCTGGGGGAGAAGCCGAGTCTGGGCAATGTCGACACATTGCGTTGCTGGCTCGACGACGAGTGCGAAGAGGTCCTCGACCGGATCGATGAACTCGTGGTCAAACCTGTCGAGGGTTCAGGTGGTTACGGCATCGTGTTCGGACCGGACGCCACAGCGGAGGAATTGAACGTGTTGGCGCGCAAGGTTCGTCAGGATCCGCGCGGCTGGATCGCGCAGCCTGTTGTTCAGCTCTCGACCGTTCCCACCAAGATCGGGGGACAGTTGGCGCCCAGGCATGTGGACCTGCGTCCGTTCGCGGTGAACGACGGCGAATCGGTGTGGGTGCTGCCCGGTGGGTTGACCCGGGTTGCCTTGCCGGAGGGCTCACTGGTGGTCAACTCCAGCCAGGGCGGCGGGTCGAAGGACACCTGGGTGCTCGCCTCTCGTACCTCGGCCGAAGAGCGGGAACTCGCCGGCGACGAATTGGTCAGCCGGTCGGGGGCAACGGCACAGAGCACACCCACCGAACAGGGCCCGGACATCGCATCGCAGCAGGAACAACAACAACAGCAGCAACAGCAACAACAACAACAGTTCGGTGGTGACCGCTGATGATGCTCGCTCGAAATGCCGAGTCGCTCTACTGGATCGGTCGCTACGTCGAACGCGCTGATGACATCGCCCGGATCCTTGACGTGGCAGTCCATCAGCTACTCGAGGACACCACCGTCGACCCCGATGCCCGGTGTCGGCTGGTGCTCGAAGTCCTGGGTATGGAGTTGCCCCCGAAAAACGAGCCACTCGACGCGTGGTCGCTGACCGAGCGGGTCGCGTATTCGAAGACACTGCCCGGTTCGATCGTCGACAGTGTCGGGCACGCCCGTGAGAATGCCAGGGGCGCGCGAGAAGTCACCTCCAGTGAGATGTGGGAGTGCCTGAACACCACGTACAACGGACTCGGTGACGCAGAACGGGTCGCCCGGAAGCTGGGCCCCTACGAGTTTCTCTCCTATGTGAAGAACCGCGCCGCGATGTTCGCCGGGCTGGCCGATGCGACCCTGAGTCACGACGACGGATATCGCTATCTACTGCTCGGGCGTTCCGTGGAGCGGGTCGACATGACCGTCCGAATGCTGTTGTCGCGAGCCGGAGACCGTTCGGGCTCACCGGCCTGGGTCACCGTATTGCGTTCGGCGGGTGCGCATGACACGTATCTGCGAACCTACCGCGGAGCGCTCGACGCGACCCGGGTCGTCGAGTTCATGCTGCTCGACCGGCTGTTCCCGCGATCGGTGTTCCACGCCATCAGTCTCGCGGAGCAGCAGCTTCTCGAACTCGACAATCGGCCCAGCCGCGTCGGGGCCCGCGCCGAGGCGCAGCGACTTCTGGGCCGGGCGCGTAGCGGCTTGGAGTTCATGCAGCCGGGAATCTTGTTGCAGGACCTGCAACCTCGACTGAAGGAACTGCAGGAGACGTGCCGGGAAGTGAGTGAGGCCGTGACGGCGCAGTACTTCCACGTCTCGCCCTATGTCGCGTGGGCCGGGGTTTCGGCCAGCGATTCCGTTGATCGCTTCATCGAGGAGAGTGAACTGTGAGCTGGCGCCTGCGGGTTGTGCATTCGACGGGTTTTGCCTACAACGCCCCGGTCACGTCGTCCTACAACGAGGCTCGGCTCACGCCTCGAAGCGACACTCGGCAGAACGTGATCATCAACCGCGTCGAGACGATCCCGGCGACTCGTTCATACCGCTACACCGACTACTGGGGTACCGCGGTCACCGCGTTCGACCTGCACGCTCCGCACGAGGAGCTGGAGGTCTCGGGAATGTCGGTGGTCGAGACCGAATCCGACGAAATACCCTCCGAAGAAGAACAGCTCGGGTGGGAAGATCTGCACTCGTACAGCGTTGTGGACCGCTATGACGAGCTGCTCAGCAACACCGGCTACGTCCCGGGCAGTCGTCAGCTGGCGCAGATCGCAAAGCGATTGGCCAAGGGGTTGACTCCGCACGAAGCGGTACTCGCGGTGTGCCAGTGGGTCAATGCGGAGATGGAGTATGTGCCGGGCACCACCGGCGTGCACACCTCGGCCGTCGACGCCTGGAAGGAAAAGAAAGGCGTCTGCCAGGACTACGCGCACCTGTGTCTGGTGATGTTGCGCAGCCTGGGTATCCCGTCGCGCTACGTGTCCGGGTACCTGCATCCGAATCGGAAGGCGGCGATCAACCGCACCGTCGAAGGCCAGTCCCACGCCTGGATCGAGTCGTGGACCGGCCGATGGTGGGGCTACGACCCGACCAACGATGTGACGATCACCGAGCGTCACGTGTCGGTCGGTGTTGGTCGCGACTACTCCGACGTCACCCCGCTCAAGGGCATCTACACCGGCGCCGGCGCGAAAGACCTCGAAGTCAAGGTCGAGATCACCCGGTTGGCCTGATCGATATCAGTTCGTCGCCCTGAAAACTGTGCGATAGCGGGCGTCCGAGGGCATATTGCACTCGGCGCCTACCCATCTGACAGTTTTCAGGGCCTTTGCTTTCAAAGGTGCGGTCAGTGCCAGCCGTATCGGCCGCGCAGGACCGCGGCCACCTGATCGAACTGCGCGCGGGGCACGATGGCGCCTTCGCGGCGGATCCCGTTCTCGGCGATGTCGAGGACGCGGTCGAGCCGGATGAAGCTCTCCCGGTGCTCCCTGTCCCAGGACCCGGTACCGATGCTGACCCAATCCCGGTCGTCGCGACGATGCTCCTGGCTCGAGAGCATCAGTCCGAGCAGGGTGTTGCCGTCGCGGCCGACGACCAGCACTGGCCGGTCCTTGCCCTGCGACGGATCGTCCTCGAATTCGACCCAGGTCCAAACGATTTCGCCGGGGTCGGCGTTGCCGTCGGCCGCGGGGGAGTACTCGAGCTTCCTGGCCCGCTGCTCGGTGGGGCGGGTGGGAGTCGGTCCGGTTCGAGCACCGGGCCGCGCTGCGGACCCTGTTGTGGACCGAGCTGCGGGCGAGGACTTCGTGCCCGACGACTTGGTCAGTTCGCGGAGCAGTCTCGGGCCGTGTTGCCGGACCAGCGACATCGCCAGTCGGCTGAATTTTCCTGCCATCGGTTCAGCCTATTGGCCGCCCTCGATCGCGAAGAACTCGAACATCGCATCGACGGCGAGCCGGGGTGAGCCCGAGCGGTCCGGCTTGAGGTCGTGCCCGACCTTCGGTAGGTCGATGAGCCGGGTGGGTGCCGGGATCAGATCGAGCGCGGCGGTGAGTTCGTCGGTCGTGGCAAAGGGATCACTCGCGCCGTGGACCACCAGGACCGGCCGCGTGATCGATGGCAGGTGTTCCGTGCGCAGCCGGTCGGGTTTGCCCGGCGGATGCAGGGGATAGGACGTCAACACCAGTCCGTCGGCGACGGCCGGGTCGTCGGCCACGACCATCGAGGCCTGCCGTCCGCCGTAGGAGTGTCCACCGACGAGCAACGGTCCGGCCGATTCGCTCCGAAACGCGGTGCACGCGGCGACGATCCCGGCGCGGTCTGCGGCGGCGCCGGACGGGCTCGGTGGACCCTTGGGTCGCTTCTGCCGGTACGGGAGGTCGATGCGGGCCACCGCGACATCGCGTTCGCAGAGCAGTTCGGCCATCGCGCGCAGCATCGGCGAATCGTGGTTTCCGCCGGCTCCGTGCGCGAGAATCACCGCCGCGAGCGCGGTCCCGGAGGGGCGGTGCAGGGCCCCGACGACACCGTCGGAATCCCAGTCGATGACAGTCATGAGCTCACGCTAGCCGCTGCCGAGCGCACCGAATGCCGACCCGGCGGCCCGGCCATGAGAAACTGGAGGTCACACGTGTGCCCAAATGCCGACAGAGCTCGGTCGGGGCTCGACCAGCATCACCCGCGTCACCCAAGGAGTGAGTTCAATTCCCAGGCTTTCCGACACCACGTTCACTGATCCTTCCAAGATCAGGAACTTCTGCATCATCGCGCACATCGACCACGGCAAGTCGACGCTTGCCGACCGGATGTTGCAGGTCACCGGAGTTGTCGAAGGTCGCGACATGCGCGCGCAGTACCTCGACCGGATGGACATCGAGCGGGAACGCGGCATCACCATCAAGGCGCAGAACGTGCGGCTGCCGTGGAATGTCGACGGCACCGACTACGTGATGCACCTGATCGACACACCCGGCCACGTCGACTTCACCTATGAGGTCTCACGTGCGCTCGAGGCGTGTGAGGGTGCGGTGCTGTTGGTGGATGCGGCCCAGGGAATCGAGGCGCAGACGCTCGCCAACCTGTACCTGGCGCTCGACAAGGATCTGACCATCATCCCGGTGCTGAACAAGATCGACCTGCCCGCCGCCGACCCCGATCGGTATGCCGCGGAGATCGCGCACATCATCGGCTGCGAGCCCGGCGACGTGCTGCGGGTCTCGGGCAAGACCGGTGTCGGTGTCACCGAGTTGCTGGACGAAGTCGTGAAGCTGATCCCGGCCCCGGTCGGCGATCCGGACGCCCCGGCCCGCGCGATGATCTTCGACTCGGTCTACGACACCTACCGCGGTGTGGTGACTTATGTGCGTGTGGTCGACGGCAAGATCGTCCCCCGCGAGAAGATCAAGATGATGTCCACCGGGACCACCCACGAGCTCCTCGAGGTCGGCATCGTCTCGCCGGACCCGAAGCCCTCGAAGGGTCTTGGGGTCGGCGAGGTCGGCTACCTCATCACCGGTGTCAAAGATGTCCGTCAGTCGAAGGTCGGTGACACGATCACCCTGGCGCGCAACGGTGCCACCGAGCCGCTCACCGGCTATCGCGAACCGCGACCGATGGTCTACTCGGGGCTCTATCCGGTGGACGGGTCGGATTACCCGGTTCTGCGTGAAGCGCTGGACAAGCTGCAACTCAACGACGCCGCACTCACGTACGAGCCGGAGACCTCGGTGGCCCTGGGCTTCGGTTTCCGCTGTGGCTTCCTCGGACTGCTGCACATGGAGATCAGCCGGGAACGCCTCGAGCGCGAGTTCGGCCTGAACCTGATCTCCACCGCGCCCAACGTGGTCTACCGCGTCGAGATGGAAGACGGCACCGAGCACGTCGTGACCAACCCGTCCGACTGGCCAGACGGCAAGGCCCGCAACATCTACGAGCCGATCGTGAAGACCACGATCATCTCGCCCAGTGAGTTCATCGGTTCGATCATGGAGCTGTGCCAGTCACGGCGCGGTGAGCTCGGTGGCATGGACTATCTGTCGGAGACCCGTGTCGAACTCCGTTACACGCTGCCTATGGCGGAGATCATCTTCGACTTCTTCGATTTGCTCAAGTCGCGGACCCGCGGCTACGCCAGCCTTGACTACGAGGAGTCCGGCGAGCAGATTTCGCAGCTGGTCAAGGTCGACATCCTGTTGCAGGGCGAGGCGGTGGATGCGTTCAGTGCGATCGTCCACAAGGACGGTGCCGCGGCGTACGCCACGAAGATGACCACCAAGCTCAAAGAGCTGATCCCGCGTCAGCAGTTCGAGGTGCCGATCCAGGCTGCCATCGGGTCGAAGATCATTGCGCGCGAGAACATCCGGGCCATCCGCAAGGACGTGCTGGCCAAGTGCTACGGCGGTGACATCAGTCGTAAACGCAAGCTCCTCGAGAAGCAAAAAGAGGGCAAGAAGCGGATGAAGACGATCGGTCGCGTCGAGGTGCCGCAGGAGGCATTTGTGGCAGCACTGTCGTCGGACGACCCAAGCGACAAGAAGGGCAAGTAGCGGGAGACTTCGGGCGCGCGACACTACGATCGGTCCATGGCATCGAATCCTGTCCTGGTCCCCAGTCCGCACCTGCATGGTCTGCCCGACTTCCCTTCGATCAGCGACGACGATTTTCTGCCTGCTTTCGAGGAGGCGATGGCCGAGCATCTGCGTGAGGTCGAGAAGATCGCCGGGCAGAAGCCCTCGCCGACGTTCGCCAACACCGTCGAAGCGCTCGAACGCAGTGGTCAGGCGCTGGCCAGGGCGGCCGGGATCTTCTACAACCTCACCGGTGCCGACACCAACCCGCAGCGCAACGCGATCTCCACGGAGCTCGCGCCGAAGCTGACGGCACACGCCAACACCATCGCGCTGAACCCGGGACTGTTCGCCCGGATCAACCAGCTGTTCGAGACCCGGACGAGTCTGGATCTGGACGAACCGTCGATGCGGTTGCTCGAGAAGCGTCATCGGGAGGCGATCCGGGCCGGCGCCGGACTCGACGTCGACCAGCAACCGCGGATGCGTGAGATCTCGGAGCGACTTTCCACCCTGACCACCGAGTTCGGGCAACGTGTTCTCGAGGGCAGCAACGAGGCAGCGGTGCTGGTCGACACCGAGGACGAGCTCGCGGGTCTGGCTGCTGGGCAGATCGCGGCGGCTCGCCGCGCAGCGAAGGATGCGGGCCATCCGTCGGGTTATCTGCTGGCCATCGAGTTGCCGACGAGCCAGTCCGCGGTTGCCTCCTTGGAGGATTCAGAAACCCGGCGCAGGGTGTTCGAGGCCTCGGTGACGCGGTGCGCCCTCGGGGGCCCCAACGACACCCGCGACATCGTCTTGGAGATCGTCAGGTTGCGCGCCGAACGCGCGAGGATGCTCGGCTACCGCGATCACGCGGAGTTCGTGATCGCCGAGGAGACCGCGCCCGGTCCGGAGGCTGTCGAAGACCTGTTGTCCGACCTGGTGGCCTCGGCCATGCGCGCCGGGGGACGTGAGCTGACCGAGCTATCCGCCGAGCACGGTACGGAGATCGGCGCCGCCGACCTCACCTACTTGCTGGCCAAAGCCGATCAGCAGCGGGCCGCGGTGCCGCTGGATACGTTCTCGGACTATCTCGAACTCGACTCGGTGCTGACGAAGGGTGTGTTCTACGCCGCCGGTGAGCTCTACGGGTTGTCGTTCCGGGAGCGCACGGATCTGCCCGTCTACCACCCCGATGTACGTGTGTGGGAGGTGCTCGACCGAGCCAATACGTCCATTGGATTGTTCCTCGGCGACTTCTACGCCCGGCCCAGCAAGCGCGGCGGGGCGTGGATGAACAACTTCGTCGACCAGAGTTACCTGCTCGACAAACGGCCGGTGGTGGTCAACGTCCTCAACCTCACCAAACCCGAAGAGGGACAGCCCGCTTTGCTGACGATGGATCAGTTGACAACGTTGTTCCACGAGTTCGGCCACGCCCTGCACGGGTTGCTGTCGGCGGTCAGGTATCCGTCGCAGTCGGGAACATCGGTGCCCCGGGACTTCGTGGAGTTTCCCTCCCAGGTGAACGAGATGTGGGCGCTGCACCCGAAGGTGCTCGACAACTACGCGACGCACCACAAGACCGGTGCGCCGATCCCCCCGGAGCTGGCGGACGCGGCCCGCGCCAATGCCGACGTCGAATCCGTCCACGGCACAATCGAATACCTGGCGGCGGCCGTTCTCGACATGGCCTGGCATCGGGTCACGGTCGAGGATGAGATCACCGATGTGGAGACCTTCGAGAAGGCCGCATTGGTGAAGGCGGGTGCGTCGTCGGACCTGATCCCGCCGCGATACCGCAGTGCGTACTTCAACCACATCTTCGGTGGCGGGTACTCGGCCGGCTATTACTCCTACATCTGGTCCGAGGTCCTCGACGCCGAGACCGAGCAATGGTTCCTCGACGGCGGTGGGCTCTCCGCCGAACGCGGTGCCGGCTTCGTGGCGACCACATTGTCCCGCGGCGACAGCACCGACCCGATCAAGGCGCATCAGGAACTCCTGGGCCGCCCGGCCGAGATCGATCCGCTCCTGCGTCGCCGAGGACTTCTCCCGACCTGACCCGCCGATCCGCCGACCGTGCCGAAATCACCGCCGAGCGTGCCGAAGTTGTTGGCAGTCTGGCGTTTTCGGCACGGTCAACGGCGATAAAGGCACGGTCGACGGTGATTTCGGCACGGTCGACGGAGGGTGGGCTGGTCAGTTGGCGGGGATGAAGGTGTTGTGGCCCTGGGCTTCTTCGGCCCGGATCACGTGCATCACGGCGTTGATCAACGCCAGATGGGTGAAGGCCTGCGGGAAGTTGCCCAGGTGCCGGCCGGTGTGTGGCTCGATCTCTTCGGCGTAGAGCTTGAGCGGGCTGGCGTAGTTCAGCAGACGCTCACACAGCGTCTTGGCCCGCGGCAGTTCACCGATCTCCACGAGCGCCGACACGAGCCAGAACGAGCAGATCGTGAACGAACCCTCTTCGCCGGACAGGCCGTCGTCGGTCTCTTCGACGCGATACCGGAGGACGAGTCCGTCCTCGCTGAGCTCGTCCGCGATCGCGATCACGGTGTTGCGCACACGGGGATCGTCGGAGGGCAGGAATCGCAACAGCGGGACCAACAGGAGCGAGGCGTCGAGGGCGTCGCTGCCGTAGCGCTGGGTGAAGATGCCGCGCTCGTTCACACCGAACTCGAGGATGTCGGCCTTGATCTCGTCGGCGATCTCATTCCAGGTCTTCGCGTAGGACTTCTCGCCGTGGATGGCCGCGAGTTTGGCACCACGGTCCAGGGCAATCCAGCACATCACCTTCGACGAGGTGAAATGCTGTGGTTCGCCGCGTACTTCCCAGATGCCGCGGTCGGGTTTGCGCCAGTGCTTGACCGCTTCCTCGACCTGAGCTTTCAGGACCGGCCACAACGTCTCGGACACTGTTTCGGTGGCCTTCGTGTTGAGGTACACCGAGTCGAGCATGGTGCCCCAGATGTCGTGCTGGCTCTGGTTGTAGGCACCGTTGCCGATGCGGACGGGCCGGGCACCGTCGTAGCCGGAGAGGTGATTGAGTTCGGCTTCCTCGAGTGTGCGTTCGCCGCCGACGCCGTACATCACCTGCAGCGGATGATGCTCACCGTTGGTGGTGCCGGAGACATCGGCGATGAAGGAGAAGAAATCGCTGGCCTCGCGGTCGAGTCCCAGGGTGTACAGACCCCACAGGGCAAAGGTCGAGTCGCGCACCCATGCGTAGCGGTAGTCCCAATTACGTTCCCCGTGAGGGGTTTCCGGCAACGAGGTGGTGGCCGCGGCCAGCAGTGCGCCGGTGGGCGAGTAGGTCAGGCCCTTGAGGGTCAGGGCGCTGCGCTGCAGGTAGTTGCGCCACGGGTGGTCCGGGAAGGTGCCGATGTTGATCCATTGCCGCCAACTCTCGGAGGTCTCCCACATCATCTGGGCGGCCTCCTCCCAGTCCTGCGGAGGTGGCTGACTGCCCCAGCTCATGGCGACGAAGTGGTTGTCGCCTTCCACCATGCGGGTACGCGCACGGGCCTCGCGTCCCTCGAGCCCGAGTTTGAGGCTGGTGGTCAATTTCAATGACGGCACGTCGTCTGCCACGACACCGGTCGCGGTGGCGATCGCCTCGCTGTACGCCGGCCCGGCGTACTCCCACTTGGTGCCGCCGCGGTGATAGTCGAAGGCGGGTTCGCAGCTCATCGCCAACTCCACGGTGCCGTTGACGCAACGGACCGTGCGGAGCAGGACGTGCTTGGCATCCCAGTCGGTCGGGGTACGTCGATGTGTCCGGGAGCGGGCCTCGTTGTCGTGCCACGGGCCCATCACCAGGGCGTCGCGGACGATGAGCCATCCGGTGTCGGTCTGCCAGGTCGTCTCGACCATCAGGCTGCCGGGCAGGTAACGGCGGTCGACCGGGACGTTCACACCGTAGGGCGCCAGTCTGAAGTGACCCGCGCTGCGGTCCAGGACGGCACCGAACACGCTGGGGGAGTCCGGGCGGGGGACACACATCCATTCCACCGAACCGTTGCGGGCGATCAGGCAGTTGCACTCGCAATCGGACAGGAACGCGTAGTCGCCGATCGGGGGGAATGCATTCTGCGGCAGTCCGGGAGACGCGGTGGGCATGGGTGAGCTCAGCGCGGAATGCGTGGTCTTGTGGACCACGCCGGGAGGTCCGGCCGGGCCGGTGGCGGTGAGGCCAGAGGTGCTGCTGTCCTCGGATGTGGTTGTCATGGATCCATCATGGTGGCGGCGGTACTCCACTGCCACCGGGGCAGGGATTTCGCTCGGTGACGGGTATGGGCGTCCCAGGACCCCTGGTGATGGCCCCCGGCGACTTTTAATCACGGTGATCAAAAATAGAGGGGATAGGGTGGTCCGGTGGATTCATTGACCCGATGGTGGGATGGCGTCGAAGAGTGGCTGACGTCGTTGTCGTTCGTGCCGCAGATACTCGTCTGCGTGGCGATCGTCATCCCGCTCGCCGTTGGCATCGCGGTGTTGATGAATGTGCTGGTAGATGCATCGTTTCGGCTCTTTGACCGTCGCGATTCCGCTGACGTAGATGGAGGGGAACGGTAATGCCGCGCTCGAAGGTGACTATTGCATTGATCGCTCTGGTTGTTCTGGTTGTCGTCGCCTGGTTTCTTTTGCGCTGAGTTGTGGTGATCGGTCCGGCGAGGTGGTCGGATTCACATGCGGAATTCTGGTGCTAGTGTTCCGCCTATGTCTGCAGCCAGTGGTTACCGCGTGCGCCATACGTTGGCGCTTTTCGCGGTCGACTATCGCTGTGTTTTCGACGCTCACTGTCGTTGAACTCCGTCTTGTTCAGGCCCTGAGCCCACCGACTCGCTCTTCCATCACCTTCTGACCGTGAAACAAGGGGACACAACTATGCTTTTCCGATTCTCGCGCCATGCGCGGCCACGGGGGCGAAAGCGCCGGACAGACCTGTCCGTCGCCGGTTCGCTCACCGTTGCGGTCGTATCGGCGCTGGTGTTGTCGGGCTGCGGGGGCGGCTCGACGGACGAACCCGGAGGCCAGGACATCTCCAGCGGTTCGCGACATCTGAATCTCTATGCCTACGCGGTGCCGAAGATCGGCTTCGACGCGATCATCCCGGCGTTCCGGGATACGCCGGAAGGCGACGGCATCGGATTCTCGGCCTCCTACGGGGCGTCAGGCGACCAGTCGCGCAAGGTCGCCCGCCGGGTACCGGCCGATGTGGTCAACTTCTCGGTCGCGCCGGACATCACCCGACTGGTGAAAGCCGGTGTGGTGGACAAGGATTGGGCTGAGTTGTATCCCAACGGGAGCACCCCGTTCGGTTCGGTGGTGGCGTTGGTGGTCCGTGAGGGCAACCCCAAGAACATTCAGACCTGGGACGACCTGCTCAAGCCGGGCATCCAGGTCGTGACACCGAATCCGGGCAGTTCGGGTTCGGCGAAGTGGAATCTGCTGGCACCGTTCGCCGCCAAGAGCAACGGCGGCGTCGATGAGCAGGCCGGCCTCGACTACGTCGCGGAACTGGTCCGCGATCACACCCGGATCCAGCCGAAGTCCGGACGCGAGGCGACCACGGCCTTCGAGCAGGGCCAAGGCGATGTGCTGATCAGCTACGAGAACGAAGCGATCTTCCTCAAGAACCAGAACGCGACGGCCGAGCCCAGCCAACGGGTCGACTACGTGATCCCGTCCGAGACCTTCAAGATCGAGAACCCGGTCGCGGTGGTGAACTCCAGCGAGGAGAAGGATGCGGCCAACGCGTTCGTCAAGTATCTGTTCACCCCTGCGGCGCAACGGATCTGGGCAGAGAACGGATTCCGCCCGGTTGATGAGTCGGTGATCGAGGAGACCAGGTCGCTGTTCCCGGGTGATATCGCCAAACTCTGGACGATCAAGGAGTTGGGTGCGGTCCTCGGTGAGGGGACCGCCGCCAAGAACGACGGCAAGGATCTCAAGGGCTGGTCCGCGGTGGACAAGGCGCTGTTCGGTACATCCGGCGCGATCACCGAGATCTACAACGCCGGAGGCAAGGTATGACCAGCACTGAAGTAACAGCAGTGAAGCCGCCCCCGGCCGCCAGGCCCACCAAGCGCACCTGGGGCAGCGTCGGACCGCTCAGCGTCGGTGTTGCGATGCTGTGGCTCACGGTGATCGTGCTCCTGCCGCTCGCCGCCATCACCAGCGAGGCGTTCGACGACGGGTGGAGCGGCTTCTGGGACGCCTTCACCGCCGAAGGAGCTCTCGACACCCTCAAGATCACGGTTCTGGTCTCACTGGTCGTCGCCCTGATCAATGTGGTGATGGGCACGATCATCGCCTGGGTGCTGGTCCGGGACGAGTTCCCGGGCAAGCGCTTCGTCAACGCCCTGATCGATCTTCCGTTCGCCCTGCCGACGATCGTCGCGAGCCTCGTGCTGCTCTCGCTCTACGGCCCGAACAGTCCGATCGACATCGAACTCAACGCCACCAAGCCCGCGCTGGTCATCGCGCTGGCCTTCGTGACCCTCCCGTTCGTGGTGCGTCAGGTACAGCCGGTGCTGATCGAGATCGACAAAGAGGTCGAGGAGGCCGCCGCGTCGCTGGGCGCCAACAACTGGGTGATCTGGTGGAAGATCATCTTCCCGGCCCTGGCCCCGGCAGTCCTGTCCGGAGCCGGCCTCGCCTTCACCCGCGCCATCGGTGAGTTCGGATCCGTCGTCTTGATCGGCGGCAACATCCCGGGCGATACGCAGGTTGCGTCCCAGTACATCCAGCAGCAGATCGAGATCGACGCACCCGTCGACGCTGCGACGGTCTCGGTGATGTTGCTGCTGATCGCGTTCGTGGTGCTGCTGGTACTACGCGTTGCGGGTCGTCGGACCTCACGCCGTGAGGAGCTGAACTCATGAAACTGTCTGCCTTCCCTCGCATTTCGTTGCGCATCATCGCGCTGCTCTATCTCTTCTTCCTGCTGGTGATCCCGGTCGGGCTCATCTTCTGGCGGTCCTTTGAACACGGCCTCGGCCAGTTCTGGGACTGGATCACCACCCCGGCCGCGATCTCGGCGCTCCAGTTGAGTTTGCTGATCGTCGCGATTGTGGTGCCGCTCAACGTGATCTTCGGTGTGTTCACCGCACTGGCCCTGGTCCGCGGGCGTTTCCGTGGACGCGGCGTGATGGAAGCGATCGTCGACCTGCCGTTCGCCGTGTCTCCGATCGTTGTCGGTGTGGCCCTGATCCTGTTGTGGGGCTACGGCGGTTGGTTCGGCGGATTGGAGAGTCTGGGATTCCGGGTGATCTTCGGCCTGCCGGGCATGGTGCTCGCGACGCTGTTCGTGACGTTGCCGTTCGTGGTCCGTGAGGTCGAGCCGGTGCTGCGTGAGATCGGGACCGAGCAAGAAGAGGCCGCAGCCACACTCGGTGCCAGCGGATGGCAGACGTTCTGGCGGATCACCCTGCCGGCCATCCGGTGGGGCCTGTCGTACGGCATCGTGTTGACCATCGCCCGCGCACTGGGTGAGTACGGCGCCGTCATCATGGTCTCGTCCAACCTGCCGGGTGTTTCGCAGACACTGACATTGTTGGTGTCGTCGCGGTACACCGACGACTACAACGAGTACGGCGCCTACGCGGCCGCGACTCTGTTGATGATCATCGCGATCATCGTGTTGCTGCTGATGACCTTGGTCGGGCAGAGAACCGAAACCAATCGAATACCCCGCCGACGCGCGCGCGAAGAGGCCGACGCGGCCGCTGCCCCGGCTCCCACCAGCCCGATAGCCCAGGAGAGTGAACTGGTATGACCATCTCGGTGATTGACGCGAACAAGCGCTACGGAGATTTCGCCGCGCTCGACAACGTATCGATCGACATCCCGGTCGGCTCGCTGACCGCCCTGCTGGGACCGTCGGGGTCGGGTAAGTCGACCCTCCTGCGGGCGATCGCCGGTCTCGACCAGCTCGACTCGGGAACCGTGATCATCAACGGCGACGACGTCACCCGGGTGTCGCCGCAGAACCGCGACATCGGGTTCGTGTTCCAGCATTACGCCGCCTTCAAGCACATGACGGTGCGCGACAACGTGGCATTCGGGTTGAAGATCCGTAAGCGGCCGAAGGCCGAGGTCAACAAGAAGGTCGACGAGTTGCTCGAGGTTGTCGGGCTGGCGGGTTTCCAAACCCGTTATCCGGCTCAGCTCTCTGGTGGTCAGCGTCAGCGGATGGCGTTGGCCCGCGCACTTGCCGTCGACCCGAAGGTGTTGCTGCTCGACGAGCCCTTCGGTGCGCTCGACGCCAAGGTCCGAGAAGACCTGCGGGCCTGGCTTCGTCGTCTGCATGACGAGGTGCACGTGACCACCGTCCTGGTGACCCACGATCAGCAGGAAGCGCTCGACGTCGCCGACCGGATCGCAATACTCAACAAGGGTCGCATCGAGCAGATCGGTTCGCCGGCGGATCTCTACGATCGTCCGGAGAATCATTTCGTGATGTCGTTCCTCGGTTCGGTGGCCAAGCTCAACGGAGTTCTGGTGCGTCCCCACGACATCAGGGTTGGACGCACACCTGATCTGGCGTTGGAGACTGCCGACAAGGCGGCTGCGGAGACGGGCGTGCTCAAGGCCCGGGTCAAGCGTGTCGTGTACCTCGGCTTCGAGGTCCGGGTGGAGTTCGAGAACCTCGCCACCAGAGAGGATTTTCACGCCCAGATCACCCGCGGTGACGCGGCGGCGTTGGGCCTGAACGACGGCGATGAGGTGTACGTGCGGGCCACGTATGTGCCTGAGGCCGCGCTCGCCTGACCCCCACCGCAAACGAGCCAGAAATACAAAGACGAGCCACAAATTTGTGGCTCGTCTTCGTATTTCCGGTTCGTTTGCGGGTCGGGGAGCCGGCGGCGGTCGGGGTTGTCAGGTGGTCTGGAGGAACTCGGTGATGAGTTCGGCGGTGCGTTCGGGTTGATCGAGCATGATCAGGACGTAGGCGTCATCGATCTCGACGAGTCGCCCCTGCGGGAGCAGGTCGACGAGTCGGCGCCCGTGATCGCGCGGCATCACCTTGGTCTCCGGTGCCCACAGCACCAACGCGGGGCCGGTGAACTGACGCAACTTCTCGGTGTTGGCGATCAGGGCGGCTTTGCCATAGTCGGTTCCGCGGCCGTAGGTGAGTACATCGCGGCGGACACCGGCCGAGGCGAGTCCCGGATCGGTCCACGCCGTGATGATGTCGTCGGGGATCGGCTTCTTGGCCATCAGTCCCAGCACCATCGGGGTTCTGCGGAGGATCCGGCTACGGAACTGAAGAAGCGCGAACTTGATTCCTCCCGGTACCGAGGCCGCCAGGACGGCCATCTTTCCCGGGAATCCGGGCGGGAAGTTGTCGAATGCCTCGGCGGGGCAGATCACCAGCCGGCTCACCCGCTGCCCGGTCTGCAGCTCGGGTAGGAACAGTGGCCCACCCCAGTCGCTGACCACCAGAGTTGCGTCCCCGGAGATCGAGCGCGGACAGGAAGTCGGACAGGATGGCGACCATCCCGGGCATCGTGAGGTCTGCCTCGGGGCGCATCGGGTTCCGATGGCCGCCCAGTGGTAGCACCGGCAGCAGATACCGAAATGTCTTGGGCAACAGCGGTAATACCAGATCCCACTGATGGTCGTTCATGAGCAGACCGTGGAGGAGCACCACCGGAGGACCGTGGGGATCGCCGGCTTCCCGGTATTCGATGGTGCCGGCGGTCAGTTCGACGTTCTCCATCTGAATCTCCTCGAAGCCTACTAGAGCGTTCGTTCTAGAGCAGTTGTTCTAGTATGTGATGCAGGAGGTCTGGATGGCAAGGGGTACCCGCGAGACAATTTTGACGGCCGCAATCGAACTCATGCGCGTCCACGGTTACGCGGCGCTGAGCATGAAGCAGATCGTGGCGTCGTCGGGTGCTCCGATCGGTTCGATCTACCACCACTTTCCGGAGGGTAAGGCTCAGATCGCGCGAGAAGCGCTGGTCAATGCCGGCGTTGCATACGCGGCGGTCCTACCCATGGTGATGGCCGACCAATCCGAATTGGGTGCCGGGATCCGGGCGGCGTTCAGCCAAGCCGCCGATGACATGGAACTGACCGGATACGCCAACATGTGTCCGGTCTCGACCGTTGCCGGAGAGGTCGCGAACGCCGACGAATCGTTGCGGATGGCTGCGGCGTCGGTCTTCGGTGATTGGATCATGCTCGGGCGCAGCTATTTTCAGAGTCGCGGCCTGGACAAAGATCTCGCCGAAGAAGTTGTCACCGCGATCGTGTGCTCGCTCGAGGGTGCGTTTGTGATGGCGCGGACGCTTCGCAGCAAGGCGCCGCTGCTCGCGGCCGGTCGGGCGCTGTCGGGGACGTACGAGGGCATCGCGCTCGGGCCCGTGCCCGCGATTAGACACTAGGGATGGGTTCAGATCCGGTGGTGCTCGATCTGCCGTTCCGCGGACGCTGGATGGCCCGCAACAGTCCTGCCCGCCGGATACCCAGTCACGGAACACATCTGTTCGGCACCACCTACGCCATCGATTTCATCGCGGTGGATGGGGCCGGACGACCGGCGCCGCGGACGTGGCGGACCGCGCTGTCGGTCGAGCGTCCCGAGTTGTTCGTCGGATTCGGTCAACCGGTGTTGGCGCCCGGTGCCGGAACTGTGGTGATCGTCCACGACGGTGAGGTCGACCATGCCGCGCGCCGCTCACAGCTTGCGCTGTTGCCGTACGCGATCGGGCAGGCTGGTCGAGTTGGGCAGGGCTCCAATGCGATTGCCGGGAATCATGTGGTGATCGATCTGGGTTTCGGTGGTCCATATGTCTTACTGGCGCACTTGCGTCGTGGATCGATTGCCGTGGCGGTGGGGAATGTCGTCGCGGCCGGCGATCACATTGCCGACTGCGGTAACTCCGGGAACAGCACCCAGCCGCACGTCCACATCCAGGTCACCGATTCACTGGATTGGCCCACGACCCGAGGTCTGCCGATGGCGTTCCGTCGGGCGGGCACAGGCGTTTTCATGCCGGGGGAGTCCCAGATCGTCCACGGCTAACCGTCAAACGAGCCACCTATACGAAGACGAGCCACAAATTTGTGGCTCGTCTTCGTATACGTGGCTCGTTTGCGGGAGGAGTCGGGTGGGCGCGCGTCAGGCGGAGACGGGAAGTGCGGCGCGGTAGCGGTCGCAGACGACGTCGATGAGAGCCGGGTGGGCTCCGAGTGGTCCGGCGATCTGGGCACCGGGGGCGAGGGCGTCGACGGCGGTGTCGACACGCTCGGTCAGCAGCCCGGCCGACAGGAAGTACGGGCTCACGACGATGCGCCGGGCACCTTCGCGGCGGAGCCGTCCGATGGCTGAGCGCAGGTTGCGGTTGTCCTCGCCCAGCCGGGTGGCGAACACGAGTTGCACCAGCGGCGTGCCGATTTCGAGCGCCAACTCCGTGGCTCTGCGACGGACCGCGTCGTCGGCCGCGGCATCGCTGGATCCGACCGCGGTCATCAGGACACCGTCGGTGGGCCGCAGGCCGACCTGGTTGAGTCGCTGGATCAGGGCGGTGATGATCCGGGGGTCCCCGCCCAGGGTCGGCAACTGCCGAACCGTCAGGGTCGGATTCGCGGCGCAGGCCTGATCGACGAGCGCGGGCAGGTCGATCTTGCTGTGAAACGCCTCCGACAGCAGCAGCGGCGCCAATAAAACCTCACCGCGGCAGTCGGCCAGGACCTGCGACACCGTGGGGGTGTTCAGGTCGAGGTAGGCCAGTCGGACATCCACGTCGCGTAGGCGAGCGCGGACGGCTGCAGTGATCCGTTCCACGGTGGCCGCGAACCGGGGGTCGCGGCTACCGTGGGCGGCGAGAACCAGTGTTGTCACACAAGCTCTTTCAGGTGCAACGTCGACAGGGCGTCACCCACCAGGCCGGCGCCGAGAGTGTTACCACCCTGCGGATCGATCAGCAGGAAGCTGCCGGTCTCGCGGTTGGTGTTGTAGTCGTCGGCGCTGACCGGCTGTGCGGTCTGCACCGAGATACGGCCGATCTGGTTCAGTTCCAGCGCATCCGGGGACTCCCGCAAGACCAGTTCCTGCTCGTCGAAGAGGACCTCGAGTCCGCCGACGATGGCCTGAGTGGTCCGGGCCCCGTGCTTGAGCAGCAGGCGGGCGCCGGGACGCAACGGCTTGTCACCGAGCCAGCAGACGGTTGCGCTGAACTGCGAGATCGGTTCGGGTGCATCGGCCACCGCGGCGATGACATCACCGCGGGACACGTCGACGTCCTCGGCGAGGATGAGGGTGATGCTGCGGCCGGTGTGTGCCGATTCGAGCGAACCGTCCGCGGTGTCGATCCGTTCGACCGTGGTGCGGGTACCCGAGGGCAGGATCACCACCTCGTCGCCGACGGTCACGCGGCCGGCGGCAACCTGGCCGGCGTAGCCACGGTAATCCGGGTATTCCGCTGTGCGCGGCCGGATCACGTACTGGACCGGGAACCGGAAGCCGACCGGCTTGCGGTCTTCACCGGCAGGTACCGATTCGAGGTGCTCGATCAGGGTGGGGCCGTTGTAGAACGGGGTCTTGTCCGACCGGATCGCCACGTTGTCGCCGTGCAGCGCGGACACCGGGATGGACACGACACGTTCGGCGCTCCAGCCGAGCGACGTCGTCATGTCGGTGAACTCGGTGCGGATCTCGTTGAAGACCTTCTCGGGGTCGTCGACGAGGTCGATCTTGTTGACGGCCAACACCAGACGGGGCACGCCGAGCAGCGCCATCACCGCGGCGTGGCGACGGGTCTGCGAGATGACGCCCTTGCGGGCATCGACCAGCAGGATCACCAGGCCGGCGGTGGAGGCACCGGAAACCGTGTTGCGGGTGTACTGCACGTGTCCGGGGGTGTCGGCCAGGACGAACGACCGCGTCGGGGTGGCGAAGTAGCGGTAGGCCACATCGATGGTGATGCCCTGCTCGCGTTCGGCGCGCAGTCCGTCGACCAGCAGCGACAGGTCGGGCTGGTCGAGGCCGCGGTCCACCGAGGCGCGGGTGACGGCGTCGATCTGGTCGGCCAGAACCGATTTGGTGTCGTAGAGCAACCGGCCCACCAGGGTGGACTTGCCGTCGTCGACGCTGCCGGCCGTGGCCAGTCGGAGAAGATCGGGGGCGTGATTCATCAGAAATAACCTTCTCGTTTGCGGTCTTCCATGGCGGCCTCGGACACTCGGTCGTCGCCGCGGGTGGCACCGCGTTCGGTGAGTCGGGATGCGGCGACCTCGGCCAGCACGGCTTCGTTGTCGGCCGCATCGGAGAGGACCGCGCCGGTGGTGGAGCCGTCGCCCACGGTCCGGTAACGGACCGAAAGGGTCTGCAACTCTTCGCCTTCGGCGGGGCCGCCCCAGACACCGGGGGTCATCCACATGCCGTCGCGGGAGTAGACCTCACGCTGATGGGCGTAGTAGATCGACGGCAGGAGTACCTGCTCGCGGGCGATGTAGCGCCAGACGTCGAGCTCGGTCCAGTTGGACAGCGGGAACACGCGGACGTGCTCACCCGGCGCATGCTTGCCGTTGTAGAGGTTCCACAGTTCGGGGCGCTGACGCTTGGGGTCCCACTGGCCGAATGCGTTGCGCAGCGAGAAGATCCGCTCCTTGGCGCGGGAGCGTTCCTCGTCGCGCCGGGCGCCGCCGAAGACCGCGTCGAAACGGTTCTCGGTGATGCCGTCGAGCAGCGGGACCGTCTGCAGCGGGTTGCGGATGCCGTCGGGCCGCTCGGTGAGTCGGCCGTCGGCGAGGTAGTCCTCGACCTTGGCGACATGCAGCCGCAGGTTGTGGCGGGCCACCACGTCGTCGCGGAACGCCAAGACCTCGGGCAGGTTGTGCCCGGTGTCGACGTGCAACAGCGAGAACGGCAGCGGTGCCGGCCAGAACGCCTTCAGCGCAACGTGCAGCAGGACGGTGGAGTCCTTACCGCCGGAGAAGAGGATCACCGGGCGCTCGAACTCTCCGGCGACCTCACGGAAGATGTGGATCGCCTCGGACTCGAGGGCGTCGAGAGTGGTGAACTCGTCGGCGGTGTCGACGGGCAGGGTGTCTGCCGGTAGGGCGTTGGTGCTCTGTTGGATGGTCATGAGGCGTGCAACCCGCATTCTGTTTTGGCAAGGCCGGCCCAGCGGCCGCTTCGTGGATCGGCACCGGCAATCGGCTTGCTGGTGCAGGGCGCGCATCCGATCGACGGATAGCCCTCGTCGACGAGGGGATTGACGAGCACGCCATTGGCGTCGATGTAGTCCTGGAACTGCTCGTCGGTCCAGGCGGCCAGCGGATTGATCTTCACCAGACCGAAGGCGTCGTCGAACGAGATCAGCGGGGCATCGGCCCGGGTGGGGGATTCGACCCGGCGGATCCCGCTGACCCAGGCCCGGTAGCCGGACAGTTCGCGCTTGAGTGGGACCACCTTGCGCAACCGGCAGCATTCACCGGGGTTGGTGGCGAACAGGTTTCGGCCGACTGTCGCATCTTGCCCGGCCACACTCTGCTCGGCTTCGGCGGTGACGATCTCCACGCCGTAGACCTGCTCGACCGCGTCGCGGGTACCGATGGTCTCGGCGAAGTGGTAGCCGGTGTCGAGGAAGAGCACCTTGAGCTTGTTGCCGCCGAGTTGCTCCGAGCTGATCGCGCCCGTCGCGACATCGATCAGAACCGCGTCCTGCATATTCGAGGCGACCAGGAAGTCGCTGCCGAATGTGTCGGCGGTCCACCGGAACAGATCCTGTGCGGACGCGTCCGGTCCGAGCTGTGCGGCGCCGGCCGTGGCCAGCTCACGCAATTGCGCTTCATCGCGAACTGCGGTACTCATCGCAAATCCTCCTCATCGGCGCGAATCGCCCACTGGGCGAAGCGTTCCCCTTCATTGCGTTCCTTGACGAAGTTGCGGACAACCCGCTCCATGTAGTCGCCGATGTCGGTCGAGAGCACCTTGTGCTGGCGCAGCTTTCGGCCGAAGGCGGAATCCTGTCCGAGGCTGCCACCGAGGTGAACCTGGAAACCCTCGACGGTCTTGCCCTCGTCGTCCTCGACGAGCATGCCCTTGAAGCCGATGTCGGCGATCTGGGCGCGGGCGCAGGAGTTGGGGCAGCCGTTGATGTTGACCGTGATCGGCACGTCGAGCTGATCGTTGATGTCGGCCAGGCGCTGTTCGAGTTCGGGAACCAGGACCTGTGATCGCTTGCGGGTCTCGGTGAACGAGAGCTTGCAGAACTCGATGCCCGAGCAGGCCATCAGGTTGCGGCGCCACGGTGACGGACGGGCCTCGAGACCGTGCTTCGAGACCTCTTCGATGAGCTGCTCGACCTTGTCGTCCGGGACGTCGAGGACAACCAGCTTCTGGTACGGCGTGAACCGTACGCGGTCGGATCCGGCGCGCTGAGCGGCATCGGCGACAGCGGTCAGCTTCGTACCGGAGACGCGGCCGGCGATGGCGGCGAACCCGACGGAGTTCAGGCCGTTCTTGAGTCGCTGAACGCCGATGTGATCGCGCGGCGCGGTCAGTGGGGCGGGTGCCGGTCCGTCGATCAGCTTGCGGCCCAGGTACTCGTCTTCGAGGACCTGGCGGAACTTCTCGATGCCCCAGTCCTTGATCAGGAACTTCAGGCGGGCCTTGGTGCGAAGCCGGCGGTAACCGTAGTCGCGGAAGACCGAGACGACGGCCTCCCAGACATCGGGGACCTCGTCGAGCGGGATCCAGGCACCGACCCGCTGCGCGAGCATCGGGTTGGTCGAGAGGCCGCCGCCGACCCAGAGGTCGAGTCCGGGGCCGTGCTCGGGATGGTTGACGCCGATGAACGCGACGTCGTTGATCTCGTGGGCGACGTCCTGCAGGCCGGAGATCGCGGTCTTGAACTTGCGGGGCAGGTTCGAGTACTTCGGGTCACCGATGTAGCGGCGGACGATCTCGTCGATCGCGGGAGTGGGGTCGAGGACCTCGTCGAGGGCCTCACCGGCCAGCGGTGATCCCAGGATGATGCGGGGGCAGTCGCCGCAGGCTTCGGTGGTCTTGAGTCCGACGGCCTCGAGGCGGCTGAAGATCTCCGGGACGTTGCGGATGTCGATCCAGTGGTACTGGACGTTCTCGCGGTCGGAGAGATCGGCGGTGTCGCGGCCGAACTCGGTCGAGAGCTGACCGACGGTGCGCAGCTGCTCGGTGGTCAGGGCGCCCCCGTCGCACCGCACCCGGAGCATGAAGTGCTTGGCCTCGAGGATGTCGATGTTGTCGTCACCGGTCCAGGTGCCGTCGTAGCCCTCGGCGCGCTGGGTGTAGAGCCCCCACCAGCGCATCCGGCCACGCAGATCCTGCTTGTCGATGGAGTCGAAGCCCTGCTTGGAGTAGATGTTCTCGATCCGGGCCCGGACGTTGAGCGGGTTGTCGTCTTTCTTGACCTGCTCGTTGGGGTTCTGCGGTTCGCGGTAGCCGAGCGCCCACTGACCTTCTGCCCGGCGTTTGGGGGGACGCGCGCGGCGCTGCGGCGGCTTTCCGGGGGCGTCGGTCGTCGACGTCATGATGCTCCTGTCTGACGGATCCATCCAGGGCAGCGCTGGGCATGTGCCGACGGCACCCGAATGATCCTGCGAAATGAAGTGAGGGGGAGGCAGTGAGTGGCACGTATGAGAACCCGGTGCGATCCCGGGCTGCGGGTCGCGAAGCGGACGTGCTGGTTACATGCGACACAGCGCGCTGCATGCGCGCTTGAGATCAATGTGCCGCCGCATTGCGAGCCACACCCCTTGAGAAGTCACGTCGCCCATAGTGCCACGGCCCCCCTCGATGCGTCTACTTGGGCTTACTTCGACTCATCCTGAGTGGAAGTCGGCCGGCTGGATTATTTCGCCTTCAATTCAGAGACAACAACCTGCGCGGAGGAGTCATTCCGAGGTGGACGATTTCCCGTTGCGGATGTCGCGGCTCCATTTCACCGCCGCCAGGATCACCTTGATCCCCACCCCGACAACGATGAGATTGAGCACCATCTGGACGCTGACCACGGCACGGGAGGTATCGACGGCAGCGGTGATGTCACCGAAGCCCACGGTCGCGAAGACCGAGAGGGTGAAGTAGAGCGAACTCATCAGGGACAGCGGCTCGTTGAACTGGTCGGGGTTGTTGTCCGACAACATGAAGTAGCCGAGTGAAAAGGCCAGTAGGTAGATCGGCACGATGATCGCCAGGGCTTCGATGGCGTGCACGGCCGGGTAGGGCGATCTCAGTATCTTGCCGACCTGCCAGATCGCGGTCGCTGTTGCGACGGCCAGGAAGCCGACGACGATCGCCAGAGCCGTCCAGTCGCTGAACCTGTCCCAGGGAAACACGAAGTAGGCGACGAGATAGACCACCACGGTGATCACCGATCGCACCAGCGCCCACACGAGCAGCGTTGTCGGCCATTCGGGTTTGGTGGCCTCGTGCGTACCGCCTTCACCAGTGGCCACCCCGTGTGTGCCCGGCCCGCCTGTGTCCGACTCGTCTGTGGCTGGCATGGCATGACCCCTGTCGCGTGAAGTCGTCCTGAGTTTGTTGTGACCAGCGTGCCTGGGATGATCGATTTACGATGGAAAACTTTCTGATTCCGCAGTCCAGCAGCAACACGCCGCTGGGGCTCTACATCCACGTGCCGTTCTGTGCCACGCGGTGCGGGTACTGCGACTTCAACACCTATACGCCCGGCGAGCTGGGCAGTGCCTCGTCGCCGGACCAGTGGATGACCGCACTCGACGGGGAACTGGCGATGGCTGCCCGGCAGCTGACCCCGGTGCGGCCGGTCTCGACGATCTTTGTCGGCGGCGGTACGCCGTCGTTGCTCGGTGCCGAGGGGCTGGGGCAGGTGCTGACGTCGGTGCGGAAGTACTTCGACATCGCAGACGGCGCCGAGATCACCACCGAGTCCAATCCGGAGTCGACATCACCGGAGTTCTTTGCCGGCATCGTGGGAGCCGGCTTCAATCGGGTCTCACTCGGAATGCAATCCGCCGCAAGCCATGTGCTCGCCGTCCTCGACCGCACCCATACCCCCGGCCGGGCGGTGACCGCGGCGTTGGAAGCGCGCGCCGCCGGGATCGAGCACGTCAACCTCGACCTGATCTACGGCACGCCGGGTGAGCGCGATGAGGACCTGGCGCTGTCGTTGGACGCCGTCCTCGAGGCAGGCGTCGATCACGTCTCTGCCTACGCGCTCATCGTCGAGGACGGCACGGCACTGGCCCGGCGGATCCGGCGGGGAGATCTGCCTGCCCCCGACGATGATGTGCTGGCCGCTCGCTACGAGATGATCGACGCCCGGCTCACCGCGGCGGGGATGCGGTGGTACGAGGTGTCGAACTGGGCGCGACCCGATGTTCCCGGCGCCGAGTGCCGTCACAACCTCGGCTATTGGGACAGTGCGGACTGGTGGGGCGCCGGGCCCGGGGCCCATTCACACGTGGCCGGGGTCCGATGGTGGAACCACAAGCATCCGGCCAGGTACGCGGCCGCGGTGGCCGCCGGCGACCTGCCCGTGGCCGGAAGTGAAGAACTCACCGCCGAGGATCGGCACACCGAAACGGTGATGCTGACCGTTCGGCGATCGAGCGGGCTGCCGTGGGACGAACTGGACGCCGGTGAGCAGGCGCGGGCCCGTCAGAGCATTGCCGATGGACTCACCGAATTGGTCGGCGATGACCTGGTTCTGACCAACCGTGGTCGGCTGCTGGCGGACGGCGTCGTCCGAAACCTTTTGGCGGGGTAGGCAGATCGTTCGTGCTGTCGATGTTCTCCGGGTTCGCCGACGCTGCCGAGAGGTGGTCGAGATCGAGGAGCCGGGCATGGATGACGTTCCGGTTCCGCAGCGCCGACCGCACCGCCCGGTGTAATCCGTCCTCGAGGTAGATCTCGCCGTGCCATTGCACGGCGTGGGCGAACAGGTCGCCGTAGAAGGTCGAATCCTCGGACAACAGCTTGTCCAGCGCGAGCACGGTGGTGACGGTGGTCAGCTGATCGAGCCGGAGCTGCCGCGGTGGGATCTTGGCCCAGTCGCGGATCGAGAGCTGATGGTCCGGATAAGGTTTGCCGTCGCGGACGCCCTTGAAAATCACCGGTTCACCGTAACCGGTATCTCTCGCCGTAGACTGGTCAAACGCCGTGAGGGCGACAACGTCCCTCACCGAACACGCAATCGCCATCGTGAGGGCTGGAGGTGACCGCTCGTGTCGAGCACAGACGACCGTCGTTTCGAAGTTCTACGCGCCATAGTTACCGACTACGTCGCCACGCAGGAACCGATCGGATCCAAGGCGCTGGTAGACCGCCACCACCTCGGGGTGTCGAGTGCCACCGTCCGAAACGACATGGCGGTACTCGAGGCCGAGGGTTACATCACGCAACCGCACACGAGTTCGGGGCGAGTGCCCACGGACAAGGGCTATCGGTTGTTCGTCGACCGGATCAGTGAGGTCAAACCGATCTCCAAGGTCGAGCGCCGCGCGATCCTGAGCTTCCTCGATTCCGGCGTCGACCTCGACGACGTGCTGCGGCGTTCGGTGCAGTTGCTGGCGCAGCTGACCCGTCAGGTCGCGGTGATCCAGTATCCGGTGCTCTCGTCGTCTGCGGTCCGCCATCTCGAGGTGGTCGCGCTGACCCCGTCGCGGTTGTTGCTGGTGGTGATCACCGACACCGGGCGTGTGGAGCAGCGCATCGTCGATCTCGGTGAGGACCTGGGCGACCATGAGATCACCCAGCTGCGGGACATGTTCTCCGCGGCCCTGAACGGACAACGACTCGAGGTCGCCTCCCACGCGGTGGCCGAGCTCGCCAACCAGGCGCCCGACGGTCTTCGTCAGCCCTTCATCCGGGTTGCCACGGTGCTCGTGGAGACCCTGGTGGAACGGTCCGCCGACCGACTGGTGCTCGGTGGTACATCGAACCTGACCCGCGCCGCCGCCGACTTCGCCCCGATGGCAGGGGCGATGGGTTCGGTGCTCGAGGCACTGGAGGAGCAGGTGGTGGTTCTCAAGTTGCTGGCCGCCACCCAGAACACCGGAACGGTGACGGTTCAGATCGGCGAAGAGACCCGCGAGGAGAACCTGCGGGGTACGGCGGTGGTTTCGACCGGGTACGGTGCCTCGGGAACAGTCTTCGGTGGGCTCGGCGTGCTGGGCCCCACCCGGATGGACTATCCGGGAACCATTGCCTCGGTCGCAGCCGTTGCCAGATATGTCGGTGAGGTTCTCGCCGACCGATGATGTGCGATGAAGCACATCGACCAACGAACAGAGATTATCCGGACACCAACTGGGTGAACTTCCGGAACTGAAGAGAGAACGGATAACGCATCGCCGTGGCACGTGATTACTACGGGATTCTGGGCGTCGAACGGGGCGCCACTGATCAGGAGATCAAGCGCGCGTACCGCAAATTGGCACGCGAGCTGCACCCCGACGTCAATCCCGACGAGTCCGCCCAAGCCCGATTCCAGGACATTTCGGCAGCCTATGAGGTGCTGACCGATCCGGAGAAGCGCCGCATCGTCGACGCCGGCGGAGACCCGCTGGCCTCGGCCGGGGCCGGTGGCTACGGTGGCTTCGGCAACGGAGGTTTCAGCGGCGGCCTCGGCGACGTGTTCGAGGCGTTCTTCGGCAACGCCGGTGGCGGGTCGGGACGCGGGCCACGCGGCCGGGTGCAGGCCGGGTCGGATGCACTGCTGCGGATGAAGCTCGACCTCGACGAGTGCGCGGCCGGTGTCAGCAAAGAGGTCAACGTCGACACCGCGGTGCTGTGTGACGTGTGCACCGGCTCGGGCACCAATGGTGACAGCAAGCCGGTCACCTGTGCGACCTGCCAGGGTGCCGGCGAGATCCAGTCGGTTCAGCGCTCGTTCCTCGGTCAGGTCATGACTTCGCGACCATGCCCGACCTGCAACGGTGCCGGCGAGACCATTCCGGATCCCTGCCACAAGTGTGGCGGCGACGGACGTGTCCGGGCCCGGCGCAAGCTGACGGTGAAGATCCCGGCCGGTGTCGGCGACGGTATGCGCGTGCGGCTGGTCGGCCAGGGCGAGGTCGGACCCGGTGGTGGACCTGCCGGTGACCTGTACGTCGAGGTCGTCGAGATTCCGCACAGTGTGTTCGTCCGCGACGGCGACGATCTGCACTGCACCGTGCGCGTGCCGATGGTCGATGCGGCCCTGGGAGGCGAAGTGGAGATCGACACGGTCCTGGGTGGCTCCACCAAGGTGATCATCGAACCGGGCACGCAGCCCGGTCAGGTCTCGAAGGTTCGCGGCCAGGGCATGCCCCATCTGCACACCGGCGTCCGCGGCGCACTGCACGTACATCTCGATGTCGTGGTGCCCACGCGCCTCGACGCGCAGCAGACCGCGAAACTCAAGGAATACCGGAAGCTCACGGACAACGATCAGATCGAGCTCGTGAACAGCGAGTCGTCCAACACCGGCGGTCTGTTCTCACGCCTGCGCAACGCATTCGCCGGGCGCTGACACCGCAGCGATGAGCCCACCGCTGTTCTGGGTCGACCACGTGCCGGACGCCGGCAACGACGCCCGGCTCGACGGGGACGAAGGGCGGCATGCCGTCACCGTCACCAGAGTTGTTGTCGGCGAACGGATCATCCTCGGCGACGGCGCCGGTCGGACCGGCTTGTGCGAGGTGACCGCCACCGAGGGCAAGTCGGTTCTGTGTGCCCGGGTCCTCGAATCCGTTGCCACCCCGTCACCTGTTCCGCGGGTGACGGTGGTGCAGGCGCTACCCAAATCCGAACGGTCCGAACTCGCCGTCGACCTCGCCACCGAGGCCGGGGCCGACGCGATCGTGCCCTGGCAGAGTGCCCGGTGCGTCGCCAAGTGGGTCGGGCCGAAGGCGGACAAGGGCGTGGCCAAGTGGCGTTCGGCAGCAATGGCTGCCGCCAAGCAGAGTCGTCGCGCGCACATTCCGGACATCGCGCCGCTCGCGCGCACCAGCGACGTGCGAACGATGGCCTCCGACGTGGTCGTCCGCGGGGGAGTGGTTGCGGTACTCCATGAATCGGCGACCACCAGCCTGCGTTCGCTGGATCTCGATGTTCCGGAGATCATGCTCGTAGTGGGTCCCGAAGGCGGACTCGATGATTCCGAGATCGACGATCTGACCGCCGTGGGCGCCACCGCGGTGATGCTCGGCCCCGAGGTGTTGCGCACATCGAGTGCGGCCGCGGTCGCACTCGGTGCGATCGGCGCGCTCACCCCGCGGTGGGAGGTGCGTCCCCGGTGGTGACCGCCGTCAAACGTGTGAAAGTTGCTTACGGTGAACGTAATTCGCAGTTCGGTCACGTCTACCTGCCGAAGGTTGCAGGAGCCGGACCCGTTCCGGTGATCGTGCTCGTCCATGGCGGTTTCTGGAGTACCGAGTTCGCTCTGACCATCGAGACCGCGATCGCGCGCGACCTGGCGGCCCGGGGCGCAGTGGTCTGGAACATCGAATATCGCCGCGTCGGCGAGGACGGCGGCGGCTGGCCCCGCACGGGCAACGACGTGGTCGCGGCGATCTCCGCCCTCGATGCGCCGGTCCGCTACGCACTGCCCGAGGAGATCTTGAGCCGGGTCGACTGGTCGAAGGTCAGCGTCATCGGGCACTCGGCGGGCGGGCAACTGGCCGTCTGGGCGACCGCGCGGCTCGGCGCCCGGACCGAGAAGTCGGCCATCTCCACGGTCATCGCCCAGGCCGCACCGCTGGACCTGCAGGCCCGCGAACGCACGTCCCGGCCGTCCCTGCGGGCGCTGATGGACGGGTCGATCACGGAGGTCCCGGACCGGTACGCCGACGCCTCACCGGTGGACCAGCCGGTCTTCTCGGCACACGTGGTGGCCATCCACGGAACCGAGGACACCGCCGTCCCGATCGAGGTCAGCCGCGACTACGTTCGTCGCGCCGGTGCGGCCGGCCAATCGGCCGAACTGATCGAAGTCGCAGGTGAGGGGCACGACGTCTTCGTCGATCCGCGGAGCCGGGGCCATCGCGAGACGGTCCGGGTACTCGGGATATGAGGGTCTTGGCAACGTCCGAAATATTGATGTGAGTCGCGGCGTTTCATGGACGTAGAATCAAAGGACCGACAAATCTGGCAGAGCAGGAGAAATACTTTTCGTGAGTGATGACAACAGCGCGACCCGGGCGCGAAGCAGCGCGGCCGGAAGCAAGGCGCCTGGCGCGGTGATCTCGACAATCGAAGTGTCGCCCGATGTCATCTTCGGACTGCTCGGTGCCGGTGACCAGAACCTCAAAGAACTCGAATCGCATCTCGCCGCCGACATCCATGTGCGGGGCAACGCCGTCACCCTGACCGGCATCTCCGCCGACATCGCGCTCGCCGAGCGGGTGCTCTCGGAGCTGGTGTCGGTGGTTCGCCGCGGCACCCAGCTGAACCCTGACCTGGTGCGGCACAGCGTGCGGATGCTGACCGACGGGTCCGGGCAGTCGCCCGCCGAGGTGCTCAGCCTCGACATCATCTCGCGGCGTGGCAAGACGATCCGCCCGAAGACGCTCAATCAGAAGCACTACGTCGACGCCATCGACAAGAACACGATCGTGTTCGGGATGGGGCCTGCCGGTACCGGCAAGACGTACCTGGCGATGGCCAAGGCCGTGCAGTCGCTGCAGAACAAAGAGGTCAGTCGGATCATCCTGACCCGGCCCGCGGTCGAGGCCGGGGAGCGGCTGGGATTCCTGCCCGGCACCCTGCACGAGAAGATCGACCCGTATCTGCGCCCGTTGCACGACGCGTTGCACGACATGATGGACCCCGAGGCCATTCCCAAGTTGATGGAAGCCGGCGTCATCGAGGTCGCGCCGCTGGCGTACATGCGTGGCCGCACCCTCAATGACGCGTTCATCATTCTCGACGAGGCCCAGAACACCACGGCCGAGCAGATGAAGATGTTCCTGACCCGCCTCGGATTCGGATCCAAGATCGTGGTGACCGGTGATACGACGCAGGTCGACCTCCCCAGCGGCGGTTCCGAGAGCGGATTGCGTGCCGCGGCCCGCATCCTCGAAGGCATCGACGACATCCACTTCTCGCAGCTGACCAGCGCCGACGTGGTCCGGCACCGCCTGGTCTCCGACATCGTCGACGCGTACGGACGCGCCGAGGCCGCCAACGAATTGCACGGAAACCGCGCCCAGCGCCGCGCCGGGAACGGACGACACCGATGAAGGACCCGGCTTTGAGTTTGTCAGCTGAGACGAGGAGACGGCGTTGAGTATCGAGGTGGCCAACGAGTCCGGTATCGAGGTACCGGAAGAAATGCTGATCGACGTTGCGACGTTCGCGCTCGGCCGCATGGACGTCCACCCGGCAGCGGAGCTGTCGATGGTGCTGGTGGACAACGAGACGATGGCAGAACTGCACATGCGGTGGATGGACCTGCCCGGTCCCACCGACGTGATGAGTTTTCCGATGGACGAACTCAGTCCGGGCGGACGTCCCGATACCGCCGGGCCCGGTCCGTCGATGCTCGGCGACATCGTGCTCTGCCCCGAGTTCGCTGCCGAGCAGGCCGCCACCGCGCGGCACTCCACCGACCACGAGTTGTCGGTGCTCACCGTGCACGGCGTGCTGCATCTCCTCGGGTTCGATCATGCCGAGCCGGAGGAAGAAAAAGTGATGTTCGGACTCCAGGGTCAGATCATCGAGGAGTGGTACGACGACCGCCGGTCGCGTGCGCGGGCCGCCCGCGTTGCCGAGCGCGACGCAAAGCTGTTGAACAACATCGGGTTCGGAGACGACAAACCGGCCGGGGAGAGCTGATCACCGGTGCTTTCTGACTTGTTGCCGCTACTCGCTGCGGTGGCGCTGGTGCCCATAGGCGGCCTTTTTGCCGCTGTCGACAATGCTCTGATGACGGTGTCCCCGGCCCGGGTGGACGACCTGGTGAAGGACGGCAGGCCCGGCGCGCTGCGGTTGCGGAACGTGCTGGCCGCCCGGCCGAAGTACATGGCGTTGACCGTGCTGCTGCGTATCACGGCCGAGACCGCCGCCACGGTGGCTGCGGCCGTTTTCGCGATGGACAAACTCGGAACCGCGTGGGGTGTGGTGGTCGCCATCGCAGGTATGGCGGTGATCAATTACGTGGTGGTCGGTGTCGGACCGCGGACCCTCGGCGCGCAGCACGCCTATTCGATCGCGGTCAACTCCGCGGCCGTGCTGCAGGCCATCGGTGTACTCCTGACCCCGCTGACCAGACTTCTCATCACGCTCGGTAACGCGATCACGCCCGGTAAGGGCTTCCGTAACGGACCGTTCGCGACCGAGGTCGAATTGCGCGAAGTGGTCGACATGGCCGAACTCACCGGTGTGGTCGCCGCCGGGGAACGCAAGATGATCCAGTCGGTCTTCGACCTCGGTGACACCAGTGCTCGCGAGGTGATGGTCCCGCGCGGCGAGATGGTGTGGATCGAATCCACCAAATCTGCCGCACAGGCGATTTCGCTGGCCGTGCGTTCGGGTCATTCCCGCCTGCCGGTCATCGGTGAGAACCCGGACGACGTACTCGGCGTGGTGTATCTCAAAGACCTTGTCCAGCGACTGCTTCCGCCGGCTCAGCCGTCCGCGGTCGAGGTCGGGGAGTTGATGCGTCCGCCGGAGTTCATCCCCGATTCCAAGCCCCTCGACAAGGTGCTCGCCGACATGCAGCGCAGCCACAATCACATGGCGGTACTCGTCGACGAATACGGCGGCGTCGCCGGTCTGCTGACCATCGAGGATGTGCTCGAAGAGATCGTCGGTGAGATCAACGACGAATACGACAGCGACGAGGTACCGCCCATCGAGCCGCTCGACGACGGCTCCGGCGGCTACCGGGTGTCGTCACGGCTGCCCGTCCAAGATCTCGCGGAACTACTCGATGTCGAGATCGATGAGGACGACGTCGAAACCGTCGGTGGTCTGTTCGGGCTCGTGCTCGGCCGGGTGCCGCTGCCCGGCGCAACTGTCGAATTGCACGGTCTGCGCTTGGTTGCCGAAGGCGGGCCCAACCGGCAAGGTCGCGTTCGCATCGTCTCGGTCGTGGTCCACAGGATCCCCGAGAAAGAGCTCGAAAAGAAGAAGAAGCGGAAGAAGAAGCGGGACACCGCACCTGATTCCGAGGAGTCCGGCGCGAACGAGATCGAGCGCGACGACGATTCGACGGAGATCGCAGAAGATTCCGATCGGCACGAGGAGGCCTCATGACATCCGACGCGGTGGTGCCCGGTTCGCCGCTCGATGCCGAAGACGACAAGCTGCTGACCCTGGCCCGCGGAGCGATGGCCCGGACCGGGGCCACCTCCGGGGCCGCGGTCCGCGACGCCGACGGGCGAACCTACGCCGCCGGGCCGGTCGACCTTGCCGCACTACAACTCTCGGCATTGCAGGTGGCCGTCGCGATGGCGATCGCCAGCGGTGCAGAGGGACTCGAGGCGGGGCTGCTTGTCGGCGGTCCCGCGACCACCGGGAACCGTGCAGACACGGACCCGGGTTTGGCGGCGCTGACTGAGGTGAGCTCGTCGGCGTACGCGATCGTCGCGGATGCACAAGGCGGGAACCCGCGTCGATTGGATCAACAGTGATGGATCAGTCCGAAGACTTCCGTTCCGGCTTCGTGTGTTTTGTGGGCAGGCCCAACACCGGCAAGTCGACATTGACCAACGCCCTGGTGGGCGAGAAGATCGCGATCACCTCCAGCCGCCCACAGACCACCCGCCACACCATCCGCGGCATCGTCAATCGTGACGACACCCAGCTGATCCTGGTGGACACCCCCGGTCTGCACCGCCCGCGGACGCTGCTCGGCAAACGCCTCAACGATCTGGTGCGCGACACCTACTCCGAAGTCGACGCGATCGGCTTCTGCGTCCCGGCCGACGAGAAGATCGGACCCGGCGACCGGTGGATCGCACAGCAACTCAAGGAGATGGCACCCAAGACGCCGGTGGTGGGTCTGGTCACCAAGATCGACAAGGTCAAGCCCGAACGCGTTGCGCAGCAACTGATGGCGCTCTCGGAGCTCCTCGGACCCGACAGCGAGATCGTTCCGATCTCGGCGACCAAGGGCAAACAACTCGACGTGCTCGTCGACGTCCTTCGTGGATTGATGCAGCCGGGTCCGGCGTTCTATCCCGACGGTGAACTCACCGACGAACCGGAGACCGTCCTGATGGCCGAGTTCATCAGGGAAGCGGCACTCGAAGGCGTCCACGACGAACTGCCGCACTCCCTGGCCGTGGTGATCGAGGAGATCATCGAACGTGAACGCCGCGACGACCAGATCCCGATGGTCGACGTGCACGCGATTCTCTACGTCGAGCGGGACAGCCAAAAAGGCATCATCATCGGCAAACAGGGTGCCCGGCTCAAAGACGTCGGCACGGTGGCCCGGAAGCAGATCGAGAAGCTGCTCGGCGCCAAGGTCTACCTCGATCTCCACGTGAAGGTGGCCAAGGACTGGCAGCGCGATCCCAAACAGTTGGGCCGCTTGGGCTTCTGACCGCATCGCCGATTCGCGGGCACGATCTGGTGCGGGCAGGGTTGAATTGGCGGTATGACGGAGCCCGGACAGCCGGAAGGCAAACACGAACTTCCGCCAGGGGTACTCGACCCCAGTCTTGCGGCGGAGTTGCGGTCGTGGAAGCTGTGGACCTTTCCGGTAGCTGTGGTGGTGCTGGTGATGGGCCTGCTGGGCTTCATGTACATGGCGCCGGTGGTCAATCCGGAAAAGTATCTCGACGATTTTCCGATCGTGGTGGTCGACGCCGACGCCGGGGCCCTGCAACCCGGAACCACCGATGACATGCAATATCTGGGCAAAGAGGTGATCGACGGCCTCAAGGCCGGGGTCGATGAGCAGTATCCGGGCAAGTTCGACCTGCAGGTGGTCGACCGCCAGACCGCGCTCGATCGGCTCGACAACGCGCAGGCCTACGGCGCGATACTCGTACCCGCCGACTTCAGTGCGGCCAGTTTTGCGTTTCTCGGTTCGGCGATCGGTGATACCGAGGTCCCACCGCCGGTGATCGAGGTGTTGACGAACCCGGGTGCGGGCGCGTTCACCGTCCAGATCGCCACGCTGTTCTTCGATCGGGCGATGGAACAGGTGAACACCCAGTTCGGCGACCGGCTCACGGCCGCGCTCGTCCAGCAGACCGAGGCCGCCGGCCTCAAGGTCACCGGCGCCGGTCTGACCGCCATCAGCAAGCCGATCGACATCAAGGCCTCGGAGGCAAACCCGTTGCCGGACTCTGCCGGCAGAGGGCTGACCGCCTTCTATCTGGGGTTGCTACTGATCCTGGCCGGGTTCACCGGATCGATGATCGTCCACACCATCGTCGACAGCCGGCTCGGCTTCGCGCCACTCGAGATCGGTCCGATCTATCTGATGCGCGCACGATTACCGTCCTCGCGGTTGGGGACGATGGTGATCAAGTGGTGGGCGATGTTCCTTGTCGCGATCGTCGTCTCGGGGCTCTACGTACTGATCTGCGAATGGGTGGGCATGTACACACCCAACAAGATGGCCCTGTGGATGTTCGGGGTCCTGGTGATCACCGGCATCGGCGTGGTCGCCAATGCGATCCTGGCGATCTTCGGCAACGCCGGCCTGATCGTCAACCTGATCTACTTCGTCATCCTCGGCATACCCTCCTCCGGAGGCACGGTGCCGTTGGAGGCGGTGCCCGGGTTCGTCCGCGATTTTGCCGTGATCGAGCCGTTGCACCAGGCGTTCATGGGATTGCGGTCGATCCTGTACTTCGATGCCAATGTCGACGCCGGCCTGTTCGACGCCGTGGTCATGTTCGTGATCTTCACCCTCGTCGGACTGATCATCGGGCCGATCGCCTGCATCTTGTATGACCGCAAGGGTCTGATCCGTCGTCCACCGGAGCCGGTCGACCACCCGGGCGTCCACGAAGCGGTGTGATCGGGAAATCCGGGGCAGGCATGTCGCGGTGCGCTTGGTCGGTGGTCAGTGGAAGACTGATCAGGTGAGGTTGTATCGCGATGAGGCCGTTGTCCTCCGCCAGCACAAGCTGGGGGAGGCCGACCGAATCATCACGTTGCTGACCAAGGAGCACGGGCTGGTCCGGGCGGTTGCCAAAGGGGTACGGCGCACCCGGTCGAAGTTCGGTGCCCGGCTCGAACCCTTTGCGCATGTCGATCTGCTGCTGCATCCGGGCCGCAACCTCGACATCGTCACCCAGGTCCACAGCCTCGATACCTTTGCCTCGGCCATCGTGTCCGATTACGGCCGGTACACCACGGCCTGCGCGGTCCTGGAGACAGCGGAACGTCTGGCCGGCGAAGAGCGGGCTCCGGCCGACCGCCTGCAACGGCTGACCGTGGGTGCCCTGCGGGCCATCGCGGACGGGCAGCGTCCCAAAGAGCTGATCCTCGACGCGTTCCTGCTGCGGGCGATGGATTTCGCCGGATGGATGCCGGCCCTGGAACATTGCGCGCGGTGCGGAGATCCGGGACCACACCGGGCTTTTCACGTCGCGGTGGGTGGCTCGGTGTGTGTGCACTGCCGACCGGCCGGATCGGCGACGCCCTCACCCGGCGTCCTGGATCTGATGGATGCGCTCTACCGTGGCCAATGGGAACACACCACCGAGGCGACCGAATCGACTCGGCGGCAGGTCAGCGGATTGACCGCGGCGCACCTGCAGTGGCATCTCGAACGTCAGCTGCGCACGTTGCCGCTGATCGAGCGCGAGGCCCCTCATCGCGGTCTGACGACCGCCGGTGCGAATGCCGACACCGGCAGGAAGGACACACGTGATCGCGCGACGGCGCAACACAACGCAGCAGGCTGAACCGGTAAAAGGGGTCCGGCCACCGGACCCACATCCCTCCGGAGCCCGTCCGCCGGCGATTCCCCCGCAGTTCGTGCCCAAGCACGTCGCCCTGGTGATGGACGGCAACGGGCGGTGGGCCACTGATCGGGGACTGCCCCGGACCGAGGGCCACAAGCGTGGCGAGGCCGTGCTGATGGACGCCGTCTGCGGTTGCATCGAGATGGGTGTCGGCTGGCTGTCGGCGTACGCGTTCTCCACCGAGAACTGGAGTCGCAGCCCGGACGAGGTGAAGTTCCTGATGGGCTTCAACCGCGACGTCATCCGTCGTCGCCGCGACGAGATGAACGAGATGGGTGTGCGGGTCCGGTGGGCCGGGCGTCGACCACGGTTGTGGCGCAGCGTCATCCGCGAACTCGAGACCGCCGAGGAACTCACCAAGGACAACACGGTGATGACGTTGACGATGTGCGTCAACTACGGCGGGCGGGCCGAGATCGCGGACGCGGCCAAAGAGATAGCTCGTCGTGCGGCCGCCGGGACGCTCGATCCGGAACGGATCACCGAGGCGTCGTTCGCCAAGTATCTCGACGAGCCGGACATGCCCGATGTGGATCTGTTCCTGCGCCCGTCGGGGGAGCAGCGGATCTCCAACTTCCTGCTCTGGCAATCTGCGTACGCCGAAATGGTGTACCAGCACAAGCTCTTTCCCGATTTCGACCGTCGCGACCTGTGGGATGCCTGTGTGGAGTACGCGAGCCGGGACCGGCGTTTCGGCGGAGTACCGGGGTCGACCGGTGCCTGAGAACACCGGGGAACCAGACCTCATCGAGCGGACCGCGCGGCTGCTGGCCCCGGAGATGTCGGTGCAGCGCGGCGAGGACGATTCGCTGACCGTCTACCACCAGGGGACCGTGGTCTCGATGAGGGCGCTCGCGCTGGCGCCAGGTCTGGATGTGCTGTCACTGACGCAGGTGCTGGCGTGGGATCTGCCGGTCACCGAACAGTTGCGCACCGATGTGGAAAAGGCCTCCGGTGCGTCCAACTTCGGCACCGTCAAGTTGGCGGTCCACGAGGTGACCGCGGATGTGCTGCTGCACTACACGTTTCCGGCCGGAACCCTGGGCGATGATGCGCTGCGCACCATGCTGCTGATGGTGCTCGGGACCGGCGCGGACGTCGGCGTCACCATCCGCGGCTGACTCCTCGGGCGGTTGGCCGGAAAGTCAGCCGCAGCCCTGGCAGCGACCGAAGATCTCGACGGTGTGGCTGATGTCGGTGAAGCCGTGCTGGGCGGCGACGTCGGTGGCCCACTGCTCCACGCTGTCGGCCTGTATCTCCACGGTGTTGCCGCATTCCCGGCAGACGAGGTGATGGTGATGATGCGCCGACGAACAGAACCGATAGACCGACTCGCCGTTGTCGGTCCGCAGCACATCGACCTGGCCGGCGTCGGCCAGTGCCTGCAGATTCCGGTAGACGGTGGTCAGTCCGATGGACTGGCCGGCGGCCTTGAGCTGGTCGTGCAGATATTGCGCCGAGCGGAACTCCTCGCTGCCCGAGAGGAGTTCGGCGATCGCACTGCGTTGACGCGTGGAGCGGACGCCGGTGACCGGACGCTGTTCGGTTCCCGAACTCATGAATCGCTCTCCTCGGTTGCGTGGGCGAGGGCATCGGTGACGATGTGCGCGAGATGGTCGTCGACCAGGGCGTAGACGACCTCGCGACCGGTCCGTTCACCGTGGACCACACCCGCCGACTTGAGAACCCGCAGATGCTGGCTGATCAGCGGCTGGGGTACCGATAGAGCACCGACCAGTTCGTGAACGCACCGTCCACCGCCGAGCAGTTGCAGCACGATGGCGATCCGGACCGGGGCGGACAGGGCCCGCAGCAATTCGCCGGCAGCGTCCAACGCCTTCTTGTCGACGGCGGTCGGAGCCGCGCTTGCATGCTGACTTGTCACAGGGCACTTCCGTTGCTGCGGGGGGATATCGGGCGGCTGTTGGAAACCATTTTCATATGCGTGGGTGGCCATGTCAAACAATGACTTTCCGGCGCGGTTCGTCCACCCGATGTGGCGGGCGTCAGGTGCCCCGCGCCGCCCGATAGGCTGGTCCCCGTGGCAGGCAAAACCAATCTCGTGGAAACCGTAGTCAACCTCTGTAAACGCCGGGGGTTGGTGTATCCGTGTGGAGAGATCTACGGCGGCACCAAATCGGCGTGGGACTACGGGCCCCTGGGTGTTGAACTCAAGGACAACATCAAGAAGCAGTGGTGGCGCAACATGGTCACCTCCCGCGACGACGTCGTCGGACTCGATTCGTCGGTGATCCTCCCGCGCAAGGTGTGGGAGGCGTCGGGCCACGTCGAGACGTTCAGTGATCCGCTCGTCGAGTCGCTGCACACGCACAAGCGTTACCGCGCCGATCACCTGATCGAGGCATACGAGAACAAGCACGGACATCTGCCGCCCAACGGCCTGGCGGACATCAACGATCCGGAGACCGGTCAGCCCGGTGCGTGGACCGAACCCCGCGCATTCTCCGGTCTGATGAAGACCTACCTCGGACCCGTCGACGACGAGGCCGGACTGCACTACCTGCGTCCCGAGACCGCTCAGGGCATCTTCATCAACTTCAAGAACGTGATGACGACGTCGCGGAAGAAGCCGCCGTTCGGCATCGGCCAGATCGGCAAGAGCTTCCGCAACGAGATCACGCCCGGAAACTTCATCTTCCGCACGCGCGAGTTCGAGCAGATGGAGATGGAGTTCTTCGTCAAGCCGGGCGAGGACGAGCAGTGGCACCAGTATTGGATCGACCACCGGATGAAGTGGTACACCGATCTCGGCATCGATCCGGAGAACCTCCGACTGTTCGACCACCCCAAAGAAAAGCTCTCGCACTATTCCAAGGGCACCGTCGACGTCGAATACCGATTCGGATTCGCCGGCGGGGAATGGGGCGAGCTCGAGGGCATCGCCAACCGCACCGACTTCGACCTCAGCACACACATCAAGCACTCCGGTGAGGACCTGTCGTTCTTCGATCAGGCCACCGGTGAGCGCTACACGCCGTACGTGATCGAGCCGGCCGCCGGCCTGACGCGTTCGCTGATGGCGTTCCTCTGTGACGCGTACACCGAAGAGCAGGTACCGAATGCCAAGGGCGGCACCGACACCCGCACCGTACTGAAGATCGACCGCCGCCTCGCGCCGGTCAAGGTCGCGGTGCTCCCGCTCTCGCGTAACGAGCAGCTCTCGCCCAAGGCGAAGGCGCTGGCCGCAGAACTCCGCCAGAACTGGAACGTCGAGTTCGACGACGCCCAGGGCATCGGCAAGCGTTACCGCCGTCAGGACGAGATCGGTACGCCGTTCTGTGTCACGGTCGACTTCGACACGCTCGACGATCAGGCGGTCACCGTGCGTGAGCGCGACACCATGACGCAGGAACGCGTCGCCCTGGACAAGGTGGTCGACTACCTGGCAGTCCGGCTGATCGGCTGCTGAGACCGGCTTCGGCTGCCTATGATTCACAGGCGGTGACGAGGCCGGAGCAGGAGGTCGGAGCGGATATGAACAAGAAGATCCTCAGGACGCTGTCGGAAGAGGAATACCGGCTGGTCCGAACGACCAAGCGTAAGAACTTGGCGGAACTCGACGAAGACGCTCTGATCAAACTGCACACGCGTACCCAGCGGGCACGCAACAAGCACGTCAAGAACTACCGGCAGGCGGGCGCCGCCAAGGTCCAGAACAAGGGGAGCCGCGGCGCCGCCCGTCCTGCCAATACTCACCATGCCGCCCGCGCGGAGGTTTTCGAGAAGGCGTTGGCGCGGGTGAGCCGTCAGCTCGGTGTGGTGGCCAGGCAAAGCGCTGCGGACCTCAAGGATTCCCGTCTGGCAAAAGCCAAGGGCAAGGGCAACGGCAAGGGTAAGAGCAAAGACCCGGCGTTGGACCCCGCACTTGTCGGCGGCAAGGGCAAGGTCATCTCGGCGGGCAAAGACCGCGTCGATGCGACCCGTAAATCGCCCGGCCGCAAAAAACAAGAGGCGTCGTCGAAGGCCGCAGGTAAGCGCCGGCAGGTGAAGAAAGACAGTCGCTGACCGCCGTGTGTCACTTTCCCGCTCGGATTCCGGCCCCGGTGGCCGGTTGGGTGTGTGAACCCTCCGGTATCTGAGATACTGAAGGTTGGGCAAGCCGTTCGGCCCCACATGGGGTGGGGTCGGTATATGCGGCCAGAGAGTGGGTTAAACCGTGTCTGTGAGTGGAAAAATCGTTCATTTCGACGCCAACAAAGGCTTCGGATTCTTGGCGCCTGATGCCGGCGGCTCGGATGTCTTCCTGCATATCAACGACATCGACATCGACGAGAATTCGCTTAAACCGGGCGCCGAGGTCGAGTTCGACATCGAAGAGACCGACCGTGGTTCCAAGGCGGTCAATCTCGTGGTGACCGGGGCTGCACCTGCCGGTGCCGCACCTGAGCGTCCGCGTCGCGAGGAGCGCCCGCGTCCGGATCGTCGCCATGACGACAGCCGTGGCGCCGGTCGTGACGATCGTCGTCGGCCTGCGCGCAGCGATTCCGCGACGCTCGATTCGGGCGCGTTCTCGGAGGAGATCACCGAGCTGCTGCTCGACGCCTCCGGAACCTTGACCGCGACCCAGATCCTGGCGATCCGGCAGCGTGTCACCGATTTCGCGATCGCTCGCGGCTGGGTGCTTGACTGACTTGTCGGCGGATACGACACCGCCACCGGTCCTGCGTGCCGACTACGACGAATCCGACGTAGAGCGGCCGATTCCGGAGGGCGTGAAGGTAGCTGGGCTGACCGGCACCCGCAATGACTATCGCAGTGCGTTCGCCCGCGACCGCGCTCGCGTATTGCACTGTGCGGCGCTGCGCCGGTTGGCCGACAAGACCCAGGTCGTCGGTCCGCACGAGGGTGATACCCCGCGTACCCGTCTGACCCACTCACTGGAAGTGGGTCAGATCGGGCGGGGTATCGCCATCGGTATCGGTTGTGATCCGGACCTGGTCGAACTGGCCGGACTGGCGCACGACATCGGCCATCCGCCTTACGGTCACAACGGTGAACGGGCGCTGGACGAGGTCGCCAGCGTGTACGGCGGGTTCGAGGGCAACGCACAGAACCTGCGTATCCTCACCCGGCTCGAACCGAAACTCCTCGACGCGCAGGGCCGCAGCGTCGGACTGAACCTGACACGGGCGTCGCTCGACGCGACGTTGAAGTATCCGTGGACCCGCAAGAAGCCCGGTGGCAAGTTCGGTGCGTACGAGGACGACGCGGCCGCGCTCGCGTGGATCCGGAACGGTCGTACCGATACCAGGCAGTCGCTCGAATGCCAGGTGATGGACTGGTCCGACGATGTGGCGTACTCGGTGCACGACGTCGAAGACGGTGTGATGGCCGGGCGTATCGATCTGCGCAGCCTCGGTGACCCCACCGAACAGCGTGACCTGGCGGCGGTGGGTCTCAAGGAATTTCCCGACCTGGAAGAAAACGTTCTCATCGAGGCCGCAGCGCGACTGTGGTCGATGGAGATCGTGCAGGATGTCGGCGCCTATGACGGCACCATGACCCGGTTGGTGGCGCTCAAACGCCTCACCAGTGAGCTCGTGGGCCGGTTCGCGTCGGCGGCCATCACCACCACCCGCCGCGAAGCGTCCCAGCGTGCGGTCTGCCGCTATCAGGCCGACCTCGTCGTGCCGCCGATCGTCGCCGCCGAGGTCGCGATGCTCAAGACGTTGGCGCTGCGCTTCATCTTCTCGGATCCGCGGCACCGGTCTCATCAGGCCCGCCAGCGTGACCGCATCCATCGGGTGGCGAACTGGCTCCTGCATGCCGCACCCGGCGGACTCGATCCGTTGCTGGTACCGGCCTGGAACGACGCGGCCGACGACGCCGCGCGGGTCCGGGTCGTCGTCGACCAGATCGCCTCGATGACCGAAGGTCGCCTCGAGCGGATGGACCGGCAGAACATGGGCGCCTCCGCGCACCTGGGCTAACCCGATGATGTGCCCTTTTTGCGAACGTTTTCCCAGGTGGACGCCGCCAAAACGGCACATCATCGGGGGTGGGCGGACGCGTGACGAGTTCCGCCTAGACTGATCTGCGTGGCAGGCCGAATTCCCGATCGTGACATCACGGCAATCCGTGAGAGTACGCACATCGAGGACATCGTCGGCGACTACGTCGCGCTGCGTAAGGCGGGCGCCGATTCATTGAAGGGGCTCTGCCCTTTCCACGACGAGAAGTCGCCGTCGTTCCATGTGCGTCCCAACCATGGACACTTCCACTGCTTCGGCTGTGGTGAGGGCGGCGACGTCTATTCGTTCCTCCAGAAGGTCGAACACGTCAGCTTCGTCGAGGCCGTGGAGCAGCTGGCCGACCGGATCGGCTACCAGATCAGCTACGAGGGCGGTGGCACCAGCGTCGCCCGCGACCGCGGTACCCGCGCCCGGCTGGTGGCAGCCAACGCGGCCGCGCAGAAGTTCTATGCCGAGCAGCTGAAGTCGCCCGAGGCGCAGAAGGCCCGCGACTATCTCACCGAACGGGCCTTCGACGGCGCCACGGCCCTGCAGTTCGGCTGCGGCTATGCACCCGCCGGCTGGGACACGATGACCAAGGCGCTGATGGCGCAGGGGTTCGAGTTCGCCGAACTCGAGGCGGCCGGGCTGTCCAAACAGGGTCAGCGCGGACCGATCGACCGGTTCCATCGTCGCCTGCTGTGGCCCATCAAGAACCTGGGCGGCGACATCATCGGCTTCGGTGCCCGCAAGTTGTTCGACGACGACAACATGGGCAAATACATGAACACGCCAGAGACCATGCTGTACAAGAAGTCTCAGGTCTTGTTCGGTCTCGACCACGCCAAGAAGAACATCGCCAAGGGTCACCAGGCCGTGGTGGTCGAGGGATACACCGACGTCATGGCCATGCATCTGGCCGGCGTGACCACCGCGATCGCCTCGTGTGGAACCGCCTTCGGTGAAGACCATCTGGCGTTGTTGCGACGGCTGATGATGGACGACAGCTACTTCCGCGGTGAGGTGATCTACACCTTCGACGGCGACGACGCGGGGAAAGCCGCGGCATTGAAGGCATTTGAAGGCGAACAGAGCATCGCCGGGCAGACCTTCGTGGCGGTGGCACCCGATGGTATGGATCCGTGCGAGCTGCGCCAGAACCATGGCGACGCCGCAGTCCGGGACCTGATCGCCCGTCGCATCCCGATGTTCGAGTTCGCCGTCAAGGCGCTGCTGGGCACGTACGACCTCGACACCGCGGAGGGCCGCGTCCACGCGCTGCGGGAGGCGGTACCGGTCGTCGCCCGGATTCGCGATGTGGCGCTGCGCGACGAGTACGCCCGACAACTGGCCGGCTGGGTCGGCTGGGAAGAAGTACCCCAGGTGTTGCGCCGCGTGCGCGAGGAGGCGGTCAGGCAGGCCAAGGCCGCGCGCTCCGGCGTGAAGGACACCTCGAAGTCGCGGGACCGCAGGGTGCAGTCGGCCCCACCGGTACCAGGACCCGATACCGACTCGAAGAACCCGACGGTGGTGCGGCCGCGGCCGTCCGATCCGCAATTGTGGGCGCAGCGTGAAGCTCTCAAGTCGGCGCTGCAGTATCCGGCGATAGCCGGGACCGTCTTCGACTCGCTGCCCGAGGAGTGCTTCACCGAGCCCGCGTACGAGATCATCCGGACGGCGATCAAGGCAGCCGGTGGTACCGGCGCGTCCCATGGGGGAGCGCAGTGGGTCGAGACCATCGCCCAGTCCGTGGACGGCACGGTATTGGAGTCGTTGGTCACAGAACTTGCCGTCGAGGCGATGTCCGTGTCGGAGAACATGATCCCGAAATACATCGGAAGCGTGCTCGCGCGGCTCCAGGAAGTCTGGGTCGGCTCTCAGATCGCCGATCTGAAGTCGAAACTGCGCCGGATGTCACCGGGGGACGACCCGGACGCCTACAACGCCTTGTTCGGCGATCTGGTGGCCCTGGAGGCCTATCGACGGAGCCTGCTGGAGCTGGCCGTGGGACCGGACGAGAACACCGCCTAGTTCGCGTGGTGTTCGTCGTTCTCAGTTGTTCCGGTATTCCTCGGGGCCGAGCACGGTTGTGTCCTCGTCGATGGTCCGCAATTCGGTCAGCTTCGGCTGCGTGCTGATCTTCTCGGAGAGCTTCTGCCTGCCGACGTCGACGGCCTTCTTGGTGGCCGGGGACTCGGCAATGGTGCGGTAAGCGCGGTTGATCTGCTCGTAGCGCTTCCGACCGGCCTTGGCCCCGAGGACGTAGCCGACGCCGAGTGCAGCGAGAAATCGAACCATAGGTGCTCAGTCCTCCGTGGTACGTGCGCAGCGGACGCGTTCGGTGCGTCCGCAGGGGGTTGGGTCTCCATCCTGCCTGATCGAGTCCGGGGTGGGGGAATCTGGCCGCGTGAAGCCGTCAGAAAAGGCCGCCACCAGCACGATTTGGTATGCGACCACCCCTATGCGCTAAAGTCTTTTTCGGCCCCAGGGCCAAGATATTCCCCCATAGCTCAATTGGCAGAGCATTCGACTGTTAATCGAAGGGTTACTGGTTCAAGTCCAGTTGGGGGAGCGCAAAGGTCCAGGTCACTCGGTTTCCGCCGAGAGATCTGGACCTTTTTTGCACCAGTGGTGCAAACGATGAGCCGAGTTTTGGCGTTCGCGATCATTGGCCATGGTTGAGGCACACTTCGACGCCGTCAGGTCCGTGCCTCGCGCCGAGGGGCGGGTTGCGCGAAGACGATGCCGACTCGGTAGCATCAGCGAGGTTTGTGGCGGTGTTTCGTCACACTTGGGGCGGTAGCTCAGTTGGTTAGAGCCGTGGACTCATAATCCATAGGTCGCGGGTTCGAGCCCCGCCCGCCCCACCAGTACCCACCGAACATCGATGGCAGGTTACCGGCCGTGGCGCCCGGCGAACCCGTCGGACAACAGGCCCACCACATCCGGGCCCGCTTCCCCCGAATGCCCGTGGCCGTCACGTTGGCCCCGGCTGAATGTGGGCCCATACACCGAACGCGACAGCTCTGCCCTTGCCGCGGAGGATGGAGTTCATGGTGGACAACGTGGCAGGGGAGGACACATGGTCCACCGCCCGGAGAAGCGTCGGTATTCGGATTGCCGATGTCACACTCCGGAGAGGGTGGATTGGGCAACGCCCGGCGCCTCGCAGGTGGAGTATTTACAACAAATTCGACGCCTGTGAGCAGATCAGTTTTGTGACAAAGGAGTTTGCTAATTCGCTGCGTGCCAGTCGATTTGATCCACACGTCCGTAGATGTGAATTGAATGATGTTGTGCTGCAGGGAAATATGAAACAACGGCGGTCAATTATGTGAGGATAATAAGGGAAATCGCCGAGATCGGTATGTCATCACCGCGCCGAAAAGCTCGGCAATCATGAAGTGTGACCTGTGCAATATGTGGCCGTGACCGTGACTTCGCCGATGGTGCCGGCGGCAGAGGTCGCAGATCGTCGGTGGGGAGGAATTGGCCCCTGAAAATGCGCCTGCCCCGACCCTGTGGGGTCGGGGCAGGCGTGCTCCGGCTTGTCTGCGCAGATGATCCGTGCCCTATTTGAGGGTAAATGGAGCTTGGATCAGGCCATGGTCAGTGCGCTTCGTCGTAGGCTTCGATGATCGCGCCCGGGATTCGTCCGCGGTCGCTGATCTCGTAACCCTCTTCCTTGGCCCACTCCCGAATCGCTTGTGTGGGTGCCTTTTCGGCCTTTTCAGCCACCCGGCCGCCCTGGCGGGAGTTGTTGATCCGCCGCGAGGCGCTCAGGTATTTGGCGAGTGCGCGGCGGAATTGTTCGGCGTGCTTGGGGGACGTGTCGAACTCGTATTGTTTGCCGTCGAGTCCCCAGCGCACGGTCTCGAATTCCTCGAGAACCTTTCCGTCGAGGTCGTCGATGAACTCTACTACTTGCTTCTTGGCCACTTCTGGACTCTCCACTCATTGTTTTTTGCGCCCGACGAACACGAACTCGAGTCTGATGGGAAGTCAATCATAACAACTTGACCTGTGAAGAAGGCAAAAGATCGCAATAGCTGGTCCGCTGTGAAGACCATCCGCGATCCCGGACCGCACAACTTGGGCGGACAACGTCGGTGGTCGTGCATCCGGACAACTATCGAAAGGCGGAAGATCACCGCTGACTTGTCCGTATTGCGTGACCCGTGCCGCATCGGAATCCGATCAAGAGATATCGGTTGATCCCGCACATTCTTGAACAAGGCCGCGGGTTCGACCACGTTCATCTTCTCCGGGGAATAGCCGGTGAGTTCGGTCATGTTGTCGACGACCGGGATGAGCCGGCCCGCCATGTCATGACGCCCGCGTCGGAAAAGCGGGTTGTGAGCATAGATTTGCCGATCAGCGCGGTCAGTTCCGGGCGGAGAACGCGGGCCCGATCACCTGCTTGGCCTTCGATTGCGGCGTGCATTGTGTGGCGTGCCGCTTGTTGGTCCGAGGTCGGCCGCGGAGGATCTCGAATCGTTCGTCGAGCATGTCGATGATTTGACGGACCGGGATCGTAGCCGATTGGCCCGCGGCGAGCCCGAATCGCCAATGGCGTGTGAACGACTGCAGCACAAATGGTTTCGATCGGCCAGTCGTGGGACGTCGGCATCTTTGCATCTCGGGCCACCTGGGGTGCGGCACGGGTTTTGCCCATGCCGCCCCACAGTGCGTTCGCACCGGCCTTTGCTCAGTCCTTGGTTGCCGCGCCGGGGCCGCCGGGTTCGTCTGTCCACAACCCGATGGATTCGAGATGACGGGTCAGCCGCTCGGCGCCGTCGGTGAACTGGCGCCGCGTCTGTGCGATCACCTCGTCGCGATCGCCCTTGCGATAGGCGTCGATCAGTTTCGCGTGGCTCTCACAGGCGACCGCGCCCCACTGCGGATCGTTGGCGTACAGGTCATGCGGTGTGTAGCGGGTGGCGTTGAGCAGGAACCAGGCCAGTTTGCCGCCGTCGGCGATGCGGTTGTGAACGCGATGGAACTCGAACTCGGCAGCGGTGACGTCCTCGGGCCGTCCGGATTCGACTGCGGTCCGCAGTTCGTTGTTGAGTTCGGTCAGCTCGTCGAGTTGGTCCGGGGTCACAGTTTTCGCGATCCGGACCGCGAGCTCTACGGCGAGAACACCCTGGAGCCAGAAGATGTCCTCGACGTCCTGGCGCGTCAGGTCGGCGACCACATATCCGCGATGCGGCGCCAGGTTGACCATCCCCTCACCGCGCAGGGTGAGCAGCGCCTCACGCACCGGGGTCACACTGACCTGCAGGTCGACGGCGGTTTCGTCCATCCGGATGAACTCGCCCGGGCGGATGGCGCCGGTCATGATGAGATGACGAAGATGACCGGCGACCTCCTCGGAGAGTTGAGGTCGCCGGCGCAGCGAGGATCGGGACGTGGTCGCCCGAGGTGTGGTCATCAGAGCAAGTTACAGACCGTAGGTCTTGCCGATGATGTCGCGTTGGATCTCATTGGTTCCGCCATACACGGTGGAAATGATCGCACCCCGCATCAAACGCTCCGCATCGAACTCCGTTGCGTACCCGTATCCACCCATCATCTGCATGCCGTCGATGGTCATCGCCTTGGAGACCTCGGTGGCCTTGAGCTTGGCCATCGACGCCTCGCGCGGCAGCATTTTCTTCGGATTCGCATCCGACTGTGCGGCCACACTGTAGACGAGCAGTTTGGTGCATTCGATCTCGGTGGCGTGGTCTGCCAGGCGGTGCCGCAGCGCCTGGAAGGTACCCACCGGGCGACCGAATTGCTTGCGCTCACTGACGAACTCGAGGGTATTGGCGAATGCACGTTCGGCGACGCCGAGTTGCATCGCGGCCAGGATGAGGCGTTCGGTGTTGAGTCCGCTCATGAGCTGGTTCCAGCCGTTGCCGACCTCACCGACCACCGCGCTGTCCGGCACGCGCACGTTGGTGAAGTAGAGGTCGTTGACCTCGCGGCCGCCGAGCGTGTCGATGCCGCTGATCTCCAGGCCTTCGGTACCCGCGGGAATGTGGAACTGGGTCAGGCCCTCGTGTTTCTTGCCGGTGCGATCCGTCCGGGCGACGAGCAGGATGCTCTTGGCGAAGTGTGCGTTGGAGCACCAGGTCTTCTGGCCGTTGATGACCCAGCCGCCATCGACCTTCTCGGCCCGGCAGGTGAGCGCGGCGACGTCGGAGCCCGCCTCGGGTTCGGACATCGAGATCGAGAGCGATTCGCCGGCAACAACATCGGCGAGAACTTCTTTTTTCATCGGCTCGTCGGCGAACTTCTGGTAGGCCGCAGCGGTGATCAGGGTCGGGCCGATGCCACCGATCGGGGCATTGCCTCGCATTGCCTCCTCGAGCAGGATGCACATCTCCATGTTTCCGGCACCGGCGCCGCCGTACTCTTCGGGCACCAGGATTCCGGCCCATCCGAGGTCCGCCATCTTCTTGTAGAGCTCCACCGAGTGCAGCTCTGCGCCGCCGGCGGTCAGAGCGTCGCGCTGTTCGCGGGTGCCGGCCTCCCGGGCGCAGAAGTCTGCGACCGATTTGGCGAAATCGGCCTGTTCGGGCGTGAAAGTGGTCATGACGATGCTCCTGAAATAGGGTTCGACTCACGGTGAAAGTAACACATCACATATATGTGATGGAATACCTGGATTCCGGCGCGACGTGAGCGAGCGGTGGTGTGGTGCCGGTCGCAGGAGGGCTTACATTGGCGGCATGAGTCCGAAAGCGAAGGTTGATCGAAACGCCGAACCCGGTGACTCGCCCAAGCCTGAACCCGCGACGACCGCGGCTACCGGGGTCGATCGCGAGATCGCGGCGACCGACACCGATTCGGAGGTCCGGGCGGATCCGTCGCCGTTCGATTCGGAGGAGTTCCTCGAGACGAATCGTCGCAACCGCGAGAAGATGCGCGCTGCCGCCGAGGCAAAGCGGGCCAAGGAGGCGGCCCGCGAACAGCGGCGGTCCGCTCGGGGACGTGGCGCCGGGCCGACGTCGGGGAAGATCGGCGATGAGCCGGTCCGCCGGCGAGTGGGCTGGGCCGTCCCGGTGCTCTCGATCCTGTTGGTCGCCGCACTGGTCGCCACCGGGGTGCTGGCCCATCTGTATCGCGAGGCCGACAACCGGGCCGCCGGTGGTGATCGACTCGATGAATTGCGACCCGGAGCGGTCACGGCCGCGGGTGAGTATGCCGCCGCACTGCTGACCTACGACTCCGCGAACTTCGCCGAGCTCGATTCCCGGATCACCGATATTTCGACTCCGGCGTTCGCGAAGGACTTCATCGAGGGCTCGAGGCAGGCTCGCGAAGGCAGTGCCGGCGCGCAGGCGGTTGCGTCGGCGTACGCCAAAGATGCTGCACTGCAATCGATTTCACCGACGACGGCGGTGGTGTTGGTGGCGATGGATCAGACCGTCAAGTCGCCACAGACAGATGCCCAACTGCCTGAGGGGATCCGATACGAGTCGATGGTCAAGGTGACGCTCGAACTGGTGGACGGCAAGTGGCTGATCAAGGACTTCGAGGTGGTCTGACGGACGATCCGGGCGGCGCTCAGGTGTGCGGGCGCAGGATCGTGGTCATCACGGCCTCGATCCGGCGTTTGGTGGCCGGGCGGGGGTCGTAACGCACCCAGTTACCGAGGTCGAGGACGGTGTTGAACGCAGCGTGCACCAGGTATCGGGCCTCGACGGGATTGAGGCCCGGCCGGACCTGGCCGACCAGTTGGGCCCACTCCTCGACGTTGCGACGCTGCTGATCGCGGAGTTCGACACGCTGCGGTTCGGGCACGCTGCCGATCTCGGACAGGTAGAGATTGAGCAGGTCGCTGTTCGCGAACGAGAGGTCCACGTATCTGCGGACCAGCTTGTCGACGGCTTCGTCCGGGGTTGCCGACTCGGCGAGGGCGTCGCTGATCCCCGCGGTGATGCGGTCACTGGCCCGCGCGAAGGCGGTCGAGAGCATGGCGACCTTGGTATCGAAGTGCCGGTACACGCCCGATTGGTTCATGCCGACCGCGGCGCCGATCTCCTCCATCGTCACGTCGTGGAATCCGCGGGCGCTCATCAACCGGATCGCCTCAGTCAACAAGGCCTCCCGCTTGGACGCCATCGGCAGGCCCACCGACACCGCCGGTCGTGTGGTCGAGGGGGCCGGATCATTCGGCGGCAGGTCGGTGCGGGACACATTCATCGCGGCGTCGAGGATCACCGCCTCGATCCGCTTGCGGGGTAACGATGCCCGGTGCGTGGTGATCGATCCGATGACGCTGAGCACCGCGCCGCTGAGGTACTGCGCGTCGGTGCCGAGACGACCCGGCTGGGGTTCGCCGCCGGCCGACAGCTCCGGGTGTATCTGATCGAGAAGCGCAGCGAAGCGGGCGTGCAGCCGGCCGACCAGCCGGCCGAGGTCCCGGCGGTCTTCAGGATTGAGGTATCGCGCCTCCCACCGGTAGAGCGCCCCGCGCGACCGGTTTTCGATGGTGGTCTGGGTGAGTTCGGTGATGAGCAGATGCAACTCGCGTTCGGGCTCGCCGGGCAGGACCGGTACCTGCGCCATCGCACTGTCAAGGTCGGCGCCCAGAGTGCGGACGGTCTCGGAGAACAGCGCATATTTGTTGGGGAAGTGGCGGTACAGGGCCGGGCCGCTGATGCCCACCTTTCCAGCGATCTGATCGACACCCGTCGCGAAATAACCCTGTTCGCTGAAGGACTCGGCAGCCACCCGAACTATCTGTTCCCGACGGTCCTTCGGTCGCTGCCGAGTTCTCGGGGCGACGGCAGCGGGTGCGAGGGCGTCGTTGACGCGTCCGTTGGCGGAAGCCATTTATCCATGTTAGCGGCAGGTACAGACCTTCTGCAGCAGAGGGGGTGAGTCCCGCCGACCAGCGAGGAAGGGCGACGGGCCAACACTTGACGCGTCTGGCGAAGATCTGACAAGTTAATGTGGATTCACGTGATCTACATCGCAATCGTGATTATTTGAGCTTAGGGTGGCGAGCATGCCAGGGGACAAGGGTCTGATCACGTCGGTCGACGACCGGGGTGTTGCGCGCGTTCTGATCAACCGGCCCACCCGGAAGAATTCGATCGATTCGGCGGCCAATCAGGAACTGATCGACGTGTTGGGGACGTGGGCGGACGACGCCTCGATCCGGGTCGTGGTCATCGGGGCGCCGGGCCAGGATTTCTGTACCGGTGCCGACCTCATCGAGATGGCGACGGCGCCGCCACCGGCCACTGAGGACGAGGCCCGCGCACGCGCCGAGCGGACGATCAATGCCGGTTCCGATGTCGTCCGGGCAGTCCGGGCGCTGCAGGTTCCGGTTGTCGCGGTGGTCGACGGAGCAGCAGTCGGTATCGGCGCTTCGATCGCGTTCGCCTCAGACCTGATCTACGCCTCCCAGAACGCGTACTTCTTGCTCGCCTTTGTCAACATCGGACTGATGCCGGATGGGGCGGCGACGGCAACAGTCGCCGCGGCGGTCGGTCGCGCCCGGGCCAATGAACTGGCACTGCTCGGTGAGCGGTTGCCGGCGGCCCAGGCGTTCGCCGACGGTTTGGTGACCGCGGTCCTGGCGCCAGAAGCGTTGTCGCCGAAGGTTGATCAGGTGGTCGACAAACTGCTGGCCGCCTCACCGCGGGCGCTGACGTTGACCAAGAAGGCCATCGACGCGCAGACCATGACCGGCTTCGATCTGGCGTTGGAGCTCGAGACCGAGGGACAGACAGAGCTCTTGCAATCACCCGAGTTCGCGGCGCTCATCACCGCATTCGCGCGTGGCAAAAAGGCGAAACCGACAGCGGCATCTCAGTAGCAATCGAATCATCATCGCCGGGGGTCGATTTCGGCGAATGGTCACACGACAAGGAAGTGGAAAATGACGAGCACCACGTTGCCCCAATCGGACCATCTCGTCGAGGAACCATTCCGGTCCCGGCGCAACAACTGGAACACCCATGTCCGTCGCCATGCGGAGATGAAGCCCGACGCGGTCGCCTTGCGCTTCGCCGGGCAGGACACCTCGTGGAAGCAACTGAACGAGCGGTCCACCGCATTCGCCGCTGCATTGCACCGTCGCGGCGTCCGCTTCGGTGATCGTGTCCTGGTGCTCATGCTCAACCGCAGCGAATACGTCGAGGTGATCTTCGGGGCAAACCTGATCGGTGCGATCGCGGTGCCGGTCAACATCCGGATGACACCGCCCGAGATCGGGTTCCTGATCGCCGATTCCGGTGCCACCGTGGTCGTCACCGAGTCGCTGCTCGCTCCACTGGCGGATGCGGTCCGGAAGAGCACGCCCGGGGTGGGGCACCTGATCATCGTCGGACCCTCCGACGTGGAGAACGCTCTGGACTTCGAGACGCTCGTCGCCGAGGGTTCGTCCGACCTGCCGGCGATCGATGTGCCGGAGAACTCCACCGCGATGATCATGTACACCTCGGGGACAACGGGTAAACCCAAGGGCGCCATGCTTTCCCACGCAAACATGCAGGCGCAGGCGGTGACCTGTATCTCGGCTCTGCAGATCCGGACCGACGACATCGGTTCGTGCGTGGCGCCGATGTTCCACATCGCGGCGATGGGTGCGATGGCACCGCTGTTCTACATGGGGGTGCCCACGGTGATCCATCCGCTCGGTGCGTTCGACCCCGAGGCGTTGCTCGATGTGCTCGAGGCGGAAGAGATCACCTCGATCTTCCTGGTGCCCGCGCAGTGGCAGGTGGTGTGTGCGGTACAGCAGGCCACGCCGCGCAACCTCAAACTCCGGGTCATCTCGTGGGGTGCGGCGCCTGCCTCGGACACCGTGTTGCGCGCGATGTCCGACACCTTCCCGGACGCGGTGAACGTCGCGGTGTTCGGGCAGACCGAGATGTCGCCGATCACCTGTGTGCTCGAAGGCAAGGATGCGTTACGCAAACTCGGTTCGGTCGGTCAGGTGATCCCTGCCGTGCAGGCGCGGGTGGTCGATGCGGAGATGAACGATGTCCCGGTGGGAGAGGTCGGCGAGATCGTCTACCGCGGACCGACGATGATGGAAGGCTACTGGCAGAACCCGCAGGGGACGGCGGATGCGTTTGCCGGTGGCTGGTTCCACTCCGGTGATCTGGTGCGAATGGACGAAGAGGGGTTCGTCTACGTCGTCGACCGTAAGAAAGACATGATCATCTCCGGCGGCGAGAACATCTACTGTGCCGAGGTCGAGAATGCGCTCTTTGCGCATCCGAAGATCCTCGAGGCCGCGGTGGTCGGCCGGGCCGATGATCGCTGGGGCGAGGTGCCGGTGGCGATCGTCGTCCTGAAGCCGGAGCAGACGCTCGAGTTCGATGAGCTGATCGAGTTCCTGAACGAACACCTCGCGCGATTCAAGCAGCCCAAGGAAATGATCATCATCGATGAGTTGCCGCGCAACGCATCCGGCAAGGTCGTCAAGCCGTCGCTTCGTAAGGAGTACGGCGGCAAGGATGCCGGACTGCACTGACACGTCGCCCAACTGGCACTGGCGGCAAAACTGAAACACGTTACACTTTTCCCAAGACCGTGATTGCGGTCACTGTTCTGTTCGAAGTTGCTCTCCGGCCCTGGCCGGGTGCGGCGGCTTGTAGGCACCCGTGCGTGCCGCGATTGAGAGGATTCGATGAAGACAAAAGGTGCATTGCTCAGGAACTTCAATGAGAAGTGGGCGATCGAAGAGATCGAGATCGGCGACCCGCGGCCCAGTGAGGTCAAGATCCGGATGGAAGCCGCGGGCATGTGCCACTCCGATCACCATCTGGTGACCGGAGGCATCCCGATGGGTGGGTTCCCCGTGCTCGGCGGGCACGAGGGTGCCGGTGTGATCGAGCAGGTCGGTGAGGGTGTCACCGATTTCGAGGTCGGCGACCACGTGGTGCTGTCCTTCATCCCGTCGTGTGGCAAATGTCCGTCGTGCCGATCGGGCCAGAGCAATCTGTGCGATTTCGGCGCAATGCTCCTCCAGGGCGAGGCGGTGTCGGATCATACGTTCCGAATCCAGACCGCCGCAGGGGAGAACGTCTACCCGATGACCCTGCTCGGCACCTTCTCGCCGTACATGGTGGTGCACGAGACGTCCGTCGTGAAGATCGACCCGTCGATCCCGTTCGAGGTCGCCTGTCTCGTCGGTTGTGGTGTGCCGACCGGGTATGGATCGGCCACTCATAGCGCCAATGTGAAGCCGGGAGAAGACGTCGCGATCATCGGCTGTGGAGGTGTTGGTATCGCTGCGCTCCAGGGCGCAGTGATCTCGGGCGCCCGCAACGTCTTCGCCATCGATCCGGTGGAGTGGAAGCGCGAACAGGCCATGAAGTTCGGCGCGACCCACGCGTTCGCCAGCGTTGAAGAGGCCGCGATGACGATTGCCGAGGTGACTGCCGGAGGCATGGCCAAGAAGGTCATCGTCACCGTCGGTGAAGTGCACGGCAAGGATGTCGACCTGTGGATGGGCATCACGGCCAAGGCCGGCACCTGCGTGCTGACCGGTATGGGCAACATGATGGAGACCGAGGTGACGCTCAACCTCGCGATGCTGACCCTGCTCCAGAAGAATCTGCAGGGGAGCATCTTCGGTGGTGGTAGCCCGAAGATCGATATCCCGCAGCTGCTCTCGCTGTACAAGATGGGCAAGCTCAACCTCGACGACATGGTCACGCGGCAGTACCGCCTCGATCAGATCAATGAGGGCTACCAGGACATGCTGGACGGCAAGAACATTCGCGGCGTGATTCGTTTCACCGACGAGGACCGCACCGTCTGATCGCTCGGCTTTGAGATGGCCACGGGCCGGTGAGTGGCAACAACCACTCACCGGCCCGAGTCAGTTGCCGCGCACGCACCCGGCGTGATGGCATGGGCACCATGCTCAAACAACTCGACAGCTGGCCCGTGGATCACGTCTCGGCAGCGGTGGTGTCCGGTGGACAGGTGATCGAACAACACGGTGACACCACGCAGGTGTTCGCGCTCGCGTCGGTCACCAAACTGCTTGCGGCGCACGCGGCGCTGGTCGCGGTCGAGGAGGGGGCGGTCGAACTCGACCAGCCGGCCGGCCCGCCCGGCTCCACTGTGCGGCATCTGCTGACGCACGCCTCGGGCCTGGACTTCGGCACCCGCGAAGTGGTTGCCGGGGTGGGGGAGCAGCGCATCTACTCGAGCGCCGGTTTCGAGGTGATGGCCGAGCTGATCGAAACCGAGGCCGACATCGCTTTCCCGGAATATCTCGAGCAGGCCGTCTGTGAACCCCTCGGGATGACCTCGACCGGCCTGGCGGGTTCGGCCGGTCACGGCGCGCGTTCCACGGTCGCGGACCTGGCCGCGTTCGCCGCGGAACTGCTCGCACCCGAGCTGGTCTCCGCGGATCTGTTCCGCGAGGCGACATCGGTGCAGTTCCCGGGCCTGGACGGATTCGTCCCGGGATACGGCAAGCACCGCCCCTGCGACTGGGGACTGGGTTACGAGCTGCGGTCGCACAAGAGCCCGCACTGGACGGGGAGCCGGAACAGCCCGGAGACCTTTGGTCACTTCGGTCAGTCGGGGACGTTCCTGTGGGTGGACCCGGCGCTGTCGGCGGCATGCGTGGTTCTCACCGATCGGGCCTTCGGTGCCTGGGCGAAACCGCTGTGGAGCGAGTTCAACGATTCCCTGGTGTCAGTTCTTTCCGATTGAAAACTATTTTCACTCAATACCCATGGGACACTAGCGCAACACGGGTCACATGAGGCACAATAAATAACAAGTGTGTGGTATCTACCGTGGTTTCGCCAGGCGTTGGGGAAGACGTTCCTCGTCGAAACCGGAGGTGGAAAGTGCGCAACCTTAATCAGTTTGCGGACGTAACGGCAGGTGTGGTTTTTATACATTCCGCACCGGTCGCGTTGTGCCCGCATGTCGAGTGGGCGCTCTCGTCGACTCTTGATGCCCGCGCGAATCTGAAGTGGTCGGCACAGGAAGCCAGCCCAGGTCTGCAGCGGGCCACCGTCGATTGGCAGGGACCGGTGGGTACCGGTGCGCGCCTGGCCAACGCTCTGCGCGAGTGGTCGGCCCTGCGTTTCGAGATCACCGAGAACGCCAGCGAGGGTGTGGACGGCGAACGGTTCTGCTTCGTCCCCGGACTCGGTCTGTGGCGGGGGTCGATGAGCGCCAACGGTGACGTGATCGTCGGTGAGTTGCAGTTGCGCTCACTGATGGCATCGCATGCCGACGGGATGGAACTCGCCGGTGCGCTCGATGCCGCGCTGGGCACGGCCTGGGATGAGGCGTTGGAGCCCTTCCGCATGGGTGGCGCGGGCGCCGAGGTCACCTGGTTGCACCAGCGCGTCGGCTGATCCGCACAACGCCGGCACACGACACCATCACGAAAGCGGGCCCGGACTTTTCAGTCCGGGCCCGCTTTCATGTGTCTTTGTCAGATCATCGCGTCAGATCACCGCGTCAGATCACAAGGGGATGTTCTTGTGGCGTCCGCGGCGAGCCGGTGCCGAAGCGAGTGCCTCGGCGATGATGCTGCGGGTCTTGGCCGGGTCGATGATCTCGTCGACCACGCCGATCGACTGCGCACGGCCAACGCCACCGGCGATGGCTTCGTGCTCGACAGCCAGGCGATCGTGCAGTGCCTCGCGCTCGTCGTCGGGTGCGGCGGCCAGTGCCTTCTTGTGCAGGATGCCGACCGCGGCCTTGGCGCCCATCACGGCGACCTCGGAACCGGGCCACGCGAAGACTGCCGTGGCGCCCAGGGCCCGCGAGTTCATCGCGATGTAGGCGCCACCGTAGATCTTGCGGGTGACCAGGGTGACGCGGGGGACCGAGCATTCGGCGAACGCGTGCAGCAGCTTGGCGCCGCGACGCACAACGCCGTCCCATTCCTGGCCGACACCGGGCAGGTAGCCCGGGACGTCGGTCATCACGATCAGCGGAACGCCGAACGCGTCACAGAGACGGACGAACCGAGCGGCCTTCTCAGCACTCTCGGAGTTGAGGCAGCCACCCATGCGCAGCGGGTTGTTGGCGATGACGCCGACACTGCGTCCGGAGAGCCTGCCGAAACCGATCGTGATGTTCGGTGCCCACTTTGCCTGCAGCTCTTCGAAACTCGAGATCTCGGTTTCGCCGTCCGCAGCCACGTCCGTGTCGAGCAGGGCCCGCACGATCGGATGGACGTCGTATGCACGACGGTTCGATTCGGGCATCAGGGCCCGCAGGTCGGTATCGCCGGCCTCGGCCTTCTGCCGACTGAAATGTCCCTGCTGACCGAAGGTTCCGATCAGGCGACGGGCACGCCAGTAGGCGTCGGGTTCGGAGTCTGCGGTGATGTGCGAGACGCCCGACTTCTTGCCGTGGGTGAGCGGCCCGCCGAGCGACTCCATGTCGACGACCTCGCCGGTGACGCTCTTGACGACGTCCGGGCCGGTGACGAACACGCGGCCGGCCGGCGCCATGATGACGACGTCGGTCAGTGCCGGGCCGTAGGCCGCGCCGCCGGCGGCGAAGCCGACGACGATCGAGATCTGCGGGATGTATCCGGACGCCCGGACCATCGCCTCGAACACCTGGCCGACGGCATGAAGGGCTTCGACGCCCTCGGCCAGTCGGGCACCACCGGAATGCCAGATCCCGACAACCGGGGCCTGCTCGGCGATGGCGGTATCGATGGAGTTGACGATGTGCTTGCAGCCCACCACCCCCATGGCCCCGCCCATTACGGTGCCGTCGGTGCAGTAGGCGACGGTGCGGACACCGTTCACCCGCCCGACGGCGGCCTGCACACCCGACTTGTCGCGGGGGTGCAGCAACGACATGGATGCTTCGTCGAAGAAATTGGTCAACCGCAGCAAGGGATCCCGAGGATCAATGGATTCCTCTTGCTGTGTGATCGGGGCCATGGTGGTCATGAGTCTCCTTAGATCTTCAGCGCCCGCCAGAGAACTGGCTCAGGGGCGGTGGGTTCAGTAGCGCCCAAAGGCGAGCGCAACGTTGTGCCCACCGAATCCGAACGAGTTGTTGATGGCGTAGTCGATCTGTCCGTAACGGGGCTCGCCGTGAACGACGTCGATGTCACACTCGGGATCCTGATTGTCGAGATTGAGCGTCGGAGGAATGACACCCTCCTCAACGGCCTTGACCGTCAGGATCGACTCCAGCGCACCCACTGCGCCGATGGAATGCCCGAGGGCAGACTTCGGTGCGTACACCGCTGCGTGGTTGCCCACCGCGATGTTGATCGCCAGGGCCTCGGCGGTGTCACCGACCGACGTGGACGTGGCGTGCGCGTTCACGTGCGTGATGTCGGACTTGCCGAGTCCTGCGGTCTGGAGTGCGCGCGTCATCGCGCGAGCGGCGCCGGTGCCCTCCGGATCAGGTGCGACCAGGTGATACCCATCGGAGGTGATCCCGGCACCGAGTAGCCGCGCATGGATGTGCGCGCCCCGGGCGATGGCGTGATCTTCGCGTTCGATGACCATCATGGCCGCGGCCTCACCGAAGACGAAGCCGTCCCGGTCCTTGTCGAACGGACGAGACGCAGACGCCGGATCCTCATTGCGGGTGCTCATCGCACGCATCATCGCGAAGCTGGCGATGGGCACCGAGTCGATATGACCCTCCACGCCACCGGTGACGACCATGTCGGCGTCACCCATGACGATCTGACGCCAGGCGTGCGCGATCGCTTCGGAACCCGAGGAGCAGGCCGAGACGGGTGTGATCACACCGGCCTTGGCGCCGATCTCGAGTCCGACCACCGCGGCCGGGCCGTTGGGCATGGCCATCGGTACGGCGAGCGGGGAGACCTTGCGGTAGTTGCCGGTGGTGTGCATCGAGTTGTAGGCCTCGATGAGCGCGTCAGCGCCGCCCTGGCCGGTACCGATGACAACGCCGAGGCGCTCTTTGTCGACATCGGGTTCGCCGGCCTGGGCCCACAGACGCTTACCCATGACATAGGCGACCCGCTCGACGTAGGCCATGCGACGGGCCTGGACCCGTGAGACCTCCGTCGACGGATCCTTCACCAGACGCCCACCGAACCGGACGGGAAGCTCGTACTCCTCGACCCAGTCATCGGTGAGGGTTTTGATGCCACTCTCTCCGGCGAGAAGACCCTTCCACGTCGAATCGAGGTCTTCGCCGATGGAGGTGGTCGCGACCATGGAGGTCACAACCACGTTCGGGAAATTCCCGCCGAGGGTGGAGTAATCGCGAAGAGAGTTAGTCACAGTCTGTCACTCACCGGTGTTCTTGTCGGAGTCGAGCTTTGCGCGGATGGCGTCGGCGGCATCGGCGTTCTCGGCTTCGAGCTTCTGGATGTAGTTGACGGCGTCACCGACGGTGCGCAGTCCGGCGAGATCCTCATCGGGGATCTTGACGCCGTACTTGTCTTCGGTCTGCACTGCGATTTCGACCATCGACAGAGAATCGATATCGAGGTCGTCGACGAACGACTTCTCCACAGTCACCTCAGAGGGTTCAATGCCGGTGACCTCCTCGATGATCTCAGCGAGTCCGGCAATGATTTCTTCCTGGGCGGCGGCCACTGTGTGGCTCCCTTCATATTCGTGTTGCGAGTGTTTTCCGGAGAACAGTGCTGATGCGCTGCTTTGGACGGATGTGGCGAGCAACTGTGCTCTCCTACATCTCCCGGGGACGACGGCACAGGCGTGCCGCCGTCGCTATCCAAGTTCGGTGATGCCCGCGAGGTCGTCGGGGGTCTTGAGCGCGAGGGTCGGTGTTCCCTTCAGCTCACGCTTCGCGATGCCGGCAAGTGTTCCGGCTGGGGGCAGCTCGATCAATCCGGTGGTGGAGAGCTCGCGCATGGTCTGCGAGCACAGGTCCCACCGCACGGGCCGGGTGACCTGAGCAACGAGTTTATCGAGTGCGTCACGGCCGTCCTTGACCGGTGCCCCGTCGGAGTTGGAGAGCAGCGGTCGGGTCGGCTGTGACGGCGTGATGCCGGCTGCGGCACGTGCCACGGCGTCCTGGGCCGGAGCCATGTACCGCGTGTGGAATGCGCCGGCGACGGCGAGCTTGCGGATACGGGCCTTCTCCGGCGGGTTGGCGATCAATTCATCGATCGCGTCTACGGCTCCGGCGGCCACGATCTGCCCGGCCGCGTTGCGGTTGGCGGGAACCAGATCGAGTTCTTCGAGGCGGGCCAGCACGGTTGCCTCATCGCCACCGAGGACGGCGGCCATGGTGGTGGGCTCGAGGGCGCAGGCCTTGGCCATCTCGGCTCCGCGGATCGCGGCCAGTGACACGGCCTCATCGGCGGTCAGCACGCCGGCGATGGCGGCGGCGGCCAACTCTCCGACGGAATGGCCGGCGACCAGGGTGTCCGAGGGCAACGCAGAGCGCTTGCTGATCTCCTCGTAGGCGAGCAGTGCCGAGACCACAACCAGCGGCTGTGTGACTGCGGTGTCGGTGATCTCGTCGGCCGTGGCGGTGGTTCCGAGGCGTTCGATGTCAAGGCTCGTCAGCTTCGACCAGGACGCAACCTGGTCGCGTGCGCCGGGCAGCTCAAGCCAAGGCGTGAGCATTCCGACGGTCTGAGAGCCCTGTCCGGGCGCAAGCAAGGTGAGCACCTGATCAGAGAACACCCTATTCGCCCTCGATGAAGGTGCTGGACGCAATGAACCTTCGGCGACGCCTTTGTGGGAACTCCACAAAAGTGCACAACAGCGTGCCTGCATCGTCACCTCACCGATATCCGTTACATCGATGTGAATTGATGCACAACCGTAGTTTTTACTCGTTCGAACCTGTGGCTGGTGTGACTGTAGGGAAAATTGTGCGCATGTCGTGTCTGACCCGTGCCAATCTGCCCACAGTTGTTGCGACTCTCAGAACGTAAGCATCACGGGGGTTCATCGGATCGCGACCAGTAATGTCCGAAATTCTTTTTAGTCGATATCTCACAGTATTGGGATGAACGAATAGTTGACGCGCACACGACTCGACGGATCCTCCGGAATCGAGGTAGGCGTCAAGGGTGGCGGTCAGGGTGTCACCGCCCTTGGCGAGTGGCTTGACCAGAGCATCGCTCAATGTGGTCATCGCGGCCTGATCGCCGAGCAGTGCGCGTTCGGGCAGGAGCTCGAGGGAGTGAACGGGACGGGGCGCACTGGGCCAACCGGCCACCGCCTCGATGCCGGCCAGGGCGTCGATGGCACTGGCGTGGGCGGCCCCCAGGTTGGGCCTGGTGGGACCGATGACCACCGGGCCGTCGGCGAAAAGGAGGAGCAGATCGGTGATGAAAGGGTCGTCCAGCGGCACCGGGCCGCTGACGATCGCGACGAGGAGACTGCCCTGAACCACCGATAGTGCGGCGCGGCCGTGTTGACGTGCGGTGTTGTGCACGGCCAGGGGTACCGAGACGTTCCGCTCGGGTGGCGGCATCCCCACGACGACGGTGGCGGTGGCCTCGGTGTCCCAGTTGAGTGCCGCCGCCCGGGACAGCAGGGTCGGGCCGGTGTCACCGCGGACCACGGCGTCGACGACCAGCGCCTCGAGTCGAGAGTCCCAGGCGCCGCGGGATTCGGCGGCGGATGCATAGATCGAGGCGGCGGCGAACCCGATCTCACGGCCGTAGCGCAGGACGGCCTCGGTCAGGGCGCGGAGCTGGGCGTCGTTGCGGGCCAGAAGTGGCAGCCACTTCTCGAAGAACTCCATCGCCACGCGGACCATCTCGACGGTCTGCAGCAGGCTGATCCGGCGGGCGAGGTCCTGGGGGACCACCTGGAAGGCCTGCACCGTGAACTTGACGTTGCCCTCGGGATCCTGGAGCCATTCGACAAAGTTCACCACCGCGGTCTGGACCACGAGCTGGACACTGGCCCGTTGACCCGCCTCGAGATCCTCGAAATAGGGCAACTGTTCCTGCATCGAGTGAACGGCTTCGGTGGCCAGTCGTCCGCTGTACTGCTTCACCCGGCGGAGCAGGGTGTCCGGCAGGGCGTCGTGAACATTCGCCGGTGCCGGGACGTGGGCGCCACGCGGGCCGAAGAGATCGCCTACGGGCTGATCACCCGTACGGGACTCAGTCATGGCTTCAATCTATGTCAGAGGCGCGCCCGATTGGGAAACATGACGACCGCAACCGCCGACCGCCCACCCGTCGGGTGACGGATGGGCGGTCGGTGGGGGGGTGCGGAACGATCAGGCGCCGGGACCCGGATCGCTGGTCTGCTTCGGAGCAGCCAGTACATCTTCGATCTGATACTTCTCGGCAGCCTCGGCGGCAACCTTGATGTCGATATGGCCGTCGCGCGCCAGTGCCGAGAGGACACCGACCGCGATGGACTCACCATCGACGTTGAAGTAGCGGCGAGCGGCCGGTCGGGTGTCGGAGAATCCGAAACCGTCGGTTCCCAGGGTGAGGTACGTGCCCGGGACCCAGGCACGGATCAGTTCCGGCACACCCCGCATGTAGTCGGTCGCCGCAACGAACGGTCCGTCGGTATCGGCAAGGACCTCCGTGGCGAAGGGTTGCGGATGACTGCCGGCAGGTTCACGCAACGCTGCTTTCTCGTACTCGACCCCGTCCCGGGCCAGCTCGCCCCACGACGTCACCGAGTAGATGCTCGCCCCGACGTTCCACTCGTCGGCCAGCAACTGCTGTGCCTTCAGAGCGCTCGGCATCGTGACACCCGAGACCAGGATGTTGGCCGGGTACTGCTTGCCCTCGGGGGCATCGGCGAACTTGTAGATGCCCTTGAGAAGGCCTGCGATATCAAGGTTTTCGGGCTGCGCAGGCTGGGTGATCGGCTCGTTGTAGATGGTGATGTAGTAGAAGATGTTCTCGGGATCTTCGCCGTACATCCGCCGCAGGCCGTCGGAGATGATGTGTGCCAGCTCGTAACCGAACGCGGGGTCGTAGGCCACCGCCGCCGGGTTGGTCGAGGCCAGCACCAGTGAATGACCGTCGGCGTGCTGCAGACCCTCACCGGTCAGGGTGGTGCGACCGGCAGTGGCGCCGAGCACGAATCCGCGGGCCATCTGGTCCGCGGCGGCCCACAGGCCGTCGCCCGTGCGCTGGAACCCGAACATCGAATAGAAGATGTACAGCGGGATCATCGGCTCATCGTGGGTGGCATACGAGGTACCGACCGCGGTGAACGACGCCGTGGATCCGGCTTCGTTGATGCCCTCGTGCAGGATCTGGCCCTCGGGGCTCTCCTTGTAGGCGAGCATCAGTTCGGCGTCGACCGAGGTGTACAGCTGGCCGTTGCGGTTGTAGATCTTGAGCGTCGGGAACCAGGAGTCCATCCCGAACGTACGGGCCTCGTCCGGAATGATCGGCACGAGTCGCTTGCCGATCTCCTTGTCGCGCATCAATTCTTTGAAGATGCGCACGATGGCCATCGTCGTGGCGACCTGCTGCTTGCCCGAACCCTTGGCCGCGAGTTTGATGGCGCCGCTGGTGTCGGGCTTGAGCACCTTGCTCTTGGTGCGCCGCGCAGGCAGGAACCCGCCCAGTTGCTTGCGGCGATCGAGCATGTACTGGATCTCGGGGGAGTCGGCCCCGGGGTGGTAGTACGGCGGCAGGTACGGGTCTTTTTCGAGCTCGGCATCGCTGATCGGGATGCGGGTGCTGTCCCGGAAGTCCTTGAGATCGTCGAGTGTCAGCTTCTTCATCTGGTGCGTGGCGTTGCGGCCCTCGAAGTGCTTGCCGAGCGTGTAGCCCTTGATCGTGTGGGCCAGGATGACCGTCGGCTGTCCCTTGTGGGCCAGTGCCGATGCGTACGCCGCATGCACCTTGCGGTAGTCGTGACCACCGCGCTTGAGGCGCCAGATCTCGGCGTCGCTGAGGTCTTTGACGAGCTCCTTGGTGCGCGGATCGCGCCCGAAGAAGTGCTCGCGCACGAATGCGCCGTCGTTGGCCTTGTAGGTCTGGTAGTCGCCGTCGGGGGTGCTGTTCATCAGATTGACCAGCGCACCGTCGCGGTCCTTCTGAAGCAGCGAGTCCCACTCGCGGCCCCAGATCACCTTGATGACGTTCCAACCGGCACCGCGGAAGAACGACTCGAGTTCCTGGATGATCTTGCCGTTGCCACGGACCGGGCCGTCGAGACGCTGCAGGTTGCAGTTCACCACGAACGTCAGGTTGTCCAGACCCTCGGTGGCCGCGACATGCGCCAGGCCGCGCGACTCGGGTTCGTCCATCTCACCGTCGCCGAGGAATGCCCAGACGTGCTGATCCTCTGTGTTCTTGATACCCCGGTCGTTCAGGTAGTGGTTGAAGCGCGCCTGGTAGATGGCGTTCATGGGACCCAGGCCCATGGAAACCGTTGGGAATTGCCAGAAATCGGGCATCAAGCGTGGATGCGGGTACGACGGCAGGCCGCCGCCGGCGTGGGAATGCTCCTGGCGGAAGCCGTCCATGCGGGATTCGTCGATGCGGCCTTCGAGGAAGGCGCGGGCGTAGATACCGGGGGAGGCGTGGCCCTGGATGAAGATCTGGTCGCCGCCACCGGGGTGGTCCTGGCCGCGGAAGAAGTGGTTGAAGCCGACCTCGTACAGCGCCGCGGACGACGCGTAGGTGGAGATGTGCCCGCCGACGCCGACGCCGGGACGCTGGGCGCGGTGCACCATGACCGCGGCGTTCCACCGGATGAATGAGCGGAAGCGGCGCTCGACCTCTTCGTCGCCCGGGAACCAGGGTTCGTTCTCGGTCGGGATCGTATTGACGTAGTCGGTGGAGGTGAGCGCCGGAATCGACACCCGTTTCTCGCCGGCGCGTTCGAGCAGACGCAGCAGGAGATACCGTGCGCGGCCGGGCCCGGCGTGCTCGAGGAGACCATCGAATGAATCGAGCCATTCATCGGTCTCGGTCGGGTCGATGTCGGGCAGGTACGACGCGACACCTTCCCGGATCACCCGAACACGGGCCTGATTCTTTGGGGCGTTACTGCTGTCAGTCACTGCGTGCTCTTTCTCCTCGAGTCACTCGGCAGCGGTGGCCGCCGTCAACGGGATTGACCCGCCGGAACCGGGGTGTGGTTTCGACGTTGTCTTAATCGTGCCGCAACTGATGAGTAAAGGCACCGGTGCGCGGCAAAGTAACCCTACCCACGGGCGTTTCGTCGCCTTATTGCGCGCACGTCGGGCAGTATCTGGTCTGTGAGAGTTTGGGGTGTGGCCGTCTGTGCGGTTGTCGGGTTGGGCGTGACCGGGTGCGCGGCCACGATCGACGGCGCGAGTTCTGTCGACGGGCGCCAGGTGTCGGCGTACCGGAGTGAGCAGTCAGTGGCAGCGGCGCAGTCACGGGCCGCCGACTCGGCGCGGCGCGCGCAAGCCGCCAGAAATCTCACGCTGGAATTGTGCTCGCAGTTCACCACCACCGTGGTGACGATGCTCGGCAACTACAACGACTTCGTGACCAAACTCAATGAAGTGCAGTCGTATTCGGCGATCGGTGGCGCCGCACAGGTCGCGATCGATCAGCTCAACGCCGGTGAGCAGGTGATCAAGGCCAAATTGGTGCCTGACGTCGACGCTTCGTTGAGCCGACTTGTCAGCGCATTTTTCGTCCGGAACCAGGAGCTGGTGCGGGCGATAGAGGGCCAAAATCAGTCCGGCCTCAACGAACCGGCGGGGCAGTGGATCGAGGCGCGGAACAAGGTGGTGGACGTTTGCGGGGGGCTTTCCGATTGAAAAACCGGCATTCGGCTTGCAACTTGGGGGTTTACCCTGTTCGCTTGAGTGATCTAAGTGGGCACGAAACCGTGTTCACCCATTTTTTGACAGGAGGTCGTCGCGTTGGTTGCCGCTTCAGATGGTGATCGCGCCCAGAAGCTGGGAGTGACAGCGGGCATGATCGTGCAGGAGCTGGGGTGGGATGAGGACACCGACGACGACCTGCGCGGCCTCATCGAAGACACCATCGACGCTGAGATGGTCGATGAGGATTCGGACGAGGTCGTCGACATGGTCGTGCTGTGGTGGCGCGACGGTGACGGGGACCTGGTCGATACATTGATGGACGCCATCGGACCACTTGCCGATGACGGATTCGTCTGGGTGTTGTCGCCGAAAACCGGCAACGAGGGATACGTCGACCCCACCGAGGTCGCCGAGGCCGCCCCGACAGCAGGTCTCACCCAGACCAGCGCCGTGAGTTTCGGCGAATGGCTGGGATCGCGCTTGGTCCAACCGAAGACGCGGGTCGGCAAGAGAGCATGACTTCCTCTCTCGGTCGGGAGCTCCAGGTGGGAACCGAGGCTCCCGGCTTCAGCCTGCGTGACCAAAACAATCAAGTGGTCAGTCTCGCCGACTACCACGGCAAGAAGAACGTTCTGCTGGTGTTCTTTCCACTGGCGTTCACCGGAACCTGCGAGGGCGAACTGAGCATGGTCCGGGATCGGCTGCCCCTGTTCTCGAACGAGAATTCCGAGTTCGTCGCCGTATCGGTGGGTAGTTCACCCACGCACAAGGTGTGGTCGTCGGCTCAGGGGTATCTGTTCCCGATCCTGGCGGACTTCTGGCCGCACGGTGAGGTGTCGGAGGCCTATGGCGTCTTGAACCACGACAAGGGCTATCCGAACCGCGGAACGTTCGTCATCGACAAGAACGGGATCATCACTTTTTCGGAGATGATGGATCCCGGTCAGGTCCGTGACCAGTCGCTTTGGGAGAAAGCTCTGGCCACGCTAAATTCTTGAGTGTGTCCGGCACCTTCGGGTGATCGGATGGGCGGCGAGTCCGAATGTTTTCTCTCGCCGTCGCGGCTGGCGAACTCGCCTTCGTTCAGCCGCCTTGCGCGTATAGCTCAGCGGTAGAGCTCTGGTCTTACACACCAGCGGTCGGGGGTTCAAATCCCTCTGCGCGCACCGACATCGAACAATGGACAGGCCTGCTCACAGTTCTCACACCCGCTCGCTCTGTAGCGCGAGCGAATGTGAGGAACGCGAGCGGAGTCAGCTTTCTTCTGTTTTCTGACCGAATCGGCCTTGCACGGTATCGAGGATCGACATCCCCTGTGCGACGACGTTGGTCGCGAGTTCGTTGACACCCTGTGCCCCGTTGAACACGGTCAGATTCGCGCCGGCCAAACCCTTGGACACCGCTTCGACGAGCTCGGGCAGCTGCTCGATCAGCAGCTGGTCGAGTGAGATGCGGTCGTTCTCGGCGGCGGCAGCGGCCTGGATCCTGATGGCGGCGGCCTCGGCCTCGGCCAGGATGCGCGTGCGCTGTGCCTCGGCCTCCGCGGGTTTGATCACCTCGGACAGAAGTTGGCGCTCGCGCAGCTCTGCCGTGGTCTGCGCCAATTTGGTCTGCTCCGTGGTGATCTCCTGGTTCACGCGGGCCTGGGCCAGTGGACCGGCCTGCGCGGCTTCGGCGTTGGCCTTGTCGGTCTGGGATTTGATCTCGGCCCGCTTGAGGGCGGTCTCGCGCTCGTAGTCCGCCTGTGCCCGTGCAGATTTCTGCTGGGCTTCCACAGCTTGCTGCTCGGCAGCTGCCTGGGCGACGGCGGCATCACGCTGCACCCGGGCGACCTCGGGCGCGGCGAGGGACTTGATGTAACCCGAACCGAGATCGTCGATCGACTGGATCTGGAAGGAGTCGACCTTCAGGCCGATCAGGGTCAGCTCACGCTTCGACGCATCGAGGACCTGCCGGGCCAGGGTGTCGCGTTCACGAATGATCTGCTCGACGGTCATGGACCCGACGATGGAGCGCAGGTGGCCCGAAAAGATCTGGCCGGTCAGCTGATTCATCTCGTTTGACTGTTCGGAGATGAATCGTTGTCCGGCATTGACAATGGACTCGGTGTCCGACCCCACCTTGTGTGCGATCACCGCGCGGACCTTGAGTTGGATGCCCTGCGTGGTCACACACGTCTCTTCGATGGCGGCCTCGTGCATCGCCAGGGACAGATAGCTGACGCGGCGGAAGAACGGCATCACCCACTTGCCATGGCCGATGATCACCAGGAATGGTGCATTCTCGTCGTGTGACTTTTTTCCGGAGATGATCATGGCTTCGTCGGGATCGGGCACGTGATAGCCGAGCATCAATCGTCCTGCTTTCAGTTGGTGGTGCTATTTCTGCCGGCGCGCAATCACTTCGGGGACGGAAACCATTTCTCGACAACCAGGCTTCCGTCATCGGTCCGGTCGATCACCAAGATGTCGTCGCCACGGGCGATGTCGACCGACGACGTCGCCACAAACGTTTGACTCGCGCCGCTCACGGTGAGGACCACCTCACCATATCCACCGGCCTCGATCGAAAGGTATGCGGTACCGAGCTTGCCGACCATCGGATCCACGGGGGCCGCGCCCCTTCAGCGGTTCTGGCGCAGTTTGTAGATCTTGATCCCGTTGGCGATCTCGACAAGGATCAGAAGATTTCTGGTGAGCGCGTAATTCTTTGCGGAATCGGTGGTGATCACCGGTCGAATATAGCCGGGGTGCGCACTTCATTCGAGGTGAATTGTGGGGGTGACCCTGACATCTGTGTTCAGCGAATTGGCGATGTAGCACCCGTGGTGGGCCTGTTCGACAATGGCCAGAACCTGATCGGTGTCGGTGCCCGGCGCCACCCGGATGGTGGGTGAGAGATCGATGGTGTCGATGCGAGCCGGCGTGGAAGCGTCGCTCATTGCGCCGCAGGCATCGTCCTCGTAGCCCAGAACATCAATTCCGGCGCGAGCGGCAACGGCGAGGAATGACAGAAGTTGACATGAACTGGCCGCCAGCACAACGAGTTGTTCGGGATTCATCAACTGGTCGTTGCCCCGGAAATGCGGATCGGCACTCAGTCCGATCTCGTCGAGCGCCGGTGGCGTCACGCCCCGGTGGTCGCGCGAATACGCGCGATACCCGCCGCCGGTCGAACCTTCCCAGACGAGGTGTGAGAAATACGTGTGAGTCGCCATGAGTGACAATAACTCTGTCCACGCAGCGTTTTCGGTGGTTCTATCGCCACCTCATCGACCTGGCGATTGTCGCCTTGCCGATTCTGCGGCCGCTGCGGCTGCTGCGCTTGGTCATCTTGATCGGTGTGTTCCAGAAGGTCGTCGGAGGAGTCATTCGAGGACGGGTGATCATCTATACGGTGGCCAGTGCCATTCTGCTCATCTATGTTGCGTCGCTGGCGATCCTGGAGGCCGAGCGGGCACATGCCGACGCGGGCATACAGTCGTTCGGTGAGGCGCTCTGGTGGTCGATCACCACTGTCACGACGGTCGGATATGGCGACTACGCGCCAGTTTCGGCAACCGGCCGGGTCATCGCCGCGCTCTTGATGATCGGCGGGATCAGTCTGATAGGTGTTGTCACCGCTACGTTGGCATCCTGGATTGTTCAGCGAGTTGCCGAAGAGGACACGGCGAACCAGGCGGCGACTGCGGCGCACATAGACCTGCTCCGGAGCGAGGTCGCTGAACTCAAGGCAATGCTGACAACAGCCGGGTCGGTGCCATTGCCGGGCGAGAATGCTCCAGCCGACTCGACTTCTGATCAGGCATTGCGATAACGCTCGGCAGTCTTGATGTGGAAGTCTGCGACGATACGGCATTCCGTGCGTAGTTCCGCGGGAGAGATGATCGTGAAGTCGGCGTCGAATGCGTACAGCCACCGGGCAATCGACGTCAGCGACTTGCCGAAGAGCGCGACCTCGCAGCTGTTGGCATCACCACTCTCGACCTCACCCCAGGCGGAATCGACCATCTCCGCGACCTGTTGGAGGGGGCGGTGGATCCGCACCCGGGCAGTGGACTGCCGGTACACGGACCCGATGCTGGCGGCGATGAACGCGGCGGCACCACCTTCTGGAAGTTCGCGTGGGGTGAACCTGGGGCCGGTCGGGATCTTCGGGGTCAGGCGATCGACGCGGAAGGAACGCCAGTCGTCCCGACCGAGGTCCCAGGCGAGCAGGTACCAGCGTAATCCGCTGCGCACCAAACGATATGGCTCCACTTCGCGGCGGGTTTCGGCGCCGTCGCGGGCACGGTAGTCGAACCGCAGGCGTTCGTGCCGGTGGCAGACCGCCGCCACATCGGACAGCACGGTCGCTTCGACCTGGGATACGGCCGCGTGCATCGGGGTGGCGTCGATCTGGAGGGAATCGAGCCGGTGACGCAGTCGGGACGGCATCACCTGCCGCAACTTCGACATCGCCCGCACCCCGGCTTCGTCGAGCCCGGTGACCGACGCCGTGGCACCGGCTCCGAGCCCGAGGGCCACCGCGAGGACCTCCTGATCGTCGAGGAGCAGCGGAGGCATCTCCGCGCCGGCGCCGAGTTGGTAGCCGCCGCCCACCCCGACCGTGCCGTCCACCGGATAGCCGAGTTCGCGGAGTCGGTCGATGTCGCGCCGGACCGTGCGGGTGGTGATGTTGAGCCGTTCGGCCAAGTCGGCGCCCGACCATTCTTTCCGGGTCTGCAACAGGCTCAGGAGGCGGAGCAGTCGCGCCGACGTGTCCAACATGCGTATCACTTTGCCAGAAAATGCGGACCGATTCTGTCCTCATTGCGTCATAGCTTCAAGTCAATGCAGTTCACGGGCAACTTCTGGAGGCACAAGATGACACTGGGTACCGACAAGGCCGCGCCGGCGATCGAGGTCGCGGCATTGACCAAGACATTCAAACAGGGAAAGAACACGGTCGAGGCGGTCAAGGGAATAGACCTGACCGTGGCGGAAGGGGAGTTGCTGGCCCTGCTCGGTCCGAACGGTGCCGGGAAGTCGACGACCCTGCGCATGATCACCACACTGCTGCGTCCGACCTCGGGCTCGGCCTGGGTCGCCGGGCAGAACATCGCCGACGATCCCGACGCGGTCCGGCGACAGATCGGTTATGTCGGTCAGGGCAACGGTGGCGGCAACAATCAGCGCGTCCGTGAGGAACTCGTGACCCAAGGACTGTGCTATGGCATCAAGAAATCCGAAAGTGTCTCCCGCGCCGACGAATTGATCACCGCACTCGACCTGACGGGCATGGAGAACCGAAAGGTCGGCACACTCTCCGGTGGGCAGCGTCGCCGACTCGACATCGCACTGGGCATTGTTCATCGCCCTCCGGTGATCTTCCTCGACGAACCGACCACCGGGATGGATCCGCAGAGCCGGGCCAACCTGTGGACGCACATCGGGCGACTGCGCACAGACACCGGGGCGACCATCGTGCTGACCACGCACTATCTCGAAGAGGCCGACGCGATGGCCGAACGGGTGGTGGTCATCGACAAGGGCACGGTGATCGCGGACGATTCTGCGGCGGTGCTGAAAGACCGGCTGGCAGGGGACAGCATCGAGTTCACCCTCGACTCGAGCGCTGACGCGGACGAATTGGCCCGGCTGGCAACCGGTTTCGATCGGGTCCGCGGCGTGGTGGTCGATGCTCTGACCGTCGGGCTCGAGGTGGAAGGTGCCGACGTGATGCTGCCGACATTGATCGCAGCGGCCACCGAGCGGGCGATCACCATACGCACGGCACAAGCGACCCGTCCGACCCTCGACGATGTCTTCCTCTCACTCACCGGGCGCAGCTTGCGCGAATCCGCAGCCGCCTGACCCACTGCATCCAAGGAGAACTCTGATGACAACAAACCTCATGCGAGACAGTTCGATCGTCCTGGTTCGTGAACTACGGCCCACCGTCCGTGACCCGTTCACGGTGATCTTCAGCCTCGTTCAGCCGCTGATCCTGCTGGCCCTGTTCGGACCGCTGTTGAAAGGTGTTCCGGGGGCGGCGGATTCGGGCAACGTCTGGAATTGGTTCATCCCGGGTGTTCTAGCGATGATCGCAATCTTCGGAACCTCGATGACCGGCGCGAACCTGCTGGACGAGATGCACAGCGGCAGTCACGAACGGATGCTCGTGACCCCGCTGAGTCGCAGTTCACTGCTACTGGGCCGCGCTTTGAAAGAGATGGTACCGCTGGCGGCGCAGGCGGTTGTCATCCTGTTGATCGGATTGCCGCTGGGCTTCGACATCAACATCGGGGGAGCGGCGATCGGGATCGGAATCCTGGCCGTCTTCGGGGTCGGTCTGGGGTCGCTCTCGTACAGTCTGGCTCTGGCTGTCCGCGAACAGGATTGGGTGTTCTGGACCGTACAACAGACTTTGATGTTCCCGCTGCTGATCCTGTCGGGAACGATGCTGCCGCTCGATGATGCGCCCGGCTGGATGAGATTCCTGGTGAGCATCAATCCGTTGCACTACGTCGTCGAAGCCGAAAGAGCGCTCTTTGTCGGCGACTTCGACTTCTCGGTGATCGGCGCCGGCGCATTGGCCGCGGCGTTGATGGCGTGCGGTGGTCTGGCCGTGGGCATCCGGGCGATGGGCGCGGCGTCCCGAGCCTGACCCCGCCCCCGAAACTGTGCCCTTTTGGCGAACAAAACCCCAGGTGGGACCCGCCAAAAGGGCACAGTTTCGGGGTGGCTCGGGCCGGGGTGGGGAGGGGTCGGGTGCCTCAGGTCAGGATGTTCGCGGCCTTCGCGGCGCGGAGCCAGTCGGGGAATTCGGAGAGCAGTCGCTGATACAGCTCATCGTCGGAGACATTGTCGATGTCGTCGAGCGCGAAGAAGCCGGCGTTGTCGACGACCCGGCCCTCCATCTCGTCGAGTTGTTCGAGGACGCCGTAGTTCGCCTTGCCGATGCCCACGAACTGCCAGAAGACAGGGGCACTCGACGCCGCCCGCATGAGGGCGCTGATCGGGCCCTTCTTGCGGAATCCGCCGTCGGTGAAGAACAGGACGAGTACCGGACGCCCGGGTGTCACCGAACCCAGGATTTCGTTCATGATCGGCAGTTCTTCGTTGGTGGCGCCGATTTTGTCGTAGTCGAATCCGCCGTGCTTGCCGTAGATGTGGAGGTATTCGCCGGTCCACGACTCGACGTTGTCCACGCTGATGTCCGGTACCCGCAGGAAGGACTTGGCGTACATGTACGGCTCGAGTTGTCCGTCGTCGTCGATCTGGGTGGCCACGGCCAGCATGCGCTCGACGACCCGGTGGATCACCTTCTTGGAATACTGCTGGGCCATGCTTCCGGTCTTGTCGATGACGATGACAACCCGGGCCCGCACGCCGGCGGCGTTCTTGGACAGCAGCACCTTGTGCACTTCGCGCTTGCGCATGTCGAGACGCTGACGCTTTTCGAGCGAGAGTTTCTCTTCTCCCGCAACACTTCTCACGTCGATTTCGCTCGCCGGCGGTATTGGTGTCGGCGGTGCGGCCGGAGCTTCGTCGACGCTCACCCCGTGTTCACGGACGAGGTCGGCGAACCCGCGGTCCCACCCGGCGCTGACGTTGCGCACCTTCCATAGCCCGTTGCGGCGATAGATCTCGCCGAGTACGGCCGCCCGCTCGGTCGTGAGTCCGGCGGCCGGTAACTCCACCGCGACGCCGGCCCCACTGACGGCGACGGCGAGACCGGGAAGGGAGGCCAGCGCGGCGGTGCAACCCTCGTCGCAGGCGACCGCGACGGCAACGGTCTCGATGTCGACGGGGATCCGCGCGAGGTCGATCGACAGTGTGGCGGTCCCGGACAGGACAACCGCACCTTCCGGGGAGCTCGGCTGATTGAAGAAGACGAAGTCGCCGTCGGTGCGGGTCTTGTGATCGCCGGCCAGCTGGAAGGCCATCACATCGACCATGCCGGGTTGGGCTCCGGAGACCTCAACCGTCACCGGGCCGGTGTTGATGGAGGTGTTGGCGCCACGCGTCAAGGAGACCATCGGCCCATTATCTACAGTGCCCGGCGGTTCTTGCGCGGGGGACGGCCGACCCTTCAGGCGGCGGGCAGGCCGGCGAGCGGTTGAGTTGTGCGGGCCATGCCGTAGTGAGCGCTCCACGGGTATTCGCCGGTGGCATCGGGCCACACCAACTGCCAGGCCGCCACCTCACCGTAGACCGCCCGGGCGACCCGCAGGTCGCTGGTGGTCAATGCTTCGATCACCATGAGGTCGAGATCGTCGTCGATGAATCCGGAGAGGCGTTCACCTGCAGCGAGTTTGCCGCCGGCCCGCGCGACCCGGTGGCCGACGGTGTTGAGGATCGACCCGGCGATGCCGGGATCGAGTCCGTAGACGATCAGCTCGGGATGACCGAGCGAGGTCAGCCCGGTGGTGTAGGCGTGCGACGGGAAGCCGGCTGCGGGATTGGCGCGAACCGCGGTGACGGTCCAGTACCGCTTGGCGATGGCGCGGTGGGCGAAGTCGACGGGATCGGACTGCAGACGCATCGTGTCCTCCTGTGGCGGTGCGATCTTCGGAGCCGATCGCGTATGCGGAGCACCCTAATGGGCGGCTCCGACAATCGGATCGGCGAAGCCATGGCCGGCCTCTGGGGGGACGGATAGAGTTCGCGGATGCGTGATGTGGCGGTGGTGGTCGGTGTCCTTGCGCTGATCAACGGGCTTGCCCACTTCACGTTCGACCATGCGATCACGTTGTTCGTCCCCCTCGGCGCACTCGGCCTGCTCGTCTACGCCCGGTGGCGGGGATACAGCTGGAACGAGCTGGGGCTGGCCCGCAGTCAACACCGCAGGGGGCTCAAATGGGCTGCGGCGATCCTGATCCCCGTTGCGGTGATCGCGATCGGCGGCGCCCTGCTGCCGTGGACCCGGTCTCTGTACCTGTCAGATCACTACGACAACGTATCGGTGGCGCTGTGGGGTGCGTTCGTGATCATTCCGCTGCAGACGGTGATCCCCGAGGAACTCCTCTTCCGGGGTGTGCTCAATGCGGCCCTGGTCCGGGCCGCACCGGTGTGGGTGGTTTACGTCGCCGGTGCCGGATTGTTCGGTCTCTGGCACGTCTCGTCCTCCCTCGGGCTGACCGAGGGCAACGGCGGGCTGACCGATCTGCTCGGGGCAGGTGTGCTCGCACAGATCGCCGGCGTGGCCGGCGCCGTCATCGTGACCGGTACCTCCGGGTTGATCTTCATCTGGCTACGACTACGAAGCGACAGTCTGTTGGCGCCGATGGCTTTTCACTGGGCGGTCAACGGCACCGGTGCACTCGGTGCCGCACTCGCGTGGCAACTCGCCTGAAATCTGCGCAGAGCAACGGTGTGCCCGGTGGGACCCGGACGAAGTGCCGTCGGCGAATTACCCGGGAGGTAATCGACGTGCTTCTGCGGCTCGCCCACACTTGAATACAACCCGGCAGAAAAGACAGACAGGAGCCCCAGCCATGAGCGAGAGCTACGCGGTCGCCGTCCTCGACGACGTCTCCATGGGAGACGACATCACCGAATACCTGCGACGTATCGACGACACCCTGGCGCCGTTCGACGGCCGGTTCCTCATCCATGGCGCTCGGCCGAACGTCCGCGAGGGGACCTGGCCCGGCGACCTCATCGTCGTACGGTTCCCGAGCTCAGACGGCGCGCAACGCTGGTATGACTCCGATGCCTACCAGGTCATCGCCCCGCTCCGCACCAACAACTCGAAGGGCACGGTCGCACTGTTCGAAGGTGTCGACGCCGACCACCGGGCGACCGACATCCTGGCTGATCGACCTCAGACCGGCTCGCCGTCCGCCGCGGCCTCGTCCGGATACCAGCGTGCATAGACGTCCGGATGGGCCCGGGTGCGGCTTTTCCAGGTGTTCTCGCCGTAGGTCGAATAGAGCGGATTGGCCGGGTCCTGCTCGACGCCTCGGGCCTTGGCCGCGAGTTCGGCGGGCAGATCGACCGTCGGTATCACCGCGTCGAGAGCCGGGCTGAAGAAGTAGGGGATCGATACGCGTTCACCCGCCCCCGGAGGCGTCAGAACCCGATGCCTGGTGGCCCGCAGATAGCCGTGGGTTGCCACTTCCAGCATCTCGCCGATATTGACGACAAACGCCCCGGGCAGGGGCGGCGCGTCGATCCAGTTCCCGTCCGACGTCTCCACCTGTAGGCCGGAGGACCCCTCCTCGATCAGCAGTAGCGTCAGCACACCGGAATCCTTGTGCGCACCGACACCCTGATCACCGGCCACCGTTGCGGCCGGACGGGCCGGGTAACGCACCAGCTTGATCAGGGTCGCCGGGGCATGGGCGAAGGCGTCGTCGAACAAGCCGGGATCGGCCGAAAGCCCCGCGGCCCAATGACGCAGCAGGCGAAGCGATACCTCGGAGAGTGCGGCATCGTAATCGGTGATCGCCGAGCGCAGCTCGGGTAGAGCCGCCGGCCACTGGTTGTGCCCCTGTAGGCGCAGGTAACCGGTTGCGTGATCGAGCGGGTCGCGATCGGGGCCGATATCGATCTGTTCGCGCCAATCGACCTCGCCGTTGGTGAACTCGCCACCGAGGCGGTTGTAGCCACGGAAGTGAGGACTGTTGATCATCGAGACCGCCGATTTGTCCTCGTCCGGGAGTGCGAAGAAGGCGCGGGCCGTGGACTGGACGCGGTGGATGAGTTGCGGATCCACCCCGTGGCCCACGAGGTAGAAGACACCGACCTCGTGGGTGACGGCACGGAGCTCATGCCGGCCGGCGGTGGTCTCGAGTTCGGCCAGATCGATCACGGGGAGCACACCGCCAACGGTAGCCCGTCCCGCGCCTGTCGCCACCGATGGATTCAGGCCGATCCGAGTACTTGTTGCAAGACGGATCGGCACATGGGGTTTCGTGGCGACCAAGATGGGGTAATTCGGCTCACAGCCCACATTCGTGTGGTCTCCGAGAGCAGTGTGGAACTGCATGACCAGCACCATGAGAGGTAGACGATGGCAGCCAGGGAACCAGAGGAATTCCGCGAGACGGAGGTCCCATCCGAAAATACCGACAGTGAAGTGTTGGCCCCCGCGACGCCCGGAGCAGAGGTCTTGGGTGTCGATACGGAAGACGAAGAGACACAAGCCGAATAGAACCGTGCCAAGACCCCGACTTCGAGTGAATCGAGGTCGGGGTCTTGTCGTATTCGCATCTCTCAATCGCGGCCTTGTCGAAATGCAATGTCCGAATACGTCCCGGGAATGGTGGGCTCGAGGGTACGGTTCAGTCACTGGCTTCACGAGAGCACAAGCCAGTCGCCGATATCCCTTGGTGACTTCGGAACCCTTGTTCCACACCACGATTGGCGAATACTCATCCCCACGAACCGCTGCGAAGTTCGTTTGGACTCGTGGCACCGGATGCTGCCTTGCCACGCTCACCCGACTCGAGAGGTCGACAGTGCCCCGAAACAGACGTATGCCCAGGATTGCCGCGTCATCGCTTTCCGTTGTGCTGATCCTATTGTTGGCCGCGTGCGGTGGAGGCAGTACCTCGAACGGCAATGGTGCGTCCGAAGGCGAAGGCACACCGGTGGCGGGAGGTTCCGCGCGGATATTGCAGAGCGGCGAACCACGCTCTCTCGATCCCGCGGCGTTGACGAATACCTGGTCACACCAACCGGTCCTGGGTAACGCGCTGTATGGCGCATTGATGGTCAACAATGGCGAATCGCTCGCGATCGAGTACAAGATGGCCACCGACTTCTCCAGCTCCGACGGAGGCGTCACGTTCAATCTCGCCTTGCGCCCGGGACTGACGTTCACCGACGACACACCGCTCGATGCCGCAGCGGTCAAGTTCAATTGGGATCGCCTGAAAGATCCGGCGCTGGGCTCGACGTCGATCCGACAGGCAACGCAGGTGGCCGCCACCGAGGTGATCGACCCGCAGAACCTCAAGGTGACCATGACGACCGCCAATCCGCATTTTGCTCAATCGCTGCTCAGCGGGTCGATGAACTGGATTGCTTCTCCCACCGCACTGGCCAAGGGGACGAAAGCTTTTGACGAAAATCCGGTCGGCGCAGGGCCGTTCGTGCTGTCCAACTGGGCTCGTCAGGATGCGATCGACCTGACCAAGAATCCGGGGTTCTGGGACGCGCCCAAACCGTATCTGGACCAGATCACCATCACCACCGTGCCCGACAGCAATCAGCGAATCAACGTGATGACCACCGGCGGAGCCGATCTCGCCTCCGAAACAAATTGGGCGAACATTCACAAGGCCGAAAAGGCGGGCCTGACCGGTCAGGTCGTCGCCACCAGCGGCGGCCAGATCGTGGGCATGAACTTCCGCCGGGCCCCGTTCAATGACATCCGCGCCCGCGAAGCCATTGCGCTCGCCGTGGACCGCGATGCACTGAACACCGTTGTCTACAACAACGAAGCAGAGGTCCCGGCAACGCTACTCGCCAAAGGGTCACCGTTCTTCAGCGATGTTCAGATTCGATCAGCCGACAAGGCGCGAGCGCAGGAACTGTTCGATGAGTTGGCCGCAGAAGGAAAACCGGTCTCGTTCACATTCCTTTCCTATCCCACCACCGAGAGCAAAGCGGTTGCCGAAGGTGTTCAGACGCAATTGAGTGCATTCGACAATGTCGACGTCGAGGTCGAGGTCGTGGACTATGCAGCGGCCACCGCGCGTGCCGGTCAGCGTGATTTCGACATGACGATCACCGCATCACTCTTCGAAGACCCGGACGCCGGCCTGTGGCCGTCGTTCCATTCGACGTCGTCGGGCAACTTCCTGGGTGTCAACGATCCTGAGTTGGATCAGGCGCTGGATCTCGGTCGAACCGCGTCGACACCAGAGGAACGCACCCAAGCCTACGAAACCGTCCAGAAGCGTTTGGCAGAGATTTATCCCGGCGTCTGGTACGTCAGGGCCCTGCCCAGCGTCATCTTCGGGGCGAACGTCCACGGGGTCGATCTGTACACCCTGGGATCACCGCTACCCGAGGACGTCTGGCTGAACTGACGGGTCGCGCAACACCTTTCCGGCCGCGGCGAACTCGCGAACCCTGGTGTTGTCCCAGATCTGCGCGGGCACGCCGCCGCCGAGGAGCGCGCGGGTCAGCGCAGGGGAGCGGCCGATCTCGGTGTCGCTGCCCGCGATCACGATGTTGCCGTAGCGGCGGCCCTTGAGCATGGCCGGATCGGCGATGATCACCATGTGTTCGAAGATGGTTCCCATGGTGGCGGCCTCGGCGCGCGCCAAGGTCAGATCGCGGGTGTCTCCGCAGTTCACGACATAGATGCCGCCGGGCGCCAACACCCGTCGCACCTGGTTGACGAACTCCAGCGTGGTCAGCTCCGGCGGCGTGACGACCCCGGAGAACACGTCGCGGATGATCAGATCCCGGGTTGTGTCGGTGAGCGACTCGGTGACCTCCCGCGCATCGCCCGCACGAAGTCGCAGAAGCGGCGCGCGGGGCAGGTTGAACCACTCGCGGACCAGTTCGGTCAGCCGCTTGTCGATGTCGACGGCGACCTGCCTCGCGTCGGGATAGGTGGCTGCGAGATAGCGCGCCATCGAACACGCGCCGGCGCCCAGATGCAGGGCGCGCAGCCGCTCGGTGGTGGGCCAATGGTCACCGATCAACTCGGCCATCCACTGCATGTACTCGAAATCGAGCATGGTCGGATCGGCCAGGTTGATATGCGAGCTCTGCGCACCGTTGACGGTGATCATCCAGCCGTCGGTCAGGTGATCGCGGACGAGCTCACACGTACCCGTGTCGATGGGGTAGATGCCCGGCTTCGGCCCGTCGTCCTCGCGGGCCGGCGTGGACCTGCGGGACTGGGTGTTCTTACGCGATTTGGCCATCGACGTCAGTACACGTCACGGAGATAACGCTTTTCGCGTTTGAGGGTGTTCACGAAATCCTCGGCGGCGTCGGCGTCGAGGCCGCCGTGTTCGGCGACCACATCATGCAGTGCGGCGTCGACGTCCTTGGCCATCTGCGATGCGTCGCCGCAGACGTAGAGGTGCGCTCCATCGCGGAGCCAGCCGAACAGTTCGTCACCGTTCTCACGCATCCGGTCCTGGACGTAGATCTTGTGCTCCTGGTCGCGGGAGAAGGCCAGGTCGAGGCGGGTGAGGATGCCGTCGCGCTGGAACTGGACGATCTCGTCCTCGTACATGAAATCGGTGGCCCGGTGATGATCACCGAAGAACAACCAGTTGCGGCCGCGCGCGCCGCGGGCCTTGCGTTCGTAGAGGAACGACCGGAAGGGTGCCACGCCGGTGCCGGGACCGATCATGATCACCGGAACCGAGTCGTCGGCCGGCAACCGGAACGACTTGTTCTTCGAGAGGAAGACTCCTGCGGTTCCGCCGGCCTTTATCCGGTCGGCCAGATACGTCGAGCACTGTCCGCGTCGGTCACGCTCGCCCGAACGGTGACGCACCGCGGCAACCGTCAGATGGACCATGCCGCGGTGGGTCAGCGGGCTCGACGAGATCGAATAGACGCGGTGGGCGAGGGGCCGCAGCAGGTCGATGAGTTCGGCGGCGGAGATCTGCAGGGTCGGCTCGAGGTCGAGGAGGTCGAGGACATCTTTGCCCCACAACCAACCCTCGAGCGCTTCGCGGTCTTCCGTCGAGAGGATGTGGACGAGTTCGGCGTCGCCGGAGTGATCGGCCATGTGGTTGATCAGCTCCCGCGTCGGCAGCGAGATCTCGTACTCGAAGGTGAGCAGGTCGCGAAGTGTCGACTCGCCGGCGCGCGTGGTGATCATCTCGTCGGGGTCGGCGCCGATGCGCTCGATCAGCGCGGCCACCAACGCCGGATCGTTGACCGGCTTGATGCCCAGCCCGTCGCCGGCCTCATAGTCGATGTCGCTGTCACCGAGGTCGAACACCACGTGACGGACGTCCTTGCGGGATTCAGATCCCCGCAGCGGACGGTTCGCGACGAGCGTCGCGCCGTACGGGTTCTTGCGGGTCCAGGGGGAGCGCTTCGGTTTGTCCGCCCGTGGCAGAGAAGGGGTTTCGGTGGTGGCGGTCACAGCGTGCAAAATCTCCGGTGCATCAGTTGTCGTATCCAGGTCACGTAACGCGATCAGGGCGCGGGCGAGGACGTCCTCGCGGGAGGCGACGATGGTCCCGGACGCCGATCCGGTGTCGTAGCCGGCAAGGAAGCCGGACAACCACAGCCGCTCATCTCCGGTGAACTGGGCGTCATCGGGCAGGTTGGACGTTTTCATGGCCTGATTGCTCTCCGAAGTCTGCGCGCGTGCGTGTACCTGCGTCGGGTACCGCTGCTCCATTGAAGCGGCACCAGACGGTGCTGAGGGTACCCTCAGCTGGTGGTGTCGGCCGATCGCATGGATCTGGATCACATGGACCTAGGATGTGGCCGGTGAGGTCATCGGGAGCGCACCGGACAGCAGGGTTGGCGATCGGCTATCTCCTCGATCGTAGGTTCGGCGATCCGCGGCGACTGCATCCGGTGGCCGGGATGGGGATCTCTGCGGGCAGGCTAGAACGGCTCCTGTATCGCGATTCGCGGTCGGCCGGAGTGGCCTTCACCGCGGTCTGTGTGGGCACTGCGCTCGGTGCCGGGCTCATCGGTCGACGCGGCGGTGTGGTCGGTGTGGCGTTGGCCACGTGGGTTGCGCTGGGCGGATCGTCATTGGCGGACGTCGGCGACCGGTTGGCCGATGAGTTGGAAGCCGGTCACGTCGACGGAGCCCGCGGGCTCATCCCGAGTCTGTGCGGTCGTGATCCGAACAGCCTCGACGCATCCGGGATGGCGCGTGCGGCGGTGGAATCAGTGGCAGAGAACACATCTGATGCGGCGGTGGCGCCGCTGCTGTGGGGGTTCGTGGCGGGCGTTCCCGGGCTGCTGGCCTACCGGATGATCAACACCCTCGACGCGATGGTCGGCTACCGCAACGAGCGCTACGAGAACTTCGGCTGGGCCAGTGCCCGGCTCGACGATGTTGCGAACTATCTGCCGGCACGTCTGACCGGGGCACTGGTGATCGCCCTCGGGCCGAATCGGCGAGGCGCGGTGGCCGCGGTCCGGCGTGATGCCCGGGCTCATCCCAGTCCGAATGCGGGTGTGGTCGAGGCTGCGTTCGCCGGGGCGCTCGGGGTGTCGATCGGCGGCCGGACCGTCTATCGCCACCGGATCGAGGATCGGCCGGTCCTCGGCCGGGGTCCGGCACCGGCCGCGCAGGACGTACGTCGGACAGCTCAGCTGTCCCGACGAGTTCAGGTCGGAGCGTTAGCGGCCGTAGCGGTCGGACAGCTTGTCGCTGCTGCCCTGATCGGCCTTCGGACCCGAACCGATCACCCCACCGCGAACCTCTGAACCGGCGCCCCCGGTCGACGACGCCGCCAGCGCTTCCCGGGTCTCGCGCCCGCGCTCGCGGGGCTTCTTCGGGATCGTCCCGTCCTTGGCGGCACGGCGTTGCTTGTATTCGGACCAGGCGAAGTAGCCCAATCCCAGCGGGGCCATCACGCCGAACGCGATCCATTGCAATCCGTACGACAGGTACGGACCCGAATCGAGCTGGGGGAGACCCATCACGCCGAGACCGCCGGGCTGACCCTCATCGAGCTGGAGGTATCCGTTGGTCAGTGGGAGATCGACGGCAGCACCCAGGACCGTGGGGTCGATCGAATACACCTGCAGGGCACCGGCTTCGACGCGGGGTTCTCGGCCGGGACTGGTGCCTTCGGCCGAACGGATCCGAGCCTCGACCGTGACCTCGCCGGTCGGTGGTGCCGCGATAGGTGGCAGCGACGTGCCCTGCAGCGGTGTCACATATCCACGATTGACGAGATAGGTGGCGCCGTCGGTGCTCTGCAGCGGTGTGAGCACCTCGTACGCCGGCTGCCCATCGATATGGCGGAGGCGGACGACAGCCTGCTGCTCGGGGAGATAGGTGCCGGTCACCAGGACCTTGCGCCATTCGGCGTCCTCGACCGGTTGCCCGTCGTCGTACAGATCTGCGATCGGCACCGGGTCCGTGGTCTCGGCCTTGCGGAGCAAATCGTTCTGGTGTTCATTGTCCGAGTTCTTGCCCAGTTGCCAGGGCGCGAGGAGCCAGAAGCACGCCACCGCGAAAGCGACCACAACGACAGCGAGCAGAAGCCAGCCGGGCCGAAGGAAACTACGGAGGATGCGCACCCCTATACGGTACCGAGCTGCTCGATGTGTCCCCCGACTCCCCATACACACGTGCGGCGAATCCTGCCGACCGACCTCGGCCTGGTTACTCTTGGCGAGGTTGGCGGGCGGACGGCCCGCCACGTGTTGGGGAGGCTCGAATGCGCGATCTGGTGTGTCGTAAATGTGGACAGAAGTTGTCTTTCGAGAACACGCTGTGCTTGAGCTGCAGTAGCCCGTTGGGGTTTCATCTGCCGTCGCGCACCATGTTCACGCTGGACGAGGAGGCGACCACCGAGATCGACGGCGACGTTCTCGTCCGGTGTGCCAACTTCGAACTGATCTCGTGCAACTGGTTGGTGCCCCCGGTCGAGCCGGGTGCAAGCAGCCCCGAAGGAGAGCCGGATCCGTCGGCGCTCTGTGAATCGTGCCGCCTGACGCGGACCCGTCCGGCCGACAAGGACGTCGATGCGATCGCGGCGTTCGGTACCGCCGAGACCAACAAGCGGCGCGTGATCCTCGAACTCAGTGAGTTGGGCCTGCCGATCGAAGGCCGGGACGTCGATCCGCAGACCGGGCTGGCCTTCGATCTGCTCTCGAGTGCCAAGACGAAGGTGATCACCGGTCATGCCGACGGGGTGATCACCCTGGACCTGGCCGAGGGCGACGACGTGCACCGAGAACAGTTGCGGGTGTCGATGGACGAGCCCTACCGGACCCTGATCGGGCACTTCCGCCACGAGATCGGGCACTACTACCAGATGGTGCTGGTCGGGACCGGTGAGCATCGGCCCCGGTTCGAAGAACTCTTCGGCAACCCCGACGACGACTATCAGGCGGCGCTCGACCGGCACTACAGCCAGGGTCCGCCCGATGACTGGAAACAGGATTACGTCTCGTCCTACGCGACGATGCATCCCGCCGAGGACTGGGCCGAGACGTTCGCGCATTATCTCCACATCCGCGACACCCTCGACACCGCCGCCGCGTTCGCGATGGCACCTGCCGGCGCAACGCTCGACAGCGTGCTGGTCGGGGATGTGGGGTTCGATCAGATCATCGACCTGTGGTTACCGCTGACCTGGGCGCTGAACCAGATCAACCGGTCGATGGGGCATCGGGATCTCTACCCGTTCGTGCTGCCGCCGAAGGTGCTCGAGAAGATGCGGTTCATCCATGGACTGATCGCCCCGGCAGCCCTCTGATCCGAAAGAACGCCGGAGATCTACACCCGCGTGCGCACCCAATCGAGAAGTCCGGGCATGGCGGCCTCGATCTGGGTGCGCACGGTCGCGAAGTCTTTGTCGCTGCCGTAGTACGGGTCGGCGATGTCGACGTCGTCGGCGTCGGGATCGAAACTGCGCAGCAGCCGGGTCCGGTCGCCGGCGCCCATCTTGTGCAGGGCTGCGTCGTGGCTGCTGTCCATTGCGATCAGCAGGTCGGCGTCCAGATGCTCGGGGCCCACTTTTGCAGCGGTGTGTTCGTCGTCGTATCCCGCAGCAGTCAATTCGGTGCGCGCACGGGCGTCGGCGGGATCGCCGACGTGCCAGCCGCCGGTACCAGCGCTCGTCACGCGGACCTTGCCGTCCAGGCCGGAGTCTTCGAGTGCGCGCCGAAAGATGTTCTGCGCCATCGGTGACCGGCAGATGTTGCCGGTGCAGACAAACGTGACGTGTAGTGGTTCAGCCATGGATCAGCTTCCTCAACCGGTCCACCGAGTCCACCGTCCAGGCGGCGTCGGCGCCCTCGTCACCGACCGCGTACCCCCAGTCGACGAAGATCGCCGGGATCCCGTACTGCGCCGAACCGTGGACGTCGTGGGACCGGTCGCCGATCATGACGATCGGATGATCTGCGGCGTCGGCGATGCCGAGTTCGCTCAGGGCGTGTCCGATCACGTCGGACTTGCTGCGCCTGCTGCCGTCGCCGGAGGCCCCGGCGATGTACTTGAAATGCGAGGCGAGACCGAAATGTTCGAGGATCGCCTGGGCGGTGTCCTGGTTCTTGGAGGTCGCGACGGCCATCAGCCGACCGGACTGCGTCAGGTCGGCCAGCAGGTCGGCCATGCCGTCGAAGACCGAGTTCTCCAGCCATCCGGTCTCGACGTAACGCTGCCGATAGGCGGCCATGGCGGCCTCGACGTCGGCGTCGTCGAGGTCCATGCCGCGCAGGCTGTCGATCATCGGTGGTCCGGCGAGTCCGGCGACGAGCGCCGGGTCGGGTTCGGGTGCGCCGACCGCGGCGAGCGCGTGGCGGAAACTCTTCTCGATGCCCTCGAACGAATCGGTGATCGTGCCGTCGAGGTCGAACAGCAGAATGGTCGCCGGATCGGCCGGGTCCGGAAGGTCAGGCCTGTTGATCGAACTCACCACTCCATCCTGCCCGTAGGCTCGACAACTGTGAAATCGGACGAGCTGACCGACCTGGGGCGCCACGGCGACGCGGACGCCCAACCCGGCCTGATCGACTTCGCGGTCAATGTCCGCGGCAACACCCCACAGTTCGTTCTCGACGCACTGGCAGCGCGCCTCGGTGACCTGGCGGCCTATCCCGGCGCCGGCGATCAGCAGCGCGCCACCATGGCGATCGCGCGGCGTCATCACCGGGATCCGTCCGAGGTGTTGTTGCTCGCCGGTGCCGCCGAGGGTTTTGCTCTGCTGCCGGAGTTGGCCCCCCGCCGGGCCGCGCTGATCCAACCGTCGTTCACCGAACCCGAGCGGGCATTGCGTGCGGCAGGCATCGACATCGAGCAGGTGGTGCTGCCGCCGCCCTGGACATTGGACCCGCAGTCGGTGCCCGAGGATGCGGACCTGGTGGTCCTGGGCAATCCCACGAATCCGACGTCGGTGCTGCATCCCCGGCAGACGATCGAGGCATTGCGTCGGCCCGGCCGGGTCATCGTGGTCGACGAGGCATTCGCGGACGTGGTGCCGGGCGAGCCGCAGACGCTGTCGGGGTACCGCGGCGACGACATCCTGGTCCTGCGCAGCATCACGAAAACATTTGCGCTGGCGGGTCTGCGGGCCGGCTACTTCCTGGGATCGCCCGAGCTGCTCGATCGGCTGGGGCGCCGGCGACCACACTGGCCGCTGGGTACCTTGCAACTGGCGGCGCTGGAACTCTGTGCCGGCGAGCAGGCAGCCGACTACGCTCACGCCGAAGCGCTTTCGGTTGTGGAGCAACGTGATTGGCTGATCGAGGCGTTGTCCACCGTGGGGGTGCGGGTGGTCGGCGAACCGGCGGCGTCCTTTGTGACGATCTCGGTGGCCGACGGGACCGCTCTGAAAGAGGCTCTGCGGGGACATGGTTACGCGGTCCGCAGCTGCGCCAACTTCGTCGGGATGGACGCGAACCATCTGCGGCTCGCGGTCCGGGACCGCGCAACCGTCGACGGATTGGTCGACACGATCAGAAAGGTGCTCTGATGACGGGTATGACCACTGTGGCCGATGTGATCGGGATCCTCGAACGCGCATATCCGACCCGGCTGGCGGAGAGCTGGGATTCGGTGGGCCTGGTCTGCGGTGACCCCGGCGACGCCGTCACCTCGGTACTCTGTTGTGTCGACGTCACCGATGCGGTGGTCGACCAGGCACTGGAATCCGGGGTGGATTTGATTGTGGCCCACCATCCTCTGCTCCTGCGTGGTGTCGACACCGTCGGTGCCCACACCCCGAAGGGGCGGATCGTGCACCGCCTGATCAGGGGCGGGTGCGCTCTCTATACCGCGCACACCAACGCCGATTCGGCCAACCCGGGTGTCTCTGATGCCCTGGGTGCGCTGCTCGGGCTCACCGACCTCCGGCCCCTCGACCCGAAACCTGCAGAGGCGATGGACAAGTGGTCCGTGTTCGTCCCGGCCGACGACGTGGCGTCCGTCCGGGAGGCGATGTTCGATGCCGGCGCCGGTGAGATCGGTGACTACAGCCACTGCTGCTGGAGCACGTCCGGCACCGGCCAGTTCCGGCCCGGCGCGGCTGCCGCCCCGGCGATCGGCGAGCGCGGCGAGGTGACGAGGGTGGCCGAGGAACGCGTCGAGATGGTGTCGGGTCGCCGCGTGCGCTCGGGTGTCCTGACCGCGCTGCGCAGCGCCCATCCTTATGAAGAGCCGGCCTTCGACCTCATCGAGTTGGTACCGGCCCGCGGCGACGAGGGCCTCGGACGCGTTGGTGAGCTGCCCGAATCGATGAGTCTGGCGGCGTTCACGGAACTGGTCGCGCGGGCCTTGCCGGCCTCGGCCGTGGGAATCCGCGCCGCCGGTGACCCGGAGGCGACCATCACGACCGTCGCGGTTTGTGGCGGTGCCGGTGATTCGATGCTGGCCACGGCCCGCGCGGTGGGCGCGGACGTCTACGTCACCGGCGACCTACGGCATCACCCGGTGGACGAACATCTGCGAGGTGGTGGTCCGGCGCTGATCGACGCCGGGCATTGGAGTACCGAGTTCCCCTGGTGCACGCAGGTCGCGGGTCTTCTCGCCGATGCCGTCCCCGGGCTCGGGACCGGCGTTTTCGCCACCCCGACAGATCCATGGACAATTCATCGGAGCGGCCACTGACACGCGTGACCGCGTACGGTTGCAAAAATGTCATCACCGGCGCCGGGCGGCGCCGCACGACTTGTTGATCCGGCCCGTTGGACCGGACAGTAGAGGAATGAAGGAACACTGGTGAAAGCAGATCCGGCCGACCAACGCTTGATGTTGGACATTGCCGATGTCGATGCGGAATTGCATCGAGTCGAACACCGGCGGTCCACGTTGCCCGAGATCGCCGAACTGGCCCGACTCGAAGAGCAGCTGAACACGCAGCGGGACGAGGCCGTGCGGGCTCAGATCGCCGCCGAGGACCTGCTCCGCGAGGCCCGGCGACTCGACAACGAGATCACGTCGATGACGATGCGTGAGGAGAAGGACAACCAGCAGTTGGCCGCGGGCAACCTGCCGGCCAAGCAGCTGAGCGAATTGGAGCACGAGGTGACCGGATTGATCCGCCGCCGTGGACTGCTCGAAGACGAGATGCTCGAGGTGATGGAACAGCAGGAAGCCGTCGGCGCGGACGAACAGCGCGCATCGGCGATGACCAACCACACGCTGCGGCAGATCGAGGAGGCCACGGCCCGGCGCGACGCCGCCCTGGCGAAGATCGACGAAGATGCGGCCGCCATCGCCGAGAAGCGCGCCGCGCTGACCGCCAACGTCAACCCGGATCTGATGGCCATCTACGACAAGCAGGTGTCGTCGGGACGGGTGGGTGCCGGACTCCTGCGGGCCGCACGGTGCGGTGCCTGCCGGATGGAACTCGATCGGGGACTGCTCAGCCGGATCAACTCGACCCCCACCGACGAGGTCGTCCGATGCGACGAATGCGGCGCCATCCTGGTGCGCACGCACGAGTCGGGATTGGCTTCTTCGTGAGAGTTGTTGTCGAGGCCGACGGCGGTTCGCGGGGCAACCCCGGACCGGCGGGCTACGGCGCGGTCGTGTTCGACGCCGACCGGGCCGCGGTCCTGGCCGAACGCAAAGAGGCCCTCGGTATCGCGACCAACAACGTCGCCGAGTACCGCGGGCTGATCGCCGGTCTGGCCGCGGCGCAGGAGGTGGGCGCCGACGAGGTGTCCGTCCGGATGGATTCAAAGCTGGTCGTCGAGCAGATGTCCGGCCGGTGGAAGATCAAGCATCCGGACATGATTCCGCTGGCCGCGCGGGCGAAGTCGCTGGCGTCGGGATTCTCGAACGTCGACTACACCTGGATTCCGCGGCATCAGAACTCACACGCCGATCGTCTGGCCAACGAGGCCATGGATGCCGCGGCCGCCGGTGAGGAGGTCGCCGCGGTGACCGGGCAACCGAGCAAGGAACCGCTCAAGCCCGCGCCGAGGGCGCCGGGCTGGAACGGTGCGATGGGCAATCCCACGCGAATGTTGTTGTTGCGGCACGGGCAGACCCCGTTGTCGGTGGAGCGGCGCTACTCCGGGCGCGGGAATCCGCAACTGACCGAATTGGGTCGCGATCAGGCGGCAAGGGCAGCCAAACGCCTGGCGGCCCGGGCGCAGACCGCCGCCGAACCGGACGGTATCTCGGCAGTGGTCTGTTCCCCGCTGGGGCGCGCCCGCGACACCGCCGAGGCCGCTGCGGCGGCGCTGGGTCTGTCGGTCGTCGTGCACGACGGGCTGATCGAAACCGATTTCGGCGACTGGGAAGGATTGACCTTCGCCGAGGCGGCGGCCCAGGATCCCGAGCTCCACAAGGCCTGGATCGGCGATACGAGCATCGCGCCTCCCGGCGGCGAGAGCTTCGACACCGCCACCATCCGAATCCTCAAGGCGCAGGCGGAGATCATCGATCAGTACGGCCCCGGCGAGGTGCTGGTGGTGTCCCACGTGACACCCATCAAGGTGCTCCTGCGGGAAGCGCTCGGTGTGGGGTCGTCGATTCTCTACCGGATGCACCTCGACCTGGCATCTCTGAGCATCGCCGAGTTCTATCCCGACGGTGGTGCGTCGGTGCGGTTGGTCAACGACACGAACCACCTGGGCGAGATCTGATCTCTCCCAGGTGGTTCGGGGCGCACTACCGGTGCGCGATCAACTCGCGCGGGATTGTTGCTGCGGGACGGCCGCGGCGCGGCGGCGGTCGACCTGCTCGAATCCCGGCCGCTTGCTGCCGATGAACGCGTAGAGCCACGATGCGATGGCGGCAAAGCGGTTGCGGAAGCCGATCAGGTAGAACAGGTGCACCGCCAGCCAGGTGATCCAGGCGAACATGCCCCGGAATCGGATCTTCTCGTTGATGGCGACCACGGCGCTGAACCGGCTGATCACCGACATGCTGCCCTTGTCGCGGTACTTGAACGGTGTGCCCGGCAGCTTCTTCCGGCTGATGACGTCAGCGGCGTGACGGGCTTCCTGCATGGCCACCGGGCTCTGGCCCGGGTAGCCGTTGAGGGAGGTCATGTCACCGATCGCGTAGACGTTGGCGTAGCCGCCCACGGTCAGGTCCTGATTGATGAGGATGCGTCCGGCGCGATCGGTCTGCGCTCCGGTTGCCTCCGCCAGCACTGCGGTGAACGGGCTGGCCTGTACACCGGCCGACCAGATGATCGTGTCGGCCGCGATCTTGCGGGTGGCCGCTCCGGAACCGATCTTGACGGTGACGCCCTCGGAATCCATATCGGTGACAAGCGAATTGAGCAACAGCTCCACGCCGCCGGCCTCGAGCGACTTCTTCGCGTACGCCGAGAGGGAGCCGCCGTAGACGGGCAGCGCGTCCCCGGCACCCTCGACGAGGTAGACCGATACGTCGTCACGCTTGTAGTAGCGGGTGGCCAGTTCCCGGATCTGACCGGCGACCTCGACACCGGTGGGCCCGGCGCCGACGATCACGAAGCTCAGCAGGCGGCGGCGAAGATCGTCGTCGGTGGTCTGGGCGGCCCGTTCGAAGTTCTGGCGGATCTGGGTGCGCAGCTTGGTCGCATCCTCGATGGTCTTGAGCGCGTAGGAGTACTGCGCGAACTCGTTGCGTCCGAAGTAGGACTGCGTGGCACCGGTGGCCGCGATCAGGTAGCGGAACCGAACCGTCTCGGTACCGCTCTCGTGGCGGAAATGCAGGACGCCGGCGTCGGGATCGACATCGGTGACCGTGCCCAGGCGGACCTCGATGTTGCGGTGCTTGCGCAGGATGCCGGCGATGTCGGGAGCGATCTCTTCGCTGGAGAGCACGCCGGTCGCGACCTGGTAGAGCAGGGGCTGGAAAAGGTGTTCGGGGGTGCTGGAGATCAACACGACGCGCAGTCCGGTTTTGGCCAGCCGCTGTGCGGCGGTCAGTCCACCGAATCCCGAACCCACGATGGCCACATCGGCCTCGAGTTGGGTGGGAACGCTGTGCGGTGTGGGCATGGGTTGGTGATCCTTTTATCTACTTGATGGCAACTACTTCCATGTATAGCGCAATTAACTGGGGTGAAAATCCCTAATCAGGCCTATATCCAACCTGTTCTGAAGATAGAACTTATCTGCATCCCTCATATAAGCTGGTCGCATGGAACTTCGCCAGCTGACGTACTTCGCGGCCGTCGCCGAGGAGTTGAGTTTCAGCCGGGCCGCCGCCCGCTGCTTCATCTCGCAATCGGCGATCAGCCACCAGGTCGCCCGACTCGAACACGAACTGGGCTCGAAATTGATCGCCCGGTCGACGCGGACGGTGCGCCTGACCGACCTCGGCGCCCAGGTGCTGCCACTGGCTCAGCAGATGATCCGACTCGAATCGATGATCACCGCGACCGCACGCGCACCCGGCGGACGGGTCCGGATGGCGGCCAACATGTCGTTCGCGCAGCAGTCCCTGGCCGCGATCGCCAAGCTGCGCACCGAGCACCTCGATGTCGAGATCGAGTTCATCATCAAGAGCTTCGATCAGCGGATCGACGCGGTCCTCGGCGGCGACGTCGACCTGGCCCTGATCCGCGGTGGCCTCGAGCGCCCGGGCCTGGCCATCGAACACCTGTGGGTCGACGACCTGGTGGTGGCGATGTCGCAGCGGCACCCACTGGCCGGAGCTGCCGAAGTCGGGCTGGAACAGCTCGGCAAGTACCCGTTGCTGCTGCCGTCGGCGCGTGATCAGGTGCTGTTGCACAACGTGATCCGGGAGGCGTTCGATCGCCACGGACTCGACCGTCCCCGCCAGGCGCCGCCACTGCCGGTGGATCACACCGCGACCATGGAGCTGCTCAACCACCCCGAGGAGTGGACGGTGCTCTACGAGCGCACACCGCTGGCCGGCATCGCCTTCACCCGGGATGCCGAACGCGCACTGCGGGTTCCGGTGTCCGCGGTGGTGCGCGCGCCGACCGGACAATCCGAGATCGTCAACGACCTGATCGCCGCGCTGAGGTCGGTGCGCGCGGATCTGGCCGGGGGAGACGGCGCCTCCGGCTAGGTGTTGGAGAGAGAATCGCCTCCGGCTAGGTGACCAGCCACAGTGCGAACACCGATGACAACAGGGTCAACGGGACGGTCACCAGGCCCACCTTGGTGAACTCGGCGACCTTCACCCGGTGGCCGCGGGCGTTGACCAGGTTGCGCCACAGCAGGTTTGCCAGCGAGCCGAGGTAGGTCAGGCTGGGGCCGATGTTGACCCCGAGCAGCATCGCCAGGATCAGTGCCGCCGGGGCACCGCTGCCCAGTGCGGCGAGCATCAGCAAGGTGGCCGGGATGTTGTTGATCACGTTTGATGCGATGGCCGCGACCACGGCGACGATGAGCAGGTCGAGCAGTCCGGTCCCGTTCGGCAGGAGGTCCGCGAGCCACCCCCCGATCTCGCCGTCGGAGATCCCGGTCACCAAGACCGCCAGCGCACAGACGAACAACAGGAAGCCCGGTTGCGCCGACATCGCCAGCGCGCCGGGACCACAGGCACGTCCGCGCAATGCCAGGTACGCCATCGCGACCGCGCCGGCCACGGCGCACCACACCGGTTCGATGCCGACCAGTGAACTCACCCCGAACGCGATCAGGGTTGCGGTGAGAACGACGAGCGGGGCCCGTGGCGCCGGGCCGGGCTCGTCGAGCACATCCGGGCCGGGCGCGACCTCGAGGTCGCTGCGAAACCACCAGCAGAACAACGCGAACTCGACCGCAAGGGTGACCAGCCAGGGAAGCGCCATCAGCAGGGTGAACTCGATGAAGCCCAGACCCGTTGCGGCGAAGGCGAGCAGATTCGTCAGATTCGAGACCGGCATCAGTGTCGAGGCCGAATTGGCAAGCGTGACGGTGGCGTAACTGTGTGGACGGGCCGGTACCCGCAGCGCCGAGGTCATCGACAGCAGCACCGGTGTCAGCAGCAACACGGTGGCGTCCAGGCTCAGTGCGGCGGTCGTGATCGCCGCGGCGGCGAACACCAATCCGAAGAGCCGGCGCCCGGATCGGTGCCCGGCACCCTCGGCCGGGGACGCGCGGTGCGCGATCACCCGGGCCACCCATTCGAATACGCCCAGTACCGAACAGGCGTAGGAGATCACCAGCAGTGCCGCCAGGAACAGCACGGTGGACGACAACTCCCGCAACTCGTCCCAGGCCCGGTCGGGCTCCACGGCACCCACGACCATGGCGAGCGCGGCTGCCGGGACCGCGACCGCCGCCTCCGACAGGCCACGCGGACGCCACACGGCCAGTCCCAGCGCTGCCACCATCAGAACCACCGCGACAACATCCACGGCGCAATGTTCCCCGACGTCCCGGCAGCGCACCAATCAGGCATCGCCCGGAAGGATGCGTGGATCCGGTCCCGGAGAACGTACAGTGATGATGCGAACGAGCCGGCTGGGCGGCCGCGGTCGCGGGGACAGTCGCTTGTGCGGCGAGCCCGAGATCGAGGAAAGTCCGGACTCCACAGAGCAGGGTGGTTGCCAACAGCAACCCGAGGTGACTCGCGGGACAGTGCCACAGAAAACAGACCGCCGGCGCAAGCCGGTGAGGGTGAAAAGGTGCGGTAAGAGCGCACCAGCATCACGGGTGACCGTGATGGCTCGGTAAACCCCACCCGGAGCAAGGTCGAAGGTTGCACCAGGTGACTGGTGTGGCTGCGCAGGTGTTCGAGGGCTGCTCGCCCGAGCCTGCGGGTGGACCGCTCGAGGTACCCGGCGACGGTGTGCCCAGATGGATGGCCGCTGCCGACCCTTGTGGTCGGTACAGGATCCGGCTTACAGGCCGGCTCGTTCGCCCCGCAACGTGGCCTCACACCGATTACCCCGGTGTGGAGGTCACTGCCCGCTAGTGTTGGTGCGGTGCAACGGATACTTCGCGCCGCCGACATAGATTTCGGTGCCATCCGCACCGACCTCGGTCTGTCCGAGGAGTTCGGTGCCGCCGCCCAGACCGAAGCGGAGACGGCGTCGGATCGCTACGCCGAGGATCGTGTCGACCGGACCGACCTGCCCCTGGTCACCATCGATCCGCCCGGCTCGGTGGATCTCGATCAAGCCGTCCACATCGTCCGCGACGGCACCGGTTTTGTGGTGAACTACGCGATCGCCGACGTCGCGGCGCTGGTTCGGCCCGGTGGTCCGCTCGACCTCGAGACCCGCAGACGAGGGCAGACGATCTACTTCCCGGACGGCAATGTGCCGCTGCATCCGCGGGCGTTGTCGGAAGACCGCGGATCGTTGCTGCCCGATCGGCTTCGTCCGGCCGCACTGTGGCGGATCGCCGTCGACGGACACGGACACCCGACCTCGGTCGACGTTCAACGCGCGCTGGTGAGGTCGGTGGCCCGGCTGGACTATGAAACCGTGCAGGCCGACGCCGACGCCGGGAGACTGCATCCGTCCATCGAGGCGCTCCCTGACTTCGGTGAGCTCCGGCAGCGTCTGGCGATCGAGCGGGGCGCGGTGGATCTGGGTCTGCCCGAACAGGACGTGCTGCACGACGGGGCGGCCGGATGGCAGCTGGTGGTGCAACCGCGGACCCGGGCCGACATGTGGAACTCACAGATCTCACTGCTCACGGGTATGTGCGCCGGGCAGATGATGCTGGACAACAAGGTCGGGTTGCTGCGGACGCTACCGGCGGCGACCGACGATGCGGTGAAGGTGTTCCGGGCCTCCGCCGCCGCGCTGGATGTGCCCTGGCCGGAGGGAGTTTCACCGGGTGCGTTCCTGGCCGGACTGGATCCGCAGTCCCCGCTGACCCTGGCGGTGATGTCGGATGCGACGACGTTGCTGCGGGGAAGTGACTACCTGCCGATGCTGGGTGTGATCCCGGACGATGCGGTGACAACGCATGGCGGTATCGCCGGGGTCTACGCCCACGTGACCGCACCACTGCGCCGGTTGGCGGACCGCTTCGCCACCGAGACCTGCCTGGCGCTGGCTGCCGGTGAACCGGTGCCCGACTGGGTGTGCAGCGCTCTGCCGATCCTGCCCGAGGTGATGAAGAGTTCGAGTTCGGTTGCCGGCAGAGCAGATCGGTCGAGTCTGGACATGGCCGAGGCGGTCCTGCTGGCCGACCGGGTCGGCGAGACGTTCACCGCCACCGTGTTGCACGCCGCACGCGGCAAGCGGCCCGCACAGATCTTCATCGCAGATCCCGCGGTGTTCGCCACGTGCGGTGGTGATCCGGCGGAGGGGCAGCAGGTGCAGGTCAAACTGATGGACGCCGATCCGCGCACACCTCAGGTGACGTTCATGCCGGTGTAGGCGGTCGGTGCGGGCTACACCGGCCGGTACGTCGCGAGGTCGCGTGCCGCAGCAGCCTCTTCGCGGGCGTCGAGGCGCCCGTACACGTATGCGTCGGCGACGGTGACGCCCGAACCCATCGCCAGGACCGCAATATGGCTGCGGCTGATGACCGCGTCGTGGAAGTCCCCGAGAGCACTCTGGGCCCGCTTGGCAATCTTGCCGAGTTTGCGGTACTTGTCGGTGCCGAGCCGCTCGCCGGAATCGATGGTGTACCGCAACTGTTTCGCGCGTTTGCGTACGGTGTGCAGCTGCTCGACCCAGTCGGCTGAACCCTTGGCCAGGGCGTCGGCCTTCTTCTGGGCCCTGCGGACACGTTTGGTGCTGTGGGCGACGGCCTTGTCGAAGATCTCGCGGGCCGGTGCCTCGGCGTCGTCACCGGGCTGCGGTTCTGCGATGGTCCGGTCGAGCTCATCGAGCAGATCGAAATACCGCTTGGAATGCAGGAAGTCGGTGGCGGCGGCCAGCGTGATGTGCTGTGTTTCGACCTGCCCATCGATCAGGGCCTGCAAGACATGAGAGGATGCCGCTTCGCCCTTGAGCAGGTGACGATTTCGCTCCAACTGGACTTCCGCATCACGGGCGTCGCCCAATATGCCTGCCAGATACTTCAATTCACCTTCGAGCTCCTCGACACCCGTGCCCCGCAGGACGTTCGGGAACGACTGCAGGACGCTGCGTGCCCGCCGCGTCGCGACCCGCATCTGGTGGACGGCGTCGGGAGCGTTGCACCGGACCTGTGGGTCATGGGCGATGAGGTGGTCGCGGTGGTCGGCGAGCTCGGCGACCACCAGTTCCAGCGCGGTGGCCTTCTTGCCCAGGGTGGACTTCTTCGGGTGGTGCCGATCGGAACCGTCATGGGTGGTCGGGGTGGTACCGATGGCGCGCGCGAGCTTGGACGCACTGGAGGCGGTGCGGGCACCGTTGGCGCGCAACACCTTGTCGGCGGCGTAGAGGAGGTCGGTATCGCCGGTCACCAACTCGAGTTCCCATTCGCGCCAGCTCTGGGCGACACCGCCGGGGAGCAGGGATTGCGCGGCGACCGAGTCCTCGCACAACACCGCGAGCACCGCCCCCTCACCGTCGTGGAGTTCGGTGATGCGGCGAATCGTCGAGACCGTTGCGATGGGTGCCAGGTGTCGGCCGCGGATGTGGACCTGGACGGGGTCGGTCAGTTCTGCCGGCACCGCGACCTCGGCGAACGGATCGGTCGCGGTCTGCAGCGGCACGTGCATCTCGCGTCGGCCCAGGGGAGTGCCAATGCCGGGCCGTTTGAGGTGCCAGCCCTCGTCGTGGCCCCCTTCTCGCCGTCGAAGGGTGATCTTGTTGCCCGCGAGATCGAGTGCGTCGGTGTCGTAGTAGGTCGCGTCCAGGTGTTCGATCACCGGTCCCGACAGCGACTGCACAGCAGGCAACACCGTGAGGTCGGGAACGGTCGCATTGGCGTCGAGGTCGTATTTGAGCTCGACTTCGGTTGTTTCCTGGGCGCTCACGGTGCGTCCTTCCCACTGCTCTGGTCACCGACTCCGGCAAAACGATCCGTCGCCTCGATCAGATGATGCCGGATTCCGGGTTCGAACGATGCGTGTCCGGCATCGGCGACGATGTTCAGCTGCGCGGTCGGCCAGGCGCGGTGCAGATCCCAGGCGCTTCGGGCCGGGCACACCACGTCGTAGCGGCCTTGCACGATCACGCCGGGGATGTCGGCGATCAGGTGCGCGTCGGCCAGTAGCTGACCGTCTTCGAGGAAACCACCGTTCATGAAGTAGTGGTTCTCGATTCCGGCGAACGCGAGGGCATACCGGGCCGGATCGCTGTCTTTGTCGTCCTCGGCCTGGGGCAGGAGATGACTCGTGGTCTGTTCCCAGGTGGTCCAGGCGAGGGCGGCCTCGACCGCCTTCTCCTGGTCGTCGCCGGTCAGGAGCCGGTGATAGGCGGCCACGAGATCACCGTCGCGCTCGTCGGCGGGGATCGGTTCGAGGTATCCCTCCCACCGGTCGGGGAAGATGTTGGCCGCGCCCCCGTTGTAGTACCAGTCGATCTCGCTGCGGCGGAGCAGGAAGATCCCGCGCAGCACCAATTCGGTCACCCGATCGGGGTGGCGCTGGGCATAGGCCAGCCCGAGTGTCGACCCCCACGAGCCGCCGAACACCTGCCACTGCTCGATCCCGAACTCTTCGCGCAGTGATTCCATGTCGGCGATCAGGTGGTCGGTGGTGTTCACCGACAGGTCGCCGCCGTCCGCGATGTGCGGTGTCGACCGGCCGCAGCCGCGCTGATCGAACAGGATGATGCGATACGCGTCCGGGTTGAAGAACTGCCGTTGTGACGGGGTGGTTCCGCCACCGGGTCCACCGTGGACAAAGATCGCCGGCTTGCCCGTGGGATTACCGCTCTGTTCCCAATAGATCCGTTGTCCGTCACCGACATCGAGATGTCCGGTGGCGTAGGGCTCGATCGGAGGGTAGAAGTCGCGCATCCCCCCACTATGCCGGTTGAGGTCAGTACGCGTGCTCGGGGCCGGGGAACTGGCCGCGACGAACCTCGTCGGCGTACTGCTCTGCCGCGCGGCGCAATTCGCCGCCGACATCGGCGTACCGCTTGACGAACCTGGCGGTCTTGCCGTGGGTGAACCCGGCCATGTCCTGCCAGACGAGAACCTGGGCGTCGGTCTCGTTGCCTGCGCCGATACCCACCGTGGGGATGGTCAACTTGCGGGTGATCTGTCCGGCGAGGTCGGCGGGAACCATCTCCATGACAACGGCGAAGGCGCCGGCTTCCTGGACGGCGATCGCGTCGGCGATGAGCTGGTCGGCACCGTCGCCGCGGCCCTGCACGCGGAATCCGCCGAGCCCGTTGACGCTCTGCGGGGTGAATCCGATGTGCGCCATGACCGGGATGCCCGCGGCAACCAGCGTCGCGATCTGGTCGGCGACCCGTTCACCGCCTTCGAGCTTGACCGCGTGCGCGCCGCCTTCCTTGAAGAAGCGGATCGACGATTCGAGTGCCTGTTGCGGGCCGGCCTCGTAGCTACCGAACGGCAGGTCGGCGACGACCAACGCGTGCGGGGCGCCCTTCACGACACCGCGGACCAGCGGGAGCAGCTCATCGATGGTGACCGGGATGGTGGTGTCGTATCCGTACACCACATTGGCTGCCGAGTCACCGACCAGCAGGACCGGGATCTGTGCGTCGTCGAAAATGCGCGCACTGGAGTAGTCGTATGCGGTGAGCATCGACCATTTGTCGCCCTCGGACTTCATCTGGGCCAGATGGTGCACGCGCGTCGCGCGGCGGCGGGGAGAAGAAGGATCAGCTGCGGCCGCAGAAGAGGAGGGCGCAGCGCCATATACCGAAGTGTCGGACATCATTGTCTCTTTCGTGCCTCGAGTCCTGCATCCGCAGGTACCCGGGTTGGTGGATGACCACACCAGTGTGGCACCGCGGGTCGGGCAGGGAAATGCCTGGTGGTGTGCAATTTGTCACAACAGTTCGGATATTTCGGTCCCGCTCGGGCCCGTCGGTGCGCCGATACCGGCGTGGCACGATGGAACCGGTGAAGACACGAGCACGGGGTGGACGGGGAATCCTGTGCGGGGTGACCGCCATCGCGGCGGTGGCCCTGGTGGCCGGCGGTTGCAGTACCGAGCTCGAGGGTTCCGCCGAGTCGGCGACGTTCAGCTCGGGTGTCGCGCCGACGCCGGCGTTGGACCGCTTCTACGGGCAGCGACTCCATTGGGAACCCTGCGACGAATATGCCGATCAGGAGTCGTTCGGATATCCCGAGGACCGGACGGACTGCACCACCGTGACGGTCCCGGTCGACTACGACGATCCTGACGGGGATGCTGCGAAGATCGCGATACTGCGGGTGCGTGCCGGCGGCGAGAAGGTCGGTTCGTTGCTGATGAATCCGGGCGGCCCGGGCGGATCGGGCGTGGACTTCCTGGCCGGGCAGGCCTCGGCTTTCTCCGACCTCGAACTCGCAGAGCGGTTCGACCTGATCGGTTTCGATCCCCGGGGCGTCGGGAAGTCGACCCCGCAGATCCGTTGCCTCACCGACTCCGAGCGGGACGAGCAGCGGGCGCAGACACTGGTCGACATGACCCCGGCCGGCATCGCGGAGCAGGAACGCGAAGCCAGGGAGACCGCCGAGAAATGCGAGCAGCGGATGGGTGTCGGGTACCTGGCACATGTCGGGACGGTCGACGTGGTCAAAGACCTCGATGTGCTGCGCGCGGTGCTCGGAGACGACAAGCTCAACTATCTCGGCTATTCCTACGGCACCCGGATCGGGGCCGCCTATGCCGAACAGTTCCCGTCCAGGGTCCGGGCGATGGTCAATGACGGCGCGGTCGATCCGGCGGCAGATCCGGTGGAGGACATCATCAAACAGATGGCCGGGTTCCAGTCCGCATTCGAGGCTTTCGCCGCAGACTGCGCAGAGCGTGGTGGTTGCCCGCTGGGCGACGACCCGGCTCAGGCAACGGCCCGTTTCCAGGAGCTCACCCGACCGCTGATCGATCGGCCCGCGACGACGGGTCTGGGTCGGCCCCTGTCGTACGACGACGCGATGACCGGCGTGATCCAGGCGCTGTACAGCGATGCGCTGTGGGATCCGCTGCGCGAGGGGCTGGACCAGCTGGCCGAGGGCAACGGCGACACCCTGCTCCGGCTCGCCGACCTCTATGAGGGGCGCGACGAGAACGGTCGCTACAACAACACGGCCGACGCGTTCACCGCGATCCGGTGCATCGACGACCCGCCGATCACCGACCAGGCCACGATCGATCGGCTCGACACGGAGGCGCGTCGGGCGGCACCGTTCACCGACGACGGCCGGGGGACCGGTGTCGGTGCCCGGGATGCCTGTGCGTTCTGGCCGATCCCACCCACCAGCACACCGCATGAGCTGAACGTCGAGGGTCTGCCGACGACGGTTGTCATCTCCACGACAAACGACCCGGCGACGCCGTATGAAGCCGGTGTTGCCCTCGCGAAAGAGCTCGGCGCCAGACTCATCACGTTCGAGGGCGACCAGCACACGGCATCGCTCGAGGGGAAGGACTGTGTCGACGATGCGGTCACCGCGTACTTCGTTGATCTCACATTGCCGGATGAAGGCCTCATATGTTGAGAATTTTGGACGAAATCCCCAGGATATTCTGGTTGATGCGCGTCTGTAACATGCATTTAACAGGGCACTCCTAGGCTCGTTTGTCATGGATCGCCAAAAAGAATTCGTGCTCCGAACCCTCGAAGAGCGCGACATTCGCTTTGTCCGCCTCTGGTTCACCGACGTACTGGGCTACCTGAAGTCGGTTGCCATTGCGCCCGCCGAGCTAGAAGGTGCTTTTGCCGAGGGAATCGGCTTCGACGGATCGGCGATCGAGGGCTTTTCGCGGGTGTCCGAAGCCGACACCATCGCCAAGCCCGATCCCTCCACATTCCAGGTCCTGCCGTGGACCACCAGCGCCGGCCGGCCGCACTCCGCCCGCATGTTCTGCGACATCGTGATGCCCGACGGCGAGCCGTCGTGGGCCGATTCGCGGCATGTGTTGCGTCGCCAGCTGAACAAGGCAGCCGATCAGGGCTTCAGCTGCTACGTCCATCCCGAGATCGAGTTCTTCCTGCTGAAGAACCCGCCCGCGCTCGACGGCTCGGTCCCCATCCCCGCCGACAACGGTGGGTACTTCGACCAGGCCGTGCACGACTCGGCACCCAACTTTCGCCGCCACGCCATCGACGCCCTTGAATCCATGGGCATCTCGGTCGAGTTCTCGCACCACGAGGGAGCACCGGGCCAGCAGGAGATCGACCTGCGGTACGCGGACGCCCTGTCGATGGCAGACAACGTCATGACGTTCCGTTACGTCGTCAAAGAGGTCGCGATCTCGGAGAACGTGTGGGCCACGTTCATGCCCAAGCCGTTCAGTCAGCACGCCGGTTCGGCGATGCACACCCACATGAGCTTGTTCGAGGGCGACACGAACGCCTTCCACAACCCCGACGATCCGATGCAGCTGTCGACCACCGGCAAGCAGTTCATCGCCGGCATCCTGCACCACGCCGACGAGATCAGCGCGATCACCAACCAGTGGGTCAACAGCTACAAGCGACTCATCCACGGCGGCGAAGCGCCGACCGCTGCGAGCTGGGGAGCGGCCAACCGCTCGGCGCTCGTCCGGTTGCCGCTCTACACACCGAACAAGGCGTCGTCCCGGCGTATCGAGGTTCGTAGCCCCGACTCGGCCTGTAACCCGTACTTGACGTTTGCCGTCCTGCTGGCCGCCGGCCTCAAAGGCATCAAGGAAGGCTACGAGCTGCCGGACCACGCCGAGGACGACGTGTTCTCGCTGACTCCCGCCGAGCGCCGGGCCATGGGCTACAAGGAGTTGCCGGGGTCGTTGGCCGAAGCACTCACGAAGATGGAGAAGTCCGAACTGGTTGCCGAGGCCGTCGGCGAGCACGTCTTCGAGTACTTCCTGCGCAACAAATGGGCGGAGTGGACGAACTACCGCAGTCAGGTGACTCCATTTGAACTGCAGAACTATTTGTCGCTCTGACGCCGGTCGCGGGCTCCGGGTGGGCTCATGGTGTGACCAGGGCCTCGCCCAGTACGGTTTACCTCTGTGACACCACCTGCGTCCAGATCACGAGTTCCCAGCGTCGGCCGGCTCGGTCTGCTCGAACCGACGGCCACCGCGGACCTGGCCGAACTCGGCTGGGGCGACGAAGCGAGCATCGACCTGCTGTGGGCGTTGTCGCGCGCACCGAGCGCCGACATCGCCCTGCGCGCCCTGGTGCGTCTGCACAGTGCGGTCGAGTCGGAGTGGGCCGAGATCGACCGACTCCTGCGCACCGACCGGTGTTTCCGCGGGCGGTTGTTCGCGGTTCTGGGTTCGTCCACCGCGCTCGGTGATCACCTGGTCTCAGAGCCGCAGACCTGGCGACTGCTGACGCGCCCGGACCTACCCGGTCCCGATGAGGTCAGGCAGTTGATGCTGGACGCGGTCGGCGCCGAGCCGGAGCCGGGCTACAACGGCCACGAAACCGGCGCCACCGACGGGAATCTCGTCTTCCGTGCGCAGCTCACCGGCCCCAAGGCCGTTCCCGCGCTTCGGTTGGCCTATCGCAACCTGTTGGTGCAGTTGGCTGCTCGCGACCTGGCACCGACTGTCGAGGACGAGCCGGTCATGCGGTTCCGTGATGTGGGCGCTTACCTTGCCGACCTCGCCGACGCGGCGCTGACCGCGGCACTCGCGGTGGGGGTCGCGGAAGTCTGCGGCGACAAGCCGATGACATCGCGGATCGCGGTTGTGGCGATGGGCAAATGTGGTGCGCGAGAGCTGAACTACGTCAGCGATGTCGATGTCATCTTCGTCAGCGAGCCGGTCGATGCCGAGTCGAGCCGGATCGCGGGGGAGATGATGCGGGTCGGTTCCCTGGCCTTCTTCGAGGTCGATGCCGCCCTCCGTCCCGAAGGCAAGGCCGGTGCGCTGACCCGGACCCTCGAATCGCATCTGACCTATTACCGACGCTGGGCGAAGACCTGGGAGTTCCAGGCCCTGCTCAAGGCCCGGCCGATGACCGGCGACATGGAGCTCGGGCGTGACTACGTCGACGCCGTCAGCCCCATGGTCTGGGAGGCGTCGGAACGCGAGGACTTCGTTGTCGACGTGCAGGCGATGCGCCGTCGGGTGGAGGCCCAGCTACCCGAAGAGCTGCGGGTGCGTGAGATCAAGCTCGGTCGGGGCGGGCTGCGGGACGTGGAGTTCGCGGTCCAGTTGCTCCAGATGGTGCACGGACGCGTGGACGAATCGCTTCGGGTCAAGAGCACTGTCGAGGCGCTGACCGTTCTTCGAGATGGTGGCTACGTCGGTCGTGATGACGGCGCCAATCTCATTGCGTCGTATGAGTTCTTGCGGTTGCTGGAGCATTGCCTGCAGTTTCAGCGTCTCAAGCGGACCCACACCTTGCCGGAGTTCGAGGACTACGAGGCGATGCGCTGGCTCGCCCGGGCCGCCCACATCCGGCCCGAAGGCGACCTCGACGCCGGCGGCACACTGCGCGAGGAGATTCGCCGGCAGTCCTATCGGGTGCGCAAGCTGCACGAGAAGCTCTTCTATCGTCCGTTGCTCGAAGCGGTCACCCGTTTCGAAAAGGACGAGTTGCGGCTGTCGACCAGTTCGGCGGTCCGCCGACTCGCCGCTCTGGGGTACGGCAAACCCGAGAACGCCCTCGGGCACCTCAAGGCACTGGTCTCCACGGCCGGCCGGAAGGGCCAGATCCAGGAGTTGCTCCTGCCGACGCTGCTCGAATGGCTCAGCCGCACACCCGATCCCGATGCCGGCCTGTTGAACTACCGGCGGTTGTGCGACGCGGCCGCGGACCGGGACTGGTTCCTGCGGCTACTCCGCGACGAAGGGGTTGTCGCCGAGCGCCTGATGACGGTGCTCGGTACCTCGGTGTATGCCGCGGAGTTGCTGATGCGGACGCCCGATGTCATCCGGCTCTACGCGGACGGGGCCAGTGGTCCCAAGCTGACCGAGGTCGACTCCGAGGATGTGGTGGCCGGCATGATCGCCTCGGCGACCCGCCACCGCGACGTCAAGATGGCGATCTCGGTCGCCCGTTCCCATCGTCGCGGGGAGCTCGCCCGGATCGCCTCGGCGGACCTCCTCGGAATGTATGACGTCCCACAGGTCTGTCGGGCACTGTCGCTGGTGTGGGCCGGTGTGCTCAATGCCGCACTGCAGGTTGTCGTGAAAGCCTCTGTGGCCGAGCGTGGTTCGCCCGCCCCCGCGCGTATCGCCGTGATCGGGATGGGGCGACTCGGCGGAGGCGAACTCGGTTACGGATCCGACGCCGATGTGCTGTTCGTCTGTGAACCCGAAGAGGGCGTCGACGACGCCGAGGCGGTGCGGTGGGCCAACAGTGTCGCGGACAAGGTGCGGTCACTGCTCGGCACGCCCAGCGCCGACCCGCCACTGGAGGTCGACACCGGTTTGCGGCCGGAGGGGCGCAACGGTCCGGTGGTCCGTACGCTCGCGGCCTACGCGGCCTACTACGAGCAGTGGGCACAGGCCTGGGAGGTCCAGGCACTGCTGCGGGCCCACCAGGTGGCCGGTGACGAACAACTCGGTATCGCTTTCCTGCACATGGCCGACAAGATCCGTTACCCGTCCGGTGGTGTCTCGTCCGACGCGGTGAAGGAGATCCGCCGGATCAAGGCCCGCGTCGACGCCGAGCGGCTGCCACGCGGTGCCGATCCCGCGACCCACACGAAGCTCGGACGCGGCGGCCTGGCCGACGTCGAATGGACGGTGCAGCTGCTCCAGTTGCGGCATGCGCACCGGATCCCGGCGTTGCACAACACGTCGACCCTGGAGTGTCTCGACGCGATCGGTGCTGCCGAATTGCTCTCCGAAGAAGACGTGACACTCCTCAAACAGGCCTGGCTCACCGCGACAAAGGCGCGTAATGCGTTGGTGCTCGTGCGCGGCAAGGCCGTCGACCAGCTTCCCGGACCGGGAAAAGCATTGCGTGCGGTCGCTTTTGCCGCAGGCTGGCATGACGACGACTCCGGGGTGTTCCTGGACAACTACTTGCGGGTCACGCGCCGGGCCAAAGCCGTGGTGCTGAAAGTCTTCGGCGGGTGAGGCGGACTTCGGAACGACTTGCCGAGCGTGGTCCGGTGTTCAAGGTTCTGTACCTGGTTGCCGTGCTCCTCGGCTGGGCGTTGCTCGGCGCCGTGGTCGCGGCGATCTGGCTGCACTTCTATCCGGGCAAGGGGCGCGTTTCCACGGCCTTCGCCAGCGCGGTGCCGTGGCTCCTGCTCGCCGGCATCCCGGCGACCATCATCCTGGCCGTGACCAGACGCTGGCTCACCACGGCGCTGACGGTGATCCTGCTCGGGGTCGGTATCTGGACGCAGGCGCCGCTGTTCGTCGCCTCGGACGCACCGTCCGGCGAGCGCACGGTGGTGGTTCAGTCCAACATCACGCTCGGTGCGGCCGACGTCTCGGAGCTGGTGGCAAAGGTGCGGGCCAGTAAGGCGCATCTGCTCACGGTCGAGGAATTGACACCCGAAGCGCTCGAACGGATCGAGAAGACCGATTTGCGGAGTCTGTTGCCGTACGAGTTCGTCGTCCCCGGCGAAGGCGGCGTGGGCACCGGGATCTTCAGCCGGTATCCATTGCGAAACACCGCGGAGCTCAGCGACTTCGGGCTCAACAATCTGCGAGCCGAGGTCGACCTGCCGGGGGCTGCCAACACCACGGTGTTCGCCGTGCATCCGATTCCGCCCTATCCGCACGAACCGTGGCGCTGGGTCGAGGAGATGAAGCGTCTACGCGGGATCATCGGGTCGACGACCACCGAACGGGTGATCGTCAGCGGTGACTTCAACGCGACCTGGGACCACAAGCAGTTCCGGGAGTTGTTGACCGACGGATTCGCCGACGCCACCGATCAATCCGGAGCCGGATGGAAGATGACCTTCCCGGCCGACCGGAGCTATCCGGCCCTGATCGGGATCGACCACGTGATCTCCCGCGGATTCACTGCGGTGGAGCTGGACAGTTTTGGGATCGAAGATGCCGACCATCGCGGCCTGGTGGTATCACTTATACCTAACTGAGGTTGACCTAACTCCGGGATGTTCAACCGGTCGGCTCGAAAGAGGGACGCGATGACTGAAACACCTGTTGCAGCGGGGACGACGATGGATCGGCTCCGTGCCGCAACGGCCAGTGCGCACACGCGTGCCGAAGGCGCAGCGTTCATCGGAAACCTCATGGAGGGTGAGCTCGGCGTCGACGCGTACCGGGCGATGGCGGCACAGCAGTACTTCATCTACGAGGCGCTGGAATCGGTGTGTGATCAGCTGGTCGACGATCCCATCGCCGGTGCGGTGATGGACGAACGACTGCGCCGACTGCCGCGGCTCGCCGCCGATCTCGACGCGCTCGGGATCTCGGTGCCCGACATCGAGATGTTGCCGTCGACGGCGCAGTACGTGGCCTGCATCCGGGACGCTGCCGCGGACCCGGTTGCCTTTCTGGCACATCACTACACGCGGTACCTGGGCGACCTCTCGGGCGGTCAGATCGTGCGGAGCCGGCTGAAGCTGCACTACGGGATGACCGACGAGGTGCTGAGCTTCTACAACTTCGACATCGACAAACTGAAGCGGTTCAAGGATGCCTACGCCGAGTCGATCGACCGGTTGGACCTCGATGAGGAATCGGTGACGCGACTTCTCGATGAGGCAGTGCGGGCCTTCGGTTTCAACGAGGCGTTGTTCGCCGAACTGGGTGTGCACACCGGCTGAAGCGCCGATGATTTCCCGCCGATGATTTTCTCCGGGTGTTGTTGTCGATATGAGGGACGTTCATTCGACGTGGGTGTAGGAATCACTCAACCGTGATTGTCGAACCACTCAACAAGGAGAATCACCATGCGCACCCTGATCGTCACTGCTTTTGTCTCGCTGGACGGAGTCATGGAGGCCCCGGGCGGCGAAGCGGGCTACCGGAACGCCGGCTGGACCTTCAAGGACGTCGAGTTCGACCCGGCGGCCTACGAGATCAAGGGCGCTGAACAGCAGGAGACCACCGCCCTGTTGCTGGGCCGGACCTCGTACGAGGCGTTTGCGCCGGTATGGCCCACGATGGACGACTTCGCCGGGTACAACGCGATGCCCCGGTACGTGGTCTCCACCACGCTGGAATCGGACGATGAGCGCTGGCCGGCCACGATTCTGAGGTCGGTCGATGAGGTGGCCGCGCTCAAGGAAACCGAGGGCGGGCCGATTGCGGTGCACGGCAGCGCGACTCTCGGTCGCAGCCTCGCCGACGCCGGCCTGGTCGACCGGTACCACCTGCTGGTGTTCCCGCTGCTGCTCGGCGCGGGCAAGCGTCTGTTCAGCGATGCCGACAAGGACGCCACCAAGCTGAAGCTCACCGATCACGACGTGTACGGCAACGGCATCAGCAAGCAGGTTTTCGAGGTCTTGCACTGAGCATCCGCACTGAGGGGAACCGGATCACCGGCCGTCGACGAGGATCGCGAACAATGCGCGGATGTCGTCGCTGGTCGGCGTCGGGAGGCTGGCATGGCCGTGGATGAACCCGATGCCCGCGTAGACAAGTAGTCCGGCGCGCAATCGCGCGTCCTCTTCGCTGAGGTTCAGTTCGATCAGTGCTTCGCGGACGAGGTCGAAGATCCGGCGATCGAGTTCACGGACAGACTTGGCAACCTCTTCGTTCCGGAGCGCCCATTCTCTGATCGCGGCCTCGACCGACCAGTTGCGTTCGACCAGCATGCCGGCCATCTGCTCTAGCCTTTGATCGGCGGGGATGTTTTCGATGTCGGCCAGGCCGCGCAGGGCCTCGACCTGAGTGGTCTTCCAATGATCGGCGAGCGCGTTCATCAGCGCGTTGATGTCCTCGAAGTGCCAGTAGAAACTGCCCTTCGTCACGCGGAGTTCTTCGCAGAGGCGGCTGATCTTGACCTGACCCACACCTTCGCGGATGAGGAGATCAAGGGCAGCCGCGAGCCAGTCCTGCATCGAGAGCCGTGAGCTCGTATCCCGCTTCGGTTGGGTGGCCAATTACCGCGCCTGCCAATCGCATCCAGCAGAGATGTCGTGATTCGGGAGCATGAATTCGATCATACGGCGATCGTTCGGCGGGCGACTTCGCCCATACCATGCAGTAGGGTGGTGTGACGGCCGCCTCAATCGGGGCGGATCGGAGGTCGGGTGAATTTGAGCAAGCAGATCGATCGCCGTACCGCACTACGAGGTGCGGCAGTCGCGGCCGCAGCAGGCTTCGTTGCGACCCGCACAGGCGTTGCCGGTGCGGCGCCGCCGATTCCGGATCCGCCATTCGACAGCCCGCTTCTCTTTCATTCGCCGCCGATGCGCAAGTTTGTCGACGAGATGCCTCGACCTCCGGTGATCAGTGGCAGCGAATTGCACCTGACAGCCAGGACCACGCGCGCCAAGTTCCACGCCGATCTGCCCGCCTCGCCGGCTTTCGGGTTCAACGACATGCCGTATCTGGGCCCGACGATTGAGGCGCACGTTGATGAGCCGGGTGTCGTCACCCTCACAAATGCCATTGACGGCCATCCTTTTGGCGTCGATCTGGATACATCGCTTCACGGCGTCGCCGAGTCGTGGCGAACGCGTCCGCCGACGAACCTTCATCTCCACGGAGGGGTCAGCGCACCCGACAGCGATGGACACCCGCAGCGAGTCTTGCTGCCGGGTGGTGGGACGGCAACTCACTTCTTCCCGCATCGACAGGAAGCCGGCCACCTCTGGTATCACGACCACGCGATGGGCATCACGCGTGCCAACGTGGCTGCGGGACTGGCCGGTATGTACTTTTTGCGAGACGGCTACGACACCGGCCGGGAGAACAACCCGCTGGGTCTTCCCGCCGGAGACCACGAGATGCCACTGATCCTGCAGGAGAAGCTGTTCGGCGCGAACGGGTTCCAGAGCCTTCGCTCGACTCTGTTCGTGCCGGAGGGTGGTTGGGAGGGTGGTGCGGTCGGCGACGTCGGTCTGGTCAATGGCAAGGCCTGGCCGCAGTTGGAAGTCGATCGTGGGCTCTATCGCTTCCGGCTCATCAATGCCGCATCCTTCAGTGTGTGGAATCTGTTCTTCTCCAACAAGATGCAGTTCTGGGTGATCGGCAACGACCATGGGCTGTTGGGCGCTCCGGAACCTGTCCGCTCGATCAAAGTCGCCCCGGCCGAACGCTTTGACCTGTTGGTCGACTTCTCCGGAATGTCTGCTGGCGAAACCGTGGAGCTCTGCAATGACGAGGCGCCGCCATTCCAGGCCAAGATCCTGGGCGCTGTGGCAATGCCCGTGTTCTGCCGCTTCAAGTCCACTGGCGGGGCGGGTTTCACCCAGCCGGTTCCGACGGAACTCCGTGGTGGGTATGGCCTGCCAGAGGCGTTGCCGCCATTGGCAAAGCCGACATCGCAGCGCACTGTCACGGTCAGCCAGCCCTACGCGCTCCGAAATCCGCCTGCCATCATGTCGCTCAACAACCTTCGGTTCTCGGATCCGCAGATCGAGGCGCCGAAGCAGGGGACCACCGAGATCTGGAACATTGTCAACATCACCGATGATCCGCATCCGATCCATATCCACCTGGTGATGTTCCGCATCCTCGGCCGCACCCCGCTGCGGACCGTCGAATATCAGGCGGCACATCCGCAGCCGGCAATCGGCGTGAAGTGGACACCCGATCCGGCCGGCTTCCTCTCCGGCCCGATGGTGGTGCCTGCGCGATGGGAAGCCGGCTGGAAAGACACCGTATGGGTCGATCCGGGAACCGTGACCAGGATCGTTGTCCGCTTCCCGACCGCCGAAGAACTCCAATTCGATCCCGATGCGACCTTCTCTTCCGACCCGACCGCTTTGCCGGTGAATCTTCCTGTCGCTGAGCCCCCAGTTGTGGATGATCCTGTTGCGGTGGAGGAAGGACCGGATCTTCCTGCTCCGGCTCCTGCTCCGGCTGCGCCCTCGCATCATCAGCACTCCGATGAGCACGGCGGCACACCGGCGATGCTGCAAGGCTATGTCTGGCACTGCCACCTTCTCGATCACGAAGATCACGACATGATGCTCAGGTTCCGGACGGTCGAATAACCGTTGCAATTGCCTAGCGTCAGAACGTCGGCGGCGGTTCATTCCTTCCTCGTTCTTCGCGGCGTTCCCGCTTGAGTTGCTTTGCCAGTTCGCGCTGGCGACGGTTGGCGAGTCGTTCTTGTTGACGGCGTGCGTGTTTGGCAGCGGTGCGCGGCTGCGATCTTGGCGGTGATGTTGGCGGCGATGTTTTCGGTGAGCCGCGTTGGTTGTCGAAGACGATCAACCTCAGTGTCGGGAACAGGTCGTCGCCGGTCCATCCCGGGCCGTGGTAGTTGCGGTGTTCGGGGGTGGTGAAGATCAGCCGTGTCCGCCCCGTCCGAGGGTCGGGGTACTGGTCATCGAGCCAGTCGGAGTAGGTCTTGAGCAGGTGGTGAAAACGGCACAGCGTCTTCATCTCTGACGGATGGGTGCAGCCACCGGCCTCGGGATCGTTGTGGTTGTACTCGCAGGTGTGGTCCAGATCGGCGCCCCAGGCCTTGTGCTCACAGCCGGGCCACATGCAATAGACATCCCGGATCCGAAGGAAACTGTCGAGCACAGCTGACGGCCGGTACTGGTCACCGGGTTGGGTGGCCGGCAGCGGAATCACCTGCGGGAACGGGGCGGTGACGATCGTGCTGTCGTTGCTGCCCCTCTCGGCTGGCGGGTGCTGCGGTCCGCGCATGTATAACCTCGGCCGCTTCGGTTTTGGCGTCTCCTGTTCGGGCTGAGGCTCAGGCGCGGGTGCAGGTTTGTTGCCCATCGGCCGCTGCACTGTCTCGGGACGAGCAGCGATATCACGAACATGATCGCCGGAAATCACGCCGTGTCCGTCCATGAAGCCTGGATTTTCGGCGCGACCGTCGACGGTGGCCTGATCAGCGATCACATGCAGCACGATCTTCACATCCACACCCGTAACCACCTGTCCGGCAGGAACGGTGATGATCTCAGCGGTGCAGGGATGCTTCGGATCATTCGGGCATTCACAGCGGAACTCACGGCCCATCACCGTGGCGAACAACGCATCGGCCATCCGATCAGACCGCTTCCGCGGATCAGCCTTACAGGTGGCCATCGCCAGTTTTTCCAACCGCGCCATGATCAACGTCAATTCCTCAGCCGTGGAATGCGCATCCAAAACCGCCATGCCGTGTTCGGTGTTGTTGGCCCACACCCCACGATTGTTTTTCGCATCCTCCCGGTTCTTACGAACCAGGTCCGGATCCCGGCGAAAGATGATGGCATCGACCATGTCCCGCATCCGGCCCTTCGACCACGACCCCCGCCGACCCAGCGCTTCAGCGATCGCAGCATCGATATCGGCCATGTGGGCTGAGCCCTCGATCAACTCGGTCCGGGCGATGATGTCAGGAATATGGTGCGAAGCGATGCGCCCGGCTTTCAGCAACGCATTGACCGCAGGCAGGCGATCGCGCAACGCCACCCCGCGATTGATCTGCAACTCCGCAGTTCGTTGTGTCAGCCCCTGTGCCGCAGATAATCTCGCTGCGCACTGCGCGAACGGATCCAGCGGCCGCATCTCCGCCTCAGACCCGGCGGTGGGCTCGACGAGATGTCGGTGCAGCATCGCCGCAGCGGCGTAGCGTTCCCACTCCATCCTCGACTGCTGCGCCATCGCGAGTTCGGTGTTACGCAGCAACTCGTTGACACCCAGTGACTCGACAGGGCCGATTTCGTCGCCCCCACCTGCATCTTCAATCTCCCCCTCGAACATACATTTGATTCTAGACGGGGCGTCTGACAAGCGATGGAGTTTGTGGATGCGGTTTGGCGTGGAGTTCACCTCGGCGAGCATGCGGCGCTGTCCGGTTCGAGTTCGCCGGCGTCCGGCGCGTCGCCTCCCGCGGTCTGCGCTCCGGTGCCAGCGCTTCAAAACATACCCTTCGGTATGGTACGGTCACGAAATGTGATCTGGATCGCACATGCGATTGAGTTGTCTCGATCACCAGTTGTGCCACGCCGAAACAGGAAGTGAGCCCAGGGTTGACGATCGGTGACAGTTTTCAGCGAATACCGTTCGAACCCGCCACGGATGGGCGGGTGGAGAGTCATTCGGGGCTGACCCGTCACTATCCGACATTGCCCGCCAATTTTGTTGCACCAGAAGGTCACTCGAAGCGGGTGGGTCTGATCATGGCTCATCCCGCGTCCAACTTCCTGACCCACTTTCTACTCCGCGGGTTTGCTGAGGCCGGCGTCCCGATCATGGGGATCAATACGCGCTACAGCACCAATGAGCCCGCCTTGATCATGGAACGGGCCGCTCTGGACCTCGGTTGTGGTGTGCGGTGGATGCGCGAAGAGCTGGGCTTCGAGAAAGTTGTCATCCTCGGATTCAGCGGCGGGGGATCGTTGGCTGCGTTCTACCAGGCCCAAGCGCTGGACAACGATGTCACGCAGACGCCTGCGGGCGATCCGGTCGACCTGTCCGGGCTCGTGCCCGCTGACGGTCTTGCCCTGATCGGAGCGCACCCGGGCCGGGCGCGGGTGCTGCGACACTGGATCGATGGTTCCGTGGTCGACGAGGCGAATCCCTTTGAGACAGACGAGCACCTGAATCTCTACAACCCGGCACGGACGGCTCCGCTGGATCCGGACTGGGTGGCGGAATACCGCGACGCACAGCTTCGCCGAATCCGCCGGATCGATGCATGGGCACTCGACCAGCTCGCGGTGCTCGACCGGAATGGCGCTGCCGATCGGGCTTTTGTTGTCCATCGCACCGTTGGCGACCCGCGATTTGTCGACCTTACGATCGATCCCAGCGACCGGGCGACCGGGAGTATGTACGGCGACCCCGCCTCAGCGAACATGGCGGCCGGTGGCTTGGCCCGGTTCAGCACCGTCCGATCATGGTTGAGCACTTGGAGTTTCGATCGCACCAACGCCGATGCGCTGCGCAACCTGAAGACTGTCACGACGCCGACCACGGTTGTGTGTCTGCGCGCCGATCAGGCCGCATTTGTCAGTGACTCGCGGGGCATGTACGAGGCGTCGGCGGATCCGCAGGCGTCGCTGGTGGAGCTCGACAACCTCAACCATTACCTCGTCGATCAACCCGGTGGCCTGCCGATGATCGTCGAAGACCTCAAAGCCTGGCTCATCAAGCGTGAACTTGCAGAGGGCTTCGACGGAAAGGGGTTCGAATCATGACCATCGACGAAACCGTCACTGCAACTGCTGTATCCGCCCTCGACAACGGGAGGCATCCGACGGCGTTCCGCTACGAGGAGGGGATGAACTCGCCGGGTGTCCGGCGGGCGCAGGCGGTGGTACGCAGGCTCTTCCGGGCCGAGATGTTCCCGACGCAGCAACAGATCCACGACATCTGCGCGGACATGTTCACGGCGGATCCCGTCGCGGAACGGTTTGTCGACGAGGTGTTCTACGGAGAGATCGGAGCCGCCCGCGGACGGGCGATGCTGCAACAGGCCTTGGCCGAGGGCATTTCGGCGGTCGCTGATCCGCCGGAGTCGATGGTGGCCCTTTTCGACGAGTTCGAGCACGTGCCGGACTGGGTGGATCCCGAAATCGTCGAACGGGGTGCGGCGATCTGGCGGCGTTGGGGAACAATGCTGTTCAGTGTTGCCGGCGGGATAACTCTCGAGATGTACACCGAATCGTCGGTGGCGACCCCGCTGTCGCTGGCCGGTGGGTACGCCGGTGACAACGCGTTGCGCAGATTCCTCGAGACGGCTCGGTTCTGGATCGACGTCTCGGAACCGCACGCGTTGCTGACCCGCGGCAGCAAAGGCCGGGAGACGGCAATGCTGGTGCGGGTGATGCACGTGTCGGTGCGCCGGCGGGTGGCGGAACATCCGGAATGGGACACCGAGAAGTGGGGGATCCCGATCAGTCAGACCTACATGCTGCTGACCCTGCTCGGCGGCAGCGTGGCACCGGCTCTTGCCCTGCGGCTGGTCGGAATACAGACGCCGGCAAGAGAGATACGCGACCTGATCCACTTCCAGAAGTACATGGGTCACGTGCTCGGTGTGCGGACCAGATGGCACCCGGAGACCATTGCCGACTCGTTGCGACTCCTTCTGCTGGTCGCAGTGTCGCGCAGTCACGATGCGGGTGAGCACGGTGCCGAGCTCATCGAATCGTTCCCCAGAGCGTTCGCGCCGCGATGTGGGCATACCGGAGTGAAGAAGCTCCGGGAGCAGTACAACGGCATGATCTATTCGGCGTATTCAGCAGTCTTCATGATGCCGTGGACGCGAAAGAAGTACGACATGCCCAGTGCGGTCCCTGGACTACTGTGGCTGGTCGCGCGGCTACCGGCGGTGACGGTCTACGAACTCCTGCGACGACTGATTCCCCCGTTGGCCCGGCACCACGAAAAGCTCATGCGCCGTCATCGGGAGAACTGGTATCGCGCTCAGATGGACGGCCGGGAATCAGAGTTCGACGCCTCGGGGGCGCTGCGCCGATGACTGCGTCGAACATCAGGCCAGAACTGCAGTACCTGACCGGTTTCGGCAATGAGCACTGGTCCGAGGCGATACCCGGTGCGCTGGTCACCGGCCAGAACTCGCCACAACGCGCGCCGATGGGGCTGTTCGCGGAACAGATCTCGGGCACCGCGTTCACCGAGCCCCGAACGATCAACCGGCGCACGTGGATGTACCGGATCATGCCGAGCGCAGCGCACCGCCCGTTCACCCGTATCGACGACGGCAGAATGCGTAGTGCGCCGATCAGCGAACCTGCTGACCCGAACCGGCTGCGTTGGGATCCGTTGCCGGCGCCGACCGGGCCGGTCGATTTCCTCGATGGCATCCATACCGTCGCCGCCAACGGTGATGTGTTGACACGCACCGGAATCGCTGTGCATCTGTACTCGGCAACAACGTCGATGACCGACCGCTACTTCTCGAACGCCGACGGTGAACTGCTGATCGTGCCGCAATCCGGTGAACTGACGGTCCGCACCGAACTCGGGGTGCTCGGCGTCGGTCCGGGTGAGATCGTGGTCATCGGACGGGGCATCAAGTTCTCCGTCGACATCGCCGACGACCTGGTATCGGGGTACATCTGCGAGAACTACGGCGCCTATTTCGAACTGCCGGAGATGGGGCCGATCGGTGCCAATGGTCTGGCCCATGCGCGGCACTTCCACCACCCCGTTGCCGCGTTCGAGGACGTCGCACGCAATATGCAGTGGGTCAACAAGTTCGGTGGACATCTCTGGGCCACCGACCTGGATCATTCGCCGCTGGACGTGGTGGCGTGGCACGGCAGCCACGGCGTCTACAAATATGACCTGTCGCAGTTCAACGTGATGGGGACGCTCGGCTGGGACCATCCCGACCCGTCGATCTTCACGGTCCTGACGTCGGTGTCAGAACGGCCCGGGCAGGCGAACGTCGATTTCGTGGCCTTCCCGCCGCGCTGGGTGGTGGGGGAGCACACGTTCCGGCCGCCGCACTTTCATCGCAACGTGATGACCGAGTTCATGGGGCTCATCCACGGCGTTCACGATTCGAAGGCAGAGGGCTTCGTCCCCGGTGGATCGAGTCTGCACAACATGTTCGCCGCGCACGGACCAGACCTGCAGACCTTCGAAGCCGGAAGCAATGCGGAACTCGCACCGCAAAAGTTCGACAACTCATTGGCTTTCATGTTCGAGACCCGGTGGCCGCTGGTCGTCACCGAGTTCGCCATGGCGGCCGCACATCGGCAGAACGACTACGACGGCGTCTGGTCCGGTCTGCGCCGCAACTTTCAACCATCGACAAGGGAGTCCTCATGACAGCTGCAGCAGTCCGGCCGAAATCACCCGTGCTCCCCGAGGCGGGGCTGCGGATCGGGGGACAGGTACGTCCGTCATCCGGTGGACAGACCTATCAATCCATCAATCCGGCCGATGAGTCACTGGTTGTCGAACTCCCGGCGGGCAATGCCGCTGATATCGACGAGGCCGTCGGTGTTGCCCGCGCACAGTTCGAAGAGGGGCCGTGGGCAACCATGCCCGCGCATGAGCGGGGCCGGGTGCTGACCCGGGTGGCGGACCTCATCGAGGCCGATGCAGAGAACATCTCGGCGCTGGAATCGATCGAGATGGGCAAGCTGTACGTGGATACCGTGAACGGGGACGTGCCGGCCGCGGCCGCCGTCTTCCGGCACTTCGCGGGGTGGGCCGACAAGATCGGCGGATCCACCGCGCAGCTGCCGGACATCGCCGGGCAGCACCGATTCGGCTTCACCCTGCGACAGCCGGTGGGCGTGGTCGGTGCGATCACCCCCTGGAACAACCCGCTGGTCATCGCTGCATGGAAGCTGGCTCCGGCCCTGGCCGCCGGATGTACCGCGGTCGTCAAGCCCGCCGAGGACGCGTCGCTGTCGACCATTCGCCTGGCCGAATTGTTCAGCGAGGCAGGACTTCCGGATGGTGTACTCAACGTGGTCACCGGACTCGGTGACGAAGCCGGTGCTGCGCTCGCCGGACATGCCGGTATCGACAAGATCTCGTTCACCGGGTCGGCGCGGGTCGGCAAACAGATCCAGCCGCTGGCCGGTGACAAGTTCCGCAAGATGACATTGGAGCTCGGTGGGAAATCGCCGCAGCTCATCTTCCCGGACGCCGATCTGGACGCCGCGATGTTCTGGATCGCGATGGGCAACTTCTACCACCAGGGACAGGTGTGCGCGGCCGGTACCAGGGTGCTGGTCCACGAGTCGATCGCCGATCAGGTCGTCGAGGGATTGACCGAGGCGGCACGCGCTGCGGTGATCGGCGATCCGATGGACCCGTCGAGCACGATGGGAACGATCGTGAACGAGAAGCAACTCAACCGGGTGATGGGTTACATCGAGAAGGGTAAGCAGGAGGCCGAGCTGATCACCGGCGGCAACCGGATCGACGGTCCGGGCTTCTTCGTCGAACCGACCGTGTTCCGCGGTACCAACGACCTGACGATCGCCCGCGAGGAGATCTTCGGCCCGGTGGCCACGGTCATCACCTTCCGCGACACCGATGAGGCTGTGCGCCTTGCCAATGCAACCAAGTACGGGCTCAACGCGATGATCTATACGTCGAGCCTGTCCACCGCACACTCGGTGATCCCGCGGCTCCGGGTGGGCATGGTGTGGGTGAACGGCTGGGGCGTGCCGGAGCCGCAGCTTCCGTGGGGTGGTCGCGAGGCCAGCGGCTATGGCCGCGAACTCGGCCAGGCCGGTCTGCTGGCGCATACCGAAGAAAAGACCGTCCACCTGGCCTTCTGACCCGGGTCAAAATCGGTCAGAACACGATCAATACCAACAACGGAGTGAGATCATGGCAACCGTGGACATCGTCGAAGCCTGGAACGGCCCCGGCCGCAAGGACGGGGTGATCACCGACGCATCACCGAAAAACAATGCAGTACACCTCAGTTCAGGTGGCGCGGCATTCGAGCACTGGTATTTCGATGCCCAATTGGACGACGGTCACACCGTGGTCGCGTTCCTGAACAAGCGGCGGCCCGAGGACCCGCCCAAATGCCGGCCGTGGGTCGAGATCATCATCTATGCCCCGGACGGCACCCGGCGGGAGATCGCCAAGAAATACCCACGCGGGGAGTCGTTCTTCTCCGAAGAGAAGTGCGATGTGCGGATCGGCAAGAACACTGCGCGCGTGAGCTTCCCAGATGAAGGTGGGTTACCGAGCTACCACGTCTTCATCCAGGAAGAGGACGTGACGTTCGACCTCACCTTCACCAATGAGTTGCAGCCATGGATGCCGGGACGTGGTGAAACACATTTCGGTGCAAAGCATTCCTTCGGCTGGATGGTCGGCGCACCCCGGGCAAGCGTCACCGGAACCGTGAAGCTGGGTGCTACGACCATCGACGCGACCGGGCGCGGCTACGCCGACCACAACTGGGGCGTCGGCGACATGAAACGGGTCATCGACTGCTGGCACTGGGGTCGGCTCTACGTGGACGATTACTCGCTGCTGTACGCATCGGTGAAGACTCAGGAGAAGTTCGGATCGCACGCGATCCAGCCACTGATGCTCGCGCACAACGATTCCATCGTCCTGAGCACTGGCGAGGTCGAGTTCACCACCGGGCCGACTGCGTTCGACGAGGTGGCCAATCGCAGCTATCCCACCTGGATTTCGCTGATGGTGCCCGGCAGTCTGGAACTTCGCCTCGATGTCCATCGCGTACTACACGCCCACGACTTCCTGGACGACATCCCGGTGGTCGGCAGCAAACTGCTGCGCCCGCTCGCGTATCGGCTGATCGGGCACCCGGGATATTTCCGGTTCCAATCGAGGTTCGAACTGACGATCATCGACGGCGATCAGACCCACCATCGCACCGGGACGACGCTCCACGAACTTGTTGCCCTGCGCTGACCACACCGAGCGTTTAGGGGTTTGGGGTCAGCCGGTGACGTCGAGGATCTTGATGGCGAAGATCAGGGTGTCGTCGCCCTCGATGCCGGCGCGCGGGTTCCCGGTGGCGCCGTAGCCGTCGTCGGGGGTCATCGCCACGGCGACGGTGGAGCCGACCTTCTGCCCGGCGATGGCCTTCTGGAAGCCCTTGACGACACCGGTCAGCGGGAACTCGACCGGTGCGCCGCGCTCGTAGCTGCTGTCGAAGACGGTGCCGTCGCGGCCGTTGACGCCCATGTAGCAGACCGACACCTCGGCGGTCTCGGCGACAATGGCGCCGTTTCCCTCGGTCAGGGTCTGCACGGTGGTTGCGTCGACCGAAAATGGCTCGGTAACAGTCACTTCGGGGGCAGCGTCGTCTGTCGATCCGGTGACCTCCACCGAACCGGTGGTGCCGTCGAAGGTCCACTCCGACGCGACGTTGCCGGCCGGCGACGCGGTGGGGCAGGACGCGGTGTTGTCGGACGAGCTGTCGTCGGAACCACAGGCGGTCAGCAGCAGTAGTGATGACGAGGCCACGAGGGCCATGGTGAGGCGCTTGGAGAACATGGGGTGAACTTAACAGCCCCGCCTGAGGCTTCGGTCGGACGGTGGACAAGCCGACTCGCGCCCGGTTACTGTTAAGGCAACCGCAAGGCGGACAGTATCGCTTTTGTGAATCGAACCCTTCAGTGGAGGTGCACGGTGACGAGGGTTTCTGACGCTCGGCAAGGAAGCAAGATCTCCTACGATCGCCCGGTTGACTGTGACAACCACTATTACGAGAAGATCGACGCCTTCACCCGTCATCTCGACCCGAAGTACAAGAGGCGGGGCATCGAGATCATCACTCGGGGCACCCACACCGAACTGCTCGCCGGTGGAAAGCTGTTCGAGTTCGTGCCCAATCCCACGTTTGATCCGGTGATCGTTCCGGGCTGCCTGGACGCGCTGTTCCGTGGCGAGATCCCGGAGGGGGTGGATCCCTCGGAGTCTGTCGAAGGTCGAACCGCTCAATCCTGCCTACCAGGACCGGGACCTGCGGCTGGAGATGATCGAGAAGCAACAGATGGCGGGTGTGATTCTTCTGCCCACCCTGGCATGCGGTGTCGAGGAAGCGCTCAAGCACGACATACCGGCGACGATGGCGAGCATCACCGCCTTCAATTGCTGGCTGGACGAGGACTGGGGATATGCGTATCAGGGCCGGATCTTCGCGACGCCGATGCTGTCGTTTGCCGACCCCGACGGGGCGCTCGAAGAGATCGATCGCCTGATCGAGCGCGATGTCCGCATCGTCTCGGTGCGTCCGGCGCCGATACCGGCCGGTCACGGAACGTCCAAGGCGTTCGGTGATCCGCGATATGACAAGGTCTGGGCCAAACTCGCCGAAGCCGACATCCCGGTCGCGTTCCATCTCAGCGACAGTGGGTACACCGAGTTCCTGGGCGCGGCCTGGGGTGGACCACCGAAGTTTGCACCCTTTCGCTACAACGATCCACTGGCCTCGCTCGTGGTCTCGGATCGGGCGATCCACGACACCATCGCGAGCCTCGTCGTCGGTGGTGTGTTCACCCGCCATCCAAAGCTGCGGGTGGCGAGCATCGAAAATGGTTCGGACTGGGTGCATGTGCTGCTCAAACGCTTGCGCAAACTCGCCAACCAGGCGCCGTGGCTGTTCACCGAGGATCCCGGGGACACCCTGCGCAGGCACCTGTGGGTCTCGCCGTACTACGAGGACGACGTCCCGAAACTCGTCGAGGTGATGGGGGCCGACCGGGTGATGTTCGGTTCGGACTGGCCCCATGGCGAGGGGCTGGAGACGCCCCTCGATTTCATCCACGAACTCGAGGGCTTCAGTGAGGTCGAGATCGACCAGATCATGCGAACCAACGTGCTCGATCTGATGGGTATCGACCACTGACCCCGCCGGCGGTTGCCGAAAGCTCCTGAAACTCTTGCATTTTCGGCACGCTCGACGGTGATTTCGGCACGGTCGACGGAAGGGTTCCGCCGAGCGTGCCGAAATCACCGTTGACCGTGCCGAAATCGCACGTATCGCAGTTGGGCTTACCGTATGGTTGCGCCCATGAGCGGAACATTTGCCGGCAAAGTTGCGATTGTCACCGGCGGTGGGTCCGGAATCGGTGCCGCTCTGACCCGCGCTCTCGTTGCCGCCGGTGCTGACGTGACCTGTACCGACATCGATCCGGATGCGGCCCGCGCGGTGGCGACATCGGCGGTGGGCGACGGAACGGCGCGTGCCGAACGGTTGGACGTCACGGATGCCGACGCTGTCCGGGCGGTTGTCGACGACGTCGTCGAGCGCTGCGGCCGCCTGGATCTGATGTTCAACAATGCCGGGATCCTCTTCGGCGGTGACACCGAGCTACTGACTCTGGACCAGTGGAATGCCATCATCGACATCAACATCCGCGGTGTCGTGCATGGTGTTTCGGCTGCGTACCCGGTGATGATCCACCAGCGCAGCGGCCACATCATCAACACCGCCTCGATGGCGGGGCTGGCGGCGACCGGTCAGATCACCAGCTACGTGATGACCAAGCACGCAGTGGTCGGACTCTCACTCGCCCTGCGCACCGAGGCGGCCGCACATGGCATCGGAGTTCTGGCGATCTGTCCCGGTGCGGTGGAGACGCCGATCATCGAGAAGGGCGCGGTCGGCGACTTCGACGGACGCGACTTCTTCCGGCAGGGACAGGGAACCAAGAACTTTCACGATCCGGATCGACTCGCCCGCGATACATTGCGCGCCATCGAACGGAACCGCGCCCTGCTGGTGACACCGGCACGCTCACGGATGGCCTGGAGGTTCGCGCGACTCGCTCCGGGGATGATGCAGAAGATGTCCATTCGTTTTGTGGCGCAGTCCCGCTCCGCGCACGGCAACAACAGCCTGCAGAAGTGACCACCGAAGGAAAACGCCCATGAGCGCGACGCTGTCGATCCCGCGGTTCCCTTCCGACGTCACCAACACCTGGCTGTCGGGAGTATTGAGTGCCGGACGTGCGCCGGTGACGGTGGACGAGGTGACGGTCAGTCCGATCGGCACCGGACAGACCGCCGCGACGTACCGCATCAACGCGACGTACGGCTCCGGCCGAAGCAACCTGCCTGACAGCTTCGTGCTGAAACTTCCGGCTCAGGACGATGGCGTGCGCGACGGTCTGGTGCTGGGGTACGTCAGCGAATGTGCGTTCTACGAGACGGTGGCAGAACTGGTCAGGATTCCGATCCCGCAGTGCTACCACAACGACATCGCCGACGGCGGAAAGAACTTCGCCCTCCTGCTCGGTGATGAGGCGGACGCCGTACAAGGTGATCAAATCGGTGGTTGTGGGCAGGAACAGGCCTTGTCGGTCGCGCGGGCGCTCGCCGGACTCCATGGACCGACCTGGTGTGATCCGGCCTGGCACGACTTCGCCGGACTGGCCTTCGCAACGAAGGAGGCATCGGCGATCTCGGGGCTGAGTGACGTGGCAAAACTGAGTGCCGCGATGACCATCGATAAACTCGGCGACCGCTTGTCATCGGGCGACCGCGAGACCCTCACCGTCGCAATGGACCTGGTCACGCCGTGGCTGAGCGATTCGCCGGAGCGTTTTGCTCTCATGCACGGCGACTTCCGGCTGGACAACATGCTGTTCGGTTCGGGCGGCAAACTGACCGTGGTCGACTGGCAGACACTCGGTGTGGGCTTACCGGCCCGCGATCTGGCATATTTTGTCGGAACCAGCGTGGAGTCAGACCTGCGGGCCGTGATCGAAGAGAAGGTCGTTGAGACCTATCACCGGGCTCTGCTCGACTTCGGTATTGCCGAGTACTCATTCGAAACCTGTTGGCGTGATTACCGGTTCGGCATGTTGCAGACCTTGCTGATCACCTCACTGGGGTGCGCGTTCGCGACCGGCACCGACCGCGGAGAACGGCTGTTCGAGGTGATGCTGCAGCGGGGGTGCCAGGCGATCCGCGACCTGGGCAGTCTGGAACTCGTCGCGGCGACGGCCTGAACCCTACCCGGGGTTCGGTGACCCGGCGGCGGTGGCCAGCAGTTCACGGAGCTGCGGCGCCGGGACCTTGCCGGTGCCCCCGCGGGGGATGTCGTCGTCGGAATCGACCAGGAGCCAGACGGTGGGTACCTTGAACGAACTCAGTGCGGCGGCCGCGGCGGCCCGCAAGTTTTCGACCGTGATGGTGGCGGTGTCGCAGACGACCGCGGCGCCGACCTGCTGTGTACCGTCGACCGGCACATCGGTCACGTACGCCGCCTGGACGCCCTCGATTCCGCGGAGGGCCTTCTCGACCTCGCCGGGATAGACCGAGGCGCCGCTGACCTTGAACATGTCGTCGGATCGGCCGTGGTAGAACAGGAATCCGTCGTCGTCGAGGTGGCCGAGGTCGCCGGTGGGGTAGAAGCCGTCGGGAGTGAAGATGTCGTCGCGGCCACGTCGGCAGATCCCGCGCAGGACATGTGGACCGCGGACCTGGATTTCTCCGGGCGATCCGGTTGGTACCGGGCCGGCCTCGGACATGATCCGAATGTCCATGCCGGCGAACGGTTTTCCGCAGCTACCCCACGCTGATCGGGGCAGGTCGGTGTCCGCCGGGTATCCGCAGTAGGGACCGAAGGTCTCCGTCATGCCGAACAGACGGGCGCGGGCGCCGGGCGCGGCCCGTTGGCCGGCCGGTAGCAGGGCATCCAGACTGCCGACGACGAGCGAGGACAGGTCGGCCCCGACGGTCTGCTGATGACGCGCGAGTGCCTCGGCCTGATCGGGCCACCCACGGAACAGGGTGACCCGTTCACGTTCGAGCAGGCGCAGCGTGGCCCGGGGCCGGGGGATCTGCTCGGTCACCAGCGTTGCACCGGCTAGCAGTGTCGTCAGGACACCGCTCCCGACTCCGCCGACCCAGAAGAACGGCATCGGAACGTACAGGCGGGTGTCGGCGGTGATGCAGCGAGCGGCGAGTCCGGACGCCACCGCACCGAGCGCGCCGCCGTGGGAATGCAGAACGCCCTTGGGGATTCCGCTGCTCCCGGAGGTGAAGATGATCATCAGCGGATCGTCGGGATGCACGGAACCGGAAACCGCGTCGACCATCTGCTGCATCGCCGACACCGCCGTTGCCCGGGGTGGTCCGTCGTCGGACCAGACCCGACGAAGCGAGGGGAGTGCGGGGTGGTAGAGCACCTGATCGGTGAGATCGCCGGAGTCCAGTGACGCCTGTAGATCGTCGATATACCGATGTCCGCGGAACCCGCGCACGCTGATCAGGTACTCGACCGATGCGATATCGCACTGCGCCAGCAGTTCTCGCGATGACAGCAGGGTGCTCAACGGGACCAGCACTGCTCCGATCCGGGTGAGCGAGAGCGCGATCTGCACCCAGCGGGCACTGTTGGGCATGATCAGCCCGACGCGAGAACCCTTTCCCACCCCGGCCTCGATGAAGCCGGCGGCCAACTCCCGGGTCGTTGCGTCGAGTTCGCGGTAGGTGATCCGGACCTCGGGATCGATGACCGCCGGTTTGTCGGGGTGCTGGGCGGCACCGGATTTCACCGCCTGCTCGATGGTCGATGCGGTGCCATGGTGGTCAGGCATGTGCACCGCCGACGTCGAAGTGGCGGCGGACGGCCCCGAGATCGGCTTTGCCAGAGGGGGTTCGGGGTATCTCGCGGACGATGGTGATCTCGGCGGGGATCTCGTAGCGGGCCAGGATTTTCTGGAGATACCCGGCCAAGGCGTTGGCGTCGACAGATTCGCCCGGACGCAGTTCGACCATGGCGACCGGGACCTGGCCCAGGCGCGGGTCTTCGCGTCCGACCACGGCGGCGCCGGCGATCGCGGGATGACGCTCGAGCGCCGGCCTCACATCGTCGGGCATCACCTTGAATCCGCCGCGGATGATCGCCTGATCGGCCCGGCCCAGGATCCACACAAAACCGTCCGCGTCGATGCGACCGAGGTCGGTGGTACGAAGCCAGGGTGCGCAGGCGCCCATCTGCCCCGGTTTGACCTCGAGTACCCCGGATTCGTCGGGGCCGAGTGGGATCCCGTTGCCATCGACCACCCGCAGTTGTGCGCCCCCGGACGCTCGCCCCACGCTGCCTCGTTTGTTCTCCCAGTACCGCTGGTGGTCGGGCAGTGTCCAGCCGGCCACTCCGCCACCGAATTCGGTTGCTGCGTAAGAGGTCAGGACCGGGATACCGAATTTGTCGGTGAATGCCTCGGCGTCCTCGACCGACAGCGGCGCGGTACCCGAGGTGACCGCCCGAATGCTGCACAGGTCATCACGGGTCAGGTCGGAATGCAGGACCATCCGCAAGGCGGTGGGGACGAGGGAAACCGCGCGCGGCCGGTGGGTGCGAACGGCTTCGGACCAGCGGTCGAGATCAAAGCGGGGCAGCAGGACGAAGGACCGTCCCTCGCTGACGCATCGGAGTACGCGGTAGATACCGCCGATGTGCACCAGCGGCGCATTGACGATGGCCACCCCGTTGCGCAGCTCGGTGGGCGACGACGACCAGGTCGGGTCGGCACCCATCACACTGCGCGCCAACATGTCATAGGTGATGTCCACCCGCTTCGGTGGACCGGTGGTGCCGCTGGTCAACATGTGCACGGCAACATCGCCGGCGTCCCCGGGCGCTGAGGTGCTGATCCGACCGGCCTCGCGCAACACCGGTGGGCTCGTGAGGTCGGAGATGGTCGCGACGGTCGAATCCGGCGTCAGTGCAACCAGTGTGGTGATGTCGTCGGCGGTCCCGATGATCAGCGGCAGGTCCAAGGCAGTGGTCTCGGCCCGCGTGCGGTCGTCCCCGCGGGATGGATTGATGACGACCACACTGCCCCCGGCCATCAATACGCCCAGGAGCGTGGCCACGTGTGCCGGTTGATTGCGAAGGAGGATCCCGACCCGGCCGGCGGCGCCCGAGCGATGGACCAGGGCGCCGACCCGTTCGGCGAGTGTGTTGAGGTCACCCCACGTCGACCACGTGCCGTCGTGTTCGATCGCACGGGCATCGGGCGCCAGGGCAAGGACATCGGTGATCCGCCGGCCCAATGGGTGCCGCGCCACGACGCCGGTCGGTTCGGTCATCAGCGGATCCTCGGTGTCTGCTTGGTCAGTGGTCTGGCGGCGAGTTCTTCTTTACCGATCGGATTGCCCAGCCGGGTATAGATCAGGCCCTGGTCCATGGCCGCTCGATACGGTTTGTCGAGCGATTCCCAGACGGCTTTCACCGTGCCCTGGGTCGCGGTGGGTGGTTTGGCCGCGATGGATCTGGCGATTGTGTGGGCTCGGCTCCAGAGTTCCTCTGCCGGGACCACTTCGGTGACCAACCGGATGTCCAGGGCCGTCTGCGCGCTGACCCGTTCGTCGTTGCCCATCAGCGCCATCCGCAGGGTGTCGGCCAGGCCGACCCGCCGCATCAGGCCGATGGGTTCGAGAGCCGACACCAGTCCGACCGAGACGTGCGAGTCGAAGAAAGTGGCATCGGAGGAGCAGATGACGACGTCGGCCTCGTTCACGAAGTACAGGGCCCCGGCGGTGCACATGCCCTGGACCGCACAGACCACCGGCTTCCACACCTTCTGCCATTTCGGGCTGAGCAACTCACCGGGGTCTTCGTGATTCCAGACGATGTCGGGTTGGTCGTACCCCGATTTCACGTCGAGGCCGGCACTGAACGCGCGGGTCCCGGCCGATCTCAGGACCACCGCGTTGACCCGGTCGTCGGCTTTGATCCGCTGCCAGATCTCGGCCATCTCGTGGCACATCGTCCGGTTGAACGTGTTGAGTTGGTCGGGCCGGTCGAGGGTGATGGTGGCAACCCGGTCGGTCGGGTCGACCTCGAACAAAAGGGTGCCGAATGACCCGCTCATCGGCACTGCCAGTCGGGCGCGCGCTTTTCGGTGAAGGCGCGTGGCCCCTCCAGTGCATCCTCGGTTCTGGTGACCCGTTCGCGGAACGATTCGGCCAGCATCTCGGCCTCGTGGAGTGGCAGATCGAGACCCTTGATGATCGCCAGTCGGGTACCCCGAACCGCCAGCGGCGCATTCGAGTTCACCACTGCGGCGATCTCATGAGCCCGTTCGAGGAGCCGGTCGTGGTCGACGACCTCACTGATCATCCCGAGTTCGTAGGCCCGCTGCGCACTCATCCGCTCGTGTTTGCCCATCAGAGCCATCCTCAGGGCGACCGATCTGGGCAGCACCCGGACCAGGCGGACCGTTTCACGGCCGGCGACGAGGCCGATACTGACGTGTGGGTCGAAGAAGGTCGCCTGATCGGAGGCGATCACGATGTCGCCGGTGGTGACCCAGTCGAGCCCGGCGCCACAACATAATCCGTTGACCGCGACCACTATCGGCTTGGCCATGGTGCGAAACGGTGGAGTGCCCTCCTGCGGTGCTTCCCACTGTTCGTAGGTCGACAGGTAGGGACGTTCATTGATGACCTTGCCGTCTCCGGGGATCTCCTTGACGTCGGCTCCGGTGCAGAATGCCCGGCCGGTCGCCGTGACGATGATCAGCCACACGTTGTCGTCGTTCTCGGCCTCGTCGTAGGCCGCGCGCAACTCGGTGATCATGTGGGGACTGAGCGCGTTGAGCGCTTCTGGGCGGTTCAGGGTCACAGTGGCCGTGTGACCGTCGACCTCGTATTTGATGCAGTCGAACGACATCGGACTCCCTTCGGTGGGGACATGGTCATCGACCATCGAACTTCGGGGTCCGTCGCTCTGTGAATGCCGACAGTCCTTCTTTGAAATCGCTTGTTCTGCAAGCCAGTTCCAGGGCCGAGAGTTCGTGGTTCATCGTTTCGGTGAGCGATGCGCCCTGGCCGACATTGATCGACGCCTTGGCCAGGCCGATCGCGATGGTGGGTCCGCCGGCGAGGCGGTCGACCAGATCGGCGGAGATCTTGTCGATCTCGGTGGCGCCGACGGCCCGATGGATCATGCCCCATTCCTGCGCCTGGGCTCCGGACACCTTTTCCCCGAGCAGGAGCATTTCCTTGGCCCGGGCGATGCCGATCAGCCGCGGTAGCAGCCAGGTGGCACCGGAGTCGGGCGTGAAGCCCCTGGCCATGAACGGTTCCCAGAAGACGGCGTGTTCGTCGGCCACGGTGAAGTCGGCGGCCAGTGCCAGGCTGCAGCCCAGGCCGGTCGCCCAGCCCCGAACGCTGCAGACCACGGGAAGGTGCATGGTGGTGACCAATTCGATCACCCGGTGCGCGGTATGCGGTATCCGTCGGATGAGATTACCTGCGCGGGGACGCTGTTCGGTCTTGTTCGTCGCCACCCAGTCCGATCCGGCACAGAAATCGCCGCCGGCACCACGGATGTGGACAACACGCAGTGAGTCATCGGTCGCGGCATCGGTCAACGTATCGACAAATGTGCCGATCATGGCGTGCGTCATGGCATTTCGCCGGGAGGGACGGTCGATCACGATGCGCAGGACGCCGCCTTCTGCAGAGACCGCCAGTTCGCCGGCGGCCGGATCCGGCGGGTTCACGTCGCCCATGGTGTAGTCCGCACCTCTCTGCTGTGCCGCCCCGACAGAAGCCGTCGGTCCGGGGTTCCGAATAAGCATACTGTTACACCTACGGTAGATGCTACGATTTGGTCTCGCCGCTTGTGAACATCACGCTGCGCCCGTGTGCGGGGACGCGGCCCGAGAGCCCGAGGTTGGAAAATGCCCAGACCCGTCATCGTTGGTGCAGCCAGGACAGCGATCGGCCGATCGTTCAAAGGTTCCCTCGTCAACACACCTGCCGAGACACTCGCCACCGCCGTCCTGCCCGAGGTGGTTCGCCGCGCGGGTATCGACCCCGCAGCGGTCGACGACGTGATCTTTGCCGAGTCCCACTACGGCGGTGGTGACCTGGCGCGATACGCCGCGGTCGCCGCCGGCATGGAATCCGTGCCCGGGCAAGCGGTGAACCGGCACTGCGCAGGCAGTCTCACCGCCATCGGCAATGCATCGGCGCAGGTCGGCTTCGGGATGGAGCGCGTGGTGGTCGCCGGAGGCGTGCAGTCGCTGTCGACGGGTCCGGCGATGAAGTGGCGGATCCCCGGTCCGGAGCCGGCGTTCAAGGAGGGCTGGATGCCCCCGAGTCACCCGGAAACGCCGGACGCACCGACTCTCGACATGTCGATCACGGTCGGCTGGAACACCGCGAAGTCGGTTGGCATCAGCCGAGCGGAAATGGATGCCTGGGCACTGCGCTCGCATCAGCGTGCGATCGCCGCGATCGACGCCGGAAAGTTTGTCGACGAGATCTTCCCCCTGAAGATCGAACTCCCGGACGGCAGCGTTGTCGACTTCAGCGTCGATGAACATCCCCGGCGCAACAGCAGTCTGGAGCGGTTGGCGGCGCTGCCCGTCCTCCATCCCGAGATCGAGGGTTTCTCGATCACCGCGGGCAACAGCAGCGGTGTCAACGACGCCGCGGCCGCCGTGGTCGTCGTGGACGAGGACCATGCGCGCGCAGAGCGTCTGGACGTCCTCGGCTCCGTAAAGGCCTGGGCTGCTTCAGCGGTCGCACCGCGCGATACCGGACTGGGTGCGGTCGCGGTGATCGGGAAGGTGCTCGATCGCGCGGGTTTGTCGGCCGGGGACGTCGACCTGTGGGAGATCAACGAGGCGTTCTGCTCGGTGCCGATCGCAGCGGTGCGCGAGTACGGGCTCGATGAGGAACGGGTCAACTTCTCCGGAAGCGGCGCGAGCCTGGGCCATCCCATCGCCGCGTCCGGCGCACGAATGGTGACCACGCTGCTCTACGAACTCCGGCGTCGGGGCGGCGGCATCGGGGTCGCGGCCATGTGCGCCGGCGGTGGACAGGGCGGCGCCGTTGTCATCGAGGTCTGAGTTCTTCTATCGCGCTCTGAAATACACATATTCAATGAGGGGGAGTAAGGCATGTCAGACGAGGTCCTTGTCGAGCGCCGTGGGCGTGCGCTGGTCATCACCATCAACCGTCCGGACGCACGAAATGCGGTGAACCTGGCTGTCAGTCAGGGGCTGGCCGATGCGGTCGACGAGCTCGACAGCAGTCCGGAACTGTCTGTTGCGGTGCTGACCGGAGCAGGTGGAAACTTCTGCGCGGGTATGGATCTGAAGGCTTTTGCCGCCGGGGAAATGGTGTCGATCAAGGGTCGGGGGATGGGTTTCACCGAGAAGCCACCTGCCAAGCCGATCATCGCGGCCGTGGAGGGTTACGCCCTGGCGGGTGGAACCGAACTCGTGTTGGCCACAGACCTGGTGGTGGCATCGAAGACGGCAAAGTTCGGTATCCCGGAGGTCAAGCGGGGTCTGGTGGCGGCCGGCGGCGGACTACTGCGGCTGCCTGATCGCATCCCCTACCAGAAAGCCCTGGAACTGGCGCTGACCGGCGACAGCTTCACCGCCGAGGAAGCCGCCGGCTACGGGTTCGTGAACGTCGTCGCCGAACCGGGTGAGGCACTGGACAAAGCACTGGAACTCGCCGAGAAGATCACCGCCAACGGACCGCTCGCGGTTGCGACCACCAAGGAGATCATCGTCAAGTCGCGCGGTTGGAGCGAACAAGAGATGTGGGACAAGCAGATGGAGCTGATCATTCCCATCTTCGGGTCCAAAGACGCACAGGAAGGCGCGGTCGCCTTCGCGGAGAAGCGCAAGCCCAACTGGACCGGCGAATAGTCATCCCACCTGCGTCAGCAAGGACGATGCAACAGCTCACTTCTAGGAGACAACCGTGTCATTTGAAGGTCAGTCAGTACTTGTCACCGGAGGCGCGGGAGGCCTCGGCGCGGCCACCGTCCGCAAACTCCACAGCGAGGGTGCCGCCGTTGTCATCGCCGATCTGGCCGACGACAAGGCGCTGGCTTTGGCAGAGGAACTGGGCAACAAGGTCGCCTACGTCCGCACCGATGTGCTCGACGACGACGCGGTGCTCGTCGCCATCGCCAAAGCCGAAGAGCTGGGTGACTTCCGGTCCGTGGTCATCGCGCACGGCGGCTTCGGGGTCCTGGAAAAGGTGGTCAACCGCGACGGCACCCCGCACACCAAAAAGGGTTTCACCGATACGATCGCGCTGTACCTGACCGGCACCTACAACGTGCTGCGGCTGGCGGCGGCCAACATCGCCACCCGGGAGCCCAAGGCCGACGGTGCCCGTGGCGCGATCGTGATGACCAGTTCGATCGCCGGGTATGAGGGCCAGATCGGTCAATCCGCCTATGCCGCAGCAAAAGGCGGCGTGATCTCGTTGACGCTGACCGCCGCCCGAGACCTCAGCGCCGTGGGTATTCGGGTGAACAGCATCGCCCCCGGGACCATGCGGACCCCGCTGATGGAATTGCTAGGTGAAGAAGGGCTGGCGAAGTTCGCCGCGTCGGTGCCCTTCCCGAAGCGGCTGGGCCAACCCGACGAGTTCGCTGGGCTGGCGCACTATCTGTTGGAGAACACCTACATCAACGGCGAGGTCGTCCGCATCGACGGCGCCCAGCGATTCGGGCCGAAGTAGGCACGCCACAGCACCGGGATCGAGAATCATGGATCTGGGATTGGGCGGTGCCACCGCAGTGGTGGCGGGCGGAGGCCGGGGCATGGGCCTGGCCGTCGCCTGCTGCCTTGCCGAAGAGGGTGCGCGGGTGGCCGTCCTGGCCCGGACGCCTTCCGACCTCGAGCGCGCCGTCGCCGAGCTCATCGCATCAGGTAGCCCGGATGCGGTCGGCGTGGTCGCAGATGTCCGCGATCAGGCGAGAGTGATCGAGGTCTTCGTCGAGCTGGGGCAGCGGTGGGATGGCCGACTCAACGTATTGGTCAACGCTGCGGGCCCGAACGTCCAGGGCGACTTCGAGACACTGACTGACGAGCAGTGGCAAGCCGGTTTCGATGACGGGGTGATGGGGGTGGTCCACACCGTCCGGGCGGCGCTCCCGCTTCTGCGACAAGCCGACTGGGCGCGGGTGGTGAACTTCTCGGCCGGTTCGACCCAGCGGCAGAGTGTCCGGTTGCCCGCCTATACGGCGGCCAAAGCGATGGTCACCAGTATCTCCAAGAATCTGTCGCTGTACCTGGCACCGGACGAGATCATGGTCAACGTGATCTCGCCCGGCAGCGTGGCGTCGGATTCACTGATCGCGTGGGCGAAATCGGTGGGCGTCGACAGCGACGACCCCTATCAGCTGATGGCGGCGATCGACACACACTTCGGGCATCCGGCGCATCTGCCCCGGGCCGGACTTCCCGAGGAGATCGCCCGGGTTGCAACCTTTTTGGCCTCGCGCGCGAATTCCTACATGACCGGGGCCAACGTGAATGTCGACGGTGGCACCGATTTCACCTGACCGGCGTCAATCGACGATCGTGATGGCCTGACGAGGACATCGGCGCACAGCTTCTTTGACCAGCGCCAGTTTCTCGGGCGTGACCTCGGGGTCGAGGACGGTGAGCATGTCGTCATCACCAAGTTCGAACACCTCCGGGAGCACGGCCATGCAGAAGCCGTTGCTCTCGCAGAGCCCGAAGTCGACCTGCACCCTCATCGGATCACCCGGACGGGTACGTTGCTCCATCCGGCCACGTTCTGCATGGTCACCCGCTTGCAGCGATCGGCGTCGACCGTGAACTTCGGCATGAAATCGAGCAGGCGATCGATCGCGATGGTGCTCTCCATCCGGGCGAGCGCGGCACCGAGGCAGCTGTGGATGCCGTAGCCGAAGGCGAGGTTTTGCGCCTCGCTGCGGTCGCGGTCGATGTCGAAGGTGTCGGGGTCGGTGAAGGCCTCGGGATCGCGATTCGCCGAGCCGCCGAGCAGGAACACCGGCTTGCCCGCCGGGATGGTCACACCGTGCAGTTCCACCTCTTTGAGGGAGTACCGCACGTTGTACTGTGCTGGGGCCTCATAGCGCAGCAGCTCTTCGATCGCCGCCGGGATCTTGCTGCGATCTTGCCGCAGCATCTCCCACTGCTCTGGATGCTGGGCGAAGAGTACGCCCACGTTGCCGATGAGCTTGGCGACGGTCTCGGCACCGGCACCGCCCAACAATGTTGTGAAGCTGGCGATTTCGATGTTGTCGAGGCCGGTCACGCTGCCGTCTTCCCGCTCGATCTCGGCGTTGACGAGCTTGGTGAGCATGTCGTCGCGGGGTTCGGCGCGGCGCTCCTGGGCGAGCCCGTAGTAGAGCATCGCCGTGTCGATGGCGCACTGCAGGCCGGCCTCCGACATCTCGACCTGGCCGGGATTGCGATGGAGCATCTCGTCGACCCACAGCCGGATCTGTTGCCGGCGATCGGCAGGCACACCGAGCATCCGGGTGATGACCTCCACCGGGAAATACACCGAGAAGTCCTGAACGAGATCGAATTCATTGGGATCGACCTCGCCGAGGAAGCGATCGACCTGTTCGGTGACCATCGGTGCCAGTGCGTTGATCGCCCGGGGCGTGAACACCTTGCTGAGCAGTCCGCGCATATGGCGGTGATCCGGGGGATCCATCACGATGATCGACTTGAACTTCTCGGCGCCGCCGACGCGGACCTGCGCGAGGTCCACCCCGCGTGCTGATGAGTAGGTGGCGAAATCGGTGAGGCCGTGTGCCACATCGGCATGCCTGCTGAGCGCGTAGAAGTCGTATTCTTCGCTGTAGTAGACCGGTGCTTCTTCACGCATCCGCCGGTACGTCTCATATGCACCGTCGAAGAACTCCTGCGAGAACGGATCGAATTCGAGTTTCGCCCCGAACGTGGTTCGCCCGGCTTCGAACTTGGTCATACTTCCTCCACCGCTGTGCCGCACCACATGCTCGCCGCGACGGCCCACTGTTGCCTTATACCGTAAGCCATACTATATCTGTTTCGCGTGCGAGCCAAGAAGCCTGCGCGTATTGCCCGGCTCGACCAATGAGTTTACTGTTGCCCTTACAGTCAATCGTACGATGACGGGGGTTGTGGGCGACATGAGCGGTGGAGAACAGCGCAGGGTGGTGGTTGTGGGAGCCGGATCGGGGATCGGCGCGGCCACCGCCGCCCACTTCCACTCACGAGGGGATCACGTTCTCGCCGTGGACCTCAAGCCCAACGCGACGCCGGCGTCAGAACATCTTCAGGTCGATCTGCGTGATCCGGCGGCGATCGCCGCGTTACTCGACGACATCGGTTCCGGTTGGGATCTGCTGGCGCACGTGGCCGGCGTACCCGGGACGGCTCCCGCCGACGACGTGTTGCTGGTCAACTATCTCGGGATGCGTTTGATGACCACCGGGATGCTGCCACTGCTGAACACCGGCGGCGCGGTGGTGGTGGCATCGGTGGCGGCGCTGGGTTGGGAGCAGCGCGCAGCCGACCTCGCCGGACTACTCGATGCGACCGAGCCCGCGGCGGTCGTGGCCTGGCAGGCCACCCAGGATCCGGACTATCCGGTGTACAGCACCTCCAAACAGGCCGCGATCCTGTTCGCGAAACGGATTGCGGGCCCGGCGCTGTCGAAATACGGGGTGCGGATCAACACCGTCAGTCCGGGGCCGACCGAGACCCCGATCCTGATCGACTTCGAGGCGTCGATGGGCAAGGACGTGCTCGATACGGTGAAGGCCACCGTGGGCAGGCATGCCGACGTCGGCGACATAGTCCCGGTCATCGACTTCGTCGGCTCGCCCGCAGCCGGCTGGATCGTGGGACAGGACATCCACGTCGACGGCGGGTTCGTCTCATCGATGATGGCCGGGCCGTCGATCGTGCTGTAGCCGGCCGTCAGCGCCTGCCGGGACTCTTCAAAGTTTCAGCCAACCAACACAATCCAGGGGTTTCGATGACGATCGACAGTGCGCCGGTTTCGCCACATCCATATCATTCGCTCGACATCTCGGCCGAGAACTTCTGGAAAGCCGGGAACTTCCGTACCCGTGACGACGCGTTTGCGCAGCTCCGCGCCGAGGAGGGACTGAGCTGGCATGCCCCCGTGTCAGCGGTCTTTCCACACGAGGAGACCGGTTACTGGGCGCTGACCCGGCACTCGGACATCCGAGAGGTCAGCCAGAACAACGCCGTCTTCGGTTCCAGTCTGGGGGTGTCGCTGGATCCGATGCCGGCCGAGATCCAGCGCATGACAACCTATTTCCTGGCGATGGATCCACCGGATCACACGCGGCACCGAAAGCTGATCAGTTCGGCCTTCACGCCGCGACAGGTCAAGCGGATCGAGGATCAGATCCGGACCAATGCCCGGGTGGTGGTGGACGAGTTCCTGACGCAGCTGCGTTCCGGCGACGAGTTCGACTTCGTCTCGTCGTGCTCGACGAAGCTTCCGATGAAGACGATCTCCGACATGATCGGTATCGAGCCGGAGAATCAGGAAGCCGTCGCGTACGCCGCCGAAAGCCTGTTCGGCGGAAGCGATGACGAGTACGCGTCCCTCGAGGAACGGGCGATGCATGTGATGGGTCAACTCGGGATCCTCCAAAATGCCGGCGTCGAACTCGCTGCGCGCCGACGCATCGATCCTCGTGAGGACCTGATGACCAACATCATCAACGCCGAGGTCGACGGTCACCGGGTCTCGGACACCGACATCGGTTCGTTCATGGTGCTGCTCGGTTCGGCGGGCAACGACACCACCAAACAGACAACAACCCACGTGTTCAAGGCGCTGACCGAAAACCCGGACCAAAAGGCCTGGCTGCTAGAAGATTTCGACGGTCGGATCAACACCGCCGTCGACGAGTTCGTCCGCTGGTCGACACCGGTCGTCTCGTTTGCGCGGCACGCCCTGGTCGACACCGAGCTGGGCGGCACACAGATCGCGGCCGGTGAAAAGTTGGGCCTGTTCTACTGCTCGGGTAACCGCGACGAATCAGTCTTCGACCGTCCACACGAGTTCGACATCACCCGCGACCCCAATCCCCACGTCGGCTTCGGCGGTGGAGGAGCACACTACTGCCTGGGAGCCCAACTCGCGAAAATGGAACTCCGCCACCTCTTCTACGAGCTGCTGACCCGGGTTCCGGAGGTGACCCTCGGGGAACCGGAGTACCTCCAGAGCACCTTCGTCCACGGCGTCAAACGGATGAGCGTCAGCCTCGCCTAGCGCCACCCCACCCCAGACGAGGGTGGGAGGCTAGGTGGTCAGAATGGTGGCGCCTGCGGTGCCGGGGGCCCCGTAGAGCTGGGCGAAACCCACCGTCGGATTTCCGCCGACCTGGCGGTCGCCGGCCTCGCCGCGGAGTTGGCGGACCAGCTCGTGGATCTGGCGGATGCCCGATGCCCCGATCGGCTCACCGTTGGCGATGAGCCCGCCGTCGGTGTTGACCGGCATCGAACCGCTGATCTCGGTCAGCCCCTCGGCGAGCAACTTCTCCTGGTCTCCGTGGGCGCAGAAGCCCGCCTCGGCCATGTGGATGAGCTCGGCTCCGGCATCGGTGTCCTGCAGCTGGATCACGTCGACGTCTTCGGGGGAGACACCGGCCGCTTCGAACGCCGCTCGTGATGCGTAGACGGTCGGCGCCACATCCTCGTCGACGGGCCCATAGGTGGTGTTGACCTCGTAGGCACCGTAGCTGCGGGTCCGCAGTTCGACGGCCCTGACGAAGACCGGCTTGGTCTTGAAGCGATGGGCGAGGTCGGCGTTGCACATGATCACCGCGGCGGCACCTTCGTCGGGTGCGCAGAACATGTAGTGCGTCAACGGATAGTTGAGCATCGGGGAACCCAGGATCTCTTCTTCGGAGATCGGCTTGCGGCGGAAGGCGTTTGGATTCAGGGCACCGTTGCGGTAGTTCTTGGCCGCGACTCTCGCCAGCGTCTGCTGCGAGATGTTGTGATCGTGGAGATAGCGATTGGCCTTCATGCCGAAGAACTGGGTGGTCAGGTACTGCCCGTTCTCGGCGTACCACCTCGGCATACCCACCAATGTCGGGTCTTCGGTGAACGCACCGCGCGGATGTTTGTCGAGGCCGATCGCGATCCCGATGTCATGGCGGCCGACCCGGATGGTGTCGGCGCACAACTGGGTTGCGCTCGCGCCGGTGGCGCAGGCGTTGAACACGTTGGTGAAAGGTATGCCGGTGAGCCCCAGCATCCCGACGATGTTGTCGGGATTGGCGACGGTCCAGCTGCCGCCGACACCGAATTGGATGTCTTTCCATTCCAGGCCGGCGTCTTTGAGTGCGTAGCGGACGGCGTCGACGCCCATCTCCATGGCGGACTTGCCCTCGAACCGGCCGAACGGATGCAGTCCGACCCCGATGATCGCGACCTCTGTCATGTCAAGACCTCTTCTGTGGGTCGGTGAGCGCGGTGATCAGATGGCCTGGAAGGCGAACGTCACGATCTCGTTGCCGTCGTCATCGGCCGTGAACGGGATCATCGTCAGTTCGACGTTCATCCCGAAATGCAGTTTGTCGATGTTACTTTCGGTCAATCGACCCTCGACCCGCACGACATCACCGAGCTGGACCAGGCCCACCGCGAACGGTGTGAAGGTCTTGATGGTCTCGCGTCCGGCGTAGGGAGGTCCCGGCAGAAACCCCTGGGTGGTCCACGCCACCAGGGTTCCGCGCCGCGGCAGAAGCGCCGTCGAGACCTGATCGCTGCTGCAGCGTGGGCAGAGTCTGTGTTCGGGAAATACGGTGGCCTCGCAGTCGTCACAACGACTTCCGATGAGCTGGGGATCGGTGCTCGGCCAGGTGGAGATCTCCGGGGCCAAGGCCTTCTGCATCAAGCACTCCGTTCGTGGGGTTTGTGTGAAGAAGGGATACGGTCAGTCGCCGGTGGCCGCCTGTTGGCGGGCCCACCGATAGTCGGCCTTGCCCACCGGACTTCGCTGGATCTCGGACCGGAACAGGACGGCCTTGGGCAGCTTGTACCGGGCCAGGGATTTGCCGGCATGCTCGACGATCTCGTCCGAATATGCTGTGGCACCGTCGATCAGCGAGACCACCGCAACAACCTCCTCACCCCAGCGCTCACTGGGGCGACCGGCCACGACCACATCGCTCACGGCGGGATGGGAGGCGATGGCCATCTCGACCTCTTCGACGAAGACCTTCTCGCCGCCGGAGTTGATGGTCACCGAATCTCGGCCGAGCAGGGCAACGTTGCCATCGGAGAGCAGTCGCGCGCGGTCGCCGGGCAGTGAGTAGCGGATGCCCGCGACGGTGGGAAACGATCTGGCGGATTTGACTTCATCACCCTTGTAGCCCAGCGGTACGTGGCCGCGCTGAGCCAGCCAGCCGATGCCGTCGTGTCCGGGCTCGAGGACTGCCTCGAGATCCTCCGAGAGGACGTAGGTGTCCGGCCCGGGATTGAAAGTGCCCGTGGAAACCGCGTCGGCGGTGGACAAGTGGGTCATCTGTGCGCCCGTCTCCGACGAGCCGACACCGTCGATCACGATGGCATTGGGGAGGGCGTCGATCAGCCGTTGTTTGATGGTCGGGGTCAGGATCGCGCCCCCGTTCGCCACGGCGAACAGGGAGCTCAGGTCTGCGGAGGTCTCTTCCAGCGCGGTGAGCAGGGGCCGCGCCACGGCGTCGCCGACCAGCATCACCACCCCGGCCTTCTCTCGTTCGATCGCGGCCACGATGTCATGGGGGTCGAGATGGTCGACGACGGTGGGGAACACCAGGGACTGGCCCGTACTCAATGCCTGCATGGCGGCCCACTGGGCGGCGCCGTGCATCAGCGGTGGCAACACCACGATCTTGATGCCGGGGTTGTCGACCACACGGGCGGCGATGTCGTCATAGGAATGCGCCAGCTCCCCGGTGGCGAGATTGCGTCCACCGAAAGCGGCCACGAAGATGTCGTGCTGACGCCACAGCACACCCTTGGGCATACCGGTGGTCCCGCCGGTGTAGAGAACGTAGAGGTCATCGGGCGATGGCTCGACGGGCGGTGATTCGGGGGAGCTGTCGGCGATGACGGTCTCGTAGTCCACCGCGCCGGGCAGCAGGCTGTTCCCGGAGCTGTCGGCGATCTGGATGAGCACCCGCAGGTGCGGGAGATCGGGCAGCACCGCGGCGAGTTGTGGTGCAAATGCGGCGTGATAGATCAGCGCGCTCGCGCCGGCGTCGGAAAGCAGGTATCGAAGCTCGTCGCTGACGTACCGGTAGTTCACATTGAACGGCGCGACCCGGGACCGGAAGGCGCCGAGCAGCGCCTCGATGTATTCGTTGCCGTTGTAGGCGTAGATGCCGAGCAGGTCCTGTCCGGTCTCGTGGCCGCCGAGCGAATCACGTTCGGTATGCGCGCCGAGCCCACATGAATGTAGATAGGAGGCAAGGCGTTTGGAGCGATCCGCGACCTGGGCGTGGGTGTAATGATCGTCGCCCTGGGAGATGAAGACGCGGTCACCGATCGCGGCGGCGACGACGTCGGCAGCCGCTCCGACGGTGAACTCTGTGGTTGTCGGCTGGGCTCCGGTCTCCGTGTTGGACACTATTGCTCCTCGATGGCGGTTTCTCGACCACAGACGGTCGGATGTCCACTACTGTAAGGTATACCGGAATGCCTGCGGCTGTGTTTCGCGACAAGTAATCCGAAGGAGTGGGGGGCCATGGTGTCGGACGACCAGGTGACCTCGGGAGCGAGTGCCAGACCCAGCTACGGAGAGGTGCCCCTGGAGCAGACGGTCGCCGCCGCCGCGGCCATCCGCCGGCTGATCGAGGTGACGCTCTCACTCGAGCACGAGCACCCCACGATTGACGCGATCGTCACCCAGTGCGAGCAGTGGGAACGCGAACTCGCACCGTCGGTACCCCCGAATCCGGCCCCGCGTTTCGGTGACGATCTCGGCGCGGATCGACGGGTCTATCTCGACCACGCTTTTGACGTCGGTGCCTTCAATCCGTGTTTCCCGCAGTACGAGTTCGATCACCTCGACGCCGATACCGCATCGGGAACGGTCGAGTTCGGGTTGTCGTACGAGGGGCCGCCGGGCCTGGTACACGGGGGATTTCTGGGCGTCTTCTTCGACTGTGTTGTGCAGCAACAGAATTGTGCGGTACGACTGTCGGGCAAGACCCGCACTCTGGACATTTCTTATCGTCGGCCGACACCGGTGCTGACCCCGCTGCGGTTCGAGGTCGACCGGACACGCGAGGGTCGCGAACTCATCTCGACGGCGCGACTACTGCTCGGCGAGACCGTGTTGTGCGGCGCACGGGTCACCGCGGTGGCGTTACCTCCGGAACAGTTGACCGGCTCACGCCACGGCAGACGCCGGATTTCGAACTGATGCGCAAGACCACACGCACGCCGTGCGAACCGATGAGGAGTTTGGCAGATGACATCGTCGACTGTTGGAAGTGACCGGGTCCTGTTCGACGTGGATCGCCAGACCCGGATCGCCACGATCACGCTGAACAATCCGCAGCGCCGGAACTCCTATGACGCGGCCATGCGCGAAGATCTGGCCCGGTGCCTCGATGCGGTCGCCGATGACGACGACGTGACGGTCGCACTGTTGCGCGGCGCGGAAGGCGTGTTCAGCACCGGTGCCGACATGAACAACGCCTACGGCTGGTACGGCGAGGAGGAGGGTTCCGGGAACAGCGATGCGGCAGCGGCGAAGAATCGTCGGCCGAGTCAGCGTCGACGACTCAATGTGGACCGCAAGTCATTTGGCTTCTATCACGAGTTCCTCGGCTTCCCGAAGGTCACCGTCGGCGAGATCGGTGGGTACGCACTGGGCGGCGGATTCGAGATGGCGCTCATGTGCGACATCTCGGTCATCGCCCGGGATACCAAGATCGGGATGCCCGCAACCCGATTCCTGGGTCCGGCCCTGGGTAGCCTGCACATGTTCTTCCACCGTCTCGGTCCGGTGCTCGCGAGGCGGATGCTGTTGACCGGCGACATCATCGCGGCCGGGGAGGTGGAGCATCTGGGTGTCTTCACCGAGACCTGCGACCCGCAGTCGCTGACCGCTTCTGCGCGTTACTGGGCCCGCAAGGCGGCCAAGATGCCGGCCGACGGCGTGGTGATCGCCAAAGAGGCGTTTCGGATGGTGGAGCAGAGTCAGGCGTATCAGGGCGAGGAGGTGGCGAGTTACCTCTTCCACGCCTTCGGGACGAACCTGCAATTCGCGCCGGGGGAGTTCAACTTCGTCAAGACGCGGGCCGAACACGGCACCCGGGAAGCATTCCGGTTGCGTGACGAGCACTTTCGCGTCGAACGAGAGGACATCAAGAACCTCTGAGACCCGCGTCGGTGGTCAGGGCCCGGGTCAGGAACTTCACCTGGTGCGCGAGCACCGACTCATGCCAGGGTTTGCCCGGGTACACGTCGAAGTGGTCGCAGGGATAGTGCCGAACCTGGGCGCGCGCCCGTACTGCGGTCTTGATCGCGGCATCGACCGACACGCAGCGGTCGAAGTCCGCGATCTGGAACAGGGTGTGGCAGTGGACCCGGCCGGCGAACCGATCGGGCCGGTGGCGGATGGCCTCGACCGCTATCGAGGCGCTCACCTCGTTTCGCCAGGTGGGGCCGGCTATGGACGTGTAGTCGTCGAGCGTGCCGGAGGTGTCCAGCAGTGCGCCCGACCCCGGCGTTCCGACCGCGGGCACCATGATCCTGGACCGGCCGAGTGCGCCGGCGGCCTTGTCTCGAAGCCCCTGTGTCAGAAGCTTTGTCACCCGAAGCGCCCGGTGATCGGGGCGACTGGCCACCAGGGGTGTGAGCGAGATCAGCCCGACGATGTCGCTGCGACCGGCCGCAACCTCCAGGATGGTGCCGCCCGCCAAGGAGACACCCCAGAGCACCATACGTTGGGGATCGACTTCGGGGAGCAACGCGGCCTGGCGGAGCGCGGCGCGGTAGTCCTGCACCTGCCCGGGCAGGGAGATGACCTGACGTGGCTGCCCGGCGCTGGCACCGAAACCCCGATAGTCGAATGCGATCACGTCGAGTCCGGCAGTGGCCAGACTCCGTGCGAAGGGTTCGAGCCCAGAGTCTTTGGTGCCCGCGAAGCCGTGCGCCATCACGGCAACGGGCCTACCGGTCGCGCCTGCGAGCCGGTTGTCGGCTGCGGGGAAGTGCCAGGCATCGATATCGACACCGCCGGAGGGGAAGACGAGGTGATTCTTCACTGCGTGACACCTGCCCGTCGGCGACCCCGCGGGAGTTCCTGCAATCGAGACGGGGAGGCGATGTTGTGGCCGGTGCAGCGTGACCCGGCGGATCCGGACCCAGTAGCGATGCCCATTCGATCTCATCTCAGCCGAAATGTTGTCGTATGCCTTTGTCCATCAGGCCACTTCGTTGAGTTTGGTTCGTATCGGCCGTGTTCGCAGGCGGTTGGCTAACTCGCTTCAGGAGTCTTTCCGTTGCGGCGTTGCGATGCCGATGATTTCTTCGCTCCCGACGCAGTGGACTCGATCAGCCGGCTCGCATGATCGAGGATGCATTCGAGACCGAAGGCGAAGTTCTTGTCGTCGGGCGCGCCGATGCTGTGCCCGCGACCGACGCCTTCGGAGAGCAGGGGTGTCGTCTCGGGGGTGATGATCAGGTGTTCGTAGTAGGCGCGGGCCTCCGGGTCGGCAGCCTTCTGCTTCTGCTGCAGCCGGGCCAGGACAACCGAGCCGCGGACGTGGAGCTGGACTGCGGAATACGTGTCGAATGCGTCATCGAGGGACAGTCCGGCCTTGACCAGATTGGCGACGGCCATCTCGATCAGTTGGGCGCCGGGCTGTGCAGCCCGCGGACTCATCGACGCCCGGATCAGGATCAGATCGCAGAGGATCGGATTGGCGAGAAAGGTCTCCCGCATCTGGTACGCGTGTTCGCTGAGCGTCTCGCGCCACGGCCGGTTTTCCGGAAAAGGGGTTTCGACGGTGAACCGGTTGAACGCACGGTCGGTCATCGCGTTGAGCAGGTCATCCTTCTTGCGGAAGTACCAGTAGATGCTCGTGACCCCGACGCCGAGGTGTTTGCCGAGCAGCGGCATGCTCAAGTTGTCGATCGAGACCTCTTCGGCCAGTTCAAAGGCACCCTTGATGATGTCGTTGGGATCGATGGATCCACGCTCTCGCCGTTGCCGCTTCACTGGAGCGCTCTGCTTCGCCATTCGCAACCACTTCCGTCACCACTCGTCTGCCGACGAGCGCGTCCGCCGTCGTGCTTGATCGTCCCCGTAAACGTTACCGAAGACCGTGCAGTATCCACCGCTGTCATGCCTGTGAGCTGGGTCTCCGTCTGCCGGTGCGGTAGCCGGATCGGCGTATGCGCCGGGCGGCTCCCACGGCCGGTGCAAACCCTTGTGGAATGCACTACCGATAGGTATACAGTAATGGTGCCAGAGGGTCCTCGGAGCCGTTTTCCCAATCCAGGAGGTGCCGCCGTGTCCGAGGCGGATGTCGATCAGCCGGTTCTGTATTCAGAGACCGAAGCCGGGGTCGCCGTACTCACGCTGAATCGTCCCGATCGGATGAACGCGTGGGGCATCGACATGGCAAATGCCTTCTACGAGTGGGTCGATCGCGCCGAAGCAGCCCCGCATATCCGCGTCCTGGTCGTCACCGGCGGTGGTGGTGCGTTCTGCGCCGGCGCGCATCTGGGGTCGTCGGAGACCATCGGTGACTCGCTCGAGCGCGCCGGCGCCGTCGACATCAGCAAGATCATCGGGGACCGGCCGGTGTCGTTCCTGACCGGTCTGCGCAAACCCGTGGTCGCGGCCATCGACGGCCCCTGCGTCGGCATCGGTCTGGTGCTGGCCCTGATGTGTGATGTCCGTTTCGCCACCACCGGCGCAAAATTCGCCGCACCGTTCGCCAAGCGGGGCCTGGTCGCCGAGAACGGCATCTCGTGGATCCTGCCGCGGCTGGTCGGTTGGGGTGTGGCCATGGACCTGCTGCTCAGCGGTCGCACCTTCTATGCCGATGAGGCAGCGGATCTCCATCTGATCAAAGAGGTCGTCGCCACCGAGGTGCTCATGGAGACGGTGCTCGAATACGCCGAAGGTATTGCGCTGCAATGTGCGCCGAGCTCGCTGGCGTACATCAAGGAGCAGGCGTACCGGGATTCGACCGGAGACGTGGACGAAGCCGGTTCGCGCGCCGGGGTATTGATGGGTGAGTCGCTGACCCGGCCGGACTTCGCCGAAGGCATCTTGGCCTTCTTCGAAAAACGAAAGCCGAACTTCCCGCCGCTGCAGTGAGCGCTCCACTGCGCGGCAACGGCAGTTTCGAACAACACCCAAGTCCCCGCTCGCCGGATCGAAAGGACCGTCAATGCCGAAACTTCCGTACCAGGCGATTGATGTCGACAATCACTACTACGAGCCGCTCGACGCCTTTACGCGCCACCTGGACAAGAAGTTTCGCCGCCGGGGTGTGCAGTTCGCCGACAACGGACGGCACACCATGGCGATCATCGGTGACCGGGTGAACCGATTCATCCCCAACCCGTCCTTCGACCCGATCATCGTGCCGGGCTGCCTCGACCTGATGTTCCGGGGCCAGATCCCCGACGGGGTCGACCCGGCTTCCCTGATGCAGGTCGAGAGTATCGAGATGCGTCCGGAGTATCGCGACCGCAGCGCGCGGGTGGCAATCCTCGACGAGCAGGAGGTCGAGACGATCTTGATGTTCCCCACGTTCGGGTGCGGTGTCGAGGAGGCATTGACCCACGACATACCCGCGACGATGGCATCCCTGCACGCATTCAATCTGTGGCTGGATGAGGATTGGGGCTTCGCCCGACCGGACAACCGGATCATCACGGCCCCGATCATCTCCTTCGCCGATCCGGAAGCTGCTGCCGCAGAAGTCGATTCAGTCATCGACAAGGGTGCCCAGTTGGTCTGCGTCCGGCCTGCGCCGGTGCCGGGGATCCCGAAGCCGCGGTCGCTGGGGGACCGTCTGCACGATCCGGTGTGGGCGCGACTGGCCGAAGCCGGTGTGCCGGTGGCCTTCCACCTCAGTGACAGCGGATACCTCAGCATCGCCGCGATGTGGGGTGGCAAGGCGAACTTCGAAGGATTCGGCACCACCGACCCGTTCGACAAGATCGTCGTCGACGACCGGGCGATCCACGACACCATCGCCTCTCTGATCGTCCACGGTGTGTTCGACCGTCATCCCAGGCTTCGGGTGGCCAGCATCGAGAACGGTACGGACTGGATGCACCGGTTGGCCAAACGGCTGGCCAAGCTCGCCAACCAATTCCCGCGGTCGTTCCCCGTGGATCCGGTCGAGACGCTGCGCAACCACGTGTGGGCGGCCCCGTACTACGAGGAGGACATGACGGCACTGGCAGAGTTGATCGGCGTCGAACGAATTCTCTTCGGTTCGGATTGGCCGCACGGTGAGGGGTTGGAGACACCGGTGTCCTTTGTCGACGACCTGGCCGATTTCGGTGACGCGGATGTCCGGAAGATCATGCGCGACAACGCATTGGATCTACTGGGTCGTTCACCGGTGGTGGTCGGCGCGGGTCCGGGCGAGAAGGCGGGCCGATGAGGGAGTGGTCGATCGGGGATGTGCTCGACGAGGTGGCGTCTGCGGTACCGGACCGGGTGATGACGATCTGCGGCTCCCGGCGCAGCACTTTCGGCGAGTCCGCGGTCCGGACGCGCCGGCTGGCCAATTATCTGGCTGATCAGGGGCTCGGCGCCCACACCCCGCAATCCGAACACCCGCGCTGGGAATGCGGGCAGGACCGGGTCGCGCTGATCATGCGCAACGACCTCTACCCCGATGCCATGATCGGCTGTCTGAAGGCCCGCGTGGTCCCGGTGAACGTCAACTACAACTACACGGCCCGCGAGATCACTGAACTCCTCGAGTACGTTCGTCCGCGCGCGGTCATCTACCACCGCTCATTCGGACCGGAGTTCGCCGCGGCGCTGACCGGCGAGGGCATCGACCTCCTGATCGAGGTCGACGACGGAAGCGATGCACCGAGGGTCGCGGGTGCGGTGTCCTTTGACGATGCGGTGGCACAGGGTGATTCGGACCGGGAACTGCCGTCGTCGCCCGATGACATGGTCATGCAATGCACCGGCGGAACAACCGGACGGCCCAAAGGGGTGATGTGGCGGCAGAGTGATCTCTATGTGTCGTCACTGGCCGGCAACGACTACGAGTCCGCCACCGACCTCCACAACATTGCGCTGACCGGCGGGCAGGTCTGGTTCGCGGTGTCGCCGCTGGTGCATGCGGCAGGTATCTGGACGGCGTTCTCGGGGCTGCTGACCGGGCAGACCGTGGTGCTCTTCGACGACCGCGACCACTTTGATCCCCGCGCGGTCCTGGAAACGGCGGAGCGGGAGAAGGTCTCGCTCATGACGATGGTCGGGGACGCATATGCGGCGCCGATCGCCGCAGAGCTGGGGCGCAAGAGCTACGACCTGTCATCGATGTACGCCATCGCCTCTGGCGGCGCGGCCACCAACCCGATCCACAAGACCGCACTGCTCGAAGCGCTGCCGCATGTGCTGGTGATCGACGGATACGGTTCATCGGAAACCGGCGGCCTGGGTTTCTACACCAGCCAGAAGGGCGCGCTGGGAGAGACTTTCGGCCTGCGGCCCGGCGGCGCCGTGGTGTCCGCCGATCGCAGCAGGCTCCTCGAGCCGGGCTCTGGCGAGATCGGCTGGACGGCTCGGGTCGGCCGGGTTCCGCTGGGCTACTTCCGGGATCGAGCCGCGACCGAGAGCACGTTCCCGGTGCTCGACGGGGTGCGGGTGTCGATTCCCGGTGACCGGGCGACGCTCGACGCCGACGGCACCGTCCGCCTCCTCGGACGGGATTCGCTGGTGGTCAACACCGGCGGTGAAAAGGTCTTCGTGGAAGAGGTCGAAGCCGTCCTGCGCCGGCAGTCGGGTGTCGCCGATGCGCTGGTGATCGGCCGGGCGAGCGACCGCTGGGGCCAGGAGGTGGTGGCGCTGGTGGCGCTCGAACCCGGTTCCGGGGAGACCGCGGAGAGCTTACAGGCGCTGTGCAAGGTGGATCTGGCCGGTTTCAAGGTCCCCAAGGCGGTGATCTTCGTCGACCACGTGAAACGCCTCGGCAACGGAAAGCCCGATTACCGATGGGCGAAGGTCGCGGTGGAATCAGCCGGCGACACCGCCCGTCCCGCGACCTCGACACTGTAGAAACGGATTCGCCCAGATGCCAACAGAAGTAGCTGCCACACCGGCAATCGACTGCCTGGTCAACGTCCACTTCGGTGAGACCGCGCAGCAACCGGGCTGGATGCTGAAGGTTCGAGACGACTACTTCAAGGGGCCCAAGTCGATGTTCGAGCCGGTGGACATGGCCGAACTGCTCGACGAGATGGACGCCCACGGCGTCCGCAGGGCGATCCTGATGGACAACCTCGCAACCCCGTCGACCACGGCACGTAAGTTCGTCGAGGCCGAACCCGGCCGTTTCACGCTCGCGATGGGCGGTATCAACCTGCTGAAACCGATGCCGTCGCTCCGCGAGCTCAGTGCTGTGGTCCGGGACCTGCCGGTGACGTATGCGGTGGTGGGGCCGAGCTTTTGGGGCGATGGGATGTACCCGGCCAGTGACGCGGTCTACTACCCGCTCTACACCAGGTGCGTGGACCTGGACCTGCCGCTGTGTATCAACACCGGCATACCCGGGCCGCCGATACCCGGGGAAGTGCAGCATCCGATCCATCTCGATCGGGTGTGCGTCCGTTTTCCCGAACTGCGGCTGTGCATGATCCATGGGGCGGACCCGTGGTGGGATGTGGCGATCCGACTGTTGGTGAAGTACAGCAATCTGCGGTTGATGACGTCGGCCTGGTCGCCAAAGCGTCTGCCCGAGAGCCTCTTGCACTACATGCGCACGCGCGGTCGGGACAAGATCATCTTCGGTTCGGACTGGCCGGTGCTGCCGATGCGTCGCGTCCTGCCGGAGGCGGCAGCGCTCGATCTGCCTGTCGACGCACTCGAGAACTACCTCTACAACAACGCGCAGGATTTCTTCTTCGCCGGCCCGAAACAGGAGCAATGAACATGGACCGCTACGAATTGCGCAGGCTGGACTACACCCTCTCGCCGGACCAGCTCGACCTGCAGGCCGCGTACTCGAAGTTCTTCAACACCCATTGCTCCATCGACGTGGTGCGGGCCGCCGAACCGGACGGCTTCGACAAGAATCTCTGGGAACGCCTGTGCAGCACGGGTGCCACCTCGATGGCGGTGCCGGAGTCCACCGGTGGTGACGGCGCCACGCTGGTCGACCTCACCATCGTGGCCGAGGAGATCGGGAAGTCGATCGCACCGGTGCCCTGGATCGATCACGTCTGCTCGACCCGGTTGCTGGGGAGAATCGGTGCACTGAAGGATGATTCGCCGTTCGCTCAGGACGTTGTCGCCGGTCGGCAGTTGGCCACCCTGGACCCGCATGGCGACGAGGTGGAAGGGCCCCGCCTGGTGGCCGCCGCTTCGGTGGCCGATCACATCATCCTGCGTGACGGCGACAACATCGTCAGGTTGACCGCGGACACCCGCCCGGCCCGGGTGAACAACATCGGACATCTGCCGATGGCCTGGGTGGACCCGTCCGGCGCAGAGCATCGCACGGTTCTGGCCGGCGGCCCCGAGGCGATCGCCGAATACGAACTGGCCCTAGACGAATGGCGTGTGCTGACGGCGGCCGCGCTGGTCGGTCTGGTCGAGAAGACCATGCAGATCGCCGCCGAGTTCGCCAAGAACCGGTACACGATGGGTGTTCCGATCTCGACGCTGCAGGGCATTTCGCATCCGTTGGCCAATATGGCGATCGTGGTGGAGTCGGGTCGCAATCTGTCGCGGCGGGCGGCCTGGTTCCTCGACAACGAGCCGGAAGAACGCCGGGAACTGTCTGCGGCAGCGTTTGTGTACATGGCCGAGGAAGCCGCCCGTTCGGCGGCCGGCGCGGTCCACATCCAGGGCGGTCTAGGTGTCACCACCGAAGCGGCGGCCACCGGATACCTCGTGCGGGCCAGGGGATGGCCGCTGGCGGGCGGAGATCCGGCGGTCAGTGCGCGGCGGGTGGCTCAGATCATCGGTGCTCGCGAAAGCGCGCCGGACGCGGCTCGGACGTCGACGCCGGTGACGGTCTAGGAGGGGATGAGAAGGACATGGATTTCTCGAAGGTTGAACTGGCAGCGGCAGATCAGGCGTTTCTCGACGAGGTGCGCGGATTCCTGGGGACACACGTCACGGATGAGGTGATCCGCCGAGATCGCGAATCCGGTGACAACTTCGACGAGGCGGTGCACCTGGCGATGGGTGCGGCGGGCTATCTCGCGGCGGAGTTCCACAGCGAGGAGGAGGGCGGCTGGGGCCGGATCCAGCGGCGGATCTGGCAACTGGAGAAACGGCGATTCCACGCCCCGTGGGTGACCTGGGGGACCACGGCGATCGTGGCGCGGTCGGTGCTGACGTTCGGCTCGCCGGAGCTCCGGGACGAGGTCCTGCCCGGTGTGTTCAGCGGGCACGTCCGGATGTGCCTGGGCTACACCGAGCCCGAAGGTGGCTCGGACATCGCAACCTCCAAAACCCGGGCCGTGCGTGACGGCGGACGCTGGATCATCAACGGGTCCAAGATGTTCACCACCGGCGCCCACAACTGCAAGTACGTCTTCCTGATCACCAACACCGAACCCGACGCCAAGAAGCACAAGAGCCTGACGATGTTCCTGGTGCCCCTGGATTCGCCGGGTATCGAGATCCAGGGCATCCGCACAGTCGACGGGGACCGCACCAACATCGTCTACTACAGCGACGTCGAGGTCGACGACCGGTATCGCCTCGGCGAGGTGAACGGCGGATGGGCCGTGCTGATGGGGCCGCTCAGCGTCGAGCACGGCGTGACAGAGCGCAAGCCCGACGGCCTGGACGACATCGCGATCATGATGCACCAGGGCCTGTACATGGCGACGACGGTCGACCAGGTCGCGGCCGCGGTGGCGCGTGAGACGCCGTCCGGCAAAAGAGCTCTCGATGACTCCTCGGTGGCCTACCGACTCGGTCGCAGTGCCGCGCGGATGGAGGCGTCACTCTCGGCGCCGAGCATGTTCGGGCGCGTCGCCATCGCCCAGGCGATGCGCGAGCTCGCGCCGGATCTGATGGACATCCTCGGCACCGCATCGACCCTGCCGATCGAGACGGACGGCGCCGCCGACGACGGTGCGTCGGAATACCTGTACCGCTGGGCGCCGCTGTGCGGCATCTATGGCGGCACCCTGGAGGTGTTCCGTAACATGATCGCTCAGCACGCTCTGGGGCTCGGACGTCCAGACTACTCGCCGGCCAAGACCACAGCGGGGTAGTGGTCGGCCATCACCTGTGGCACAACCATTTTGACAACTAGGAGTGCGCAACCATGCCGTCGCGAAAAGTCAGCTTCCCGGTGTTCGATTCCGACAGTCACATGTACGAGACGCAGGAGGCGCTGACCAAGTTCCTCCCCGAGCATGCCAAGGGCACGATCCGCTACGTCGACATCGACGGGCGCACCAAGATCGTCGTCCGCGACACGATCAGCGAATTCATCCCCAACCCGACCTTCTCGGTGGTCGCCGCACCCGGCGCGCAGGAAGACTACTTCCGCAACGGCAATCCGGACGGCAAGAGTGCCCGCGAGATCATGGGTAAGGCGATGAAGTCGATCCCCGCGTTCCGCGAACCGGCGGCCCGGCTGGAGAAGATGGACGAACTGGGTGTCGACTACGCGTTGATGTTCCCGACGCTGGCATCCCTGGTGGAGGAGCGCCTGAAGGACGATCCGGAACTGACGCACGACGTGATCCACGCCCTCAACGAGTGGATGTTCGAGCAATGGTCGTTCAACTACGAGGACAGGATCTTTGCGACCCCGGTCATCACGCTCCCGATCGTGGACCGGGCCATCGAGGAGTTGCACTGGGCCCTCGAGCGCGGCGCCCGTACGGTGCTGGTGCGCCCGGCCCCGGTCCCGGGGTTCAAGGGTTCGCGGTCCTTCGGTTTCGAGGAGTTCGACCCGTTCTGGCAGGCCTGTGTCGATGCAGACATCCCGGTCTCGATGCATGCCTCGGACAGCGGCTACTCCGAGGTGCTCAACATTTGGGAACCGGCGTCGGAGTTCAAACCTTTCGCCCCGACCACCGGCTTCCGGACGGCGGCGATGGGCAGCCGTGCCATCGAGGATGCGATGACCGCGTTGATCTGTCACGGAACCCTGTCGCGGGTGCCGGATCTCAAGCTCCTGTTGATCGAGAACGGGGCCGACTGGCTGCCGACGTTGTTCCGCAACCTCGAGAACACATACAAGAAGCTGCCACAGTTGTTCCTGGAGAACCCGATCGAGGCCTTCAAACGTTGTGTGTACGTCAACCCGTTCTGGGAGGACAGCTATGCCGAGGTGGTCGATCTCCTCGGGGCCGATCATGTTCTCTTCGGCTCCGACTGGCCGCATCCGGAAGGACTCCGGGACCCGTTGAGTCTGATCGACAGCAAACTTGCCGGCCTGTCCGATGAGGACACCCGAAAGATCATGGGTGGCAACATGTCCAGGCTGCTCGGTATCGAGGCGAGGATTCGTTTCGATTGATCTCCCGGTCGCGGATCCGAAGGTCAGATGATCGCGCCGGATTCCTTTGCGGCGATGATCTGGTCCCAGTCCAAACCGAGTTCGAGAAGGATGGTCTCGGTGTGCTCACCGTATTCGGGGGCCCGGGCGCCGTCAGGGGCGATGTTGTTGAATTGGATTGGCGCACCGACGGTGTAAAAGTCGACACCGTCGTCGTCTGTTGCGGTCAGGAGGTAACCATTCGCGGCGACCTGGGGGTCGTCGAGCACTTCGCGCGGCGTGGCCAGGCTGGCCCAGACGCCGGGCTCGTCGGCGAGGACCTTGCACCATTCCGCCAGATCCCGTTCGGCGAAGGTCTTTCGCAGCTCGGCGGTGGCGACGTCTCTGTTGGCGATCAGGTTCGCGATGGGCGTGAACCGTTTGTCCTCCGCGAGTTCCGGGCGTCCGATCCGATCACAGAAACCGGCCCAGTAGCGGTCCGCCTGCAGGAACACCAGCTGCAGCCAGCGGTTGTCGCGGGTCTTGTACCGATTGACCACCGGATTGGGAGCCTCGCCCGGCGGGTAGGCGGGAATGCGATCGATCCCGTAGTGGTCGGCGGCGATGATGTCCGGGGCGACGGCCCACATGCCCTGTGCGAGTAGCGAACCGTCGACGATGTCGGGTTCACCGGTGCGCTCGCGGTGGAACAGTGCGGCGGCGATGCCACCGGCCAGCGTGCTGCCGCCCTGCAGATCGCCGAAGGCCGGACCCTGGGCGAACGGGAACTCGCTGCCGTCCGGTGTCAGTGCGTAGGCGACGCCGGCACGAGCGGTGTACCCGGAGGCATCGAAACCTCCCTTGTCGCGGTCGGGGCCACGTGACCCCTGGCCGCTGCCGCGGGCGATGATGAGTTTCGGGTTCAGTTCGCGAAGCGCGTCGACAGTGAGACCGGCGCGTTCGAGCGGACCCGGCAACCAGTTGGTCAGGAAGACATCCGCCCCGGCTATCAACTTCCCGAAGATCGCCTTGCCTTCAGTGGTTTTGACGTCCATGCCGATGCTGCGTTTTCCCCGATTGCCGATCTCCATCATGAAGTTGACCTTGACTCGCGAGTCCTGAGGTTGCAGGCCACCGACGGTGAGCTGACGACAGGGGTCGCCCCCACGGGTGTCCTCGATCTTGATCACATCGGCGCCCCAATCACGCAGGATGACCCCCGCGCTCGGGACGTACGTCCATGAAGCCAGCTCGACCACGGTGACACCGCTCAGCAATGAGGACATCCGCACTTGCCTTTCCAACCGTTTGACGGACTGTTGTTCGAGCCTACTGTAAGAACTACAGTTAGTCAGCCCGGTTCCCGGACACCCTTTTGGCCCCTTCGGTGTGTCGTCTCCCACACCACCGGGCTGTTGAGCACCCTGGCCACACTGAAGGCGGAGTACGCCGCCGGGCCCGAGCTGATCGATGCACCCGTCAGCGGATCGGCAGACGACATCCTCGCCGGATCGCTGACCGTCTTGCCGGCCGGGCCGGAAGCGGTGCGCGATCGCGTCCGGCCGGTGCCGGCCGCATACGCCGGCCCGATCGTCGACACCGGGGACGTGGGAAGTGCGGTGTCGCTCAAGCTCATCAACAATGTGCTGTGCGCCCGCCAACGCGCAAATGGTCGCCTCGGCAATCCAGCTCGGCGAGAAGCTCGGCGTCGACGAGACACAGCTGCTCGAGGCGCTTGCCGTGTGCAGCGGTGCGAGTAAAGCGGCGTAATCGTTGCAGCTGATCGGTGGACTGCAGGGCTTCACCGATCTGGCCGGCCGGTACATCGCGAAAGATGTGGCGGCTTGCATCGCCTCGGCCGAGGAGTCCGATGTCGACCTCGGACTTCTGCGGACCGTGGTCGAGACCAGACCGATGAACATCACGTGACCGCGGATCTTCTGGATAGGCAACAGGTGCGGTGGTGGACCCGTCGCAGGCTGAGGTCTCGAGGCGCGGCGAGGTCTACCCTCACGAGGAGGTACCGACCGCCTCGGTGGGCGGGACGTCGTAGAACTGTGTCGCCCACTTGCGCATCGCCCGAAATGGCGGCGCATCAACCCGGGACAGCGGTGGATGCTCGACATACTCCTGATGACGCCAGATGCTCAGATCTTCGAAAACCGTGACCAGGAACTGCTTTTCGACCTTCTCCTGGACGTCGTCGGGCGGGATGTCGGAGGGATCACCGGGATTGCGCGGCCACCAGATGGAATAGAACAGGTCGGAGTAGCCGTCCTCGACCGGTGTGCAGGCGAAGATCAGGCGATAGTTGGTGGCCCCCTCGAAAGCACTGATGGCAAAGCCCAGTCCCGAGAAGTGACTGTGGATGAACAGCGCCATCTTGTCGGGGTCGCCGCTGCGGACATCGGGCCAGCCGGTGAGGAATCTCCATTCGTTGTCGACGACTTCCCAGTTCAATCCGACCGGGGTGACGGTGGCATTGTGGACGTACCGGAAATGCGCGCTGTCCGGCCCGTTTTCGGCAACGATCTGCGGGTGGACGGGTTCATGCTCCGACTTGCGGGCGAACTCGGGATACGGCCGGTAGTAGGCGTCTGCATCGGTTGGGAACTGCGGGAACTTCTCGAACAGGTCCGGCAGTTCCCACCTCGGTGGCTCGCCGTGGGGGTGGTGCCACATGAACACCAGACCGTATTGCTCCCGGACGGGAAAGGTGCGCAATGTCAGCAGTTTGTTGGGCCGGTCGGGTTCGTCCGGCCGGAACTTGTTGACCCCGTCCGGACCCCAGCGCCAGCCGTGAAAGGGACATTCGACGCAGTCGCCCACCACCTTTCCGCCATGCCCGAGGTGGGCACCGAGATGCCGGCAGCGGGCCGATGTCACGTGCATGTCCCCGGACTCACCGCGATAGGCGACAAGGTCTTCACCGAAGTACCTGAGCGGCTTGGCCTCGCCGGCCGGATACTCTTGCGACCATCCGATCACGAACCAGCCGGTGACCTTCCACGTGAACGGAACCTTCATCGGGGGTATACCTCTCAGGGGGTGATGGTTGTTCGCGTGACCGGTTGGGCCGCGGCCTGTCGTCCGCGCAGTGCGCGTTCGAGCGAGGTGAGCAGTGCGTTGCGCGTCTCGGTGGGATCGATCAGCTCGTCGAAACCGAGGTGTCCGGCCGACCGGTAGGACGCCTCGAGTTCCATTTCGCGAAGCACCGTACTCATGTCCTCCTCGGCGCCCGACGCCCGGCTCAATGCGGCGGCACTCATCGCGCCCATGGTTGCCCCGGGGAAGGCGAATGTGGCTGCCTGGCTGTCGAATCCGATCAGGGACATGACCATAGAGCCGAACCCGTAGGCCTTACGTAGGGTGACATGCAACTTGATGGTGGTCGCGCCGGTCTGGGCCGCGAACATCCGTGCCCCGCTGCGAAGGACACCGTTGCGCTCGGACTCGCTACCCGGGAGCATCCCGGGGTTGTCGGCCAGGAAGATCAGTGGAAGATGGAACGAATCGGCCACGTTGACGAAATGGGCGGCCTTGTCGGCGGCGTCGGAATTGATGGAACCGGCCATCACCTGAGGCTGGTTGGCCACGACCGCAACCGGATGGCCACCGAGATGTGCGAGCGCACAGATGATCGCCGGACCGAAGGTCGGCTGAACCTCGAAGTAGTCGGGGCGGTCGAAGACAACGTCGAGCACGTTGTGCATGTCGTAGACCCGCCGACTGTCCCGTGCGATGACGTCGAGAAGTTCTGCGGTGGGCCGTTGTTCGTTGTCATCGTCGTCGCCCGCTGCCAACGATGGCGGATACGACCAGGCGCTCGACGGGAAATAGCTCAGATATCGGCGTAGGTCGTCGAGGGCGGCCTCGTCGTCGTCCGCGAGGTTGTGGATGACGCCGCTGGCGATCGCGGTCGCCGGTCCGCCGAGGTCTTCCTTGGAGATGGTCTCTCCGGTCGACTCCTTGACCACCGGGGGGCCTGCGGTGAAGATCGCGCCCTGTTCTGACATGACGGTGAAATCGGAGATGGGCGCGACCAGGGCGCCGTGCCCGGCCGACGACCCGAGGACCGCGGTGACCAGCGGGACCTGTCCGGAACACCGTGCCTGCGCCAACAGGTCGGTGGGGGTGCGGCCGTAGGCGTGGGCAGTGGCACGGAAACCGGCGCCTTCGAGCAACATGACGAGTGGGATCTTGTTGCGCACAGCCAGTTCGGCGATGCGGTAGCGCTTGGAGTTGCTGCCCGGTGCGATGGTGCCGGCCATGGTGGTGAAGTCTTCTGCGCCCACCATCACCGGACTCCCATTGACCAGACCCGAGCCGACCACGATGCCGTCGGACGCGATCTCGCCGCCGACCAGGGTTCCGAACTCCTGGAAGCTACCCGGATCGAGGAAGCGCGTAATCCGTTGCCGGGCATCGAGTTTGCCCTTCGCGTGATGTTTGGAAACCCGGTCGGGTCCGCCCATCGCGTGCGCGTGCTGACGGCGGTCCTCGAGGTCGGAGAGCGTTTCCTTCCAGCCGTGTGCGTTTGTCATGAGCCTCGTTCCTCGTCAAAGTGCTGGGGCCGGGTGGAAAGTGCTGCTCCCCGTTTCGATGGACATACAGTATGGCTTTCAATTTAGCGCGGATCGGGGTGCTTGGAAAGTCGTTTCAGTCCCGGGAAAATGGGCTACCGTACGACTTACAGTCAGATGCCGTGATCGTCGGGCGACGAGTATTGTCCGGCCTCAACAGAAGTGATGGGGGGTATTTCGTATGACGGTTCCGAGTATCGACGACGCGGCCAGGATGCTGGCCGACCCATCGGCGTACACCGACGACGCGCGGTTGCACACCGCGCTGACCCATCTGCGGGCCACGGCGCCGGTCTGCATGGTGACGGAACCGAAGTACCGGCCCTTCTGGGCGATCACCAAACATGAAGACATCATGGCGATTTCGCGCAACAACGCCCTGTTCACCAACTTTCCGCGCCCGGTTCTGATCAAATCCATGCAAGAGGAGATGGACATCGCGAGCCAGGTGAAGACGTTGATCCACATGGACGATCCCGAACACAAGGTGGTGCGGGCGATCGCGGGGGACTGGTTCCGGCCCAAGGCGATGAAGGCGATGAAGGCCCGGGTCGCCGACCTGGCCACGATCTACGTCGACAAGATGCGTGCGATGGAGGGCGACTGCGACTTCGTCCAGGAGGTCGCGGTGAATTATCCGCTGTACGTGATCATGTCGCTGCTCGGCGTACCCGAGGCCGACTTCCCCCTGATGCTCAAGCTGACCCAGGAGTTGCTCGGCAGTGAGGAGCCGGAGTACCACCGCGGTGACACCCAGGAAGATCGCACCATGGCGCTGATGGAGATGTTCGAATACTTCAATGCCGTGACCGCCGCCCGCCGTGAGCATCCCACCGACGATCTGGCGTCGGCGATCGCCAACGCAACAATCGACGGTGAGCCGCTCGATGACATCGAGACGGTGTCGTACTACCTGATCATCGCCACCGCCGGCCACGACACCACCAGCGCGACCATCGCCGGTGGAATGCAGGCGCTCATCGAGAACCCGGCAGAGCGAGCGCGTCTGGTTGCCGATCCCGGCTTGATGCCGTCGGCCGCCGAAGAGATGATCCGGTGGACCACGCCGGTCAAGGCCTTCATGCGGACCGCCGCGCAGGACACAGAGGTTCGCGGGGTGCCGATCGCGCAAGGGGAGTCGCTGCTGTTGTCTTATGTGTCGGGCAACCGGGACGAAGACGTCTTCGACGACCCGTTCCGGTTCGACGTCGGCCGCAGTCCCAACAACCACGTTGCGTTCGGCTACGGCGTCCACTTTTGTCTCGGTGCGGCGCTGGCCCGTATGGAGGTGAGCAGCTTCTATTCGGAGCTGCTGCCCAGGCTGCGGTCGGTGGAGTTGACCGGCGACCCCGAACTGATCGCCACCACCTTTGTCGGTGGCCTCAAGCACCTGCCGATCAGGGCGCAGGTGGTGTGACAAGACAAATCCGCCCGCCCGGCTGATGCCGGGCGGGCGGATTGTTGTCTTACTTCAGATCACACGTCACATCGTCGGAGACGATCACACGTCACATCGTCGGAGACGATCACACGTCGTAGTAGAGCGAGAACTCGTACGGGTGCGGACGGATCTGGACGGGCTCGATCTCGTTCTCGCGCTTGTAGCTGACCCAGGTCTCGATGAGATCCTCGGTGAACACGCCACCCTCGGTGAGGTAGTCGTGATCCTCTTCGAGGCGGTCGATGACGGCGCTGAGCGAGGTCGGGGCCTGCGGGATGCCCTTGGCCTCCTCCGGCGGGAGCTCGTAGAGGTCCTTGTCGACGGGCTCGTGCGGCTCGATCTTGTTCTTGATGCCGTCGAGGCCGGCCATCATCATGGCGGCGAACGCGAGGTACGGGTTGCCCGAGCTGTCGGGGCAACGGAACTCGAGGCGCTTGGCCTTCGGGTTGTTGCCCGTGATCGGGATACGCACACAGGCGCTGCGGTTGCGCTGGCTGTAGACCAGGTTGATCGGGGCCTCGTAACCCGGGACCAGACGCTTGTAGGAGTTCACCGTGGGGTTGGTGAACGCCAGCAGCGACGGTGCGTGGTGCAGGATGCCGCCGATGTAGTGGCGAGCCAGGTCGGACAGACCTGCGTAGCCGGCCTCGTCGTGGAAGAGCGGCTTTCCGTCTTTCCACAGCGACTGGTGGGCGTGCATGCCCGATCCGTTGTCGCCGAACAGCGGCTTCGGCATGAAGGTGACGGACTTGCCGTTCTGCCATGCGGTGTTCTTCACGATGTACTTGAACAGCTGAACGTCGTCAGCGGCCTGCAGCAGCGTGTTGAACTTGTAGTTGATCTCGGTCTGTCCGCCGGTGCCGACCTCGTGGTGACCGCGCTCGAGGATGAACCCGGCGTTGGTCAGGTTGGTCGAGATCTCATCGCGCAGGTCGACGTAGTGGTCATACGGCGCGACCGGGAAGTAGCCACCCTTTTGGCGAACCTTGTAGCCGAGGTTCGGTGAGCCGTCCGGGTTCTGCTGCGAAACGGTGTTCCACCAGCCCGACTCCGACTCCACGTTGTAGTGGGTGCCGTTGACCTCGGAGCTGAACGAAACCGAGTCGAAGATGTAGAACTCGGCCTCGGCACCGAAGAAGCAGGTGTCGGCGATGCCGGTGCTGACCAAGTAATCCTCGGCCTTGCGGGCGACGTTGCGCGGGTCGCGGCTGTAGGACTCACGGGTGAACGGGTCGTGCACGAAGAAGGTCACGTTCATCGTCTTCGCCTTGCGGAAAGGATCGATGCGCGCGCTCGTCGGGTCGGGGAGGAGCATCATGTCCGACTCGTCGATCGACTGGAAACCGCGGACCGAAGACCCGTCGAATGCCAGACCGTCTTCGAAGACGCTCTCATCGAAGGCCGTGGCCGGGATCGAGAAGTGCTGCATCGTTCCTGGGAGATCACAGAACCGGATGTCGACGTATTCGACGCCTTCGGACTTGATGCCCTCGAGCAGTTCTTCTTTTGTGTTGTACACCTGCGGGTGACTCCTTCACTCGTGCCAATTGCTGCCAGCACCCCAAATTGATGGATGTTGCAAGGCCTGGCGATTGTCCCTGTCCACTCTAGAGTGGCGGATCATCAACGCTGACCGTATTGACGTCAGGTTGCTAGCCAGATACTTCGGTGTTTCGCCCGTGTTACACGAGCCATTCCGGGGCGAAACGTGGTGTGAGATGGGCCGCATAATGCTTGGTGAGACTGTTCTCCCAGCACATCTATGATTGTGGCCATGGGACGTATTACCGGATCGTGGCTTTCTGGCCCGCAGGCAGCACTCGGAGACAATGTCGATGTAGGCGCCTACCGCGGCGAAAAGCTGGGTCTGGCCGAGTCCGGCCCGAACTCGCTGGCATCTTCCTGGCATCGCTGCCTGGGGCTGTTCGCAGACTGGGTGATGTCCGGTGGTGTGGCGATGATCTTCGTCCAAGACCTGCAGTCGCCGGTTCTCTCGAACGTGGTCTTGCTCGTCTGGTTCGTCGTCGGCGTCGGTTCGGTGACCGTATTCGGATTCACCCCGGGACAATTCCTCACCGGCATGCGCGTCGCCCGCGTCGACGGGGGAGCACGAGTCGGCTTCGTCCGTGCCCTGGTCCGGCAGATCCTGATCGTGTTCCTGGTCCCACCGCTGATCAACGACCACGACGGACGCGGCATGCACGACCGGGCAACCGGCACCGCGTTGATCCGCACCCGCTGAGCAGTTCGGCGTAACAAAAAACCACCCGTCAAGACGGGTGGTTTTTTGTTGCCCGGATATCGGGGGCAGGGAGATCAGCGACGACGCGCGGTGCGCTGGATGCTGCGCATCTTGGCGCCGGCGGGCATCGGACCCTTGGGCATGCCCGGACCGGGCTGCTTGCCACCGAGTGCGGCAAGCCGTGACTCGAGCGCGTCGATGCGCTTCTTGTCGATGTTCTTCGGCAGTTTGTTCAGGTGCTTCTCGAGGTTCTTGAGCGGAACCTGACCCTCATCGTTACCGACGGTGATGTCGTAGATCGGGGTGTCGCCGACGATGCGGGCGACTCGCTTCTTCTCCTGGGCCAGCAACGGCTTGGTACGACTCGGGGCACCCTCGGCGACCAGGATCACACCCGGTTTGCCGATCACGCGGTGGATGGCATCGAGGTGGGCGGTGCCGGTGACGGCCTGCTTGACCCGCCACTGCCCGCGCATGTTGTCCAGCGCCCAGGCCGCGGCACCGGCCTGACCGTCCGCCTTGCGGAAGACCGTCTTCTGCACCCGGCGTCCGAAGATGATGAACGCGATCAGAACGCCGAGCAGGATGCCCATCGGGAGGACGAAGACCAGACCGCCGACGAAGATGCCGATGAGAACCGCGATCACCGTCGCGCCGACGATCGCGCCGATCATCAGGGGCAGCAGCAGCTTGTCTTCTTTGCGCTGCATCTGGAACGCTTGCCACAGTTGTTTGCGGCGAGCTCGCGACGCTTCCTTACGGGCAGCCTTCGCAGCTGCCTTTGCTTCTTTTGTCGCCTTTGTTGCCTTCGCCATGCTCACCAGGATACTGGCCTGCGCCAGGCATCCGGTCAACCCGGTACCCCGGCAATCGGATGTCGGGGAAAACTGGTCGGCGGCCGGCGCCGATCAGACCTCAGCGGGCGAGACGGGCCATCAACGACGAGGCTTCCTGGCTGGCGCTTCCACCGTCGGTCAGATGTGACATCGCCTCGGGAAGTTCACGTCCGTGATGCTTCATCGCCTGCGCGTACAGCCGACCGGCCCGGTACGACGAGCGGACCAGCGGTCCGGCCATGACACCGGCATAACCGAGGTCTTCGGCGAACTTCGAATGCTCGACGAACTCCTCGGGCTTGACCCAGCGGTCCACCGGGTGATGCCGCGGCGACGGACGCAGGTACTGCGTGATGGTCAGGATGTCGCAGCCGGCCTCGTGTAGGTCGACCATCGCCTCGGTGACCTCTTCGGGGGTTTCGCCCATCCCGAGGATCAGGTTCGACTTGGTCACCAGACCGGCATCGCGGGCAGCGGTGATGACGTCGAGGCTGCGCTGGTACCGGAACGCCGGACGAATCCGCTTGAAGATACGCGGGACCGTTTCGACGTTGTGCGCCAACACCTCTGGGCGTGAGGCGAAGACCTCGGCCAGCTGGTCGGGATCGGCGTTGAAGTCGGGGATGAGCAGCTCGACACCGGTGGTCGGGTTGAGTTGCTTGATGTACCGCACGGTTTCGGCGTAGAGCCAGGCCCCGCCGTCGGGCAGGTCGTCGCGGGCGACACCGGTCACCGTCGAGTAACGCAGACCCATGGTGGCCACGCTCTCGGCCACCCGCCGAGGCTCGTCGCGGTCGAGATCGGCGGGCTTGCCGGTGTCGATCTGGCAGAAGTCGCAGCGGCGGGTGCACTGCTCACCACCGATCAGGAAGGTGGCCTCGCGGTCTTCCCAGCACTCGTAGATGTTCGGGCATCCGGCCTCTTCACAGACCGTGTGCAGGCCCTCGCTCTTGACCAGGGACTTGAGTTCGGTGAACTCCGGACCCATCGTCGCGCGGGTCTTGATCCACGACGGTTTGCGCTCGATCGGCGTCTCGGAGTTGCGGGCCTCGAGGCGCAGGAGTTTGCGTCCGTTCGGGCCGACCGATGCCGAAGCGCTCGATTTGGCTGGTTTGTCGTGCGAAACAGTCACTGGACAGATCCTACGTGGGTTTGATTGTCACTCTGGGTGACGCTGGTTGTTGCAGTATGTGTGCTGACCGGCAACGTCCCGTCGAGGACGTCGGCAATGGCCGCGGCGAGCAAGGGGCGAACCTCGTCGACCGTGACCGTGCGACCGAGTTCGTCGGACAGTGAACCGGCGCCGGCGTCGGGGATGCCGCAGGGGATGATCGAGCCGAAAGCGCGCAGGTCGGGATCGCAGTTCACGGCGATGCCGTGCAATGCCACCGCCCGAGCCACCCGGATGCCGATCGCGCCGATCTTGCGGTCCGGGCGGGAAGGTTTCTGATCGTCGTCCGGCTCATCGATCGCCCACACCCCGGAGCGGCCGTCGACGCGGAACGTCGGCAGGCCCAGGGTCTGGCAGACATGGATCATGGCTTCTTCCAGTCGCCGGACGTAGTCGACGACGTCGACCGGACTGGCCAACGCGACGATCGGATAAGCGACCAGCTGGCCGGGACCATGCCAGGTGATCTTCCCGCCGCGGTCGACATCGATCACAGGAGAACCGTCGTTGGGACGATCGGCCTCTTCGGTACGCCGGCCCGCGGTGTAGACCGACGGATGTTCCAGCAGCAGCAGGACGTCGTGGTCGAGGATCCCGTCGGCACGTTCGTTCGCGAGCCGATGTTGCAGGTCGAAGGTCTCCTGGTAGTCGACGCGGCCGAGCCAGCGGACCTCGAGAGGTGCGTTGGACGCACGAGCACCGGGCATCAGGCGCCCTTGCCCACCGCGTAGGCGAGGGCGGAATCGATGGTGGGATGACGGAATTCGAAGCCGTTGTCGGTCAGCACCTTCGGTACAACGTTCTGACCATGCAACAACATTTCCTCGGCCATCTCACCTGCTGTTTTGGACAACACGAACGCCGGCACCGCAAAGGGGGTCGGACGACGCAACGCGTGACCGAGGGCCTTGGTGAACTCGGCGTTCGTGACCGACCGGGGTGCGCACATGTTGACCGGACCGGCGATCGGCCGGGTCAGCAGGAACTCCAGCACCCGCACGGTGTCGACCAGACTGATCCAGGGCAGGTATTGCTCACCGCTACCCAACCGGCCACCCAGACCCAGACCGAACAAGCGCCGCAGTTTGCCGAGCATGCCGCCGGACGGGGACATCACCGGCGCCGTGCGGACCACTGTCACCCGGGTCGATGCCCCCGCCGACCGTGCCGAGAGAGCGGCGGCTTCCCAGTCGGTCGTCAGTTCGGCCAGGAACCCGGTACCGGCAGGATCGTCCTCGGTGACCGCCCGGGCCCCGGTGTTCCCGTAATAACCGGTTGCGCTCGAACTCACGAAGATGGGCACGCCGGCAATCCGGACTGCTTCGGCGAGCACCTGTGTCGGGATGATCCGACTGTCCCGGAGTTGCTGCTTGACGTGTCCGGACCATCGGCCGTCGGCGATACCGCGACCGCAGAGATTGACCACCGCATCGACGCCCGCCAAGGCGCCGGGATCGATGCCGAACGAATCAGGCTCCCAGTGAATCTGATCCGCGGCAGTGGCGGGACGCCGAACCAGGCGGACGACCTGGTGGCCGGCCCCGGTGAGACTGTCCACCAGGGCCGAGCCGATCAGGCCGGAAGATCCCGCTATGGCGATCCGCATCGACTTCTTACAGTCCCAGCTCCGCCTCGAACGCAGCCTCTTCGAGGCGATGCTTCACGGTGCTCAGGAAGCGGCCGGCGTCGGCGCCGTCGATGAGGCGGTGATCGTAGGTGAGCGGCAGGAACGACATCGACCGCACCGCGATCGATTCCGAGCCGTCGGCACCGGTCATGACCACCGGGCGCTTGACGATGGCACCGGTACCGAGCATGGCCGCCTGCGGCGGAACCAGGATCGGGGTGTCGAAGAGCGCACCCTGGCTACCGATGTTGGTGATGGTGAACGTGCCACCGGTCAGATCGTCGAGCTTGAGGTTGTTGCTCCGTGCCCGCGCAGCGATGTCGGCGATGGCCCGCGCCAGACCGGCGATCGACAGATCGTCGGCGTTGTGGATGACGGGGGAGAGCAGGCCCTGCTCGGTGTCGACCGCGATGCCGAGGTGGACCTTGGAGTGGTACGTGATCTCCTTGGCCTCTTCGTTGATCGAGGCGTTGACGTTCGGATGCGCCTTGAGCGCCTCCACGACGGCCTTGGCGATGAACGGCAGGTAGGTCAGGTTGACACCCTCGCTGGCCTTGAAGCCGGCCTTCGCCGCTGCCCGCAGGGTGGCGATCTTCGTCATGTCGACCTCGAAGACCTGGGTGAGCTGTGCGCTCTCCTGCAGGGATTCGCGGGTCTTCTTGGCGGTGATCTGACGGATCCGGTTGATCTTCTGCGTGGTGCCGACCAGTTTGGCCAATTCCGGGCGCGGTGCTGCCGGTGCCGACTTTTCGGGTGCCGGCTTCGCCTGTGCAGCAGCCGGTTCCGGAGCGGCAGGGGCTGCCGGTGCCTTCGCGGCCTCGGCGGCGGCCAAGACGTCCTGCTTGCGGATGCGGCCACCGACGCCGGTGCCCTTGATGGCGCTCAGGTCGACGTTGTTCTCCGCCGCGAGCTTGCGGACGAGCGGGGTGACGTACGGGGTCGACTCCTGCTCGGCGGCGGGCTTGGCATCTTCCTTCGGTTCGGGCTTCTTCTCCGCAACCGGCTCTGCCTTGGGCTCCTCCTTCGGCTCCGCCTTGGGCTCTTCCTCGGGCTCGGGCTCGGGTGCGGCCTCGGGCTCCGGTTCGGGCTCGGACGGTGCGACGGTGGGCTTGGAGTCGGCAGAACCGACCACGGCCAGACGTCCGCCGACCTCGACGACATCGTCCTCGGAGGCGATGATCTCGAGCAACGTGCCGGCGACGGGAGACGGGATCTCGGTGTCGACCTTGTCGGTGGAGACCTCCAGCAGCGGTTCGTCGGCCGCGACGGAGTCACCGACTTCTTTGAGCCAGCGGGTGACGGTGCCCTCGGTCACGGACTCGCCCAATTCGGGCATCGTGACGTCGGTGCCGTCGGCGGATCCGGATCCGGATGCCGGTGCCGATGCGGCCGGGGTCGCCGGTTCCTCGGGTTCGGGCTGCGCCTCGGGCTCAGGCTCGGCTTCGGGCTCCGGTGCGGACTCCTGCGCGGGGGCGCTGTCACCGGCGGATTCGCCGGCGTCGCCGATCTGGGCGAGCTCGCCACCGACCTCGACGACGTCATCTTCTTGCGCGACGATCTTGATCAGGACGCCGGATGTCGGTGCGGGGATCTCGGTGTCGACCTTGTCGGTCGACACCTCCAGCAACGGTTCGTCGGCCTCGACCGTGTCACCCTCCTGCTTGAGCCACCTGGTGACGGTGCCTTCGGTGACGCTTTCACCCAGGGCTGGCATTTGGACGGAGAAGGCCATCGTTGTCGACTCCTTGATTTCGAGAACCGGTGTGCGGTCTACGGTCTGGGCCAAACCACCAGTATTGGTGGCAGGCATGGAGGTGGTGATCAACCGGATGAGGCGAACCACCGTTCTAAACCCTACCTTTTGCCTCATCCTTCGGCAGCGATGTCCTCCAGTACGGCGAAGATGGTCCGCACTGGTACGCCGGTTCCGCCCTTACCGGTGTAACCCCACGGGCCGCCGGTGTTGAAGGCCGGTCCGGCGATGTCGATGTGGACCCACTGCACGTCCTTCGCCACGAACTCCCGCAGATAGATGCCCGCCGAGAGCATGCCGCCCCACCGATGGTTGGTGACGTTGGCCAGATCGGCCACCCGGGAATCGAGATCCGGACGAAGCTCTTCTGGAAACGGCATCGGCCAACCGGACTCGCCTTCGGCCTGCGAGATCGATGCGACGCGGTCGCGGAACTCGTCGGTGCCCATGACCCCGGGGGTCCGGGTGCCCAGGGCGACCATCTGTGCGCCGGTCAGGGTGGCGGTGTCGATCAGGTAATCGGGCTCGTCCTCGCAGGCGCGGACGATGGCGTCGGCCAGGATCAACCGGCCCTCGGCGTCGGTGTTGATGACTTCCACGGTCTTGCCGCCGTACTGGGTCAGGACGTCACCGGGACGCTGTGCGGTGCTCGACGGCATGTTCTCGGCCATCGGGACCGTGGCGATGACGTTGACGCCGACATTGAGGTCGGCCGCCAGGATCATGGTCGCGATCACCGCTGCGGCGCCGCCCATGTCGGAGGTCATGTTCTCCATGCCCGCGGCGGGCTTGATCGAGATGCCGCCGGTGTCGAAGGTGATGCCCTTGCCGACAAGGGCCACGGTCTTGGCCTTCTTGCCGGCGCTGTGGCTCAGGCGGACCAGGCGCGGCGGGCGGGAGCTGCCCTTGCCGACGCCGATGATGCCGCCGTAACCGGCCTTGTCCAGCGCGGACTCGTCGAGGATCTCGACCTTGAGGCCGGCGGCCGAACCGAGGGCCTTGGCGCGGTCGGCGAACTCCTCGGGGAACAGGTGACTCGGCGGGGTGTTCACGAAGTCGCGGGCGATGGCAACCGCGCGGGCGATGGCCTCCGCGCGATCCAATTCGGCCTGGGTGCTCTTGTCCGCGGCGGGTACCAGCAGGCGAACCGCTGAGAGCGGGGCCTTCTCAGGTGGCGTCGAACGGAACTCGTCGAACCGGTAGGCGCCGAGGAAGAAGCCTTCGGCGGTGGCCGCGAGGTCGGCGGCAGGCAGACTGGTGACCGCGGTCCCCACCCCCTGCAGACTCCGGGCGGCCACACCCGCCTGGCGGCGAATGTGTTCGGCATCATCGAGCTTGTCGGGCGCGCCGAGTCCGACGGCCAGCACTGATGTGACGCCCAGGCCGGTCGGGGCGGGGAGCTTGGTCAGCTCACCGGCCGAACCCTTCGCGCCCACTGCGGCCAGTGCATCGTCGATCGTGGAGGCGGTGGCGTCGTCGAGCAGGCCCTCACCGATGACCAGACTCGGTGCCCCACCGTCTTCGTCGGCGGTGGTCAGTCCGATCACCAGGACGTCGTCGTCCTTGCCGATCCCGGTGGCCAGTGACAGTTGGGGACCCAGCTGACGTTTTGCGCTTGACTTGCTCACACTTCACTCCCACTCGTAGCCGTACCTGGTACTGGTGACCAAGCTTAGTGGTCGCATGCTGCTCGCTCATGCGGCGCGATAGCGTGGCCGCATGAGCGAAGGTGAATTGCTGGCCGGCCCCATCGAAGAATTGCATCGCGGACTCGGAGCGAGTTTTGCCGAGTTCGGTGGGTGGAACATGCCGGTGTCCTATGCGGGAACGGTTGCCGAACACACCGCGGTCCGCGAGGCGGTGGGCATGTTCGATGTGAGTCACCTGGGCAAGGCGTCGGTGACCGGGCCGGGTGCGGCCGAGTTCGTAAACCGTTGCCTGACCAACGACCTGACGAAGATCCATCCGGGCAAGGCGCAGTACACCCTGTGCGCCAACGACTCCGGTGGGGTGATCGACGACCTCATCGTCTACTGGGTCTCTGACGAGGACGTGTTCCTCGTTCCCAACGCCGCCAACACCTCGGCCGTGGTGGCAGCCCTGAAGGCCGTGGCCCCCGAGGGCATCGAGGTCCTCGACCGGCACCGCGACTTCGGCGTCTTCGCGGTTCAGGGTCCGCAGTCGACCTCGGTGCTGTCGGGCCTGGGACTGCCGACCGACCTGGAGTACATGTCGTTCACCGACACCGAAATGGTTGTGGGGCAACAGCGTTATCCGGTCCGGGTCTGCCGGACCGGATACACCGGCGAGATCGGCTACGAGTTGTTGCCGGCGTGGGAAGACAGCGCGCCGGTGTTCACCGCGCTGTCCGCCGCGGTCATCGCCGCCGGGGGAGCGCCGGCCGGGCTCGGTGCACGTGACACGTTGCGCACCGAGATGGGCTACCCCCTGCACGGGCACGAGCTCTCCGTCGACATCAGCCCCGTCCAGGCCCGCTGCGGTTGGGCGGTCGGCTGGAACAAGCCCGAGTTCTTCGGTCGCGACGCCCTGCTCGCAGAGAAGGAAGCCGGTCCGGAGCGTCGGCTCTGGGGCCTGCGGGCGACCGGACGCGGGGTACCCAGGGCGGACCTCGCAGTCCTCGACGGCCCGGGTGGAAGCAAGATCGGCGTCACCACCTCCGGGACCTTTTCGCCGACCTTGAAGGTGGGAATCGCGCTGGCACTCATCGATTCGGCCGCGGGTGTGGCCAAGGGCGACACCGTGGTGATCGACGTCCGCGGCCGGGCGTTGGAATGCGAGGTCGTCCTGCCGCCCTTCGTGACGGCGGGCACCGGCTAGCCGCCATGTCGGGTGGGCCGGGATTGTCCGGTCCGCCGATTCGGGCAGTGTTCGAAACGGGTGCGGTCCCACCGGGGAAAATTGGCGCGGGGTCAGGCGATACGATTGGCGCATGACTTTGGAGTTCGCCCGGACCGAACACCCGCAGCCGCTCTCGGCGCAGCGCCGCGCGGAAATCCTGGCTGCACCGGGCTTCGGTAAGTACTTCACCGATCACATGGTGACCATCGACCACAGCGCCGAGCAGGGCTGGCACGATGCCAAGGTCGTTCCATACGGCCCTATCCAGCTCGATCCCTCGGCGATGGTGCTGCACTATGCGCAGGAGATCTTCGAAGGTCTCAAGGCCTACCGCCAGGCCGACGGCAGCATCTCCTCGTTCCGGCCGGACGCCAACGCTCTGCGCATGCAGCGGTCGGCGCGCCGACTGGCGATGCCGGAACTGCCCGTCGAGGACTTCATGGGTTCGCTACGTGCGCTCGTCGACGCCGACAACCTGTGGGTCCCGGAGGCCGGTGGGGAAGCGGCGCTTTATCTGCGTCCCTTCATGATTGCCACCGAGGCCGGTCTCGGCGTGCGGCCGGCGAGTGAATACCGGTACCTGCTCATCGCCTCGCCCGCCGGCGCATACTTCACGCGCGGAGTCCATCCGGTGAGCGTCTGGCTCTCGACCGAGTACGTGCGCGCCGCCCCCGGCGGCACCGGCGCGGCCAAGTTCGGTGGCAACTACGCCGCCTCGCTGCTCGCGCAGGCACAGGCCGCCGAAAAGGGTTGCGATCAGGTGGTCTGGCTCGACGCCATCGAGCGCCGATTCGTCGAAGAAATGGGTGGTATGAACCTGTTCTTCGTCTTCGGCTCCGGTGCCGACGCCAAACTCGTCACCCCGGAACTGTCCGGATCGCTGCTGCCGGGTATCACCCGTGAATCGCTCCTCCAACTCGCCGCGGACGCCGGTTTCGACGTCGTCGAACGCAAGATCAGCGTCGAAGAACTCCGTAAGGGTGTCGCCTCGGGCGAGATCACTGAGGTCTTTGCCTGCGGCACGGCCGCCGTCATCACCCCGGTGGGCCACGTCAAGGGCGAGGTCGACGACTACACCATCGGCGACGGTCAGCCCGGTGAGGTCACGATGGCGCTGCGCGACACGCTCACCGGTATCCAGCGCGGCACCTTCGCCGACATCCATGGGTGGATGGCCAAGCTCCACGGCTGAAGTATCGCCCGGTCGTCCCAGGAAAGCCCCGTCACACAGAAAGCCCCGTCACTCGGAAAGCTCCGGAACTCAGGTGACCAGCAGTCCGCAGATGGCGATCAGTGCGCTCAGTTCGACGAGCGCGCCGAGTACGTCCCCATTGATGCCGGCGAACCTGCGGGAGCAGTGAAAGCTGAACCACCAGGCGAATACGACCACCGCCATCGCGGTGAACACACCTGGCAGCGGTAGCCCGGTGTCGACCGCATACCCGGCGGCAATCGCCCCGAGCGCCCAGAAGACGACCGTCAGCCGTTGTGTTCCCGCGGTCAGTGCGCCGAACTTGGATTCCTCGGTGGCGGACAGATTCACCCGGCAACCGATGACCGGGGCCACCCGACTGACAAACAGCACGAAAATGATTGCAGCCCAGTCATTCTGTTGAATCAGGGCACCGTAACCGGCCGCCTGCGCGCCCAGCACGACAACCAGTGTGGCCGCGCCGAAGGGGCCCGCGCTGCCACTGTGCATCACCTTGTGCACGCGCTCGGGAGAGCCGAAACAACCCAATCCGTCTGCGGTGTCCGACAATCCGTCGAGGTGCATGCCGCGGGTCAGGATTGCGATCGCACCGACGACGAGCAGACCCGCGAGCAACGGCGGCAACTCGGTCGCACCGAGGCCGACAGCGACCGCCGCGGTGATGACGCCGAGGACCGCGCCCACCAGCGGTGTCGAACCGATGACGGCACCGCCCAACGCGCGGTCGAAAGGACCCTTCGGTGTGGGCACCGGCAGGATCGTCAACCAGGACAGTGCCGTCTGCGGACCGCGGATTGCTGCTCGTAGATTCATCTGTGGTCAGGACGCCGCGTCCGGCGCACCACTGACCTGGGCCTCGGCGAACGTGGCCATGGACGCGAGCGTGTTCACGGCCGCCTGGACCAGCGGGAGCGCGGTGAGGGCGCCGGTGCCTTCACCCAGACGCATCGAAAGGTCCAGGAGCGGATCGAGATCGAGGTGCCGCAACGCGATCCGGTGAGCGGGCTCGGCCGATCGGTGTCCGGCCACCCACCACTCCCGGGCGCCGGGCGCCAGATCGTTGGCGACCAGTGCGGCCGCGGTGACCACCAGGCCGTCGAGGATGACCGGTGTCTTGCGCAGGGCGGCCTGCGCCAGGAACCCGGCCATCGCAGTGATTTCCGCACCGGAGACGGTGCGCAGCAACTCGAGTGGGATCCGCGCATGGGGGCGTCCGCGTCGCATACCGTCCCGAACGGCCGCGGTCTTGCGGATCCAGCCGTCATCGTCGATACCCGTACCCCGTCCGACGACCACGACCGGCTCGGAATCGGTGAGCAGCCCGACCAGGACGGTGGCCGGGGTGGTGTTCCCGATCCCCATCTCTCCGGCGATGAGAAGGTCTGCGCCGGAATCGATCTCCTGATCCGCGATGGCGCGGCCTGCCGCAAGTGCGGTACGGGTCTGTTCGGTGGTCAGCGCATCTTCACGGGTGAGATCACCGCTGCTGCGACGCACCTTGAAACGGCTCATCGTTTCCGGTGTCTCCGCATTGACGGCCAGGTCCTCGACCCGGACACGGGCACCGTTCTGTCGTGCCAGCACATTGACGGCAGCCCCACCGGCACTGATGTTCGCAACCATCTGCGCCGTGACCTCGGGCGGGTAGGCCGAGACACCGGCCTGGGCGACGCCGTGGTCGCCCGCGAAGACCACCACCCTGGGTTCGGTGATCGGTCGAGGTGGGCACAGGCCTTGGCAGGACGCCACCCAGACGCCGAGTTCTTCGAGACGTCCGAGCGATCCGGCAGGCTTGGTCAGCTCGGCGTGACGTTCACGCGCGGCAATGGCGGCATTGCGGTCCGGCGCGGCGACGAAGTCGAATTGTTCCGGCTTCTCGAACTCGGTCACCGGTGCCGGATCGGCAACAGCCGCCGGATCGTCCACCGGCGTCGGATCTTCCACCTCGGTCGGGCCCGGTACCGCAAGCGGTGCCAGGACCGATGCGGCGAGTGGGGATGAAACCGATTCCGAGACGGCATCGTCGGTGGCCGCGCCACCGCGAAGTTCAAGGGTCTGGCCGGCAACGACCAGCACGACCCGGTCACAGACGGCGGCCACGGCCGTGTTGATGATGCCCAGCTGATCCTGGAAGAGTCGCCCGGCCGGAACCGGTGCCACCAGCGAGAGGCCGACCTCGGGGCTGATGATCACCAGGTCGCCGGTGAAATCGGCGACTGCCGCGGACAATTCGGCCGCCGTCGCCGACATGTCGAAGTTGTCGTCGTCCCAGCCGCCGACCGAGTCGATGTAGCGGCTCAGCCAACCACCGAGGTCGTCGACCAGGGTGGGCGTGGCTGTGTCGCGGCGCAGTTCGCCTGCCACGTCGCCGGATTCGACCGTGGTCCATCCGCTAGGGCGGCGGGTGCGGTGTGCTCCGATCCGGCGGGCCCAGTCCGGGTCTCCGGTCGCCGGATCCGCGGCGGTCGCCAAGTACCTGACACCGTCACGGGGCAGCAGGCTCTCACCGAAAGCTGATTTGCCCGAGCGTATTCCACCAAGAACCAGGGTGCGCATCACCGATCAGACCGGGTCGCCCGGCTTGACCACGGGCCGCGGTGCGCGCATGAATCGCATCTGCATCGCACGGCTGAATCCGTACCAGGCGAGCTTGAAGCCGCCGTCGGTGGTGTTCGGGAAGCGTTCGCGCACGCGGTTGTTGATGATCCGTCCGAGCATCACGCCGTCGATCACCAGGAAGATGACGAAGATGAGCATGAACAAAGTGGCGTAGACCGCCAGGGACGGGATGAACATCACGAGGATCAGCAGGATCGCGAACGGCATGAACAGTCCGGCGAAGTTGCGTCGCGAGTCGACGATGTTGCGGGCGTACCGACGTACCTCGCCCTTGTCGCGGGGCATCAGGTAACGCTCGTCACCGTCCATCATCTTCTCGCGCTGGTCGGTGCGAGCCTTACGGCGTGCCTCGGACTGCGCGCGCTTCTCTTCTTTGGTCAGACTGGCCGTCGAACCCTTGAGCTCTTTCTTGCGGGCCCGGGCCTCGGCGCGGGTCGTCGGGGCCGGAGCAACCGGGCCACGTCGCTTGCCCTCGGCGTCGCGGCGCTTGGGGGTGGGACGGCCCTTGCCCTCGGTGTATCGGCGATCGGCCGCAGCTTCTTCTGCCGTCTGCTCGACGGTCGCCGTCGTTGCGGTCGCGACCTCGGCGTCGTCGTCTTTTTTCCAGGGCAATTTCACCCCTCCAGATTATCCCGACGGCGCGTGCAGTGACTGCCGGGTCTCCGGACCACGTCCATCAACCGGGGCTCAGAGCCTCTCGCGGATGTACTTCTGCGCGCTGCCGCGGGGCGGCCGCCTTCCTATACTTCGTCCATGAAGGCTCTGATCGCCCCGGATTCGTTCGGCGACACCTTGACCGCTGTTGCCGCCGCGGAGACGATCGCGGCGGGATGGGCGCAGGCCCGGCCGGACGACGAATTGATATTGGCGCCGCAGTCCGACGGCGGACCAGGATTTGTGTCGGTGCTGGCCGGCCGGTTCGGTGAGGTTCGGGAGGAGACCGTCGCCGGGCCGCTCGGCGCGCTGGTCTCGGCACACTGGCTGTTGCATCGTGAGACCGAGCACGTGACCGCCTACATCGAATGCGCACAGGCCTGCGGTCTGCATCAACTCGGTGGTCGACCCTCGCCGCGCACCGCGATCGCCGCCGATACCTTCGGTGTGGGCCAACTCGTCGCCGCCGCGGTGGCCGCAGGCGCGGACAGAATCGTGGTGGGGCTGGGCGGCAGCGCCGGCACTGATGGCGGTCAGGGCCTGGTCGACGCACTCGGTGGGCTCGACGAGGCGGCGCACCTGCTGCGATCGGTGACCCTCGTGGCCGCCTCCGATGTGGAGAACCCGCTGCTCGGGCCGGATGGTGCGGCCACGGTTTTCGGTCCGCAGAAGGGCGCGGACCAGGACACCGTTGCCCTGCTGGAGTCGCGCATGACCGAATGGGCGCGCCGGCTCGGTGACCTTGCCGGTCGCGACATCAGCGCGCTGGCCGGGGCCGGCGCGGCTGGGGGATTGGGTGCGGCACTGTTGGCATTGGGGGCCACCCGGGTCTCCGGCGCGACGGTGATCGCGGATGCGACCGGACAAGCCGAACTGATCAGCACCGTCGACCTGGTGATCACCGGTGAGGGCAAATGTGATGAACAGACACTCAAGGGCAAGGTCGTCGCGGCGCTGACCAGCGCGGCCCGCGAACACGGGATCCCGACGATCGTGCTGGCCGGACAGCTCGCCCTGACCCCGGCACAGATCGCCGAGGCCGGCATCGCCCGAGGCCACGCGATCGTCGAGGTCGCCGGATCGGTGCAGCGGGCGATGGATGACGCCCAGAACCAATTGGCCGAACTCGCTCGTCAGGTGGCCGCTTCGTGGTGACCGCCCCGGCGGTCACCTGGTGTGATAGGCAGGAATAGACCGGGCAGGAGTACGGTTGTAGCCGACGGAAGTTCGCATCCGAAACCCGGACCATTGTGGGTTCGCAGGCCGACGCCCCGCACACTGAGGAGATTTCATGACCGCATCGAACGAGACTGCTGTGCAGACCGAGACCGAGGCACCCGCGCACGGTGTGATTATGACGGAAGCTGCGTCGTCCAAGGCGAAGGCACTGCGTGAGCAAGAAGGCCGCGAAGACCTGATGCTGCGCATCGCCGTCCAGCCCGGTGGCTGCGCAGGCCTGCGCTACCAGCTGTACTTCGATGACCGCAACCTCGACGGAGACCTCGTTGTCGAGTTCGACGGCGTCGGACTGGCCGTCGATCGCATGAGTGCCCCGTACGTCATGGGTGCCAGCATCGACTTCGTCGACACCATCGAGAAGCAGGGCTTCACGATCGACAACCCGAATGCGACGGGCAGCTGTGCCTGTGGCGATTCGTTCAACTGACGCCTGACCCTCTCACCAGGCCGCCAGATCCCGCAGTAAGCAAACGGCCGCATCCGAGTTCACCTCGGGTGCGGCCATTTTGTTGTTCCCGGGCCCCGGCTGTGTTCACCTGGAGAGAAGGTAGCGTTAAGCCATCATTCGTGAGTAAGAAAGGCACTCCTTCGTGGCCATTGCCATTTGTGGATCGATTGCGACCGACCATCTGATGCGCTTTCAGGGCAAGTTCTCTGAACAGCTGCTGCCAGAACACCTCAGTCACATCTCTCTGAGCTTCCTCGTCGAGGAGTTGGTGATCCGGCGCGGTGGTGTTGCCGGCAACATCGCCTACGCGATGGGTGTGCTCGGCGGTTCGCCGCTGCTGGTCGGCTCGGTCGGAAGCGACTTCGACGATTACCGGAAGTGGCTGGAGGGCAACGGCGTCGACACGCGTGGCGTCCGGGTGTCGGAGACTGCGCACACCGCGCGCTTCATGTGCACCACCGACGACGAGATGGCGCAGCTCGCAAGCTTTTACGCCGGTGCCATGAGCGAATCACGGGAGATCTCGCTGACCGCACTGGCATCCGAGCTGGGCACACCGGAGCTGGTCCTGATCGGCGCCGACGATCCCGAGGGCATGATCGTCCACAGCCGGCAATGCCGCGAACTTGGAATCCCGTTCGCCGCCGATCCGTCGCAGCAGCTGGCCCGGCTGGACGGCGAGCAGATCCGGGATCTGATCGAAGGTGCCACCTATCTGTTCACCAACGAATACGAGTGGGGCCTGCTCCGGCAGAAGTCGGGCCTGAGTGAGGCCCAGGTCGCCGACATGGTCGGCGTGCGGGTCACCACGCTCGGTGGTGGGGGAGCGGAGATCATCGACGCCGACGGATCACGCGTCCACGTTCCGGTTGTCGCGGAAACCGCCAAGGTCGATCCGACCGGCGTCGGCGACGCGTTCCGCGCCGGGTTCCTGGTCGGCAACGCAGCCGGTCTGAGCCACGAACGCAGTGCGCAGCTGGGATCGATGGTCGCCGTGCTGGTGCTGGAGACCGTGGGCACCCAGGAATGGGTGTGGGACCGCGAGAGCGCGCTCGAGCGTTTGTCCGGTGCCTACGGGGCCGAGGCTGCTGCCGAGATCGGCGCGATCCTTCCCGCCTGATCAGCCCCAGACAACAAACACCCCGGGTAAACAAATCCGCCCGCCCCTTCTGCAGGGGCGGGCGGATTTGTTCTCACGATGTTCGCTAGAGCCGGACCGGGTACTGGTGATCTTCGATCTGGGGCACGATGGTGCCTTCGACGAAGATCCCGTGCCACACCATGAAGATGAGAACGGTCCACAGCCGACGACTGTTGTCGACCGCACCGGTGCGGTGCTCGGCCAACATCGCACGGATCGCGTCCTTGTTGAGGATGTGATCGGTCTGCGAGTTCTCGATCGTCTCCTGCGCCCAGTCGTACAGTTCCGTGCCGCGCATCCAATGTCGCACGGGCACCGGGAAACCCAGCTTCTTACGATGCAGGACGTGCGCCGGGACGATCTGCTCCAGAGCCTTGCGGAGTGCGTATTTGGTGGTGCCGTGCGAGATCTTCTCCTCGAAGGGCAGCGCCTCGGCGACCCGCATCACCTCGGGGTCGAGGAACGGCACCCGCAGTTCGAGTGAGTTCGCCATCGTCACCTTGTCGGCCTTGACGAGGATGTCGCCGCGCAGCCAGGTGAACAGATCCAGGTGCTGCATCCGGGCCACCGGATCCCAGCCGCGTGAGGTCGCGTAGATCGGGGCCGTCACGTCGGTGTGGGTCCACTCGGGACGGAAGTCCTTGAGCACGGCCCGGAGTCGGGCATCGTCGAAGCTGCGGGCGTTGCCGTAGTACCGCTCCTCGAGGGTCATCGACCCGCGATGCAGAAGACTCTTCCCGCGCTTGCCCTCGGGGATCCGATCCGACAAGCGGCCGGCAGCGGCCCGCAAACCGCGGGGCAGACGCTCGAACGGCTTGAGCGACAACGGCTCTTTGTAGATCGTGTAACCACCGAACAGTTCGTCGGCGCCTTCGCCGGACAGCACGACCTTGACGTGCTTGCGTGCTTCCTTCGCCACGAAGTACAGCGGGATGAGTGATGGGTCGGCCACCGGATCGTCCAGGTACCAGACGATTTCGGGTATCGCGGCGACGAACTCGGCCGGACTGACGACCTTCACGATGTGCTTTGCCCCGATGGCCGCGGCGGACTCCGCGGCCACGTCGACCTCCGAATAGCCTTCCCGCTCGAATCCGGTGGTGAAAGTGATCAGATCGGGGTTGTGCCGGATGGCCAGGGCGGCGATCGCCGTCGAGTCGATACCCCCGGACAGGAACGATCCGACGGTGACATCGGCACGCATGTGCTTGGCCACGGAATCGGAGAGCACCTCGGCGATCTCGTCGTAGCGGGCCTGTTCGTTGCCCTTGGTGAACGGGCGCACCGAGAATTGCGGCGTGAAGTAGCGGTAGACCTTGGGCATCTGGCCGGGCCGCAGGGTGGCGTAGCTGCCCGACTCGAGCCGCCGGATCCCGGCGTGCAGCGTCTCGGGCTCCGGGACGTACTGCAGGACGGTGTAGTGCTCGATCGCGCGGCTGTCGAGCGCATCAGAGACTCCGATCCGGTCGATCAACTCGAGCAGGCTCTTCTTCTCGCTGCCGAAGATGGTTCCGCCCGAACCGGTCGCGATGAACAACGGCTTGATGCCGAACGGATCCCGAGCCAGGAACAGCGACTGAGTCTCGGTGTCCCAGATGGCAAAAGCGAACATTCCGCGCAAACGGGACACCGAATCGGGGCCCCAGTGGTGGAAGGCAGCGACAATCGCCTCGCTGTCGCCCTCGGTGCGGAACTCGACACCCTCGTCCTTGGCCAGCTGCGCCCGGATCTCGAGGTAGTTGTAGATCTCGCCGTTGAAGACGAGTGCATAACGTTCGGGGTTCTCGGGCGGACCCCATCGCAAGGGCTGGTGCGAATGCTCGATGTCGATGATCGAGAGCCGGTTGAAACCGAAGACCAGGTCGGAATCGTGCCAGGTGCCTGGTTCGTCAGGGCCTCGATGTCGCATGCAGTGCAACGCAGAGGCGACGAGATCAGCTGACTCGGCGGCCGATGCGTCGCTAGACAGCAGACCTAACAGACCACACACTAAATTGCCTCAATTCGTCCAGGGACGGCGTACAGATCACGCCCGAGTATGCCGCAATCGGCCGCACCGCCGCGTGCGCGGCCCGGGTTCGGCGTTCCGCTGACGGGACCCGGTGACACGAACCCAAACCCCGATACGAATGTGAGTCAGGGTTGGTCTACGCTGCGTAGTACACGAGTTACCAGTCGTGGTTAGCGTTGTGACTGTTTCCAGTCAGGGCAGGGTAGGAAGGCGTGAAATTGGCACACGGTGGGCAACCTCCGGCATCGACCAAGCGTCAGCACCGCGGACGTCGAATCAAGCAGATAAGCGCAGCCTTGTTCCTGGGCGTTGGCGCACTGATGCTGTCGAGCTGCAGCGCTGAAGAAGCGTTGCGATTCGGTTGGCCTAAGGGCATTACGCCCGAGGCCGAGGATATGCGGCATCTGTGGACGTGGTCGGTGATCGCGGCCCTCATCATGGGTATTTTGGTGTGGGGCCTGACGTTTTGGACCATTACGTTCCATCGTCGTAAGGCAGGACAAGACGAGTTCCCGCGGCAGACCGCGTACAACGTTCCTTTGGAGCTGACGTACACGGCGATCCCATTTGTGATCATCGCGGTCCTCTTTTACTTCACGATCATCGTGCAGAACAAGGTCGAGGCCAAGCAGCCCGATCCTGCAGTGGTGGTCGACGTGACCGCATTCCAGTGGAACTGGAAGTTCGGTTACCGGACCGTTCGTTTCGAGGACGGTCAGATCTACGACGGTGCCGAAACCGACGGGAATCCGTACGACCGTCAGGTCCCAGAGGGCGAGCACGAGGAAGAGTCGGGCGATCATCACGAGGTGCCGCTTCAGGCCCTCGAGAACGATGTCCGTTCCTACCTGAAGTACGACAAGATCGAGACGATCGGCACCTCGGACGAGATCCCGGTGCTGGTGCTCCCGACCGATCGCCGGATCGAGTTCGAGATCGCGGCAACCGATGTCGTCCACTCGTTCTGGGTCCCGGAGTTCCTCTTCAAGCGGGACGTCATGCCGTTCCCGAAGGAAAACCACTCGGACAACCGGTTCCAGGTCAGCGAGATCGACCGTGAGGGCGCATTCGTGGGTCGTTGTGCAGAAATGTGCGGCACCTATCACTCGATGATGAACTTCGAGGTTCGTGCGGTGAGCCCGGCGAAGTTCGACGAATACATCAAGTTCCGCGAAGCCAACCCCAGCGCGACCAATGCCGAGGCACTCGAAGCGATCGGTGAGGATCCATTGGCGATCAGCACCAAGCCCTTCGACACCAAGCGCGGCACGCAGACCGCGCCGAACTAAGTCACGGAGAAGCTACGAGATGCATATTGAAGCGCGGATCTTCGAGATCCTCACCGGGTTCTTTTTTGCGGTGGCAGTGGCATACGGTTTGGCCACCGGTTTGACCAGTAAGAACGTGGAATGGGTTGGCGTCACCGGGTTGGTCATGACCGGCGGCCTGACACTGTTGGTGGGCACTTACTTCCGCTTCGTCGCTCGCCGGGTGGACATCCGCCCGGAGGACTACGAAGATGCCGAGGTATCGGACGGCGCAGGCGAGCTGGGCTTCTTCAGCGCCGGCAGCTGGTGGCCGATCATGATCGCCGCGGGCGCTGCACTGTTCGCCGTGGCACTGGCTTTCGGCCAGTTCTGGTTGGTTGCCTTCGCCGCCGTCTGCATCATCGGTGCAGTGTGCGGTCTGGTGCTCGAATACCACGTCGGGCCCGAAAAGCACTGACAACAACAAACAACACTCAGCTCCCGGGTTCGCAGCTTCAACTGCTGCACACCTGGGAGCTGAGTGCTTTCTGGCGTACGGCGATCCGCCAACTCCTCGACCGGGCCTTCGACGGCGACTTCAACGACACCGACTTCGATCACGCACTCGGGGGAGTCCACGCGATGATCACCGACGGCGACATGCTGATCGGTCACGCTGCGGTGGTCGCCCGCTCGATCGCCCACGACGGACGCGCATACCGCGTTGGATACGTCGAGGCGGTCGCAACTGACCCTGAGCGACAGCGGCAGGGCATCGGTGACCGCGTGATGAGCGCTGTGGAAGCGGTGATCGACGGTGCCTACGACTTCGGTGTCCTGGGTGCCAGCGACGCCGGTTTACGGCTGTACCGCGCACACGGTTGGCGTCCGTGGACGGGCGACCTGTCCGCGATGACGCCGGCCGGTCTGATCAAGACCCCGGAGAGTTCCGTCCACGTCTACGGACGTTCTGCTCCCGTGTCCGGTGAGCTGACCTGTGATTGGCGCTCAGGCGAGCTCTGGTAACCCATCCGCCGAATTCGCGCCACCTACACGCATCTGCGCCGGTTGCAACCGGCGCGAACGCAGGCAACTGGCGCGAATTTAGGTGTGGGACGCTCGACGGGGGGCGCCAGGGTAGGGCGCGGGGTTGCCGCACATGTCTACACATCCAAGGCCCCCGTGGAGCTTCTGCTTCTGTGTCGGTGAGTGGCCTCTGGTTCGGGCGTCCACCCAGTAAATCCGGTCCACCTACACGCATCGGCGCCGGTTGCAACCGGCGCGAACGCAGGCAACCGGCGCGAATTCAGCGGCTGGACATCGACAGGGTCACCGAGGAGCGGGGTAGGGGAGCGGGTCGAGGAAGTCGCCCACGCGATGACCACCGTCTGCACATACAAGAAGAGCCGGACCGCAAATTGCGGTCCGGCTCTTCTTGTATGGCGATATCAGTCGACGAAGGGATCTCCGCCGCGCTCTTGCAGCGCGCGCAGGGCGTCCTTCTCGTCGTGATGGGCCTTCTTCTCCAGCTCGACGTTGCGAACCTGCTCTTCGGCGGGGTCGGCGACCAGCAGAGAACCGGTACCCGGTTCGCCGGCGGAGCCGAGCTTGTTCATCCGCTTCGGAAGTGCAGCACCCTCGTACGGCAACGGAATCGGATGTCCGTGCTCGTCGACAGGTCCCAGCGGCTGGTGCAGCTCGATGAACTCACCGTGCGGCAGTCGCATGATGATGCCCGTCTCGATGCCGTGCTCGAGCACCTCCCGGTCGCTGCGCTGCAGAGCCAGAGCCCAGCGGTACGCGATGTAGTAGGCGAGCGGCGGGACAACGATCAACCCGATCCGGCCCATCCACGTCGTCGCGTTCAGCGAGATGTCGAACTTGTAGGCGATGATGTCGTTCATACAAGAGACCGTGAGGATGATGTAGAACGAGAGCGCCATCGCACCGACCGCGGTCCGCACCGGCACGTCACGCGGCCGCTGCAGCAGGTTGTGGTGAGCGGTATCGCCGGTCAGCCTCTTCTCGATGAACGGGTACGTGAACATGAGCCCGAACACGATCGTCAGTACAACGACGACCCAGAAGATGGCCGGGATCGTGTAGGCGTTCCCGAAGTAGATCTCCCACGCCGGCATCAGTCGGGCCAGACCATCGGTCCACATCATGTAGATGTCGGGCTGAGAACCTGCCGAGACGTGCGCCGGGTTGTACGGGCCGATCGCCCATACCGGGTTGATCTGGAACAGACCCGCGATGATCGCCAGGATGCCGAAGGTGACCGCGAAGAACGCGCCCGACTTGACTGCGAACACCGGCAGGATCCGGACACCGACGACGTTGGTCTCGGTGCGGCCGGGGCCGGGGAACTGCGTGTGCTTCTGGTACCAGACCAGCGCCAGGTGAGCACCGATGAGCGCCAGGATGATTCCCGGGAACAACAGGATGTGCAGGACATACAGGCGCGGGATGATGATGTCGCCCGGGAACTGTCCACCGAACAGTGCCCAGTGGATCCAGGTGCCGACCACCGGGATGCCCAGGACGATGCCTGACATGGCGGCACGAACACCGGTACCCGAGAGCAGGTCGTCGGGGAGTGAGTATCCGAAGAAACCTTCGAACATCGCCAGCACGAGCAGGAAGCAACCGATGACCCAGTTCGCCTCACGTGGACGCCGGAAAGCGCCGGTGAAGAAGATGCGGGCCATGTGGATGATGATCGACGCCGCGAAGAGCAGCGCTGCCCAGTGGTGGATCTGCCGGACGAAGAGCCCGCCGCGGACCTCGAACGAGATGTCGAGGGTGGTGGCGTAGGCCTGAGTCATCATCACGCCGTTGAGCGGCTCGTAGGAACCGTTGTAAATGACCTCGGACATCGACGGATCGAAGAAGAACGTCAGGTAGACGCCCGAGATCAGCAGGATGATGAAGCTGTACAGCGCGATCTCACCGAGAAGGAACGACCAATGGGTGGGGAACACCTTGTTGATCTGGCGGCGTATGCCGGCCGCCATGTGATACCGGGAATCTGCTTCCTCGGCCTGCTGCACGATCTTGCTCATGGCTTGTCCTTCCCCTGGCCGCGTTCCCAGAACGCCGGGCCGACGGGCTCGATGAAGTCACCGGCAGCCACCATGAAGCCCTGCTCGTTGACCGAGATCGGCAGCTGCGCGAGAGCACGGGCGGCAGGACCGAAGATCGGTTTGGCGTATTCGAGAGCGTTGAACTGTGACTGGTGGCACGGGCACAAAATGCGGTTTGTTTGCTGCTCGAACAGTGAGGTCGGGCAGCCGAGATGCGAGCAGACCTTCGTGTAGGCGTAGTAGTCGCCGTAGTTGAAGCTCTCCTGGCCCTGACGCTTGATCGCTTTTTTGGCGTCGTTGGGACGCAAACGGATCAGCATGACCGGGTTGCTGACGCCACGCAGACCTTCGATCAGCTTGTGCCGCGACTCCTCGGTCTCTCCGGTTCCGTCGGAGACTCGCCACGGGAACACGGTTTCCATGCCGCCGGCGTCGAGATCCTCGGGACGAACCAGGACCACAGACATCGGGTTGCCGTTGTCGCGTCGCAGGAAGACCGTCTCGTTGGGGTCCTCAGGCGAGTTGTAGATCGGCGACCAGCCGGTGTTCCACAGCGGGGCATCCTTGCCGAGCGCCCACGGGTTCTTGATGAAGCCACCCAGCGTTGCGACCACGCCGGTCAGGGCGAACGCGCCCAGGCCGAACAGGCCGGCACGCTTGATCGCCTTGCGGCGGGGGAGGGTCGAGGTGGTCAGCGAATCGACGAACTCTGCGCCGATTGTGCGCTTGTCGACCTCGGAAGAACCACCGTCGTGGCGATCCTGAACCGAGATCTCCTCCGGGATGAACCGCTTGGTGAACTGCACCGCGCCGATACCGAGAGAGAGGATCGACAGACCGAAGGTGAAACCGATGAGCGGGGTGTTGAGGATGTACGCCCAGTAGTTGTCACCATCGGGCATCACGAATTCCCACTGGTTGAACAGGAAGATGATCAAACACGCGAGGGCCGATACCCCGGCGAGTGCGAACCAGAATGCGACAGTGCGCTCGGCCCGCTTCTCTGCCTTGGTACCCGGCACCGGGAAACGCTCGCGGCGGTGGATGATCTCCACGCCGTCGAGGTTGGTGCCGAGTTTGACCAACTCGTCCTTGCTCATTGCATCCAGCTCATCCGGGGTCGGATCTGGTTTGTGCTGGTCGGTCATCTACGTGATCCAATCCACATCGTGCCGGCGACAACTGCAACCGTGCCGACGAACCACATGAACATGCCTTCGGACACCGGGCCGAAGCCGCCGAGTCCGTAGCCGCCCGGGTCCTTCGACGTGGTGGCGTACTTGACGTAGCCGATGATGTCGCGCTTTTCGGTGTCCGTCAGCTGCCGGTCCGAGAACTTGGGCATGTTCTGAGGTCCGGTGAGCATGGCGGTATAGATTTCCTGCTCGTTCGGCGCGTCGAGGGCGGGCGCGAACTTGCCCGACGACAGCGCACCTCCACGGCCGGTGAAGTTATGGCATGAGGCGCAGTTCAAGCGGAAGAGCTCACTGCCGCGGCCGATGTTCTCGCCACGCAGTGCGCCCTGCTCGATGACCGGGTAGCCGTTTTCGAAGATGACGTTGCCGTCGGCGTCCTTGGCGTAGACGACCTGCGGGCCGCCACCGATGGACTGGATGTAGGCACCGAGCTGGTCGATCTGGGACTGGGTGAACTTGGCCGGCTTGCGGAGGATCTGGGCTTCGCCGCGGACCGCGGGCATACGGCCGGACGAGACCTGGAAGTACACCGACGCATCGCCGACGCCCACCAGCGACGGACCACGCTCGGCAACGCCTTCGAGGTTCGCGCCGTGGCAGGTGATGCAGGAGGTCTCGTAGAGCTTCCTGCCGTCCTGGACCAATGCGGCAGTGGAATCGCTGTCGGCCTTGGCGACCTGGGCTTCAGGCGTGATGGCTGCGGCCAGTCCGCCGGCGACAACCAGACCTGCCAACAGAAGAAGAGCTCCGGAAGCGCGACGACGCAACTTGCGGCGCGACTTGGATTTCTTTGCGTCTGTGCGGCCGGTGCCCTCGCTGAGGGCACCTGTTTCCGAATCCCCGGGTGAGGTGGGTGGGGGAGATGAACTCATCTGTATCTCTCTGCTTAGCGGACTGACTTTGCCTGTACCAAAAGACTGTTTCGGCCGTTACCGAATGAAGTAGATGGTCGCGAAGAGTGCGATCCAGACGATGTCGACGAAGTGCCAGTAATACGAGACGACGATCGCGGCGGTGGCCTGTGCCGGCGTGAACTTGCTGAGCCGCGTACGGATCAACAAGATGACGAAGGCAACGAGGCCGCCGATCACGTGCAGGCCATGGAAGCCCGTCGTGATGTAGAAGACGGAACCATAGGCACTTGACGAGAGCGTCGTGCCCTCGTGGACCATGTGGTAGTACTCGTAGCCCTGTCCGGCGACGAAGAACGCGCCCATGATCAGGGTGATGGTGTACCACCGTCGGAGACCGAAGACGTCGCCCCGCTCGGCGGCGAAGACGCCGAGCTGACATGTCACCGAGGAGAGAATCAGAACGGCGGTCACGGGGATCGCCAGTGTCAGATTGAGCTCGGTGGGCTCCATCGGCCAATTGCCGTAGTTTCCGGCCCTTGCCACGAAATACATCGCGAACAATCCGGCAAAGAACATCAGCTCGCTCGAAAGCCACACAATGGTGCCAACGCTGACCATGTTCGGTCGGTTCAGCGAGTGCACGCGCTGGGTGATAGCTGATCCTGTGGGTGCTGCAGCGCTAGTCACCAGAGAAGTATGACGGTTCGTAGTAAGCCCTGACCACCCGGGTCCGCATTTTTTTCCACCTTGATGCGGCGGTGCTGGTAGTAGGGCTGAAACGGTTCCCCACGGCGTGTCCGTGGTGTGGTTTCAGGCCACCTGAGAGGCTGATGGGGTGGCACGTGATGTGAACGGCAATCCGATCGAGGTTTCCCGGTGGCGGCGCTTGACCGAGCGGTTGGGAGTCGGTCGAAAGACCAACGGGGAGTTGTCGGTCGAAGAATCTTCTCTGGCGGTCACCGCCGAGAGTTTCGACGATGCGGAGGCGGCGTCGACCACCTTGTCGGCTTCTCTGTGGCGGGCCGAGGAGCAAGCCGTGCTGCGGCACCTCCTGGTGGTACCGCAGGACTCGGTCGGAGCGGTCATCGGACTCGCCGCACAGGACCACTATCAACGGGTGGTGGTCGACGTTCCGGAGACGGTCGACGTCGTCGCGGGTCAGGTCCTCCTGGCGTTGGCCCGGGTGCAGTTGATCGATGCGCTCCATGTGTCGCAGGAGCGCTCTCGCATGGCGGGACTCGCGCAGCGTCACGGGGGCACCGTCATTGCCTGGCAGGTGCTGCAGGCGCGTTAGGGCGGTTGTGATGCAGTGCCGGGAAGCAGCCTGCCTCTTTGTTGTGACTGGCAGGTGCTGCAGGCGCGTTAGAGCGGGCATCCGCCGGGTGTCGTCGCGGTCGCGGACGCCTAGGTGGTCGCCCCGGTCGGGCAATGGATAGTCTTTTCGCGTGACCCACTCCGATGCGCAGGCCCGCAGCTGGCCTCAGGTACTTGGAGTCCTGGCCGACGGCCGGGACCTGACCACCGAGGGCGCCGGGTGGGCGATGAACGAGATCATGTCGGACAATGCGACACCCGCCCAGATTGCGGCATTCGGTGTGGCACTGAAGATCAAAGGACCGGTTGCCGCCGAGTTGCGTGGGCTCGCCGACGCGATGTTGAATCACTCGACAGTCGTGTCGACGTCCGTTCCCTGTGTCGACATCGTCGGTACCGGAGGCGACCGCTCGAACACGGTCAACATCTCGACGATGGCCGCGGTGGTGGTCGCGGCGGCCGGGGTTCCGGTGGTCAAGCACGGCAACCGGGCGGCCACCTCGAAGAGCGGCGGCGCCGATGTCCTGGAGGCGCTGGGCGTGAACATCGCGCTGACCGCCGACGGTGTGAGCCGTTGTGTTGCCGAGGCCGGCATCGGCTTCTGCTTCGCTCCGGTCTTCCATCCGGCGCTGCGCTTTGCTGCCGCACCCCGCAAGGAGATCGGTATCCCCACGGTCTTCAACGTGCTGGGGCCGCTGACCAATCCGGCGCGTCCGACGAGCGGGCTGGTCGGTTGTGCGTTCGTCGACCTGGCACCGGTGCTGGCGCAGACCTTCGTGGAGCGCGGCGATTCGGTTCTCGTCGTCCGCGGCGACGATGGTCTCGATGAGTTGACCACCACATCGACCTCCACGGTGTGGCAGGCGTTCGGCGGTTCGGTGCGCACGCAGACGGTGGATCCGACAACCCTCGGGCTGGCCCGGGTGGAGTTGTCGGCGCTGCAGGGTGGCGACGCCGAACACAACGCGACCGTCGCCCGGGAGACCTTCGCCGGTCGGCCGGGTCCGGTCCGGGATGCGGTGCTGCTCAACGCCGCCGGTGCGCTGACCGCCTACCGCCCGCAACCGGACCTCGATCTGCACGAGCAGTTGCGTGCCCACCTGGCGGTGGCTGCGGCAGCGATCGATTCGGGCGCTGCCGCAGCAGTTCTGGCCGAGTGGGTCCGGGTCAGCAACGCCTGACCCGAGCTGTCGGCCTCGATCACTCGCCGATGGAGAAGCCTGCGTCGACGTCGGCGCTGGAGTAGCTCTTGAACGCGATGTGGGTTGCGGTGTGCTTGACCCCGGGGAGTCGGCTGATCGACTCGGTCACCACGTCGGCGATCTTTTCATGGTCGCGGACCCGTAGCTTTGCGATCAGATCGACGTCGCCTGCGCACGAATAGACCTCGGTGACACCGGGGATGTCGGCGACGGCCTGGGCGGTTTCGGGGATCTGGTGGACGTCGGTCTGGATCAGGACGATCGCGGTAATCATGGTCTCAGAGTAGTGCCGGTTCAGTCGTGATCGATGTCGATGGTCCGATGTGCCGATCCGACGAGTTCGCGCCACTGGGCCCAGCGTCCGGCGCCGTGTCTGGGTAGGCTGAATCCGCTTGTGGCGCAGACGATTCGAACACCCGGACTGGTGAGCCACCGGAAGACCAGGGCGGTTTCTTCCGGCGGGGCACCGCAGAGCGGTCCGGTTTCGGGAATCACGGTCTCGGCGGATGCGGCGAGCAACTCGACGACCGGCATCGGGGGGACGCCGCGGGTCGCGACACCGGCGCTGGCCAGGCGTCCATGCCGGATGACGGCAAGGTCCCAGCCACCGCGCCCGTCGGGTGCGGCTGCGACGAGCTCGGAGATCCGGGCGAGCGCGGCCAGGCGCTGACAGCGTTCGAGGTGGGCGATGAGTTGATCGAGGCGGTCGCGCAGCCGGGCCGCGTTCTCGAACAATTCCGCCTCGGACAGGGCGGTCAGTCGATCGAGTGCGACCAGGATGGGTGCATCGCTGCGGCCCGAGAACAGGTCGGCCACCGCCTGGGCCCGCGGGCGGTAGACGCCGGCATCGAGCGCTTCGGCGCTCGCACCGTGGCAGCCGCCGACGATCCGTCTGCCGTCCGGACCGACCTCGCAGCGGTGCACACCGGTGGCACGTAGCGGTGTGCGGCAGGTGCGCAGTTCACAGAGTTCGGCGATGAGGTCGGCGATGTCATATGCAACGGATCGGGACCGGACCGGGCCCAGGGCAGTCGTGGTGGGCGTGCGGCTCACCTTCAGCCGTGGGAACGGCTCGTCGGTGAGGCAGAGCCACCAACCACGATGGGGGAACTTGGACCGACGGTTGTATGGCGGGGCATGGGCGCCGAGCAGGCGCAGTTCCCGGACCCCGGCCTCGATGCGGTGTGCGCATTGCACGTGATCGACGCGGGTGGCCAGATCCACCATCTCCCGGATGCGGGTACGGGTCTCCGATCCGGTGAAATAACTGCGAACCCGACGCCGTAGATCGACCGCCGTCCCGATATACAGGACTTCGTCCGACGGTCCGCGGAACAGATAGACGCCGGGTTCGGACGGCAGGTGGTCCGACAGTGCTCTCTTGCTGCGGGTGGCCGCAGAAATTCCGGGGAGATAGTCGCGCAGTTCCCTATATGTATGGACACCCTGGTTGCCCACCCGCTCGAACAGGCGATGCAGTACCTCCACCGTCGCACGGGCATCGTCGAGCGCCCGGTGCGTCGGCTGCGTCTGCACGGCGAACAGGGCGGCGAGGGCGGAGAGTTTCACCGTGGGCGCCTCGTCACGGGTCAGCACCCGTCTCGCGAGTTTCACGGTGCACAGAACCCGATGGAAGTCCCACGGGTGGCCGAGGTCGTTGGCGGCGGCGCGCAGGAAGCCGACATCGAAGCGCGCGTTGTGCGCGACGATCACCGCATCCTGGGCGAACTCCAGGAATGCCGGCAATACCTGATCGATGGTCGGCGCCCGGTAGACCATCGCCTCGGTGATCCCGGTCAACCGGACGATGTGCGGGGGAATGCCGCGACGGGGGTCGACGAGTGTCGCGAAATCACCGAGCACTTCGCCACCACAGATCTTGACCGCCCCGATCTCGGTGATGCGATCGTCGGTCGGGCTGCCGCCGGTGGTCTCGAGGTCGACCACGACAAACGTCGTCTCGCGGAGTGGCCGGTCGTCCGGATGCGCCAGGGTCGGGTCATCAAACGACATCTGGGCCCCAATGACCTCACTGACACCACTCACACCACTCACGCGACGAACACTAGTTCGAGCCTCCGACAGCACTACGTTGTCGGGCTCGGATGTTTGGGCCGCGGAGGGCCGGGTACAACATCCGAGATGTCTTGTCGGAGGGTGCCGCTAGCGTCTCGAGCGATGTAACAAAAGTCGGCCTCATCTCGCCTCCGGGTAAACCCTGAGGGCCCCGAGATCGAGATGAGAGACCCAATGAGACGGAGATCACATTGCTCATCGAATGCAGCACCTGCCCGGGCCGTCCTGTCGAGTGTGACGGCTGCATGATGACCGTCTTCATGGGCCCCGTAGGGGTCCGGAGCAGCGAGGATGCGGAAGTTCGCTGTGATGAATTCGTTATTGATCACGAGGCCCGCATAGACGAGGCGGTCGCGACGTTCCGTGCCGCGGGCATGCTGGGCAAGTCTGAGACTCACGATCACCGCAGGCGTACTCCTGCAGCTCAAGGGTACTTTTCGGACCAAAATCAGCCCCGTTTGTGGGCTGTGTGACGCAACACGCCGGACGGACCCTGTCGTCCTTCCGGTGGACATTCGCCACCACGGTTTCGTAACCTTTCTGAGACCTAACGAAAGTGTTCACTCCATCCGGAGGAATCGTCAGGTCGCCGCTTAATCACCAACACGGTGAACCGGGGAACCATCTGATGCAGACCACAAGTCCGCATTCGGGGTGAATCCCATCGAACCCTGAGGTCTCAACGACTTTGCGGGTTCACCGGGTAGGGCCATCTTCCGGCCCGAATCCGACAGCTAACTCGGTCAGCGGATAGGGAAGAAACAAGGAGATCTCGCTTCGTGGCGAAACATCGTTTGAACAAAGAAAGCCGTGGCGCCAAGAGTGCCCGCGGTGCACTCATTGCCGGTTCGATCACTCTCGGCACCCTGGGTATCGCCGCAGCGCCTGCCTTCGCCGCACCGGTGACCGTCCCCGGTGTCGGAACTTTCGACATCCCCGGTCTCACCCCGGAAATGATTCCGAATGAGCTGAAGCCGGAAAACCTCCTCCCCGGCGTCGCCGCTGCGCCCGCACCTGTCAAGGCTGCCGGTCAGATCGCTGCGGACGCCGCAGTCAGCAAGATCGGTTCGCCGTACGTCTACGGCGCAGCCGGCCCCAGTGCTTTCGATTGCTCGGGTCTCGTCTACTGGTCGCACCAGCAGGCCGGTCAGACCATTCCCCGGGACAGCTACGGCCAGCTCGGCGGAGGCACCAGCGTCAGCGCTGCGAACGCCCTGCCCGGCGACGTCGTGATCTACAACGGTGGCGGCCATGCCGGCATCTACGTCGGCGGCGGTGAAGTCGTGCACTCCTCGACCGAGGGTGTGCCCGTCGCCCGGATGGCTCTCGACGGCATGTCGATCGTGGACATCCGCCGCTACTGAGCAACCAGAACTGAACAGCCATTGGGCGGGTCCGCAGAGTCTTGCGGTCCCGCCCGACGGCATCCGGCAGCCTTTACGGCGCTGGTGTCCGGCGATTCACATCGCCCGCCCATGCGCGCTGTGTAGCCTGGCCGGGTTGGTCAAATGCAGTGCAGGGGATAGGTCGTCGGGTGACCGCCGTCGACCGGAATTGTGAACGTCGGTCAACAAGGAGTTGTCAGAGTCGTGGTGCGTGAGGGATATGCCGCCGTGATGCGGACTGTGGTCGCCGGTGTGGTCGTGGCGTTGGCCGTCGCCCTGGGGGCCGGTACGCCGGCGGGTGCCGAACCCGCTCCACAGAGCCCCGACGTGATGCTGGCCGACTACACCAAACTCGGGCGTGAAGCCGAACAGGCCACCGAGGCGATCCACACGGCGACCATCGAACTCGGCAAACAACGCGAGGCCGTCGCCGCTGCGACCAAGGATTCCGAGGCGGCCGTGGCCAATGTCGCCGCACTCGACAAGCAGGCCGCGGATCTGCAGGGCGCGGTCGATGCGCTCGTCACCGCGAGTTACAAAGGGGCCCGGGTCAATCGCCTCTACGCGGTGCTGGTGAGTGATTCGCCGCAGTCGCTTCTCGACCAGATGGCCGGCCTGGAGATGATCTCGCGCCAGACGGTAGCGGACGTCAAGAAGTTCACCGCCGCGAAGTCGAACGCGGAGAAGGCGCAGAAGACCGCGGCCGACGCCAAACTCAAGGCCGAAGCCGCTGTTGCCACCGCCGAGAAGACCAGTGCCGACCTGCAGGCCCAGCAAAGTGAGCGCGTCTTCAAGGCGACCGAGATCCGGGCCATGTACCAGGCACTGACCGGCAAGCAACTCGCCGAACTCGCCGGTGCCAGTGTCGACTTCGACCCGAAGCTGCTGCCCGCCGGTACCGCTCCGGAGGTGGTCGCGGTTCGTGCGGCGATGACCCGGGTGGGGGATCCGTACGTCTGGGGCGCCACCGGTCCCGACCAATTCGACTGTTCCGGACTGATGGTCTGGGCCTACAAGCAGGCCGGAAAGACGTTGCCGCGGTCGAGCCAGGCCCAACTCGCCGGTGGAACCGAGGTCTCCCGCGACGACATGCGACCCGGTGACCTGATCATCTATTACCCCGACGCCACCCACGTAGGTATGTACGTCGGCAACGGGTACGTGATCCACGCGTCCACCTTTGGTGTGCCCGTGGCGGTTGTCCCGGTGGACAAGGGTGGCCCGTTCAACTCGGCCCGACGGTACTGATCATCTCGGTGCGCAAGGGGCTCGACGCCCTCGCCCCCCGGACCCGGCGCGCAGTCTGGGCAGTACTCGCGGTGGTGCTCGTCGCCGTGGTCGCCATCGCGGCCATCGTCATAGCCCGTGACCCGTCCCAGGATTCGGCATCGGAGTCCGCCGCGCCCGCCGCGCGGCCTGCGAATCCGTATGAACAGGCGCGGACACTCGGCGTCACCCTCACCCTGCAGGCCTATACCGACGCGTTGCGGGCCGATGACCCCGACAAGGCGCTGGCGCAACTGGACCCGTCCGCTGATGCCGCTCTACGCAGTCGGACCGAGCTCAGTGCTGCCGGCGTCCCGGATCTGCCGTTGACGACCTTCGAGTACCGGCTCGCGGACAGCCGCGACTTCGAACGCCGGGTGCCGAGTCAGATCCAGGACACCCTCGACGCTGCCGGCAGCGTCGATTCCTGGGTGGCACCGGTACAGCTGCGCTATGCGTACGCGGGTATCGACCCGAAAGTCGTGGTGGTCGACATCCCGATGGTCATGGCCCAGTACCCGGACGGCTGGCGCATCGTCGCCGAAGCAGCGCCACTGTTCGGAGAGGCACCGGCTCCCGGCCAGGTCTGGCAGTTCCCGACTCCGGGTGCGCAGAAGGTCGCGACGAGTCCTGGTGAGTCGCTGGTGCTCACCAATGGCGGTGACCGCCGATTCGCCGACGCGATTGCCGGTGAGCTTCCGGCCGCGGTGACCTCGGTGAGTCGGTTCTGGGGCACGAAATGGCCACAGAGCGTCGGCGTGATCGCCGCGGACACCGACGACGAGTTCCGTTCGATCACCGGAGCCGGTGGATCCGACGCGGAAGCCGCCGCCGCGGTGACCGTCTTCACCGAGATCGAGAGACCGGACGGGGCGGCGCCGACCGCCATCGGTCAGCGAGTGGTGTTCACTCCCCAAGCGGCACAACTCGATTCCGGTGAGCTGGGCGTGGTCCTGCGCCACGAGGTGTTCCATGTGGCGGCCCGGGCGGTCACCGCGGAGAATGCCGCCACGTGGGTCACCGAGGGGGTCGCGGAGTACGTCGGCCGTAGCGGCACCTATACGGAGCTCTCGCAGGCGGCACCGGCCCTGGCGCAGGAGATCACGACCTCGGGGCCACCGGCAGACTTGCCGAGCGATGCCGACTTCTCGCCGAGCAATCCCGACGCGGCCGTGTCGTATCAGTCGGCGTGGTCGGTGGCCGCCTTCGTCGCCGAGAGGTTCGGACCGGACGAGCTCCGGAACTTCTACGTCGCCCTGGCCGGTGCGGATCAACCCGTCGACCCCGCGCTGGTGGTGGCCGCTCAGGACACCGCATCCACAGTGGTGCTGGGGATCTCCCGCGAAGAACTGGTGCGGCAATGGCGCGATTGGCTCTGGGCGCAGATACGGTGAGCTGATGCACCGGACCCTGTTGGTCACCAACGACTTTCCACCCCGGCAAGGGGGGATCCAGTCGTACCTGCAGAATCTGGTCGATCGGCTTCCGGCCGACGACATCATCGTCTACGCGCCGCGCTGGCGCGGGGACAGCCACGTCCGTTTCGATGCCCAGCAGCCGTATGAGGTGGTGCGGCACGGGACGACATTGATGTTGCCGACGCCCTTGGTCGCTCATCGGGCGGCCGAGTTGGTGCGTGCGCATCAGGTGGACACGGTGTGGTTCGGTGCGGCCGCGCCGTTGGCGACACTGGCAGGCGCGGTCCGGCGGGCCGGTGCCGACCGGGTGGTCGCCAGCACCCACGGCCATGAGGTGGGCTGGTCGATGCTGCCGGTGGCCCGCCAGACACTCGGCATGATCGGCCGCAACACCGACGTGATCACCTATGTGAGCAAGTACACCCGCGGCCGCTTCGCCGCCGCGTTCGGAGCGCACGCGGCGCTCGAACACCTACCGCCCGGCGTCGACGTCGACCGATTCGCCCCCGATCCCGTTGCCCGCCAGGTCTTTCGGGAGCGGCTGGGGCTGGGCGATGCGCCGACCATCCTGTGTCTGTCGCGGCTCGTGCCGCGCAAGGGGCAGGACATGCTGATCCAGGCGCTGCCACAGGTCCGGGGGTCGATCGCGGGGGCAACCCTGGTGATCGTCGGTGGTGGACCCGACGCGAAACGCCTGCGCGAGCTCGCGGCCGACACGGGGATGACCGACCACGTCCTGTTCACCGGGTCGGTCCCGGCGGACGAGTTGGCGAGCTATCACAACATCGCCGATGTGTTCGCGATGCCGGCGCGCACGCGTGGTCGCGGATTGGACGTCGAAGGATTGGGCATCGTGTACCTGGAGGCGTCGGCGACCGGAGTGCCGGTGATCGCAGGTGATTCGGGTGGTGCACCCGAGACGGTGCTGCAGGGCGAGACCGGGCTCGTGGTCGACGGGCGGTCGGTGTCCCAGATCGCCGAGGCACTGACAACTGTTCTGGGCAACCCGGAGCTGCGCGACTCGATGGGCCGTGCGGGTCGTGAATGGGTGTGTTCCCGCTGGCGGTGGGAACACATGGCCGGTCGTCTGCGGCATCTGCTGTGACCGCACGATCACCGCGCACACGGGTCAAGGCAGGGTTTGTCGTCGGGTCTGTAAGCCGATATGTGAAGCTAATGCGGTGACCAGTATTCAGGTTGCCGATCAGACATTCATCGCGGCGCCACCCGAAGCAGCAACAGCGGTGATAGCCGACCGCGCGAACTGGCGTCGCTGGTGGCCGGACCTGCGATTGACGGTTGTCGAGGATCGGGCACAGCAGGGTGTGCGGTTCAGTGTTGCGGGCCCGTTGGCCGGTACCAGCGAACTCTGGCTCGAACCGGTGCTCGATGGCTTTGTGATGCACTACTTCCTGCATGCCGAACCGGTCGGTGAACTTCCCGCAGCGCCGCGGGCCCGCATGGACGCGGTGGCCGAGTTGAATCACCGGCGACGCGTTGCCGGGCGGGCGATGGCTTTCGAGGTCAAGGACCGGCTCGAGCGGGAGCGTCATGTCGGTGGCCCGGCCGCGGCTGCGACGGTCGGAGCCGGCCCCATCGGGTCTGGACGCGCAGCCGAAGGCGGAGCCGGCCCCAGCGGGTCTGGACGCGCAGCCGAAGGCGGAGCCGGCCCCGACGGAAAGGCCGGCAGATGACCGACCGCACCGAGCAATCGATTGTCATCAATGCCGACGCCGGCGTCATCATGGCGGTGATCGCGGACTTCGAGAAGTACCCGCAGTGGGTGTCGGCGGCCCGTGAGGTCGAGGTCGTGAAGTCGGGAGCCGATGGTCGCGCCGAGCACGTACGGTTCGTTCTCGACGCCGGGGTCCTCAAGGACAGGTACGAGCTGAGTTACGACTGGTCCGCCAATGGGAACACGGTGACCTGGGATTTGATCACCAGCGAGCTGCAGACAGCCCAGCACGGGCGGTACTCGCTCGTTCAGCAGGCACCGGGGTCGACGAAGGTGACGTACGAGTTGACGGTGGACCTGGCGATCCCGATGATCGGGGCACTCAAGCGTCGTGCCGAGAAGGCGATCACCGACGCCGCGCTCAAGGAACTCAAGAAGAGGGTCGAAGGCTGATCGATCTAGCGCCCATCCACCTCGTCCTGGGACCGGGTGGTACCGGAACCTCCACCGTCGCCGCCGCCGGTGCGGTCGGTGAGCGGGGATCAGCCGGTGGCCGGTCCGAGGCGGGCCGGCGCGGCAAGACCCTGGTGGTGTCGCTGGACCGGTTTCATGTCGTCGCCGGCATCTTCGGGGTGTTTTCGGTTCCGGGACAAGTGATCCCGGCCTCTCGGCACGTCGACCTCCTGGAGCTCGACACCCTCGCGATGCTGGCCGATACGTGGGGCAAGATCCGGGATGCCCTGACCACCGGCGCGCTCACGGGCGCCGCGGTCCCCGGGTCGGGTGAGGTTCTGGCGGGCCTGGACCCCGAAGAGATCCTCGGCATGCCGGGGGTCGAATCCCTTCTCGCGTTGCGGCGTATCCGCGACGAGGCTGCCTCCGGGCAGTGGTCACGTGTGGTTGTCGACACCTCGGGTGCGACCGACCCGTTCGAACTGTTCCGGGTCCCGCAGATGGTGGCCGACACCATCGAGCGACTCTGGCCCCGCCATCGTCGGCTGGGTGCGGCCACCGACAGCACCCGGATCGCGCGTGTGGTCGCGATACTCGATGCCCTGATCCGGGATTGTTCCGACATCGATGACCTGTTGTTCGATTCCGCCGGTGTCAGCGCCCATCTGGTGGTCGGGGCCGACACCCACGGGGTGCTCGCCGCGCGACGCTACCAGGCCGTCTTACAGGTGATGGGTCTGCCACTGACCTCTGTTCTGGTCAACCGCCTGATGCCGGACACCGGCGACGCACAAACGTCATCGGATTGGTTCGCTCGTAAATCCGCCGAACAGCGTTCCTGCGTGGAACAGTTGCAAGAGATCGGTGGCGAGGCCGAATTGATGTGTCTGCCTTGGCTTTCCGAACCCATCGATTCGGTGGTCAGGATGCGTGAGCTCGGGGCGCAGCTGGAGTACCGGCCGATGAATCCGGTCGGCCCCCGTGCCGCCGATGTGGCGCGCGAGTCGGGGACCGGTCTGGATTCGGTGTATCGGATGCGGTGGCGGCAGTCTCTGCCCGACCCCTCCGGACTCCGGTTGGGCCGGAGCGGGGACGACCTGATGGTCACCGTCAGTGGCGTTCGGCAACGCGTCCGATTGCCCTCGGTGCTGCGCCGGTGCGTGGTTCTCGATGCCCATTGGGATGATGGGTTCATGACGGTGCGGTTCCGGCCCGATCCTGATCTGTGGCCGAGCCAGTCGTAGATACGTAAGAATGGCGGGCACCGCACAACTGTCGTGACCGATGCGTCGGTTCCAACCGAGAGAGGGCCGAGTGGACGAACAGCACGACGGCTCGTCAGGCGGGTCTCGATCCGGGGGCGACCCGGACGAGTGGCGGGTACTGCTTGTCGGGCTCCTCGAGAAAGTCGACGTCCTTGCCGCAGGTCTGCTCGGCGGCGACTCCGGTCCCCGTGCGCGTGGTGCGGCCGATGACGGTCAGGGCGCGCCGAGCGACTTTTCGGCGCAGATCCGGACCACGCTGGAGGTCGTCATCGAGGAGGCCGGTGAGCTGATCTGGGAGATGCTCGGTCAGTTGATCGCGATCCTGGAGGCCATTCAGCAGGCGCTCGAACAGGTGATGGGGTCGACGCCCGGTTCCGCGGCGGCCACGCCCACCGCTGAAGGCGGGTGGCGCGAGCATTCCTACGAACCGATCACGGTGCACTTCGACGCGCCGGACGATCCACCGACGGGCGGCGGGTGAGCGGCGGGGCGTCCGGTCCGATCCGCCACGGGGGCGCCGGCGGCGGTGAGTTGGCAATCGGGATCGACATCGGCGGCACGAGTATCAGGGCCGCGGTGGTCGATGAGCTCGGTCGGGTTCACGACACGGTCCGCGCACCGACCCCGGGCACCGAAGTGGCGCTGCAGTCGGCACTCGATCGAGCGGTCGCGGAACTGACGAGCCGCTGGAGCGTGACCGCGGTGGGCCTGGCGGTGGCGGGATTCCTGACCGCCGATCGCCAGACCATTCGGTTCTCGCCCCACCTGCCGTGGCGGGAGGCCAGGGTGGCCGAGGACATGAGCAAACGGGTCGGGTTGCCGGTCTTTCTCGAACACGACGCCAACTCGGCGGCGGTGGCCGAGTATCACTTCGGTGCGGGGCGGGGACGCAACACCGTGGTGGTCACGATCGGTACCGGCATCGGCGCAGGGTTCCTGATCGACGGTGAGATCTATCGGGGCAGCTTCGGCGTGGCACCCGAGTTGGGGCATCTGCGGGTGATGCCCGATGGCCGGCCGTGTTCGTGTGGCAAGTACGGGTGCTGGGAGAGGTATTGCAGCGGTACGGCCCTGGTCGACACCGTGGTCGAGATGATCGCCGACGCCGGTGACTGGAACAGTCAACTCGCCCGCGAGATCATGGAAGACCCGGGCTCATTGACCGGGCGCCGGATCGCGGCCGCAGCGCACGACGGCGACGCGCTGGCACTGGCGGCGTTCGCCGATTTCGCGCGCTGGCTGGGGCTGGGCCTGGCCATGGTCTGCGATGTATTCGATCCGGACCTGGTGGTGATCGCCGGCGGTGTGGGGTCCTCGGCCGGGTTGTATCTCGACGAGGCACGCGAGCACTATTCGGCGTTGCTCACCGGCGCCGGACATCGCCGGATGGCACGGATCCGTGGCACGCAGCTGGGGGAGGCCGCCGGAATGATCGGCGCCGCCCAGGTGGCGCGCACCGAGACGGCCGCCATGACGCGTCCCACGTCGGGGTCTTGACGCGTCCCGCATCGGGGTCTTGACGCGTCCCGCATCGGGGCGGTGACGCTGCCCCGGCCGGGTGGGTAAAGTCTCCAGTCGTATTGGGTTTTCGGCAAACAGCGGCGGGGCGTTCGTGGCTCGTCAGAGAGTGGGAAGACATGTGGTACTGGGTCTTCAAATACATCCTGATGGGACCGTTCCTCCGGGTCATCGGGCGGCCGAAAGTCGAAGGCCTGGAAAATATTCCGACCAAGGGGCCGGCGATCCTGGCCAGCAATCATCTGGCCGTCGTCGACAGTTTCTACCTTCCGCTGATGGTTCCGCGCCGGATGTACTTCCTGGCCAAGAGCGAATACTTCACCGGCACGGGCGCCAAGGGCGCGTTCCAGCGCTGGTTCTTCAGCGCGTCGAGCCAGATCCCCATCGATCGCACCGGGGCCGACGCCGCTGCAGGCGCACTGTCGGCGGCCAAGCGCAAGCTCGACGCCGGTGACCTGATGGCGATGTACCCGGAGGGGACCCGGTCGCCCGACGGTCGCCTCTACAAGGGCAAGACGGGCCTGGCGCGGGTCGCGATGGCCTGTGGCGTGCCGGTGATCCCGGTGGCGATGATCGGTACCAGCGACCTCAATCCGCCCGGGACGACGGTCCCGCGTCCGGCGAGGATCACCGTGAAGATCGGCAAGCCGCTCGATTTCAGTCGTTACGAGGGCATGGAGGGCAACCGCTTCATCGAACGTGCCGTCACCGACGAGATCATGTACGAACTCATGCGTCTGGGCGGTCAGCAGTACGTCGATGTGTACGCCGCGTCCCTCAAGGACAAGCCGGCCGGTCCGCCCGCGTCCACCTTGCCGGCCGCCTGAGCCCGGCGGTGCGTTACTTCTACGACTGCGAGTTCATCGAGGACGGGCACACCATCGACCTCGTGTCGATCGGCATGGTGGCCGAAGACGGCCGTGAGTTCTACGCGGTGTCAACCGAATTCAACCCAGACAAGGCGGGCCCGTGGGTTCGGGCAAATGTGCTTCCCAAACTGCCGTCACCGGCGTCGAAGGCCTGGCGTGGACGGTCGCGGATCCGCAGCGACATCTTCGACTTCCTGACCGAGGGCGCGGGCACGATCGAGCTGTGGGCCTGGGTCGGTGCCTATGACCACGTGGCTCTCTGTCAGCTCTGGGGTCCGATGACCGCGTTGCCGCGGGAGATGCCGCGCTACACCCGCGAGTTGCGGCAGCACTGGGAGCTCAACGGCCGGCCGGAGATACCCGCTGCGCCCAAGGATGCGCACGACGCGCTCGCGGACGCGCGGCACAACCTCAACAAGTGGCTGGCCATCGAGGCATCGCTGGGTACACCGCGCGCGTGACCTCGCCGTCTGTGTCCTGAGCGCAGGGCATTAGGCTGTTGGGGTGGTGAATTGGACCGTAGATGTTCCGCTGAACGAACTTCCCGAGCTACCGCCGTTGCCCGGCGACCTGGCCGAGCGCTTTGCCGATGCGATCAGCAGACCGGCGTTGCAGCAGCCGAGCTGGCCCGAGGACAAGGCCCGCGCGATGCGGACCGTCCTGGAGAGCGTGCCCCCGATCTGCCTGCCGAACGAGGTCGAAGAGCTCAAGGCCCAGCTGGCCGAGGTGGCGCTGGGACGTGCGTTCCTGCTGCAGGGCGGTGACTGCGCCGAGACGTTCGCCGACAACACCGAACCGCACATCAAGGGCAACATCCGCACGCTGCTCCAGATGGCCGTGGTGCTGACGTACGGTGCCAGTCTGCCGGTGGTCAAGGTCGCGCGGATCGCCGGCCAATACGCCAAACCCCGTTCGTCCGACACCGATGCCCTGGGCCTGCTCTCGTACCGCGGCGACATGATCAACGGCTTCCCGCCCGATGAGGCGGTGCGTGAACACGACGCCTCCCGACTGGTCCGTGCGTACGCCAATGCCAGCGCCGCGATGAACCTGGTCCGGGCGCTGTCCGGTGCCGGACATGCCGATCTGCATCGGGTGCACGACTGGAACCAGGAGTTCGTCCGGACCTCGCCTGCCGGTGCCCGCTATGAGGCACTGGCCTCCGAGATCGACCGTGGCCTCAAGTTCATGGATGCCTGCGGCGTGCGCGATTCGAATCTCGAATCGGCGAACATCTACGCCTCACACGAGGCTCTGGTGCTCGACTACGAGCGCGCTCTGCTGCGTCTGGCCGACGATCCGGCGGATCCCGAGGGCGGCAAACTGCTCTACGACCTCTCGGCACACTTCCTCTGGATCGGGGAGCGCACCCGTCAGCTCGACGGCGCGCACATCGCCTTTGCCGAGTTGCTGTCGAATCCGATCGGACTGAAGATCGGTCCGGGCACCACCCCCGAGCAGGCGGTCGAATACGTCGAGCGTCTCGACCCGCACAACGTGCCGGGCCGTCTGACCCTGGTTGCGCGGATGGGCAACTCCAAGGTCCGTGAGGTGCTGCCGGGAATCGTCGCCGCCGTCGAGGCCACCGGCCACAAGGTCATCTGGCAGTGCGATCCGATGCACGGCAACACCCATGAGGCGAGCACCGGATACAAGACCCGGCACTTCGACCGCATCGTCGACGAGGTCCAGGGATTCTTCGAGGTCCACCACGCGCTGGGCACGCACCCGGGTGGCATCCACATCGAACTGACCGGTGAAGACGTCACCGAATGCCTCGGTGGCGCGCAGGACATCTCCGATCTGGACCTGTCCGGACGTTACGAAACAGCCTGCGACCCAAGGCTCAACACCCAGCAGTCGCTGGAGCTGGCCTTCCTGGTCGCGGAGATGCTGCGCGGCTGAGCGGGCGGGGACGGGCTCCGGGATTCGACGTCGGTCAGGGGATCGATGTGATGTCGACGGTGGAGCCCGTCTTGACCCGGTTGCCGGCACCCGGGCTCTGATTCACCACAATCGATATGTTCGAACCGGTCAGCCCCCGGCTGTTCACGTCGAGTCCGGCTTCGGACAGTTTCTTCTTTGCCGTTCCGACGGTGTCCCCGGTGACGTCGGGTACCGACACCGCGTCGGAGATGAAGATCTTCACGACCGGGTTGCGGGGGTCCACGCGCGCACCGAACGAGGGGCTGGCCGTGGTGATGGTGCCCGCCTTCGCTGTTCCGTCGGTGGAGGTTCCGCCGTCCGCGGCGATCAGACCGGCGTCCTGCAGGGTCCGGCGGGCATCGGCCGGGGTCTGCCCGGACACGTCGGGCACCTTGATCGCGTCGGAGACCACGAGTGTCACCGTGCTACCGGGTTCTGCCATCGTTCCGGCCGCCGGTTCGGTGCCGATCACGTCGCGGCCGTCGACGTCCGGACTGAACCGGGTGGTGACCGAGCCGGGTTTGAGCTTGGCCCCCTTGATGAGCCGGGTCGCCTCGGCCTGATCCCGCCCGGATACGTCCGGAATCGAAACGGGTTCGGGGCCACGGCTTGTCGTGATCTGCACCGTACTGCCCACCGGGACGGTTGTTCCCGAGTTGGGGCTCAGCGACACCAGAGAACCCTTCGGGGCGCTCGCGCTGTACTGCTGCCGGGTCACCTCGGGCACCAGCGTGTGTTCGCGAAGCATCTTCTCGGCCTCGGGGAGCGAGGTGCCGGAACCGAGCTCCGGAACCTTCGGCTGTCCGACCGAATAGGCAAGTGTCACATCGGAGAACCGGCTGACCCGGGTTCCGGGTGCGGGCTCGACCGACATCACCTCGTCCACCGGGACCTCGTTGTGGAATATCGGGTCGTCCACCACGTCGAGGCCGGCGTCCTCGATGGCCTCGGTCGCGGCGACCCGGTCCATGCCGTTGGTATCCGGCACCGTGGTGAATCGTCCCGAACCGAGCCACCAGCCGCCGACACCGAGCAGTGCGGCGATCAGCACGACGATGAGCACCCAGATCAACGTGGTGCGACGGGATTTGCGGCGACGTTCGGCGTAGTCGGCGGCGTGTGGGGCAAGCACCGCCGAGGTCGGATGGTTCTGCACCGGCTGACCCGGATCGGGCGGGGACTGCGCCGCAGCGGGCGCTCGGGTGTCGGGCGGCAACGTCTGCACGCGGGTCGGATTGCGGCCGGCCGGCGGTGCCGCGGCCGCCGACCGGATCGGGTCGGTTCGGTCGGGATCGGCGGGTGGGGCCATCTTGCGGTCGCGGAAGGCGACCATCGTGTCGCGTTCGGCGGATCGGGTCGGCGCAGGCACGGTGAACGGCGGCAGTTCCAGGTCGGCCGCGATCCCGTCGAGGACCTCACGCATGTGGATGCCGTCGCGGTACCGGTCCTGCGGGTCGCGAGCGGTCGCGGTGAGAACGAACTCGTCGAACTCGGCCGGGACACCGGCGATGAGTGAACTCGGCGGCGGAACGTCGTTGTTGAGTCGCTGGTAGGCCAGGCCGAGCGCGGTATCGCCGCTGAACGGGGTTTTGCCCGTGAGCATTTCGAAGACGAGGATGCCGGTCGAGTAGACATCCGATCGGGCATCGGCGGAGGCCGTCTCGACCTGTTCCGGGGACAGGTAGGCCGCCGTGCCGAGGATCACGCTGTTGGATGTGATGCCCGCCGCGGCGATCGCCCGGACCAGGCCGAAGTCGACGACCTTGACCTCGCCCTCGTCGGAGATCAAGACGTTCTCCGGCTTGACGTCGCGGTGGACGAGTCCGGCCCGGTGGGCCACGCCCAGCGCGCCGAGTACGGGTGCCGTCACGGCGTTGACGGCGTGCGGTGGCATCGGCCCACGCTCGCGCAGCAGTTCGCGGAGTGTGCCGCCTTCGACGAGTTCCATCACGAGAAAGGCGTAGTCACCGTCGGCGCCCTGGTCGTACACCGGGACCAGGCCGGGGTCTTTCAACCGGGCGACCGACCGGGCCTCGAACTCGAGTCGGGCGAGGAACTGCGGGTCGGCCGAGAACCGCGGGTCCATCACCTTGACGGCCACCGGCCGGTCCAGTCGCAGGTCCATGCCGAGATAGACGCTGGACATGCCACCGCGGGCGATGAGCGCATCGATTCGGTATCTGCGCTCCAGGAGCGCACCCAAAAGCACGTCGGAGGGAGCGTTCACCGTGTCGAAGCCTTTCGTGATGGTGGTGGAAAGTCGGTGGAGAGGTCGAACCGAGTCCACATTAGCGATGTGGGATCGAGAATCGGTCACGGCGCGGTCGAGCCGAGCGGCCAGGTCTGTGATTCGACGGTTCGACCTCTTGCTCGGTACCCTCGTGACCGTGGGTTCCGTACCGCTTTCTCCTGACACTCTTCCTGATGACGTCGACGTCCTGTCCGTCTCCCAGGTTTCCTCCCGAATGGGCTTTTCCAACAGCAAAGTCCTCAACATGATCACCGCTCATGAGCTGCTCGCGGTTCGCCGCGACGGACAGGTCGCGGTCCCGGAGTTGTTCTTCGATGGCTCCGACATCGTCAAGCATCTGCCCGGACTGATCGAGGTCCTGCTCGATGGCGGCTTCAGCCGTGACGAGATCATGCGGTGGCTGTTCACCGTCCAAGAAGACCTGGGGATCACGCCGGCCCAGGCACTGCACGGGCACTCGGCCCGCGAGATGATCCGCCGCGCGCAGGCTGCAGCCTTCTGACGTAGTCACGTTCGTGCCTGCCGCCGAAAGCTGCGGGCGTGCGGGCGCGTCACCCCGGGGCCGCGAAGAGTGCGCTGACCCATGCCTCGATGCCGCCGCGTGCGGCGGCAGCCATCGCGGTCGGGTGTGCGGTGAAGCCGTGTGGCGATTGTGGGTAGATCCGGAGGTCGACGTCGTTGCCCGCGGCCGACAGTCGGGCTCCCATCGCCAGGTTGTCCTCGAGCAGGATGTCTTGGTCGCCGACGACCAGCAGGGTCGGCGGAAGCCCGGTCAGGTCGGCGAAAATCGGGGAGATGTCCGGGATGGTCCGATCCGCGACATGGCCGACATATGCCTCGAGGAAGTACTCGTCCGCGATGAGCCGGCCGGCCGGTGTGGTTGCGCTCAGATCGTAGGTTCCGAATTGGAGTACGGCGCCGCATAATTCATCGCTGATGCCGCGGTCCCGCAGGCGTAGCACTGTTGTGGCGGTGAGTGTCGCGCCGGCGGACGCGCCCCCGATGACCAGTCTCGTCGTCCCGAATCGATCCTTGGCCCGGTCGAGCAACCACAGCGCTGCGGTTTCGCAGTCGTCCGGGGCCGCCGGCCACGGACATTCGGGAGCCAGTCGGTAGTCCACACTCACGACGACGGCACCGATCGAATCGGCGAGCTGACGGTTGCGGCCATCTGAGCGATCAGCCGAATCCATGTAGAACCCGCCCCCGTGGATATCGAGGTAGATGCCATTCGCCGCGGTGCCATGAGGGACGAAGACCCGGACCGGCACCTGCCGCCCGTCCGTTTCGGCCACGACGGTGACAGCGGCCGAGTCGGTCGCCGGGGGGTGCTCGCCGCGCCTTGCCCGGGTTTCGCGGAGTTCAACGACGCTTTGCGGTCCACTCATGGGACCTTTCGCGGCATTGAACGCCCGGGCCTCCTCGACGTGCATTACCAACGCGGTGTCGGTCAAACTCTCCAGATCGAAGCGCAAGGCCGAACCCTTCCCGTGCTGCCGGGAGCTGTCATCAGAACAAGGATTGGGATCGGGCGATCACGTACATCCAGGGCTCGTCGGCATCGACGTGATCGAGCAGTGCCGGTGTCCATCCGGTCCGCGCCAGAACGTCACGCAATTCCGATTCGCGCCAACAGGTGAGTTGTTGGGGCAGGCCGGATTTTGCCGTGCTCCGATCGGATCCGGTGCCCTTCTTGATCGTGAAGGCGAGCACTCCGTCCGGTGCAACCGCGGCGTTCGCCCGCCGCAGGACGTCTTCGAACTCGTCGGGACTCAGGTGCAGCAGGACGGAGGTGGCCAGGATTGCGTCGTAGGGGCCTCCGAACGCGTCCGTACGAATGTCGAGAACGTCGGCGTGGTGCCCGTCGGCGCGCATCATGTCGATGAAGATCGCCGCGGCGTCAGTGCGCCGCACCCGGAGGTACTTGTCCTCGAGATACATGGCGGCCCGGCCCGGCCCGCTGCCGAGTTCCAACAAGAAGCCGCCAGAGCCCACGGCAATGGCGACTTGGTCGAGAAACGCGGTCAGATGCTCGCCGAGCGGCGGTGTCTGTTCCACATACAGCTTGGTCGCTGCTTGGTAACTGGTCAACGTCACGTGGCCCTCTGACTTCATGTACACCTTCGTGTTTGCTGTGGTCACTTGATTGTTGCCCTTCGCGCCATTTGGGTGGGCTTGCCGTGTCGATCCGAGAGGCGTTGCATGACCGCCTCGGAGCGGGCATTGTCGGGCGATGTATACGTGAGGGGTTTTCGGCACTACTCGCACCTGAGGTACGTGATGCACTGCTGTGCGGGAACTTTCGGACGTGTGGCCGTGGCCCCATGCTACCGGAAGGAATCGCCGGTCGGCTCGAAGTGCGGACTCGGCGGGCGATCGGTTTCCGGGTGCGGCGCCACGCCCGCAGTGGCCGCCGTGGATGTTCATCTCACCGCGCACCGCTGCCGAAGTCCTTGCGGCCGAGTGACATTGTCATGAAGGTACTGTTCGGGTCGTTGGTCGGATAGGTGCCGAAGGAGCCGCACTCGCTGAATCCGGCTCGCAGGTACAGCGCCCGTGCGGGTGCGAAGAACTCCATGCTGCCGGTTTCGAGTGAGACCCGGCTGATTCCGCGGGCGGTCGCGTCGGCGAGCGCGTGATCGAGCAGCGCCCTGCCGATGCCGGAACCCCGGCGGCCCGGCGAGGTTCGCATACTCTTGAGCTCCTCATGTCCCACCGAAACAGGGCCCAGCCCAACCGTTCCGACCAATTCTTCGTCGAGGTACGCGACCCAGAGCCGGAAACCCGGTGACGTCCTCATGGAAGCGATCGTCAGCGCGTGCTGGCTCTGCTCAGGTGCGGTGGGGGCGATGTCATCGAGATGTGCCCGAAGGAAAGCCTGCACGGCCGGATCGTCGAGGTCCGCCGGTTCGATTCTCACCATCTATCGCCCGGTCCGGCCGTCGATCTGTTCGTGAATGATGTCGAGGTGCCACGGGGTTTCGACGCCGCGGACGCCCTCAGATGGTCCAGAAAGCCCACCGGTACTTCCTTTTCGGATGAACCGGGTACGCGGGGGTGGGGTGTCTGTGGCCACATGGTCCTCTCCGTCGGCGAATGGGGTTGGACAACATTGTGCCCGGCCGGTCTGACATGTTCCGGCTGTTCTCAAACGCGCTGGTCGCGGAGTGGGGTCAGTGCCGCCGGGTGAGGGCTGCAGCGATGTGGGTCAGACGTTTGCGTCGGGGGACGGTGGCGCGCCGGGTGAGTACCCGATAGTCGTCGGCCTCGACCTCGTCGAGAATCGCCCGGTACATGGTGAGCGCCGCACGGATTCCCGGGCGGCTGGCCGGGGTCAGGTGACCGATGCCCGGCTCGGCACGGCGGTATTCGGCGCGGGTCACCGCGATCAGATGTGCCAGGGCCCGGCGTAGTTCGGGTGGGACCTGGCCGGTCCGGCGGCAACGGCGGAGCATCGATTCATCGACGCCGAACGCGGCGAGATCGTCGGTGGGGAGGTAGATCCGGCCCCGGTCGAGATCCTCGCCGAGATCACGGATGAAGTTCGTCAGCTGAAATGCATCTCCCAGCGAACGCGCCGATTCGGTGGCCTGCGACACCGGCCCCACCGTCCCCAGGATCGGCAGCATCTCGAGGCCGATCACACTGGCGGACCCGAACATGTAGTCCCGGAGTTGCTCCATGGTGCGGTAGCGGCTGACGTGAAGAGGACTCTCGGGCAGGTCCATTCGCATCGACCGCAGGAAGGCCTCGAAGTATCGGTGGTCGATCGAGTAGGTGGCCACGGTGTGTGCGACCGCGAGCACCTCGGGCCGCTGCGGCCGGTATGCCGGGTCGTTCAGGGCCGCGGAGAGGTCGGCGTCGATCTCATCGAGGCGGGTCAGCCGATCCGGCCCGGTGTCGTTGTCGACGATGTCGTCGACCATCCGGGCAAACCCGTACAACGCGTAGACGCCACTGCGCTTGTCTTTCGAAAGAAGTTGGGTGCCGGCGTAATACGTGCGGCCGTGCACTTTGGTCAATTCTCGGCAGTGTTCGTAAGCGGCTCTGAGATCGTCGGTCATGACAGGTCTTCGGCGGCGCCGCCGGCCGGGACGGGTGCCGGTTTCCCACGGATCACCCGGCGCAATCGGAGCGGATCGACCCGCACAAATGACCACCCGGCCAATCCCGCCAAGACCAGCGCCAGCAGGACATCGGTGAGTTCGTACATGTAGATCTCGTCGGTGGGCCCGAAGACCTGCAACAGGAACACCGAGAACACGATGATCGCCACGATGGCCCGCCGGTCGATCGCGAAGGCAGCGGCCAGCACCAGCGCCCACGTGTAATACCAGGGCAGGGTCGACGGCTCGAGTAGCAGGACGGCGAACATCGCCCACGCGATGCCCTTGACCGCATCCCGTTCGGATCTGCGGAACCACAGCCACACGCCGACCAGCGTCAGCGCCAGGATCACCGACCCGACGGTGCGGACGACCTCGAGCACCGGCAGCAACGGCAACGCGGTGAACGGAGAAGCGGTCAGGGTGATCAGATGGGCCACCGCGGTGGGGATCGTCAGCCAGTTGATGATCTTGTCGGCCCAGGTCAATCCGAGCAGCCAACCGAATCCATGCCCGACGATCAGGGTCAGGCCGCCGAAAATCACGGCACTCAGGCCGATGATCCAGGCCAACACCCGGACCACATCGCCCACTCGCACCGGACGCTCGGCGCGGATGTGCGCCAGCCAGATCCACAGGACGAACGGGATCGCCACACCGGCGGTGATCTTGATCGCGGTGGCCACCGCCAGCACGCTCATCCCGGCGACGTGGCGCCCCTCGACCACCAGCGTGACCCCGGCGACCAGGACGCCGATCATCAACAGTTCGACGTGTGGGCCGCCGACCAGATGGATCAGGACCATCGGATTGAGGAGCACGATCCAGATGGCCATCGACGGATCGGTGCCGAACCGACGGGCGAGGCGGGGCAGTGCCCACAACGTCAGCAGCAGGCCGGGCAGCAGGACCAGTCGCATCACCAGGACACCGGCGACCGGACTGTCACCGGTCGCCTCCGTCACGGCGCGGGCGATGGCCATGAAGCCGGGACCGTAGGGCGCGGTGGTGGTCGCCCAGACCTGGGCCATCGAATCGACCAGCGGCCCCGGGTTGACGGCGGGACCGTCGGAGTAGGGATTGAAGCCGTCGCGCAGCAGCGCGCCCTGGGCGAGATAGGCGTAGACGTCACGGCTGTAGAGCGGGATGGCGATCAGCAGGGGAGCAGACCAGGCCATCGATGCCCAGCCGATGACCGCTGCGGGTGTGGCCCCGGTCTTCTGGGTGTGCAGGGTGCGGCCGATCCGGACCCAGGCGATCACCATCAACGCAACACCGAGCCAGAAGGCGATGGTGCTCAGGGTTCGTCCGTGGCCGTAGTACATCCACGACAAGTTCAGGGTCTGCAGCGAGGTGTTGTTGCGGGGGATGTCCCCGACACCGAAGCTGCCGACGGTGATCAGCACCGAACCGATGAATCCGAGGACCACGTGGTGCCCGACCTCGGTGGCGCAGAATGCGCGCAGCGCTCGGACCGAGAACCCTTGCCGCCACCGGCCGGTGGCGGTGACCGGCTCAGGGGTGGTGGCGGGTACGGACATCTCGATGATCCTAGTCACCGGTGATGGGGGCGGCGGCCGGCATCAGTACTGCCGGCGGGTCATCGCGGTCGCCAGGTCGATCAGGTCGGCCTTGGCAGCCGGGGTTGCGGTACTCGCGGTCAGGGTGGCCAGCGCACTGCTCACCAGATCCTTGATCTGCTGTTCCACCTCGGTGACGGCGCCACTCGCGGTGATGATGTCGAGCGTCTGTGCCAGTTCGTCGGCGGTCAGAGCACGCCCGACCCGTTCGCGGAGTACGTCCGCGGCCGCGTGGTCATGGGCGTCGAGGTGGCCCAGCGCGGCCGACAACAGTGCGGTCCGTTTGCCGGCGATGATGTCGTCGCCTGCCGGCTTGCCGGTGATCGAGGGATCGCCGAACACCCCGAGCAGATCATCGCGAAGCTGGAAGGCGATACCGATGTCGGTGCCGAACGACCGCAACGATGTGATCAGTCCGGGGTCGGCGCCACCGATCGCGGCGCCGAGATGCAACGGTCGTTCGACGGTATAGGCGGCGGTCTTGAACCGCATCACGCGATAGGCGGCCCCGGGGGTCTCGTCTCCGGAGGCCTCCGTGGCGATGTCGAGGAACTGACCGCCGAGGACCTCGGTGCGCATGCCGCGCCAGATCGTCGACACCGACCGGTGGGTCTCGGGGTCGAACCCGGCCTCGGCGATGAGGTCGTCGGCCCAGGCCAGTGCCAGGTCGCCGAGGAGGATCGCCACGCCTTCGCCGTAGTCGGCCGCGTCGCCGCGCCAGCCTGCCTCACGATGGCGGGCCTCGAACTCACGGTGGATCGTCGGGAACCCGCGGCGGGTGTCGGAGCGGTCGATGATGTCGTCGTGGATCAGCGCGCAGGCCTGCATCAACTCGAGGGCGGCGCAGACCGACAGCAACCGGTCGGGATCGGTGCGGGCCGGTCCGGCGGCCAGGTAGCCGGCCCAGGCAAATGTCGGTCGGACGCGTTTGCCGCCGCGGAGGACAAAAGCAGACATCGCATCCACCGCATCGCAGAACCCCGGACCGATGTCGGCTGCCGTGGATGCGCGGTCTGCAAAGACCCGCTGCAAGAGGTCGGTGGTCGCGGCGGGAACGTCGGTCACAGACTGGATTGCCACGTCAACCACCCTACGGTGGGATGTGGCGGCGGCAGGCAGGCGGTCATCCCCGGCCGTCACCTCTATACTTGCCGGGTGAGTTCGCAGATGACGCAATCGTCGATCGTGAAGCGGCTGGCCGAACCCCACTCGGGTCCGGTGCCGTTCTCGGTCGAGTTCATGCCGCCCCGAGACGAGCAGGCCGAGGCGCGCCTGTGGCGCACCGTGCGGGTTTTCGAGCGAATGAACCCGGCTTTTGTCTCGATGACCTACGGTGCCGGCGGCTCCACCCGTGATCGGACTCTGCGGATCACCGGGGAGATCGCGCGCGAGACCACGTTGCTCCCCGTCGCTCACCTGACTGCGGTGGGGCACAGCATCGAAGAGCTGCGGGCGATGGCCGGTGGCTACGCCGACCAGGGCATCACCAATATCCTTGCGCTCCGCGGCGACCCCCCGGGCGATCCGCTGGGCGAATGGGTCAAGCATCCCGACGGGCTGGAGTACGCCGAACAGCTCGTGCGTCTGTTGCAGGATCTCGGCGACTTCAACATCGGTGTGGCGTCGTTCCCGGAAGGGCACCACCGGGCTCCCGATCTCGATCACGACACCAAGTACCTGGTGTCGAAATTGCGTGCCGGAGCCCAGTATTCGATCACGCAGATGTTCTTCGACGTCGACCACTACCTGCGACTGCGGGACCGCGTCAACGCCGCCGATCCGGAGCAGGGTGCCAAGCCGCTGATCCCGGGGATCATGCCGATCACCTCACTCGCCTCGGTGCGCCGCATGGTCGAACTCTCGGGTTCGGTGCTACCGCCGGCCGTCGAGAAGCGCTTGGCCGAGGCCGCCGGTGACGGACCCGAGGAGAACCGGGAATCGGTGCGTGCCGTGGGTATCGACCTGGCCACCGAAATGGCACAGCGCCTGATCGACGAGGGTGCGCCGTGCCTGCACTTCTGCAGTCTCAACTTCGCCAAGGCCACCAGCGAGGTGCTCGAGCGACTCGGGATGATCTCGATCGCCGCCTGAGACGTCCGTCGAGCGTGCCGAAATCACCGCCGAACGTGCCGAAACTGCATGTGCGCGGGCAACATTGGCACGGTCAACGGTGATTTCGGCACGGTCGACGGTCGGATGGGCACGCTCGGCGGAGGGTTGCCGATCAGTGTGAGGTGGGACTGCTGTCGGTTCCGCTGTGGCCCGAACCGCCGGCGTTCTGGCTTCCCACGGTCTGGCTTCCCACAGGCTGGTGGGTGGCGTCGCCGGGACGCTTCTGCGGTGCGCCCGGCCGTGGTGACTGGTCACGACTGACCCAGGCGAGCGCCACCACAACGACGGCAACGGCCAGCGCGATTCCGGCCATCAGGCCCGTCCAGCCGGCGAAGGCCGCGGTCCCGGGTTCGTCGTAGCGGGCTTCGGCGGTCATCGGGGTCGCCTTGCCGATCTCCGGCTTCCAGGAGACGGCGTCGTCACCGTCCTGCTGGCCGTTGGTGGCACTGATGGGTCCGGCGAACTGGACCGAGAACTCGACGTAGTCGCGCTCGGGCGTGAGCCCCTGCAAATCGGCCGTGCCGCGGAAGGTGACCGCGTCGCCGCGGCGCTGGGCCTGCAGGTCCAACGTCACCGGGGCATCGGGGTAGGCGTCGTCGACGAGTTCGCCGAGCTGGGCGAACTGGCCGAGGGTCGCCTCGGTGAACGTGGCGCGGGTACCGATGAGTCCGTCGCGCTTGAACTCGGTCGCGGTGACGACCGTCTCGAGTGACTGCGGCACCGTGATCTGCGGGCCCTTTTCCTGCCCGATGTCCTTCTCGGCGAGGACGATGGCGCCCCACAACCGGTCACCGTATTGGGCGGGCTCGTCAGAACAGGCGGCAAGTGTCGGACCCAAGAGCAGGGCCAGCACGAGCAACACCGCACTCAGGGGACCGCGACGGCGGCGGGGGCGGGTGATCTCAGGCACGCAGCTATCGTGCCATTAGCCGGACCAGTCCGTGAGGAGGGCCGCTGATCGCGTCCGGTTGATACCCGGGCGACCGATACCTCAAGGACGTCGGCGCGACAATGCCACAGCTGCCGGCACGCCCAGGATGCCCATCCCGATCAGGCCGTACGGAACCGCCGCGGGAAGCGTCGGATCGTCGAGGAACACCAGAAACGCCAGGGCCGAGCCGAGCCAGGTCCAGGTGAACCAACCCACCGGGGCGAGCGAGATCAGCGGTGTCACCGTCTCCGATTGCCGGTCGACGAGTGAGAGCAGCACGAACATGACACACGCCACGCCCGCCCAGCCGGCGAAGTTGGTGATCGGGATCTGATCGATGCCGGGGAGCCCGGCGTCGTCGGTGGACCAGGTCCACAATCCGGCCCCGACCATCTGCGGGTCGAGATAGAGATCCCAACCGACCATCCCGATGGTCGCCAGCGCGATCCGGATCGGACGGCGGCGACTGACCAGCGCGCTGATCCACCACATGCTGTAACCGCCTGCGGTCCAGGCCAAACCGATGATCACCGGTACCTCGGCCACGGATGGCCCGATCCGATCGGTGGCGTAGGAGTAGGCGCCGAACGGAAAGCCGGTCGCGACACCGACGATTTCGGCGGTCCAACCGACACCGGCCGTGGCCGCGAAGACCGCGACCGCCCGTAGCGGTCCGAGCCGGAAGGTGGCGTGCGCGATCATCGCCGCGGCCGCGGCCACGACCACGACCACGGTGGCCCGGTCGCGCGCCACGCCGTCGACCAGGGGATAGATGATCTGTGCGGCGATGGAGCCGACGAGCAGGATCGCCGAGGTCCACAGCAGTGGCGAACGCTGCGCGGTGAGTGTGGTCGTCATCCCCATCGACCGCGGGTGATCCGGGCCAACGGGGATCGCCGGTCGGACAGAACCGCGGTTGCCGCGATCCGGCCGCTGGCGCCGCTGACCCCACCGCCCGGATGGGTCGAGGCCCCGGCGAGCACCAGACCGGGCGCACCGGGAACCCGGTGCCGCGCCAGTTCGGGATGCGGACGCCAGATCAGCATCTGATCCAGCGACATCTCCACGTGCATGATGTTGCCGCCGGTCATCCCGATCTCGGATTCCAGGTCCGCGGGTGTCTGGACGTAGGTGTGTTCGATGGAGTCGGAGAAACCCGGTGCATGCCGGTCGAGCTCATCGATGATCTCCTGGCCCGCGGTGGCCGCGAGGTCGGACCAGCTGCGTCCACCGGAGAGCGTGTAGGGATGCCACTGGGCCCACAGACTGGTCTGGTGCCGATCGGGCGGTGCCAGGGTCGGGTCGATCGCGGAGAAACTCATCGCGATCAGCGCGGGGCGCCGCGGCAGGTCACCGGCGGTGGCGTCGGCGTGCGCCCGGGCCAGGTGTCCGCGGTCGGTCACCAGCAGACCGAGCCCGCCGTGGACCGAGGTGTCTGCGGGTAGCCCGGGATACTGCGGCAGCGCGGTGCCGCCGAGGCGGACCGCCATGCCGATGCCGCCACCGATGCGGATCTGTGAGCGCCACCGGTCGGTGGCGGTGCGGTCGAACCCACCGGCCTGCAACAGGTCCAGTGTGGTGAGGATGTGGCAGGCGCTGATCACCGAACGTGCACGATGTGAGCGGCCGTCGGCGGTACGGACCAGCCAGTGGTCGCCCTGTTTCTCGAGGGCGGTCGCGGCGGACGACAGTTCGAGTTCGCCGCCGTCGGCATGGAGTTTGCGGATGAGGGCCTCGGAGAGGGCCCCGCTGCCACCGACGGCCCGGCCCGGGGGAATGGTGTGCATCGCCGCGGCGAAGCCGACCATGGGTGCGGTCCCGGGTTCGTTCATGGGCGGACCCGACTGTGCCCCGAACCAGGCCAGCGCGGCCTTGAGGTGCTCGGATCCGAACCAGTTGTCCAGGAGCGCATTCCCGGACATCAAGAATTCCTGCGAGAGACCGAGTCCGGCCGCGGAGCCGTTGCCGGGGATGCGGGCGGGCAGGCCCCAGAACGCCTTGCCGAGCGCGAGCGGTGAGGGAGACGACGTGAACGCCGACATCATCGCGGCCGACCGCGGCGCCCAGACGGCGACGAATCGACGGTAGGCCTCGGCATCGGCGGCACCGCAGGCCGTCTCGATCGACGCGATGGTCTTCTCGAGATCGCGATGGAAGACGATCGGGGGAGCATCGTCGGTCGCGGGGCAGAAGGCCCACGGGTCGCAGTCGATGTACTGCAGCCCGTGATCGGCCAGCGACAGCTCGTCGAGGATGGGGGTGTGCCGGATCATCAGGTGGGCCGAGGACCCCCGGTCGACGCGATAGCCCGGAAACCGCTCGACGGTGGAGACGGCACCGCCGGCGACACTGTCGCGTTCGAGCACCTTGACCCGTTGGCCGGTGGCGGCCAGATAGGCGGCCGCCACGAGGCCGTTGTGTCCGGAGCCGATGACTAGCGTGTCGATCATGTGGTCCTATCGCATTGGTAGGGCGCGGCCGAGGACAGCAAACGGCCTGGGATCACCGGCGAAGGTGAAACCGCGCAGCACGTCGGCAAAACCCAACCGGCGGTACAGACGCCACGCCCGGTTGTTCTCCTCGTCTACCTCGGGTGTCGAGAGCAGCACCTGTGGTTCGGAGCGATCGGCAACCAGGCGTTGTAGCAATTGCTCGCCGATCCGCCTGCCCTGCGCAGACGGATGGACGTGCAGTTCGGTCAGCTCGAAGTAGTTGTCGGTGAGGGCGCTCACGCGCTCCCGGCTGCATCCGGCGCGGACCAGCCCGCTGCGTACCTGCTGATTCCACCACTGGTCGTGGGCGCCGCTGTATCCGTACGCGATACCGACCAGGGCTTCCCGTCCGGCCGGACCGGGGGAGTCGATCGCGGCGACGGCCTTCCACCCGGGCCGCCGGATGTGGTCGTGCCACAGGGGCGCCCGTTGCACTTCGGTGCCCGGTGGGTAGTTCATCGCGGTGACGTACACGTTCAAGGCCTCGGGCAGCCAGATCTGTGCATCGTGGGCCGAGAGTTCGGCGATCCGGATGGGCACAGAAGTTTCCGCCTTTTTTGCTTGAGGGTTGTCGGTGTCGTTAGGTATATTGAATCTGTCGAACGGGTGTTCGAGGCTTCAACCTCCGCAAAGGCGCAAGCCGCATCGTTACCCGCTTTACGACATGAGGGCGACTCGGTGGCAGACGAGGGAAGCGTAGGCCACCGGGCCGACCCCGTATAGACACCGGCAGTCGGCCGGATAAGAGGCAGCGGAGAAGGAGGACCGGGATGTCGACGATGGCACGGAATCCCGCGCGGGACTCTCGGCACCGTGGGGCGGCTTCGGCCACGCGGGTCACCAGGCTGCCCGAACCGACCCAGATCATCGCCTCCCGCGAGATGTTGGAGCGAGCCGAGTCGCGTCTGCGCGAATCGGATGTCGTCACCGACGCCGCCGAGGCGTTCAGTGCCCTGTATCAATCGGCATTGCGTGCGGCCGGTGCGGTCTTGGCCGTCTCGGAGCATCCCACCCGCCGCCGCGGGTCGCGCAGTGCCTGGGCCCGGCTGCCGCAGGCGATGCCCGAGCTCTCCGGGTGGGCCACCTACTTCGCCGGACACTCTCGCCTGCGGGCCGATACGGAAGCCGGCATCCGGTCGGTCACCGAAGAGCAGATCGCGGAGTTACGGCCGAAGGTGGATGAGTTCTTACACGTGGTCGAGAGGGAAATCCTGCGACTCGAGCGGGGCAAACCGTCGAATATGCCCGCCGGTGCTGCGTGAAGGCTCCGAAATTACTGCTAACGGACCAAATTTGACCAACTTGTGGCGGGGAATGGTGGTTGGAACTTCCAACACCTCGTATCATCAGAGTTGGGTCCACCCGAGTGGGTCCGGGCAACCGGAATTGTCTCCTCTGGAAGCTCTACCGAAACCATGTGCTGAAGGAGGGGGCGGGTGCCACTCTCAGAGCACGAGCAGCGCATGCTCGAACAGATCGAAAACGCTCTGTACGCCGAAGACCCCAAGTTTGCGTCGAACGTGCGGTCGCGTCGCTTTCGCGGGTCCACTGCGCGCCGTCGACTGCAAGCTGCCGTGTTGTTCCTCGTCGGACTCGTTCTCCTCGTCGGGGGAGTTGTCATCGAGGTTCAAATCGGTGGTTTCCCCATTGTCAGCCTCATCGGCTTCCTCGTGATGTTCGGTGCGGGGCTGATGGCGTTGTGGGGATCACGTAGCGGACCGGCTCCCGGAGGCTCTTCGGGATCGTCGCCGCGCGGTGGCTCGTCGGGCCGCGAGCAGCGACAGGGACGCAAATTTTCTGAGCGGATGGAAGAGCGGTTCAACCGCCGCTTCGAGCAGGAGTAGACGCCGCCAGGCGCCGTTGATCGTAGAAGGCCGTGCATCGCATCGCGATGCACGGCCTTTTCGTCTGTTTTGAGGGCAGCTCGCCCACTTTCCACCCAGGCCCCCACTTTCTCCCACCTCCGGCATTTCTGTGGTCGAAGCAGGCTGAAGCGGCCCTTTTGGCTCCAAAAGGCCTCCGAGACGGCCTGTGGACACCCTGACTCAGGATTTTTCCCCCACCTGTCTACACCACCTCTACCTGCGGTCTTGGTGGCCGAATGCCGAACTCCGGGCAACTTGGGGTGGAAAGTGGTGGATTGTGGGGTACAGTGGTGCTCGTTGGTGGAAGAGAACCGGATTTTTCCTACCAACCTTGGGGTTGGAGGTGACGACACATGGCCAGCGCTATGTTCTTCGGCACTTACACACCCAAGTTGGACGACAAAGGGCGGCTCACGCTGCCCGCGAAGTTCCGAGACGCACTTGCAGGAGGGGTGATGATCACAAAAGGTCAGGACCGCAGCCTCGCAGTGCACATGCGGGATGACTTCTACGAGCTGGCTCAACGAGTGATGAGCTCGCCCAAGAATGATCCTGCTGCCCGGGCTTTTCAACGTCAACTGAGCTCGGGAACCGATGAACAACGGCCAGACGGTCAGGGGCGGATAACCCTGTCCCCGGATCACCGTCGTTATGCGGGCCTGGCCAAAGAGTGTGTGGTCATCGGAAACATGAGCCACTTGGAGATCTGGGACGCGCAGACATGGCGCGATTACCAGGATGAGCACGAGGAGAACTTCTCGAGCGTGGGCTTCGACGTCCTGGACACGGCCTGAGGCCAGGGACCAGAAGAACACGTGGGTGAATCGAGGCCTTTGCCCGATCCGACCCTGACGCACTTCCCCAGCGCCAGGTTCGACAACCCGCCCCTGACGCACTTCCCCAGCGCCAGGTGCGGAGATCGGGCAGGGACCAGGATCCACCCACACACCTGCCGGCCAATTGGCGCACCCGGACCGCACGAGAGGTAGCACAGTGGATCTCGCCGATGGCCCCTTCGGGCACGTCCCGGTCATGGCCGAGCGGATGATCGAACTGCTTGCACCCGCGATCACGCGACAGAATCCAGATGGCTCCGGCGCGATCTACGTCGACGGCACTCTCGGTGCCGGTGGCCATACCGAGCTCATTGCGCAGCGATTTCCGGGTGTGTCGATCATCGGGATCGACCGCGACATCAATGCTCTGAACCTGGCCCGCGAGCGACTGGCGCCGTTCGGCGACCGGATCACGTTTGTCCACAAGCGGTACGACGAGGTCGATGACGCACTCGAACAGGCCGGTGTCAAGAAATTCGATGCCGCTCTCTATGACCTCGGCGTCTCGTCGATGCAACTCGATCAGCCCGACCGTGGGTTCGCCTATGCGGTTGATGCTCCGCTGGATATGCGGATGAACCCCGACGACCCGCTGACCGCGGCCGATGTTCTCAACACCTACGGGCACGGCGAATTGGCCCGTGTCCTATCGGAATACGGCGACGAGAGATTCGCGGGCAAGATCGCCTCTGCTGTGCTGCGTGAACGTGAGATCGAACCGTTCACCACCAGTGGCCGGCTCGTGGAACTGCTGTACCGGACCATCCCCGCGGCCACGCGACGTACCGGTGGACATCCGGCCAAACGTACATTCCAGGCCTTGCGGATCGAGGTCAACGGCGAGCTGACCTCCCTGAAGGCGGCTCTGCCCGCTGCGCTCTCTGCATTGAATGTGGGTGGGCGCCTGGCGATCATGTCGTACCAATCACTGGAGGACCGGATCGTCAAACGCGAGTTCGTCGAGCGGACCAAGTCGAAGACGCCTCCGGGACTCCCGGTCGACCTTCCTGGAACCGCACCGGATTTCGCGATGGTGACCAGGGGAGCGGAACAGGCTTCGGACGAAGAGATCGAACACAATCCGAGATCGGCATCCGTGCGGGTTCGGGTCATCGAGCGGATAGCGGGGGGTAAGAAGTGACGGTCACCGACGACAATCTCGCCACCGGGCGTCGCCGCGATGCCGACGCTTCGCGAGCCAGGGCGTCGGGTGCGAACAGGCAGCGCTCGGCCGCGGCCGAGAAGGCGCTGGAACGTCGACGCAAACGCCTTGGCACCGAGGGGCTCTCGTCGACATCACGGCATTGGCAACGTCCAGAAAGTTCGGCCGTGCCGGTGCAGAAACCGGCCTTGTGGGGACGCATGCGGAATGCGCCGGTCCAGGCGATGCGCCGGGTCCCGTTCGCGGTGGTGGTCGTCGGGATGCTGTTGGCCGGATTGGCACTGACGCTGTGGCTTTCGACCAAGTCGGCGCAGGATTCGTATCAACTCGGTGTCGAACGCGCGTACAACGAGCAGTTGTCCGACCGTCGTGACGCCCTCAAGAAGTCATACGAGTCTGGTGATTCGGCCCCCGAATTGTCGGAAAAGGCAACTGATCTGGGCATGATCCCGGCCACGGACGTGCCGCGGATGGTCGTCGGTCCCGACGGCCGGGAGTGGGTCGTAGGGGAGATCAAGCCCGCTGAGGGTGACAAGGCGCCGTCGATGAACAACGGTCCGAAGGCGACTGCGCCGAGGCCGACGGAGCGGGCCGCACCTGCCCCGACGCCACCTGGAGCCCAGGGTATTCCGATCCAGGGAACGCCGGTCACCCCGGGCGCCGACGCCGCCAACCCGTTGCCGACCGCGCCCGATGTGCCGGCCGTGGCCACTCCGGTCGAGCCACCGACGGCACCGGCCTACTCGAATGTTCTTCCATCCAATGGCGGCGCGCCGGGCGCAAATTCGCGCGAAGTCGGTTAGCGCAGCAGACAATTGACAACCATGAAGGTCTCATTTGCGATGACGGTCAGGGCGAATGGATCTGCTGACGCTCGGTGCCGCCGGTGATGCGGCCGAGGAATGCGGGCAACCCCCGCACCCGGCAGCGTCCGGTGGGCCGGGAGCGGGTCGGCCCCTCCCGGCGTCCACGGGGACGTCAGGGAACGGGGCCTGCCGGATATCGCGACGGCGACCACCCGGACAACGCACCCCGTGCCACCGCTGGACGCACCAGTTTTCCCGCCGGTGGTTCACACCACGGGAGCGACGACATGATCCGCACCGGTCGGCAGTTCCTGCGCCGGCACCGGGTGGCCACGGTGCTCATCTTCCTCGTGGTGGGAGCGGTCACGGTGAAGATGGCGATGCTGCAGATCGTCGACGGGCCGTCGTTGTCGGCCGAAGCGGCGAGTCAGCGTGCGGTCACCGAGGTGCTGCCCGCGAAACGTGGTGCCATCGAAGACCGTAACGGCAAGGCGATCGCATACACCGACGATGCGCGCGCACTGACCTTCCAGCCGGTCAAGGTGCGCAAGGAGATCGAAGAGGCGCATCAGAAGAATCCGGCACTGCCGGACCTCGACACCCGGATCGGCGAGATCGCGCGCGGGATCCGTGAGGAGCTCGGCAACGAGTTCGACGAGTCGTCGCTGCGTGAACTCCTGCGCGGTGACGAGACTTTCGTCTACCTGGCGCGCGCGGTCAGCCCGGAGTCCGCGAACAAGATCATCGACGAATTCCCTGAGGTCGGTTCGGAGCGGCAGGACGTTCGGCTGTACCCCGGTGGGGAGTTGGCCGCGAACATCGTCGGCGACGTCGACTTCGACGGAAACGGTCTGATCGGACTGGAATCGTCGATGGATTCAGTGCTTTCGGGTGCTGACGGGTCGCGCACCTATGACCGCGGCTCGGACGGAGCGGTCATCCCGGGTAGCTCTCGCAACCTGCATCCGGCCGTGGACGGCGCCACGGTGGAGCTGACCATCGACTCGGACATCCAGTGGTACGTCCAGAACCAGGTCCAGCTCGCCAAGGACCGCTCGGGAGCGGTGAACGCCTCGGCCGTGGTCATGGACGTCAAGACCGGCGAAGTTCTGGCAATGGCCAATGACAGCACCTTCAATCCTGCCAAACCCCTTGACGAGCAGGGTGATGCGCAGCTCGGTGATCTCCCGGTCACCTCGCCGTTCGAGCCCGGATCGGTCAACAAACTCGTCACCGCCGCGGCCGCGATCGAATACGGCGTCACCACCCCGGACGAAGTCCACCAGGTGCCGGGAACGATCACCATGTCCGATGCCACCGTGAAAGATGCCTGGGCGCATGACGTCGCGCCGTACACGACCACGGGCATCTTCGGTAAGTCCTCCAACGTCGGGACCCTGATGCTGGCCGAGAAGGTCGGCGAGGACCGATTCGCGGACATGCTCGCGCGTTTCGGCCTCGGACAGAGCACCGATGTCGGACTGCCCGGTGAGAGCGGTGGCGTCGTGCCCGACCGCACCCAGTGGTCCGGTGGCACCTTTGCCAACCTCCCGATCGGTCAGGGCCTGACGATGACCCTGCTGCAGATGACCGCCATGTACCAGGCGGTGGCCAACGACGGGGTGCGGATCCCGCCGCGGATCATCAGGGCGATCAACGGGGAGGGCCAGCCGGGTACGACCGAGCCACCTCCCGGGATCCGCGTGGTCAGTCCCGAGACCGCCAAGTCGGTGCGCGACATGTTCCGGTCGGTCGTGCAGAACGACCCGATGGGCGTCCAGAACGGCACCGGCGTGAAGGCCGACGTCCCGGGTTACCAGATCAGCGGCAAGACCGGTACAGCGCAGCAGGTGGATCCGAAGTGTGGTTGCTATTCCAACGAGGCGTACAACATCACGTTTGCCGGAATCGCGCCCGCCGACAAACCGCGATACGTGATCGGCATCATGCTGGACAACCCGAAACGGAGCAGTGATGGCACCGGTGGACAGAGCTCTGCGCCGCTGTTCCAGACCATCGCGTCCTGGATGCTGCAGCGCGAACAGGTACCACTGTCATCCGCCCCGACGCCGCCACTGGTCTTGCAAGCCGGGTGACCCCACGGCGGTATGTTGAGGCAATGTCTGCTCCCGATAGTTCGGTGCTGCGCCCTGCCCTGGTCACCCCGACCTCGGTCGAGGCTCTCGCGGCAACCGGCAACGCACAGATAGACCTGATCGGCGCGGCGACGGTACAGACCGCTGTGCGCGGTGTGACCCTGCGGGCTCAGGATGTCCGGCCCGGTGATCTATACGCGGCGCTACCGGGCAACCGATTCCATGGCGCGCAGTTCGCCGCGGATGCACTTGCAGCCGGTGCGTCGGCAGTGCTGACCGATCCTGCCGGCCGCGACATCGTCGCCGGTCTCGATGGATCCCACGACTGTGCGGTGCTGGTTCATCCGCAGCCACGGCAGGTCCTCGGTGACGTCAGTTCACAGATCTATGGCCACCCCTCCCGGCATCTGACACTGATCGGTATCACCGGCACCTCGGGCAAGACCACCACGAGCTACCTCACCGAGGCGGCGTTGATGGCGGACGGGCACTCGGTGGGCCTGATCGGCACCGTGGAGACCCGGATCGCCGGGATCCGGCAGCCCAGTGCATTGACGACGCCGGAAGCCCCACAGCTACAGGGACTGTTGGCCGCGATGCTCGAGCAGGGCGTGGATTCGGTGGTGATGGAGGTCTCGAGTCACGCGCTGTATCTCGGACGCGTGGACGGGAGCCGATTCGCGCTGGGTGCGTTCACCAACCTCTCGCAGGACCATCTCGATTTCCATCCGACCATGCGCGATTATTTCGACACCAAAGCGCTTCTGTTCAAGCCGGATTCGTCGGTGCATGCCGAGAAGTCGGTGATCTGTGTCGACGACGACTGGGGACGCGAGATGCTGCAGATCGCCGGACCCGGCGCGATCAGCGTCTCCACTTCGGGATCGCCGCAGGGCGTCGACTGGCACGCCGGTCCGTCCGAGGTGGCGGCAGACGGCGCCCAGCACGTGACGGTGACCGGGCCGGACGGCCGGACATACGAGATGGTCGTGCCGATGCCGGGCCGATACAACGTCGCCAATGCGCTGACCGCCGTTGCGCTCGCCGCCGGTGCCGGTGTGCCGGTGGCGACGGCAATCGAGTCGATCGGTGGCGTTGCGGTGCCCGGACGTGTCGAGCGGGTGGTCCGCGGCCAATCGTTCCTGGCCGTTGTCGACTACGCCCACAAGCCCGCTGCGCTCGAGGCAGTCATCGGCACTCTTCGCGGTCAGAGCGAGGGCCGGATCGCCGTTGTCGTCGGAGCAGGCGGGGACCGCGACACCGGTAAGCGCCCGATCATGGGTGAGGTGGCCGCGCGCGGCGCCGAATTCGTTGTCGTCACCGACGACAATCCGCGCACCGAAGTCCCCGAAGAGATCAGGGCGCAAGTGGTCGCCGGAGCCGAGGCGGTACCGATGGCCGAACGCCCCACGGGTGCCGAGCCGGTCCGGGTGATCGGCGACCGAGCCGAGGCGATACGTGCCGCCGTCCGCTGGGTCAGGCCCGGCGACGTGGTGCTGGTGGCCGGCAAAGGTCACGAGGCAGGTCAAGAGATCAATGGCGTCAAACATCCTTTCGATGATCGAGTCATCCTGGCCCAGGCGATCGATGAGCTTGAAACGCAACACAATTCGACTGACACGGAGTCTTCACAGTGAGTAATACCGATAGTGGCCGGGCCGAGCAGGTGGACCGGGTCGACACCGGGGCGGTACGCGCTGCCCTGCGAGACCTGGCCGACGCGGTACACGCCGCGCCGCAGCGGCGCAGTTGGGCGGTGCTCGGTGAGATGGACATCCCGAAGGATCTCGATCCCGAAGACCGGCTTGCGATGACGCGCTGGGTGGTCTCGCACGACGAACTCGGGCGGCTGGCCGTGCGCCTGGACATCGGGCAGGTCATCTGTGTTGGAACGTCGCGGGCCGTCCACGGGCTCCACCAGGGGGCGGTCATGGAGGGCTCGTGGGGTTCGGAGGCGGTCCTGGTGTCAACGCCGCAGGAGGCGGCGGAGATACTGGACGCGCAATTCGGCGAGCACGACGTGGTGCTGGTGATGGGTGGGCGCGATCTCGGTCTCACCGAATACCTGACCGGCCGCGGCCACCGGACGCCGGGCGGAGATCCGGCATGAGTGCCTTCGATCACAGCGTTGATATTCGACAGATAGGGATGTTCAGGTGAGGCAGATCCTGATTGCGGGCGTGATCTCGCTGGCGGTGGCGATCTTGCTGACCCCGGTGTTGATCAAGGTCTTTTCGCGTCAAGGCTTCGGTCAAGAGATCCGCGTCGAGGGCCCGGCGAGCCACCAGACCAAGCGCGGCACCCCGTCGATGGGTGGCGTGGCCATCGTCGCGGCACTGTGGGCGGGCTACGGGGGATCGCATCTGTTCGGGTACATCTCGGACGGCAGTGGCCCGACGGCCTCGGGCATCCTGGTGCTGTCGCTGGCGACCACGCTGGCGCTCGTCGGCTTCCTCGACGACTTCATCAAGATCCGCAAGCAGCGCAACCTCGGGCTGAACAAGACCGCGAAGTCGGTGGGTCAGCTCATCGCTGCGTTGCTGTTCGGTGTGCTGGCACTGCAGTTCCGCAATGAAGCCGGTTACCAGCCGGCCAGCCCGAAGCTGTCCTACGTCCGCGAGATCGATGCCATCGCCATGGGCTCGGTGGTCTTCATCATCTTCGTGTGGCTGGTCGTCTCGGCCTGGTCCAACGCCGTCAATTTCACCGACGGTCTCGACGGCCTCGCCGCGGGCTCGATGGCAATGGTCCTCGGCTCCTATGTATTGATTACCTTCTGGCAATACCGCAACGCCTGCGTCGGTGGACCCAAGGCCGCCGAGCCGGGCTGCTACACGGTCCGTGATCCGCTCGACCTGGCGCTGATCGCCGTCGCCGGCGGTGGTGCCTGCCTGGGATTCCTGTGGTGGAATGCCGCCCCGGCAAAGATATTCATGGGAGACACCGGATCCCTGGCCCTCGGCGGACTACTGGCCGGCCTGTCGATCACCACCAGCACCGAACTCCTGGCCGTCGTCGTCGGCGCCCTGTTCGTTGCCGAGATCATCTCGGTCGTCATCCAGATCGCGGTCTTCCGGACCACCGGTAGGCGGGTGTTCCGCATGGCGCCGTTCCATCACCACTTCGAACTGTCCGGGTGGGCAGAGACCACGGTGATCATCCGGTTCTGGCTGCTCACCGCCATCGCGTGTGCGCTGGGTCTGTCGCTGTTCTACAGCGAGTTCCTCAGTGCCAGCGGGGGATAGGCCAGTGGGGGATAGGCCGGTGAGGGTTGAACCGGTCGGGCCGCCGCCGTGGGGTGAGCGCGTCCTGGTCGCCGGCGCCGGGGTGGCCGGCGCGTCCGCGGCCCGGTTCCTGGTGAGCCGGGGTGTGGCGGTCACCGTCTGCGACAACCGGCCGGCGGCGCTCGAACCGCTGGTTGCCGCCGGTGCCACGGCGGTGTCCCCGGGCGCCCTGATGGCGACCTCCGATTGGACCGACGACTTCGATCTCGTCGTCGCGTCGCCGGGATTTCGGCCCGACAACCCGCTCGTGGTGGCCGCCGCGAAGGCTGGGCTACCGGTCTGGGGTGAGGTCGAATTGGCCTGGCAGGTCGACCGATCCGGCGTCACCGGGCCGCCACGACAATGGCTGGTGGTCACCGGCACCAACGGCAAGACGACCACCACCGGGATGGTCGAGTCGATCATGACCGCTGCCGGGGCCTCGGTGATGGCCTGCGGCAACATCGGCCTGCCGGTGCTCGATGCATTGGTCGCCGAGCCCCGCGTCGATGTGCTCGCCGTGGAACTGTCGTCCTTCCAGCTCTTCTGGGCGCCATCTGTGCGTCCGACCGCGGGTGTGGTGCTCAACATCGCCGAGGATCATCTCGACTGGCACGGCTCGATGGATGCCTACATCGAGGCCAAGGCGATCGCCCTGTCCGGGCCGATCGCGGTGGTCGGCCGCGACGACCCGGTGGCGCGAGACCTCGCCGGTTCGGATCCGGACGGACGCACACTCGGCTTCCGCCTCGGCGTGCCGGAACCGGATGAACTGGGTGTGGTGGACGGCCGATTGGTCGACCGGGTCGACTGGGAGGCCGGTGCCGATTCCGCTCCGATCCCGTTGGCCGAGGCCGCGGTGTTGATCGACGCCGACAAGGTCCGGCCGCCGGGCCCGTCCGGGGTGCTCGATGCGCTCGCGGCCGCGGCGCTGTGCCGGGCGGTCGGGGCCGGCCCGCAGGCCGTCGCCGAAGGACTCGAAGCGTTCACCGTCGCCGGGCATCGCAGCGCGCCGGTCGCCATCGTCGGGACGACCACGTTCATCGATGATTCGAAGGCGACGAACCCCCACGCCGCGCAGGCGTCGATCCTGGGACATCGCCGGGTGGTCTGGGTTGCCGGGGGATTGCTCAAGGGCGCTTCGGTCGACGAACTCATCATCGCCATCCGCGATCGGCTCGCCGGGGTGGTGATCATCGGAGCCGATCGCGACATCATCAGAGATGCAATGGCACGACACGCCCCTTTGGTCCCAACAGTCACACGAGTAACAGGAGAAGATGGGGCGATGAACATCGTCCCGGCTTCGACAGATCCGGCTTCCGCCGACGCGGTCATGGACAGTGCGGTGCGGGCCGCCTGGGATCTCTGCGTAGCCGATCCGGACACCCCCGATGCAGTGGTGCTGGCCCCGGCCGCGGCGTCGCTGGACATGTTCTCCGGTTACGGGGCTCGCGGCGACAGCTTCGCCGCGAGTGCCCGCGCCCTCCCGGGCGCGCAGGTGCTGGGGGCCTCCTGATGCGAAAGAACCGGATCGACGCCGACGGCGACACTGCTGATTCGGATACCGGACCCGGCGGTGTGGACGTCGAGGACGATGGTGACCTCGACGGTGTCGACGTCGGAGGCGACTCCGCGAAGACAGCCTCGGAGTCGACCGGTCGCGCTCGTCGTCCGGCCGAGTCCACATCGGAGCGCCGGGTCATCACCCTGGGCGAGGGGATCGGTTCGATCCTCTCCAGGATTGCCGGTGTCCTGGGCCGGCCACTGGCGTCGTTCCATCTGGTGGTCACCCTCACCGTCCTGCTGACCGCCTTCGGGTTGGTGATGGTGCTCTCGGCCTCCTCGGTGGAGGGTTACTCCAAAACCGGCTCGTCGTACGGCATGTTCACCACCCAGCTGGTCTTCGCCGCGCTCGGTGTGCTGCTGTTCTACTTCGCCGTCCGGATGCCGGTGCGGATAATGCGGCGACTGGCCGCCCCCGCCATCATCATCACCACGATCATGCTGATGCTGGTCCTCGTGCCGGGGATCGGAACCCTCAGTCAGGGTGCTCGCCGGTGGTTCGTCGTCGGCGGGCTCTCGGTCCAGCCCTCCGAACTCGCCAAGGTCGCACTTTGTGTCTGGGGTGCGCACCTGCTGGCCTCACGTCGCCGCGACAACGCGCAACTGCGTGAGCTGCTGATCCCGCTGATCCCGGTGGCCGTGCTGATCTGTGGCCTGATCATCCTCGAGCCGAACCTCAGTACCACTGTCACCATCGCGATCATCATCGGTGCATTGCTCTGGTTCGCGGGCCTGCCGATGAAGGTCTTCGGGTTCTTCGCGCTCACCGGTGTGGTGCTGGCGGGCGTGTTCGCCATGTCGGCCGGCTATCGCAGCGCGCGGGTTCTCAGCTTCCTGGGGCAGGACAACGATCCGCAGGGTTCGGGCTATCAGGCCAGGCAGGCGCGGTACGCGCTGGCCAATGGTGGACCGTTCGGTGAGGGTCTCGGACAGAGCCGCGCCAAGTGGAACTACCTGCCCAACGCGCACAACGACTTCATCTTCGCGATCATCGGCGAAGAACTCGGGCTCGTCGGCGGCGTCATCGTGTTGCTGCTGTTCGGTCTGTTCGCCTTCGTCGGCCTGCGGATCGCGGCCCGCTCGGTGGACCCCTTCCTGCGATTGCTCACCGCAACCATCACGATCCTGATCACAGCGCAGGCGCTGATCAACATCAGTTACGTCGTCGGACTGCTGCCGGTGACGGGTATTCAGCTGCCGCTGCTGTCGGCCGGTGGCACCTCGACTCTGACGACGCTGGTCATGTTCGGGTTGCTGGCCAACGCGGCCCGGCACGAACCGGAGGCGGTGGCGGCACTGGCTTCCGGGGGCGACGGCAGGTTCGGCAGGATGCTCCGCCTACCCAACCCGGTTCCGTACGCTCAGACCCGTGCGGAGGTTCTGCGTGACCGCCTGGACCGGCGGCGGGTACAGCGCGCACCGAGTCCGGTGGGGCGGGCCCGTCGGGCCGCGGCCACCGAACCGGCGCGACGACCGGTGCGGAAACAGCAGCCCCCACGCAGCTATCCGCCGCGTGAGGACACCCGGCGCGTGCGGGTGCAGCGGCCCCAGGATTGGGGATATGACGGCACTGCAAGCCCGCCTCAGCGGAGGTCGCAGTCACTGCGTAACAATGACAGCTATGCCCATGATCGTCAGCCGCGAGATATCCGTCGCGGCAGCAATGCCTCTGCCCGACCGTACGGTGAGGACCGCCGGCGCCGCGACCCGCGACCGAGGCGGTGAGCGCACCGCCGGATGGAAATCTGGAACGGACGCACGTGGATGGGGCATGGGATCATGAGTGACTCGGCACGGCCGTTGTCGGTTGTGGTGGCAGGCGGTGGCACGGCCGGACACATCGAACCGGCCATGGCCGTCGCGGATGCGCTGATCGAGATCGATCCCACGATCACCGTCACCGCCCTGGGCACAGCGCGTGGACTCGAGACGACACTGGTGCCCGAGCGCGGTTATCGGCTCGAGCTGATCCCGCCGGTGCCCTTGCCCCGCAAGCCCAATGCCGATCTTGCGAAACTTCCACTGCGACTGCCGAAGTCGGTCGCCGCCACGCGTCGCATCCTCGACGAGGTGGAGGCCGACGTGGTCATCGGATTCGGTGGGTACGTGGCGTTACCCGCCTATCTCGCGGCCCGTCTGCGGAGCCGTCCGAGCGCGCGGATCCCGGTGCTCATCCACGAGGCCAACGCCCGTGCCGGTGTCGCGAACAAGGTCGGTGCGCGGTTGGCGCAGCGGGTGCTGGCCGCGGTTCCCGGCTCCGGTCTGCAGGCCGAGGTTGTCGGAATCCCGGTGCGCGCGGCCATCTCTGATCTCGATCGTGGTGCGTTGCGCGCCGAGGCCCGAGCGTTCTTCGGACTCGATCCCGACGCCCCGACCCTGCTGGTCTTCGGTGGATCGCAAGGTGCGCAGAGCCTCAACACCGCAGTACGCGGTGCGGCACAGACATTGGCGGACAACGGTATCGGCGTCCTGCACGCCTACGGGAAGAAGAACACCATCGAGCCGTTCGACGCGACTCCGGCGTATGTCGGCCTGCCGTATGTTTCCCGGATGGACCTCGCCTACGCGGCCGCGGATCTGGCCATCTGCCGGGCCGGGGCGATGACCGTCGCCGAGGTCTCGGCGACCGGTCTGCCCGCGGTGTACGTCCCGCTTCCGCACGGCAACGGGGAGCAACGACTGAACGCCGCCCCGCTGGTCGAGGCCGGTGGGGGACTGATGGTCGACGACGCAGATCTGACGCCCGACTATGTGGCACAGACCATCCCGCCATTGCTGACCGATCCGCAACGGCTCGCGGCGATGGCGGCTGCGGCCGCCGGATCGGGTGCCAGGGGTGCCGCTCAGGCGGTTGCCGCGGCCGGCATCGAACTCGCACAGGCCCGGCGTGCGTTGGTGAGCCGATGAACGACTCGAACAACCCAAGCCCGAAACAGCCTCTGCCTGCGCAACTCTCGCGTGTGCACATGGTCGGGATCGGTGGCGCCGGGATGTCCGGGCTCGCCCGGATCCTGTTGGCGCGTGGGGGTCAGGTCTCGGGCAGTGACGCCAAGGAATCGCGCGGTGTCATCGATCTACGCACCCGGGGTGCGCAGATCCACATCGGCCATGACGGTGCGGCGCTCGACATGCTCGACGGGGGACCGACGGTGGTGGTCACCACTCTGGCCGCCATCCCCAAGGACAACCCCGAGCTGGTCGCTGCGCGCGAACGCGGGATCCCCATCCTGCTGCGGCCCGGGGTACTCGCGACCCTGATGGAAGGCCACCGCAACGTGCTGATCGCGGGCACCCACGGCAAGACCTCCACCACGTCGATGACGGTGGTCGCGTTGCAGCACTGCGGCCTCAATCCGTCGTTCGCCATCGGTGGCCAACTGAACGAATCGGGAACCAATGCCCACCACGGATCGGGCGAAGTGTTCGTGGCCGAGGCCGACGAGAGCGACGGGTCGCTCCTGGAATACACACCGAATGTGGCTGTGGTTACCAATGTCGAGTCCGATCACCTCGATTATTTCGGGACCGTGGCGGCCTATGTGCGAGTGTTCGACGACTTCGCCGATCGCATCGTCGACGGCGGCACCCTTGTGGTCTGCCTCGACGATCCGGGGTCGGCGGCGTTCGCCGGCCGGGTGACCGAACGCCTGGCAGAGCGGGACATTTCCATCCGCGGCTACGGCGAGGGTCTGCACCGCGACCTGGCGCCGGATACCCCGCTCGCGGCCGAGCTGTCGAGCTGGCAGAGCCGTGCCGGCGGCGGTGTCGCGCAGGTTCGGTTCACCGAGCGCGACGGCGTCGTCGTCGAGCATGAGATGAAGCTGCCGGTGCCCGGTAAACACATGGCGCTCAACGCGATGGCCGCAGTACTGGCCGGAGAAGCCGCCGGCGCGCCGCTCGCCGATGTGATCAGGGGCGTCGAAGGTTTCACCGGTGTCCACCGCCGATTCCAGCTACGCGGCGCTGTCGGCGGGATCCGGGTGTTCGACGACTATGCCCATCACCCCACCGAGGTCCGGGCGGTGCTGACCGCGGCGCGCGACATGGTCGCGGCCGACGGTGGTCGTGTGATGGCCATCTTCCAGCCCCACCTGTACTCACGCACAGAGACATTCGCGACCGAGTTCGCCGCCGCACTCGACCTCGCCGATCAGGTCATCGTGCTCGATGTCTACGGAGCGCGCGAACAACCGATCCCGGGGATCAGCGGTGTGACGATCGCCGAACGGATCAGCAAACCCGTTGCCTTCCAGCCTGATGTCTCAGCGCTTCCGCGTCAGGTGGTCGAGCTGGCCCAGCCGCAAGACGTCATCCTCACCATCGGTGCCGGTGACGTGACCATGCAGGCCGGGGAGATCGTCAAGGCGTTGCGCGATGCCGGTCAGGTGAGCCGGGACGGCCGGCCGCCGCGGGGCGAACGGTGAACCGATCAGATGAGCCCGGACCAGGTCGTCTCGGTCCGGACGAGCCCGACGCGGATGGACTCGATGCCGGAGACCTCGGCGCGGACGAGTCCGGCGCAGCAAATTTCGGCGCCGACTTCGATGACGACGATTTCGATGACGACGTGCCCGGGGCGGCGGAGGTGGCCGCTCGGGACGACGACGACGGCGATTCGGGTGAATCTGACGAATCCGACACCGGGGGAGGGACGTCGAGGGCACGGCTGCGCCGGTTCACGCGCGGACGATTCACCCGCCGCCGGCGCAGTCGGCCCCCGATCAGCGGGATGCGGGTGCTGGTCGGCACGATCGGTGTCATCGCGGTGGTCTTCGCGCTGTTCCTGGTTGCCTACTTCACGCCGCTGATGTCGGTGCGATCGGTCGACGTGTCCGGCAATTCCGCGGTGCCGGCGGAGGAGATCACCTCAGCGGCAGCGGTTCCCGGTGGCGAGCCGCTCCTGCAGGTGGATGCCGCGGCAGCCGCCCAGCGGGTCTCGATGATCCCGCGGATCGCCTCGGTTCGGGTCAAGCGCGAGTATCCGTCGACCATCAGTATCTCGGTGGTCGAACGCGTCGCGGTCGTCTTCACCGAGCGTGATGGACAGAAGTACTTGATGGACAAGCTGGGATTCGAGTTCGCGCAACAGGATCCGCCGCCCGGACTGGCGCAGCTGCGAACCCAGAATCCGGGTTCGGGTGACGCCTCGACGCGCGCGGCATTGACCGTGATGGCCGAGGTTCCTCCTTACGTGTCCGAACAAATCGCCGCGATCGAGGTCGGTTCCCCGGTGAATATCGTGTTGGTACTCAAGGACAACCGCACCGTGGTGTGGGGAGATGACCGTCGAAATGCGGAGAAAGCGGAGACCCTGCGCCATGTGCTGACGCAACCGGGAACCGAATACAATGTGTCCAGCCCGTCGAATCCGACGTTCAAATAGTCGATTTGGTGCAAATTCGCAGAGTTCTTTCCCGACACGCCGCGCCGGTTGCTGGCTCAGGTGTCCGAAGGTGCCTAGCGTTTCCATCAGCACACGACTACTTGACATAACTCTAAGCCTATGGTTTAGGTTGAGGGTTTTCGCGAAGCGGCCGTGCCGTAGAACCAAACTGGTTCGAAGAGACCAAAAGGAAGGCGAGCGCCATGACGCCCCCGCACAACTACCTTGCCGTGATCAAGGTCGTCGGTATTGGCGGCGGCGGAGTAAATGCCGTCAACCGCATGATCGAACAGGGACTCAAAGGTGTTGAGTTCATCGCGATCAACACCGATGCCCAGGCCCTGCTGATGAGCGACGCCGACGTCAAGCTCGATGTCGGCCGCGATTCCACCCGTGGTCTGGGCGCCGGTGCCGACCCCGAGGTGGGTCGCCGCGCAGCCGAAGACGCGAAGGACGAGATCGAGGAGCTCATCAAGGGCGCCGACATGGTCTTCGTGACCGCCGGTGAGGGTGGTGGCACCGGTACCGGTGGCGCGCCCGTCGTGGCGAGCATCGCCCGCAAACTCGGCGCGCTGACCGTCGGTGTGGTCACCCGCCCCTTCTCGTTCGAGGGCAAGCGCCGCGGGGGACAGGCCGAGGTCGGCATCACCGCCCTGCGCGAATCCTGCGACACGCTCATCGTCATCCCCAACGACCGGTTGCTGCAGATGGGCGACGCCGCCGTCAGCCTGATGGATGCGTTCCGCAGCGCCGACGAGGTCCTCCTCAACGGCGTTCAGGGCATCACCGACCTGATCACCACCCCCGGATTGATCAACGTCGACTTCGCGGACGTCAAGGGCGTGATGAGCAACGCGGGCAGCGCGCTGATGGGCATCGGTTCGTCGCGTGGCGAGAACCGCGCCACCAAGGCTGCCGAATCCGCGATCAACTCCCCGCTGCTCGAGGCCTCGATGGAGGGCGCGCACGGTGTGCTGATCTCCATCGCAGGCGGCAGCGACCTGGGTCTGTTCGAGATCAACGAGGCGGCGACGCTGGTGCAGGAAGCCGCGCACATCGACGCCAACATCATCTTCGGCACCGTGATCGACGACAACCTGGGCGATGAGGTCCGTGTCACCGTGATCGCAGCCGGCTTCGACAGCGGTTCACCGGCGCGTAAGCCGGTCGAGTCGGCGGCCACCGTCGCAGCTCGCAGCGCCTCGGTCGGATCTGCCCGCGCGGGTGCATTGTCGAACGGCAGTGACCACGAACGTCGCGAGCCGCTGTTCGCCCAGGCCCCTGCCGGCGACCCCTTCTCCGATGATCGCGGCGGCCGCCCGACCTCGCGTCCCGCCCACGGGATGGACGAGGCGGACGACGAGGTGGACGTTCCACCGTTCATGAAGCGCTGAACGTGGCAGTGGGTTTTCGCGTCCGGCGGGTGACCACCTCGCGGGCCGGTGGCTTTTCGACCGGTCCCTATGCGTCCTTCAATCTCGGTGACCACGTGGGTGACGATCCGGATGCGGTGTCGCGCAATCGGGCCCGGCTCGGTGAAGAAATCGGCGTCGGTGCCTCGCGGGTGGTCTGGATGGAACAGATCCACAGCCGCAACGTTGTCACCGTCGACGGTCCGGTGTCCGAGCCGGTACCGGCCACCGATGCCCTGGTCACCACGACCAAAGACCTGGCGTTGGCAGTGCTGACGGCCGACTGTGTCCCGTTGCTGCTCAGTGACGAGGAGGCGGGTGTGATCGCGGCCGTCCACGCCGGACGGGTCGGTGCCCGCATCGGGATCGTGCCGCGGGTCCTCGCGGAGATGGAAGCGGCCGGCGCGGTCGTGAGCCGGATCGGTGCGTTCATGGGACCGGCGGCCAGTGGTCGCCGGTACGAGGTGCCCGCGCACATGCAGGCCGACGTCGAGGCCCACCTGCCCGGCAGCGCCACCACGACACTCAAGGGCACCCCGGGACTCGATCTGCGGGCCGGTATCCGGCGTCAGCTGCTCGAGGCCGGGATCAACGCGGTGGCGCAGGATCCGCGGTGCACGATCGAAGACGAGACACTGTTCAGTCACCGGCGTGGGGCGCCGACGGGACGGTTCGCCTCTGTCATCTGGATGGACAGCAGTGCCTGAGGGCTCTGAGTTGTCGTCGAGGCGTGGCGAGGAACTCGCTGCGAATCTGGCTCGGGTCCGCAGTCGCGTCGACGCGGCCTGCCTCGCAGCCGGCCGGTCGGCGGCCGAGGTGCAATTGCTGCCCGTCACCAAGTTCTTTCCGGCCGATGACGTGCGCCTGCTCGTGGATGCCGGTGCCACCGAGTTCGGTGAATCGCGTGAGCCCGAGGCCGGTGGCAAGGCTGCGGAGGTCCGGGCCACGACCGGTCGGAGCGATCTGCGCTTTCACATGATCGGACAGTTGCAGCGCAACAAGGCGAAGTCGGTGGCGCGGTGGGCGGACCGGGTGCATTCGGTCGACAGTCTCAAACTCGCCCAGGCGCTCGACCGCGCCGTGGGGACCGCCCGCGAGGACGGTTCGCGCCCGGGAGCGCTGGAGGTCCTCATCCAGGTCGGACTCGACGACGACGAGGCCAAGGGCCGCGGCGGCGTCCCCGCAGATGAACTGCCTGCGCTGGCCGACCACGTCGGCGAATCGGCGAATCTGGAGTTGCGCGGACTGATGGTGATTGCGCCACTTCGCGGTTCTGCTGAGCAGTGGCTGGAGCAGGCGGCCCGCATCCATCAGGAATTCGTCGCGCGATATCCGGCGGCAACCGAATTGTCGGCAGGTATGTCAGCCGATTTGGAGGTCGCTGTCAAGTACGGATCGACATGCGTGCGTGTCGGTACCGCGATCATGGGCCACCGGCCAGTAATCTCGCCCTAACGGTTAGTCACATGAGTAACACGAGCAACACGGCTAACAGAGATTGTCGAGTACAAGCTGCGGCTGAAAGAGGGAATGCGATGAGCACCATCCACAAGTTCAAGGCGTACTTCGGCATGGTTCCGCCCGGGGACTACGAAGACGACTACTTGGAGGACCCGGCACCCGCACGGGCTCGCCGTTATGAGCGCGACTACCGCGACGAGGACTACCGCGAGCCGTTCTACGGCGACGAGGTCGGTGCGGCCCGTCCGTTCCGCGCCGAGGAAGCCCGTCCGTACCGTGACGAGGTCGACGACCGCGACTACCGGGAGGCCGAGTTCGAGCGGGCCCCCGAGTACGCCTACGCCGGTTCCCGTCGTCCCCAGTTCGAGTCGGTCGACCGCTACGCGGCACCGGCGCCGGCGCGGCCCACCGGACGCCTCGAGCCGCTCGGCAGCAGCCGTCCGGCGGCCACCCGTCCGACGACCGTCGGCGGCGGCACGAGCACCCGTGGGGCACTGGCTCTCGATTCGCGCGCCGAGTTGGACCGGGTCTTCGAAGAAGGCAACCCGCTCGGCAAGATCACCACGCTGCGCCCCAGCAGCTATGCCGAGGCCCGCACCATCGGCGAGCGTTTCCGCGACGGCAGTCCGGTCATCATGGACCTCGTGGACATGAGCAACGCCGATGCGAAGCGGCTGGTGGATTTCGCCGCCGGTCTGGCTTTCGCACTCCACGGCTCGTTCGACAAGGTGGCGACCAAGGTCTTCCTGTTGGCTCCCGCGGACATCGACGTCTCGGCCGAGGATCGCCGCAAGATCGCCGAGACCGGTTTCTACAACCACCAGTAGGACGGGCAACAGGCCGCCAGTGCTGGGGTTTTCCCAAACCGCCGGGAATTCGGGCAGAGTTATGGCGTGACGATCGCGCGAGAAATCATCTACTACATCCTTTTCATCTACTGGCTGCTGCTCCTGGGCCGCCTGGTGATCGAATTGGTACGTACCTTTGCCAGGGAATGGCGCCCGACCGGCGCCTCGGTTGTGGTCATCGAGGGTGTCTTCACATCCACCGATCCGCCGATCAAGACACTGCGGCGCATACTTCCGCCCATCCCGCTGGGCCCGGTCCGGTTGGACCTGTCTCTGATGATCACCATGATCCTGGTGTTGATAGCCATGACCGTCGTCGCCGGATAGTTCGGTCCCGGCGCGGGATCTGCTGCCCGATTCACCGTTCCGGCCCGGCCATTTTGCGGTCGGTGGGGTGGGCGGATCCGGGCAGACACTCCGCCTGAACAGGGCGATGACCCTCCGGATCACCTTGTCCCGGGTGTGACGCACTAGTATCGAGTAGGTTGATAACAAACGGGTCACGGATTCACGGCGCGCCGTTTTAAATGGTGCGTTTTGACCGCCGTTTGATTTCGACATGGCAACCATGGGGTGCAACGAACGGTTCTGGTGTGACAGGATGGACGCCAGTTACAGCCTGTGTGCATATCGTGAATAATATGAAGGACGCTCACGGTTCGGCGGACACGCTGAGCCAGCACCTGCCCGATAAGTAGAGACCGAAGTTCGACACAAGGTATAAGGGGACCGACCAATGCGGCTGACACCAGCTGATGTGCACAACGTCGCGTTCAGCAAACCGCCGATCGGCAAACGCGGCTACAACGAGGACGAGGTAGATCAGTTCCTCGACTTCGTCGAAGCCGAACTGGCGCGTCTGATCGAAGAGAACACTGACCTGAAACAACGGGTCGAAGAGCTCGAAGGCGAGGTTGCTGCGGCAAAGAACGCGCCGGCATCGACTCCAGAACCTGCAACGCAGGCATTTGCGGCGCAACCGGCGGCTCCGGCTGCCGAGCCCGCGGCTCCCGCGGCACCGCAGAGCGACGACCAGAGCGTTCGGGCTGCCCGAGTGCTGGGTCTGGCCCAAGAGACCGCTGATCGGCTCACCAACAATGCTCGTAGTGAGTCCGAGTCGATGGTGGCCGACGCCCGCGCCCGCGCCGATGCGCTGGTCGGCGACGCCCGCGCAAAGTCCGAGGCGATGTTGAGCGACGCGCGTCAGCGGTCCGAGGCGATCCTCGCCGATTCGCAGACCCGCGCCGAGACGCAGACGCGTCAGGCACAGGAGAAGGCAGCTGCGCTGCAGGCGGACGCCGAGCGCAAGCACACCGAGATCATGGGCACCATCAACCAGCAGCGCACGGTGCTGGAAGGCAGGATCGAGCAGCTCAAGACCTTTGAGCGCGAGTACCGGACACGGCTCAAGACCTACCTGGAGTCGCAGCTCGAAGAGTTGCAGCAACGGGGCAGTGCGGCACCGGTGGACAATGCCCGCGGTGGTGACGCCTTCTCGTCCGATCCCGGCAACGGTGGTTTCACCAACACAGGCGGATTCTCCAAGCCGAGCAACTGACGCGACCGGGTAACCAGGACGCTTCACGTGTTGGTTTTGGCGCTGTCGGCCACCCTGGTGGGATTCGTCCTACTGGTGGCGGCTCTGCTCACGGGTGTTCTCTGGCTGGCGATCGCATGCGTGGTCGTCTGCGTCATAGGGGTCGGATTTCTCATCGGCGACCTACTCGGACTGGGGCGGAGTTCTTCTGCCCCAACTGATTCCGACGCGAACGACCCCGATCGCACCGCAGCCGATGACGACGGCAGTGATCTGAACAATGACGAGGTCGGCACCTCGGATCAGGAGCAGGCTGGGGATTGGTCCGCAACGGCGGAGCATGAGGAAGATCCCGCAACCGGCGACTCGTCCGAGGGCCACACCCGCAACGGAGGCAACTTCGACGCGGCCTCCGAGGCGGAAACCGGCGAGATCCCGCGGATATCGAAGCATGATCGGCCGGACGATCCGCCGACCGAAGAATTCTTTCTGGACAAGCCACGTTAGACTTGAAGGACGCGTTGATCCGGCCATCACCGGGGAGCACCCGGAAGAACGGGACCGCGAGGTCCTCAGTAGAACCGGGCGGATTGAGGCCCGTCACAGCCTCGGCGGTTACCGGCAGCAGTGTGCCGGTCAATCGATGGAGTGGCGCCGATCCCAGGCGCAAGCGGGGTGGTACCGCGGCCGATGAAACCATCGGATCGTCCCCGTGCCGGCTAACACGCCAGAGCACGAGGAGACGGTAGTGAGTTCACAAGAATCGGCAACGCAGGACCAGACAACCGGACGGGTCTATCCGCTGGTTGATCTCACCGGCGGCACACGCAGCGGCGCGCCCTCTTTCCCCCAGGTCGAGGAGCGGGTGCTCGACTACTGGAAGTCCGACGACACCTTCCGGGCCTCGATCGAGAACCGGGCGGATGCGCCGGAGTTCGTCTTCTACGATGGCCCGCCCTTCGCCAACGGTCTGCCCCACTACGGTCACCTGCTGACCGGCTACGTCAAAGACCTCGTCCCGCGTTTCCAGACGATGCGAGGCAAGAAGGTCGACCGCCGGTTCGGCTGGGACACCCACGGTCTGCCCGCCGAGCTCGAAGCGGAGCGGCAGCTCGGCATCACCGACAAGGCCCAGATCGAGACCATGGGCGTGGCGAAGTTCAACGAGTACTGCCACTCCTCGGTGTTGCGGTACACCGACGAATGGCGTGAGTACGTCACCCGCCAGGCGCGCTGGGTCGACTTCGACAACGACTACAAGACCCTCGACATCGACTTCATGGAGTCGGTCATGTGGGCATTCAAGACACTTCACGACAAGGGCCTGGTCTACCAGGGCTATCGCGTGCTGCCGTACTCCTGGTACGAGCAGACGCCCCTGTCGAATCAGGAGAGCAAGCTCGACGACGCCTACCGGATGCGTCAGGATCCGGCGCTCACCGTGCGGATGACCTTGAACACCAAGGACTTCGGGCCGACGGAACTCGACGGTGTGAACGCTCTGATCTGGACCACGACACCGTGGACACTGCCCTCGAACCTGGCGATCGCCGTTCATCCCGACACCGAATACAGCCACGTCCGGGGCGAGGACGGACAGGAGTACCTGCTCGCCACCGCGCTGCTCGGCGGTTACGCGCGCGAGTTGGGCGCCGAGCCGGAGGTCCTGGGCACATACACCGGTTCGCAGCTCGAGAACATCCGCTATCAGCCGCCCTTCGACTTCTTCGTCGGCCACGAGGGTGCCCATCGAATCCTGCTGGGCGACTACGTCACCACCGAGAGTGGAACCGGAATCGTCCACCTGGCACCGGCTTTCGGTGAAGAGGACATGGAATTGGCCACGGCCAACGGGATCGAGGTCGTGCAGCCTCTGGACCCGGGCGGCCGCTTCACCTCGATGGTGCCGCCCTACGAGGGGCAGATGGTCTTCGATGCCAACCCGGTGATCATCAAAGACCTCAAGGCCGCAGGCAAGATCGTGCGCCACGAGACGATCGAACACTCGTACCCGCACTCGTGGCGGTCCGGAAAACCGTTGATCTACATGGCCGTTCCGTCCTGGTTTGTCGCCGTGACCACATTCCGTGACCGGATGGTGGAGCTGAACAAGCAGATCGAATGGTCGCCGGAACACATCCGTGACGGCCAGTTCGGCAAATGGCTCGAAGGTGCACGGGATTGGAACATCAGCCGAAACCGCTACTGGGGTGCGCCGATCCCGGTATGGATCTCCGATGACCCGGAGTACCCGCGCACCGATGTCTACGGCAGCCTCGACGAACTCGAACGTGACTTCGGTGTCCGCCCGGACAATCTGCACCGGCCGTTCATCGATGACCTGACCCGGCCCAACCCCGATGACCCGACCGGCAAGTCGACGATGCGCCGCGTGCCCGAGGTCCTGGACTGCTGGTTCGAATCCGGATCGATGCCGTTCGCGCAGGTGCATTACCCGTTCGAGAACACCGACTGGTTCGAGGGCACCGACACCGAACCGGGCCACAGCCCAGGCGATTTCATCGTCGAGTACAACGGTCAGACCCGTGGCTGGTTCTACAACCTGCACGTGCTCTCGACCGCACTGTTCGATCGTCCGGCATTCCGGACGGTTGCCGCGCACGGGATCGTGCTGGGTGACGACGGCCAGAAGATGTCGAAGTCCAAGCGGAACTACCCCGACGTCAACGAGGTGTTCGACCGTGATGGCAGCGATGCCATGCGGTGGTTCCTGATGGCCTCGCCGATCCTGCGGGGCGGCAACCTGGTCGTCACCGAGCGGGGGATCCGGGAAGGTGTCCGGCAGGCGTTGCTGCCGCTGTGGAATGCGTACAGCTTCTTGCAGCTTTACGCCGAGCGGCCCGCACAGTGGAGCACCGCCTCCACCAATGTGCTCGATCGGTACATCCTGGCGAAGGCTGCGGCGACCCGTGATGCGATGACTGAGCAGATGGAGACCTACGACGTCGCCGGTGCATGTGACGAGTTCCGGAACTTCTGTGAGGCCCTGACCAATTGGTATGTGCGCCGGTCGCGTTCGCGGTTCTGGGCCGGCCAGGATGAGGCTCCGGAGGCGTTCGACACCCTCTACACCGCGCTGGAGGTGGCCTGCCGTCTGGCCGCGCCGTTGCTGCCGCTGACCACCGAGGCGATCTGGCGTGGGCTGACCGGCGAGCGGTCGGTGCACCTGACGGATTGGCCCGCTGACGACGAACTGCCTGCCGATCCGGAATTGGTCGCCGCGATGGACGACGTGCAGTCGGTCTGTTCGGTGGCGTCGAGCCTGCGCAAGGCCAACAAGCTGCGGGTGCGGCTTCCGTTGCCTGCGTTGACCATCGCCTCGCCCGATGCGCAGCGGCTGGCGCCGTACACCGATCTCATCGCCGATGAGATGAACGTGAAGTCGGTGAATTTGACCGAAGATGCGGACCAGTACGGGAAAGTGGAATTGTCCGTCAACGCCCGGGTGGCCGGGCCTCGACTGGGCAAGGATGTCCAGCGGGTCATCAAGGCCGTCAAGTCCGGGAATGTGAGCATCACCGAGCGTGACGGCGCCGAGGTGGTCAGCGCCGACGGCATCGAACTGCTCGAAGGGGAGTTCAGCCGCAAACTTGTTGCGGTGAAACCGGAATCGACTGCCGAGCTGCCGTCCGGCAACGGACTCGTGGTCCTCGACACCACGGTCACCGAAGATCTCGAGGCCGAGGGCTGGGCCAAGGACCGGATCCGCGAACTACAGGAAACCCGACGCAGTGCCGGGCTGGATGTGTCGGACCGGATCAAGGTGGTCCTGGCGGTACCTGCCGAGCATCTGGAGTGGGCGCGGCGGCACGCCGACCTGATCGCCGGCGAGATCCTGGCCGTGGACCTGAGCGTGGTCGACGGACGCGACGAGCCCGCATCGGGGCCGTGGGTCGAACTCGGTGACGGCGTACAGGCGACGGTCACCAAGGCGGGCTAGGGAAGCACGGGCCGGCTCGCAGCCAGTCCGATCCGATCGAGGAGCCCATCGATCTGCAGGGTGAACAGCGTCTGCATATCGGTGGGTGACTCGACGCCGAATTGCCCGAACACCTCCAGACTGGTCAGGCCGACAGTGGTGGCCCACAACGCAACTGCGCTGTGCAGGTGATCGTCGTCGAGTTCGAGGTCGAACTCCTCTCGGATGCCGTCGAAGACGGCGTCCACACCTGCCTGGTGCAACGACACCTGAGGGGTCATCCGACCTGATGCGGCGGCATCGGCGATGGTGCGCATCAGCAGTGCGGCAACACGTGTCCCCGGTTCGGTGGTCTTCTCCGCCGGTGCCTGATATCCGGGGACGGGACTGCCGTAGAGCAGTGCGTAGCGCGCGGGTTCGGCGACCGCCCAGTCATGGAACGCCAGGGCGCTGCGGCGGATCTGTTCTCTCGGATCGTCGGCCGGTGCGGTGTCGTGAGCGGTACCGACCGCGTCGGCGAGTTCGGTGTACGCGTCGACCACCAGCATGGTCAGGAGGTCGTCGCGGCTCGCGACGTAGCGGTACACCGCCGAGGACACCAGGTCGAGATCCCGGGCGATCGCCCGTAGCGACAGGGCGGCCGCGCCGTACGTCGCCAGATGCTCCCGGCCGACCTCGAGGATGCGCTGCGTCGTCTGCATCCGGGCCTGCGCACGCGGGGTCGGCTTTTTGTCCATGGTGTCATCCTGCCACAAACAAGAGCAGTGCTCTTGCAATTGGGTCGACGGTGGTGCACACTCGATAACAAGCGAGAGCAGTGCTCTCCGAATCGAGTGAAGGAGCAGGTCATGACCGCAATCACGCACTACAACCGGCCCGGCAGGGGTGTGCATTTCTTCAACGGCATCGTCGCGTGGTTGGCGGACCGGGGAATCACACTCGCCGGGGCACGCACCTTGGAGGTGCGCGGCCGCGTCTCGGGCAATCTGCAACGTATCCCGGTCAACCCGCTGCGCATCGGGGGCCGCACCTATCTGATCGGCGCGCGGGGCGAGACGCAGTGGGCGCGCAATGTCCGTGCAGCCGGAACGTGCACGCTGCGCGGCGGCCGGACCGCCACCACGTATTCGGTCTCGGAAGTCGAGGTCGCCGACAAGCCGGCGCTGCTGCGCCCGTACCTGAAGCGCTGGGGGTGGGAGGTCGCCTCGTTGATGCCGGTCAAGATCGGCGCGGACTCCTCGCAGGAGGAACTGCTGGCCGCCGGAGGGATCATTCCGGTCTTTGAGTTGCGCGCCACTTCCTGACGCCCCGGGTCCATTCCGGTGTCGCCGCCGGGGCATACGATTGCCGATGTGCGACAACAGGGCGGGGGCAGCAGTTCCCGGTGGGTGATGCACATCGACATGGATGCATTTTTCGCCTCGGTCGAACAGCTCACCCGGCCGACGTTGCGCGGGCGACCGGTGATGGTCGGCGGTCTGGGCGGACGCGGAGTCGTTGCCGGTGCGAGCTACGAGGCTCGCGTATTCGGTGCGCGTTCGGCGATGCCGATGCATCAGGCGCGCAGGCTGGTCGGCGCCGGCGCGGTGGTGCTGCCACCGCGGGGATCGGTGTACGGCGCGGTGAGCAGGCGGGTGTTCGGCTTGATGCGCGGGATGATCCCGGTGATCGAAACCCTCTCGTTCGACGAGGCATTCGCCGAGCCCGCCGAACTGGCCGGGGCCGATGCCGATGCCGCGGAAGAGTTCGCGCAGCGGTTGCGCAAGCGGATCAGCGACGAGGTGGGGCTGGCCGCATCGGTCGGTTTCGGCACCGGCAAACAGATCGCCAAGATCGCCTCCGGCATGGCCAAACCCGACGGTGTGGTGGTCGTCCGGCCCGACGAGCAGCGGGAGTTCCTGTCTCGGCTGTCGGTACGCAAACTGTGGGGGATCGGACCGGTCGCCGGGGAACGTTTGCAACGCTTGGGTATCGACACGATCGGTGACCTGGCGGCCATGTCGCCGATGGAGGTCTCGTCGGTACTGGGCGCCACGGTCGGTCCCGGGTTGCACCTGCTCGCACAGGGTATCGACGACCGGCCCGTCGCCGAACGGGCCTCGGCCAAACAGATCAGCGCCGAATCGACGTTCGCCGAGGACATCACGGATCTGGCAAAGCTACGCGGGGCAGTGGAACGGTCTGCGGCGTCCGCGCATCGCCGACTTCTCGCCGACGGGCGCGGATCCCGGACGGTGGTGGTCAAACTCAAGAAGTCCGACATGTCGGTACTCACCCGGTCGAGCACGCTGCCCGCGGCCACCACGGAGTTTCCGGTCCTCGCCGCCGCCGCCCAGCGTCTGGTGCTCGACCCGCAGGAGATCGGGCCGATCCGCCTGGTCGGCGTCGGATACTCCGGTTTGACGGCGGTGCAACAGTTTTCGATGTTCCCGGAGCTGGATGAATTCTCCGGGCCCGAGGCCGGCGAGGGTGATGCGTCGTCGGCGGAGCAGTCCTATCCCGGCGGTCGTACGCCGGACGCCGACCGGCTGCGCTGGACCACCGGCGATGACGTCCACCACCCGGAGCACGGATACGGCTGGGTCCAGGGCAGCGGGCATGGCCGGGTGACGATCCGGTTCGAAACCCGCGCCCGCGGACCGGGATTCGCCCGCACGTTCTCCCTCGACGATCCCGATCTGCAGAAAGCGGATCCGCTGCTCAGCCTCGACTGGCCGGAGGAGTACCTCCGCGAAGTCCCCGAGGAGGAGTAACCCGACCGGCCGCCGAGCGGGCCGAAATCACCGTCGAGCGGGCCGAAATCACCGCCGACTGTGCCAAAACTGTTGAGGTAGTGGCCTGGTGCGTGCAACTTCGGCACGGTCAACGGTGATTTCGGCACGGTCGGCGGAGGGGTGCCGGCTCCGGTTGGCTCGGGCCTCAGTCGGGGGCGAAGAAGGCGGAGATTTCTTGTCGGCCACCGCCGCCGGCAAGGATCGCCTGCACTGCGACCCTTGTCTGCGAGGCGCGAAGCCACGGCGAGATCACCGCGCCGCATCTGATCAGATCGATTGCGCCACCGCCACCTCCGTAGAGTGGCACCACCTCACCGAGCGGGACCCGCGAGCATACGACCACCGGTATGCCGCGGTCGATCACCCGGCCGGCCGCCGCCACGACATCGGGATGGGTATTGCCGGAACCGCTGGCCGACAGGACGATCGCGTCGGCACCGGCGTCGGCGGCCCACTCGAGGATCTGGGGATCGACGCCCGGATAGAGGGTCAGGATGTCCACCCGGACCCCGGCTATCGGAGCGGGTGGCAGCAGTCGTCGGGGCAGACCCGGATGAACCTGCCGGAACGGCATCGGGCTGCGGGTGTCGAACTTGGTTGCGCCACGTGCGGCGACCACCTCGCCGCCCATGGCGATCAGGACCCCGCGCCCGCGTAGGCCGGGGTCGAGGGCCAGTGCAACGGCCGCCTCGATGTTGGCCGGACCGTCGGCGTCGGGGGAGTCCGCGGGCAACTGCGCGCCGGTCACCACAACGGGTCTCGGGTCGCGATGCATGAGGTCGATGAGCATCGCGGTCTCTTCCATGGTGTCGGTGCCGTGCGTGACCACCACCCCGCGGACGTCGGGATCGCCGAGTTCGGATGCCACCGCCTGCCGGATCGCGTCCTGGTCTGCCGGGAGCAGTGCCCCGGAATCGACCTGCAGGATGTCGCGCACCCGCAGTTCAGTGGCGTCCGCGTCCGAGCGTGCGTCCGCGATGAGTTCGGCACCACCGACATCCGGACGCGCGCCGTCGGCGAAACGGCGACTGGCAATGGTCCCGCCGGTGGTGAGAATTGACACGACAGCCTGCGGGTACGCCATGATTGTCAGCTTCGACTCTGGCGGCCTCACGGGTCAAATCCGGATGCATTTGGCATAGTGGGTCGGGACCGATGCCGACTTGGCCCAAACGACCCGATTCACCTGTCACTTCCGGTGACCGGTTGTGAAATGAGAAGGACGGATTTTGAAGCTTCGTAAGTTCGTGACCGCCGGAGTCGCAGTATGCGCCTTCCTGTCCATTGCTGCCTGCTCCGACGACGACGGCGGCGGCGGATCGACCACCACCACGACCACGACGGTTGCCAGTTCTGAGTCGCCAGGCGGAGGCGGCCTGACCGATTCCAGCAAGCCGCCGACCGCAGCCGAGCTCAACACCATGCTCGAGACCGCGCTGAACCCGAACGTTCCGGCCACCGATAAGACCAAGCTGGTGCAGAACTCCGATAAGGACCCGGGCCTCTTCGACAAGCTGGTCGAAGCCGCTGAGGCGAACCCGGACCTGGAATACCAGATCGTGGCCCCCGTCCGTCCCGCAGGTAAGGACCAGGCGAAGGCCAACGTCAAGGTCAAGCTGCCCGATACCCCGGAGCAGCAGCTCGAGGCCTTGATCGTCTTCGACAACGGCACCTGGAAGCTGTCCTCGACCACGGTCTGCCTGCTCCTGTCGGCTGCCAACGAGACCAGCCCGATGTGCCCGGCCACCAGCTAGGACATCGTCCCACCTGAGTAATCGGTACCGATAACAGATCTGAACCGACACCGGCGCCGATCGCGAGTTCTTCGCGATCGGCGCCGGTGTTTCTGTCAGCTGGGGTCGTGCCGTGTTCGGTCCTACCGGCCCCAGGTCGAGTTGAAACCGAGGAGCTGACGGAACTGGGTTCCATCACCACCGACCAGTGTGCGGCCACCGGAGATGTTCATCTGACCGGAGACGGGCACACCCCGGGTCAGATCGAGGACAACGGTTCCGCCGCCGGTCATCGAATAGCTCTCGATGTTGAGGGTGCCTCCCTCGGGAAGCCGGAACACCGCGTTGTTCGGAGTCTCGTCGATGGTGAACTCGATCGTCAGCCGGTCGCCTTCACGGGCGGTCAGGGTCGCATTGATCGTCTGACGCACGCTGGCTCCGGCGTTCACGGTGCGGACGGCCTCCCACCGTGCCCCTATCCCGATGGGTTCGGTCGGCAGGGTGACGGAACGCTGGAAGGTGGACACGAGAGCTTCCTCCACCGCCTGACGCGCGTTGTCGTCGGCGTCCTCGTTCGGCAGGATCCGCAGTGAGATGGGCGCCATACCTGTGCCGATGCTCATGCCGGCGCGCGAACCGTCCTGGGCTTTGAGTGCTTGGTTCAGGGCGGTGTCCGGGGATCCGGCGGCACCGATCTGCAGGTCTATGTCGGTCGCATCGGTGCAGTTGACGCGGGCGGTCATCGGCAGGTCGACCGTGGTCGCCGACGACGCGGCACCCTCGCCGTCCGGGGACGCGAACGTCGACGTGGTCACCAGCTTGGCGGGCTGTGCGCTCGCCCGGTCGAACGCGCTCAGAGCCGCCGCGAGGGGCTGCTCACCTGCGGTTTCCAGGGTGACCTCCGCTGGCGGGACGGGAAGGAGCGCCGCGTCCGTGGCCCCGGCGGTGGTATCGGTGGCACAGCCCGTCGGTGCCGGAGGCGCGGTGTTCTTGTCGTCGGATCCACATCCCGCCAGGCCGATGGTCAGGACCAGGGCGGCGGCAAGGGATCCGACCGGCCGGGACAGACGAGGGGCACGGCGAAGGGGCAGAAATCGGACTCGGGTCGTGGACCGGAGCGGAGCAGGAGAGGACACGGCCGCCAGCGTATCGAGTCGCTCATGGATGATGGACAGGTGACAAGCGAGCCCACCCCCCGGTCAGCCGGCGATCCGACCGCTGACGTAGCCCCGCAACAGCAGGCCCGGCCCAAGGTCTGGGTGACGCTGGTGATCGTCGCGCTCGTGATCCTGATCGCCGACCTCGTGACCAAGATCATCGCGGTCGCGGTGATCGAACCCGGCGATCCGATCGAGATCATCGGTGAGACGGTCACCTTCAAACTGGTGCGCAACAGTGGTGCGGCCTTCTCGATGGCCACCGGATACACCTGGGTTCTGACGATCGTCGCGCTCGCCGTGGTGGTCGGGATCGTGCGGTACAGCAGCCGGCTCGGCTCTCTCTGGTGGGCTGTCGGCCTCGGGTTGGTCCTCGGTGGAGCCCTCGGCAACCTGATCGACCGCATGTTCCGGTCACCGGGCGTACTCCGCGGACACGTCGTGGACTTCGTGTCGGTCGGATGGTGGCCGGTGTTCAACGTCGCCGATTCGGCGGTGGTCTGTGGCGCCGTCCTCCTGGTGGGCCTGACCCTCTTCGGATTCGAGTTCGACGGAACCCGCGCCGGCGACCACCGCGACGACGACCCCCGTGACGACTCAGACAACTCGACAACAACAAAGGCAGTGAACGACAAAGTGAGCACCGAAGATCCGACAGAGAACGGCCGAGACGCATGACCAGGGAATCGCGGTCCATGCCGATCCCGGACGGCCTCGACGGGATGCGCGCAGATGCCGGCGTCGCCCGGATGCTCGGGCTGTCGCGGACAGTGGCGGCGACACTTGCCGACGACGGTGACATCAGTGTCGAGGGCTCGCCGGTGGGCAAGTCCCACAAGCTGGTCGGCGGCGAATGGCTCGAAGTGGTGTTGCCGGCACCGGCGCGGGTCCTGACGATCGAGGCGCAGCCGGTCGAGGGCATGGAGATCATCTACTCGGACGACGACATCGTGGTGGTCGACAAGCCGGTCGGGGTCGCGGCGCATGCGTCCGTCGGATGGACCGGACCGACGGTCATCGGTGGTCTGGCGGCCGCGGGATTCCGTATCTCGACTTCGGGAGCGCATGAACGTCAGGGCATCGTGCACCGTCTGGATGTGGGTACCTCGGGCGTGATGGTGGTCGCGACCTCCGAACGCGCGTACACCTCGCTCAAGCGGGCCTTCAAGCAGCGGACCGTCGACAAGCGCTATCACGCTGTGGTCCAGGGACATCCGGATCCGCGCAGTGGGACGATCGACGCCCCGATCGGCCGAAGTCGCGGCAACGACTGGAAGTTCACCGTCTCGGCGTCGGGCAAACACAGCATCACCCACTACGACACCGTCGAGATGTTCCGGTCGGCAAGCCTTCTCGATGTGCACCTGGAGACCGGCCGCACACACCAGATCCGCGTGCACTTCTCGGCCCTGCACCATCCCTGCTGCGGTGACCTGACGTACGGCGCCGATCCGGTACTCGCCGCCCGGCTCGGTCTGGAGCGGCAATGGTTGCACGCCCGGGCGTTGTCGTTCGCTCATCCGGCTGACGGTCGACTGGTGGAGTTCACGAGTCCGTATCCGGCGGATCTGCAGCATGCGCTGGACATACTCCGGGCCGGTTAGTCGTGGGTTCGGCCGTCCGTACCGCACTCGGCCTGGTGGCCGTGGTCGTGGTCCTGGTGGCCGGTCTCTATGTGGTCGGGGTGGCCAATCCGGTCCCGAAGCCGGTGGTGACCGATGACGTCCTGGGCCCCGACAACGGAGAAGAGGTCGCCGGTTATCTGACGCGGGCGCAGGAGTCGTTGTCCGGACCGGACACCGACCGGTGGGCGCTGATCTCGTTGTCCCAGGCCGATGCCCTCGACGAGGGCTGGGCGCTGGCCACGTCGTATCCGTCGATGTTGCTGTCGCAGAACATCTTCAACGTGCAGATCGACCGGGTTCAGACACCGACGGTGCGGGCCGCGACCGGCAACACCGAGGATTCTTTCCACTGGTCGGAACAGATCGCGGCCGAGCAGGTGATCGTCCGCTCCACCGGCACCGACCGTGCCGAACAGGTCGGTGAGGTGGCCGCGGCGCGGCTGCGGGCCGGGTGCACGTGCCTGATCGGACTGGTGGTCCGTGGCCGGCTCGGGGTCCTGCAGCAGGTCGCCGGAGCTCCCGGCGTCCGGGCGGTCGAGGCGCTGCCCGAGGATGCGGGAGCGGGCATGTTCACGGTGATCCCGTTGCTGCCGTCGATGGTCGATGTCGTCGAACCGGTACCCGACGATGGACCCATTCCACCGGGCTAGCGGCGTTATATGGTGTGCCCTGGACGACGTGTGAGTTGTGGGGAGGGGACACCATGTTGCAGCCGGGGTCCTGGATCGCCGGTTACCGGGTGGAGCGTGCCCTCGGCAGCGGTGGCATGGGCGCGGTATATCTGGCCAAACATCCCGAACTGCCCCGGAGCGACGCCATCAAGGTGCTCGGCGAGCAGGTCGGGCAGGACGAACAATTCCGTAAGAGGTTCTTGCGGGAGGCCGAGGTCGCGGCCGGGCTCGACCACCCCAATATCGTCACGATCTACAACCGGGGCCGCAGCGACGGCATGCTGTGGATCTCGATGCAGTACGTCGCGGGTACCGACTGCGCCCAGGAACTGTATCGGGCGCAGGAGAAAGCCGGTGCGCAGGTGGGTCTCCCGCCGCAGCGGGTCGTCCGGATCGCCGGTGAGATCGCCCGCGGCCTCGACTACGCCCATCGCCGGGGACTGCTGCACCGTGACATCAAACCGGCCAACATCCTGCTCTCGGAGTATGAATCGAGTGGATTCGGCGACGGGATCGACCGCGGTTACGCCACCGACGCCGATGAGCAGCGGGTGTTGCTGACGGACTTCGGCGTGGCGAAGGCGGCCGACGAGAAAGAGTCGCTGACCGTGGTCGGGACGGTCCTGGCGACCTTGTCCTATGCCTCACCCGAGCAGCTCAAGGGCCTGCCGGTCGATGCCCGGACAGATCAGTATTCTTTGGCGGCCACCACATTTCACCTGATCGCCGGCCGGGTTCCGTTCCAGGGCGAGGGCACCGCGGATGTCATCGCCGGACATCTGAGCAAACCGGTGCCGCGGTTGTCGGAGCTGGTCCCCGGGGTGCCGCCGGCGGTTGATTCGGTCATCGCCAAGGCCATGGCCAAGGAGGCCGACGACAGGTTCGCCAACTGCAGACAGTTCACCGATGCGCTGCAATCGGCACTGCGACAGGGCGGCGTGTCCACCTACTCGCCGCCGGTCTCGGCCGGGCCATCGACACCGCAACCGCAGCAGCCGGCGGGGCAGGGTTTCGTCCCCCAGCGGTATCCGCAGGCGACGCCGCCCGCGCACCAGGTGCCGGTGCAGTACCCACACCGGGCACCGACGTCGCCGGCGGCAGGCGATTCCGATTCCAACGCGGTGATGATCGCCCTGCTGATCGGGTTGGTCGTGGTGGCCATGGCGATCGTCGTGGCGATCTTCCTGGTCGTATGACGGGTCACAGTGGGTTGTGTGACGGGGTCACAGTGGGCCACAACAGGCACATCCGTCACTTCCTGAAGAGGTGTCCGCCGCGCCTGTCCGGGCTCGTCGGTACCCCCGCCTAGACTGAAGGCCTTGCGCCCGCGACCCGCTCTCGGCGGCGGCGTCGGCGTGGTGTTCGAGAGTTCGAATTGAGAGGTAGCGCGTGTCGGATTCGTTTGTCCATCTGCACAACCACACTGAGTACTCGATGCTCGACGGGGCGGCCAAGGTCAAACCGATGATGACCGAGGCCACCCGGTTGGAGATGCCCGCGATCGGCATGACCGACCACGGAAACATGTTCGGCGGCAGTGAGTTCTACAACGTCGCCACCGACATGGGTATCAAGCCGATCATCGGTATCGAGGCGTACATCGCCCCGGAGTCGCGACACAACACCAAACGCGTCCTGTGGGGTAGCCGGGACCAGAAGGGCGACGACGTCTCGGGTAGCGGCGCCTACACCCACATGACGATGGTGGCCGAGAACGCCACCGGTCTGCGCAACCTGTTCAAGCTCTCGTCGAGGGCGTCGATCGAGGGACAACTCGGCAAGTGGTCCCGCATGGATGCCGAGATCATCGCCGAGCACGCCGAGGGCATCATCGCGACCACCGGCTGTCCGTCCGGTGAGGTCCAGACCCGACTGCGGCTCGGCCATGAGAAGGAGGCGCTCGAGGCCGCCGCCAAGTGGCAGGACATCTTCGGCAAAGAGAACTTCTTCCTGGAGCTGATGGAGCACGGCCTCGAGATCGAGGGCCGCGTCCGCGACGGACTGCTCGAGGTCGGTCGCAAACTGGGCATCCCGCCATTGGTCACCAACGACTGCCACTACGTCACCAAAGACCACGCCTCCAGCCACGAGGCGCTGCTGTGCGTACAGACCGGCAAGACGCTGTCCGATCCGACGCGGTTCAAGTTCGACGGCGACGGCTACTACCTCAAATCGGCCGCCGAGATGCGCGAGCTGTGGGATCAAGAGGTCCCCGGTGGCTGCGACAACACACTGCTCATCGCCGAGCGGGTACAGAGCTACGGTGAGGTCTTCGAGCACCGTGACCGGATGCCGATCTTCCCGGTGCCCGAAGGCCATACGCAGCCCAGCTTCTTGCGCCAAGAGGTCGAGCACGGTCTGCGGACCCGCCGGTTCCCGGGCCGTGAGGTCCCGCAGGAATACCTCGACCGGGCGAGCTATGAACTCGACGTCATCATCCAGATGGGTTTCCCGGCATACTTTCTCGTGGTCGGTGACCTCATCCGGCACGCCAACGAGGTCGGTATCCGCGTGGGTCCCGGTCGTGGTTCGGCGGCCGGTTCGCTGGTCGCGTGGGCTCTGGGCATCACCAACATCGATCCCATTCCGTACGGTCTGCTGTTCGAGCGATTCCTCAACCCGGAGCGCGTGTCGATGCCCGATATCGACATCGACTTCGACGATCGCCGCCGTGGTGACATGGTGCGGTATGCGACCGAACGGTGGGGCAGCGACAAGGTCGCCCAGGTCATCACCTTCGGAACCATCAAGACCAAGGCCGCGATCAAGGACTCGGCCCGCGTCCAGTTCGGCCAGCCCGGGTATGCGATCGCCGACCGCATCACCAAGGCGCTTCCGCCGCCGATCATGGCCAAGGACATCACGATCGCCGGTATCACCGATACCGGCCATGAGCGGTACAAAGAGGCCAGCGAGGTCCGCACGCTCATCGAGACGGACCCGGATGTCAAGAAGATCTACGACACCGCCCTGGGTCTCGAGGGCCTGATCCGTAACGCCGGCGTCCACGCCTGTGCGGTGATCATGTCGTCCGAGCCGCTGACCGAGGCGATCCCGGTGTGGAAGCGCGCGCAGGACGGCGCCATCATCACCGGCTGGGACTACCCGTCGTGTGAGGCGATCGGCCTGTTGAAGATGGACTTTTTGGGGTTGCGCAACCTCACGGTCATCGGCGACACGATCGACAACATCAAGCTCAACCGCGGCTTCGACCTCGACCTCGACTCGTTGCCGCTGGACGACCCGGAAACCTACGAACTGGTGGCGCGTGGCGACACGCTCGGCGTCTTCCAGCTCGACGGTGGACCCATGCGAGAGCTCCTCAAACGTATGCAGCCCACCGGGTTCGGCGACATCGTCGCCGTGCTGGCGCTGTACCGGCCCGGTCCGATGGGCATGAACGCCCACAACGATTACGCCGACCGCAAGAACAACAAGCAGCCGGTCAGCCCGATCCACCCGGAACTCGAAGAGCCGCTCAAGGAGATCCTGGGCGACACCTACGGCCTGATCGTCTACCAAGAGCAGATCATGCAGATCGCGCAGAAGGTCGCCGGATACTCGCTCGGACAGGCCGACCTGTTGCGCCGGGCCATGGGTAAGAAGAAGCTGTCCGTGCTCGAGGAGGCCTACGCGGGTTTCCGGCAGGGCATGCTGGACAACGGATTCTCCGAGGCCGCGATCAAGGCGCTGTGGGACACCATCCTGCCGTTCGCCGGATACGCGTTCAACAAGTCGCACGCGGCCGGCTACGGCCTGGTCTCGTTTTGGACCGCTTACCTCAAGGCCCATTACCCGGCCGAGTACATGGCCGGGCTGCTCACCTCGGTGGCCGACGACAAGGACAAGGCCGCCATCTACCTGGCCGACTGCCGACGCCTCGGGATCACGGTGTTGCCGCCGGATGTGAACGAGTCGCAGCAGAACTTCTCCGCTGTTGGTGAGGACATCCGGTTCGGCATGGCCGCGGTGCGCAACGTCGGCAGCGGCGTCGTCGCGTCGATCATCGAAGCGCGCGAAGAGAAGTCGAAGTTCACCAGCTTCTCGGACTACCTGGCGAAGATCAGCGTGACGGCCTGCAACAAGAAGGTCACCGAATCACTGATCAAGGCCGGGGCCTTCGATTCGCTCGGCCATCCGCGCAAGGGCTTGTTCCTGGTCCACGCCGACGCGGTCGATGCGGTTCTGGGAACCAAGAAGGCCGAGGCGATCGGACAGTTCGACCTGTTCGGCGATGCCGGTGGCGACGGCGGTGGTGGCGTGACCGACGATGCGTTCGCCGTGAAGGTCCCGGACGAGGAGTGGGATACCAAGCACAAACTCGCGCTGGAGCGAGAGATGTTGGGGCTCTACGTCTCCGGGCATCCGCTCAACGGCGTCGAGCACGTCATCTCGGCCCAGACGGACACCTCGATCAGCTCGCTGCTCGAAGGCAATGCGAAAGACGGTGCCCAGATCGTGATCGGCGGCATCATCTCGGCCGTCACCCGACGGGTCAACAAGAAGGGCGAGTCGTACGCCGTTGTCCAGATCGAGGACATGGTCGGTGGTGTCGAGGTCTACTTCTTCCCGCGGGCCTATCAGGCATTCGGCATGGACATCGCCGCCGATGCCGTGGTGTTGGTGAAGGCGCGCGTCAACCTGCGCGACGACAGCATGATGATCTCCGCGAATGACCTTGCCGTTCCTGATCTTTCGCATGTCGGAGTCGCCAAGCCGGTGTCGCTGATCATGCCGACGAGACTGTGCACCGCCGACCGGGTCAGTGCGCTCAAGCAGGTGCTGGTCCGTCATCCCGGAACGTCCGACGTCCACGTCCGGTTGACCAGCGGTTCCAAGGAGACCACTCTGAAACTTGACGATCAGCTGCGCGTCAACCCGACGTCGGCGCTGATGGGTGACCTCAAGGCGTTGCTCGGACCGTCCTGTTTGAGCGTGTAGATCCGCTGCCGGGTCGAGGAATGCCGGCCCGGCGGGGGAGATTGACCGAAGTTGTGCACGCGGTTCGTGCACATGAACACATATGGAGGATCGATGCCACTGCAGGGTGAATACGAGCCGAGTCCCACCGACTGGGCACGCAAGCAGGCCGAAGAGATCGTCGAGTCCGGCGGTACCAAGGGCACCGAGCTCAACGGTATGCCGGTCGTGGTGCTGACCACGGTGGGCAACAAGTCCGGCAAGCTCCGCAAATCGCCGCTGATGCGGGTGGAGCACGATGGCAAGTACGCGGTGGTCGCCTCGCTGGGCGGCGCACCGAAGAACCCGGTCTGGTACTACAACGTCGTTGCGCACCCGCAGGTCGAACTCCAGGACGGCCCCAAGGTGATGGACATGGTCGCCCGTGAGGTGTTCGGGGACGAGAAGGCGATCTGGTGGGAACGCGCCGTCGAGGCCTACCCGCCCTACGCCGACTACCAGAAGAAGACCGATCGCCAGATCCCGGTGTTCGTCCTCGAACCCGCGCAGTAAACCGGGCGGGTGTGGCGGCGGAAGCCTCGTTTCGGAGAAGTGAGACCATAGCTGGCGTGACTAGTGGATCTCCGACCGACAACATCATCGCCACACCGCTCGATGCCGCCGCGATCGACGCGGCGGCCGAGCGCATCCGTGACGTGGTTGTCGCCTCTCCGCTGCAGCTGTCCGAGCGTTTGTCCGCGCGCACCGGCGCAACGGTGTACCTCAAGCGGGAAGACCTGCAGTCGGTGCGCTCGTACAAGATTCGTGGCGCCTACAACGTCATGGCACAGCTCACGGGCGCCGAGCGGGACGCCGGAGTGGTCGCCGCCAGCGCGGGCAATCACGCCCAGGGTGTGGCCTACGCGGCCCGCAGCATGGGGATTCGGGCCCGGATCTACATACCGACCAATACACCCAAGCAAAAATGTGACCGGATTCGTTGGCACGGTGGCGAATTCGTTGAACTCATTGCCGTCGGAGACACTTACGACGCGGCGGCGGCCGCGGCGCTGACCGATGTCGCGGCCACCGGAGCCACCTGGATCCACGCGTTCGACGATCCGCGGACCGCGGCCGGACAGGGCACCATCGCCAAGGAGATCGTCGCCCAACTCGGCGTGATGCCCGATCTGGTGGTCGTGCCGGTCGGCGGCGGCGGCGCACTGGCCGGCATCACGACGTACCTGCGCGCACACAGCGACGAGGTCCGCATCGTCGGCGTCGAACCGACCGGGGCGATCTCACTGTCCGCGGCACTGGTCGACGGTGGTCCGGTCACCCTGAACAAGATCGATCCGTTTGTCGATGGCGCCGCCGTCCGGCGGATCGGCAACATCGGACATCAGGTCATGGTCGCCGCCGGTGCGACGGTCGCCTCGCATCCGGATCTGCCGCCGGCGAGCACGGTGCATCATGACATCGACAAGCTGCCCCTCGGCGGCTCACACATCACCCACGTCGACGAGGGTGCGATCTGCTCGGCGATGCTGGAGCTCTACCAGAACGAGGGCATCATCGCCGAACCCGCCGGCGCGTTGTCGGTGACCGCACTCGACGATCTGCCGATCGAACCGGGCTGGACCGTGGTCTGCCTTCTCTCCGGTGGCAACAACGACGTCTCGCGCTACGGCGAGGTCATCGAACGGTCCCTGGTTCATCGTGGCCTCAAGCATTACTTCCTGGTCGACTTCCCGCAGGAGCCCGGCGCCCTGCGGCGATTCCTCGACGAGGTCCTCGGTCCGGACGACGACATCACGCTGTTCGAGTACGTCAAACGCAACAACCGGGAGACCGGTGCCGCGTTGGTCGGTATCGAACTCGGATCGCCGGACGGTCTGGGCCCGCTGCTCGGCCGCATCGACAACTCCCGTCTGACGTGTGAGCGTCTCGAACCCGGATCACCGGCCTACCGCTACCTCACCTGACCCGAACCCACCACCCCAAACGAGCCGGTTGTACGAGGACGAGCCACAAATATGTGGCTCATCCTCGTATAACCGGCTCGTTTGTGATGAGGGGGCCCCGGGGATCAGGCCCGGCGCAGCACCGCCGCGTTGTGGCCGGCCATCGTGCCGTCCGCGGGCGGTTCCCACGCCACCAACACGGTGCCGGTGAACGGCAGAGGGACGGGCTGCTCGGTGAGGGTGACGATCGTGGTGATGGCGCCACGATGCATCGCGAACCAGGTGCCGTCGGCGGCCCAGTCGGTGGTCACCGAGTCGAAGGTGTCCGCTGACAGGTCGGGTTCGCCACTGCGCAGCGCGATCAGGGAGCGATAGAAGCCGAGCACCCGGGCATGCTCGCCGACGCCGAGCTCATCCCAGCGCAACTTTGAACGCTCAAAGGTCTGCGGGTCCTGCGGATCGGGAACCTCCTCGGCATCCCAGCCGTGTTCGGCGAACTCGGACTTGCGGCCGTTCGCGGTCGCCTCACCGAGTTCTGGCTCCGGATGCGAGGTGAAGAACTGGAATGGTGTGCTCGCCGCCCACTCCTCGCCCATGAACAGCATCGGGGTGAATGCGGAGGTGAGCACCAGCGCCGCCTTCACCGCGAGTTGTCCGGCGCTCAGATACTCGCCGGGCCGGTCGCCGATCGCGCGATTGCCGATCTGGTCGTGGTTGCAGGTGTAGACCACCAGCGAGGTGGCCTTGATCCGCGCGGGATCGATCGGCCGGCCGTGCCTGCGGCGCCGGAAGGACGAGTACGTCCCGGCATGGAAGAAGCCTTCCCGCAATACCTTCGACAGGCATCCGAGACTGCCGAAGTCGGCGTAATAGCCCTGACGTTCACCCGAGACGGCGGTGTGGATCGCGTGATGGACGTCGTCGCACCACTGCGCGGCCAGACCGTACCCGCCGAACTCGCGCGGGGTGATCAATCGGGGATCGTTGAGGTCGCTCTCGGCGATCAGCGACAGCGGCCTGCCCACCCGGGCCGAGAGTTCGTCGGTGCGGATCTGGAGTTCCTCGAGCAGGTGCAGGGCGGTCCGGTCGACGAGGGCATGGACCGCGTCGAGCCGTAGACCGTCGACATGGAACACCTCCATCCATCGTAATGCGGAGCCGAGGATGAACTCCCGGACCTCGTCGGAGTCGGCCTCGTCCAGGTTCACCGCCTGACCCCAGCTGTTCGCGCCGGACGTCATGTACGGGCCGAAGTCCGGCAGGTAATTGCCCGACGGGCCCAGGTGGTTGTAGACGGCGTCGATGATGACGCCGAGTCCGCGCCGATGGGCCGCATCCACGAACCGGACCAACGCGTCCGGGCCGCCGTAGGGTTCGTGAACCGCGTACCAGCCGACGCCGTCGTAACCCCAGTTGTGGGTGCCGTTGACGGCATTGACCGGCATCAGTTCGACGAACTCGACTCCCAGTGAGATCAGGTGATCGAGTCTGTCGATCGCCGCGTCCAGGGTTCCGGCGGGCGTGAATGTTCCGATGTGCAGTTCGTAGATGACCGCGCCGGCAACCGGCTTGCCCTCCCACCCGGAGTCGGTCCAGACCTGTTCGGCGACCTCGTGAACCTGACTGAGTCCGTGGACACCGTCCGGTTGTCGCGGCGAACGTGGATCGGGGAGCGGCTCGGTCGAGTCGTCGATCAGGTATCCGTAGCGGGCTCCGGGGGCCGCGCTGACGGGCGATTCCCACCAATCACCGGGGCGCGGCAGCATCTCGTGCGTCGTGCCGTCGATGATCACACGCATTTTCTGGGCGACAGGGGCCCACACAGGAAGAAATGTCACTCCTGAACCGTATGTCCTCTAGCCCGGGAGCGTCGCCTGTCCAGGCGCCCCAAATCGCTCCGGGCTGCGGGCTAAGTTAACGAGTAATCGCACCGGGTATCGATTTTGACCGGGCGGTGGGCTGGTGTGACTTCGCACGCTGCCGGTGTTCAGGGGAATTCGGCGGAGTCCCGTATTGCATGAGTTGCTTTTTGAAACGGGCTTTTCCACGAAGCCGAGCGTGTTCGCTGGGCGGTTCGATATCGATGTGGCACTATGAGCGAACTCACACAATTCGGTTACGTGTGGCGGGGGCCGCAGACGAAGCCGAGGCGTAGCTCAACCATTCCGACGAAGGCAGGGTGTGACTACACAATCCGTGACGGCAGGCATCGGGGGAGCTGCCGCGGCGCGCAGGAGGACGGCACCGCTCACGCGGTGGTTCCGCGAGCACATCGTTGCCTCCTTCGAGACCTTCGGCCGGCAGATGACGCTCTTTCTCGAGGTCTTCAAGGTCCTCTTCGTCGACATCATCAAGCGTCGGTTCCCGTTCGGTGAGTTCATCCGCCAATGTGCGTTCATGGCAAACACTTCGGTGGTCCCCACCCTGCTGGTGGCCATCCCGGTCGGCGTGATCGTCTCCATTCAGGTCGGCAACATCGCCAACCAGATCGGCGCGACCTCGTTCTCGGGCGCGGCCACCGGCCTCGGGGTGATCCGGCAGGGCGCGCCGCTGGTGACCTCCCTGCTGCTCGCCGGTGCCGTCGGTTCGGCCATCGCGGCCGATCTGGGTTCGCGGACCATTCGCGACGAGATCGACGCGATGAGGGTGATGGGCGTCAATCCGACCCAGCGACTCATCTCGCCGCGACTGCTCGCGACGATGGTCGTCAGCTTCCTGCTCTGTGGCTTCGTCTGTTTCATCGGGTTCGTCACCGGTTACGTGTTCAACGTCTACGCCCAAGGTGGGACGCCGGGTAGCTACACCGGCACATTCGCGTCGTTCGCCAGTCCCGCCGACCTCGCCTTCGCCATTCTCAAGGCGGTGATCTTCGGTGCCATTGTCGCGGTGGTCGCATGCGATCGCGGTCTCAACACCAAAGGTGGACCGTCCGGCGTCGCCAACTCGGTCAACGCCGCCGTCGTCAATTCGGTGATCCTGCTGTTCACCGTCAACGTGATCCTGACCCAGATCTTCGCCGTGCTCGTCCCGACGAGGGTGGTCTGAGATGGTTGCGTCCAAATACACGCCCCCGGCGCTGAAGCCGCTCGAGTGGGGAAAGAAGGTCTATTCGGGACCCCGCGACGTCCTGGTTCTGATCGGTCACCAGGTCACGTTCCTGGTGCGGTCGGTCGGTGCCGTCCCGATCGCGTTCAAGCACTACAGCAAAGAGATCTGGCGCCTGCTCTCCGATGTCACCTGGGGCAACGGCGCCATCGTGGTCGGCGGCGGAACGATCGGCGTGATCATCCTGCTGGGCATCATGGGCGGTGCCACGGTCGGCATCGAGGGCTACACCGCGCTGAATCTGCTCGGGATGTCCCCGGTGACCGGTGCCGTGTCGGCGTTCGCGACGACCCGCGAGCTGGGTCCGCTGCTCGCGGCCGTGGCGTTCACCGCGCAGTCGGGTTGCCGGTTCACCGCACAACTGGGCTCGATGCGGATCAGTGAGGAGATCGACGCGCTCGAATCGATCGCGATCCGCCCGATGCCGTACCTCGTCACCACCCGGATGATCGCAGCCGTGATCTGCATCATCCCGCTCTACTCGGTCTCACTGGCCGCGAATTACATTGCCTGCCAGGTGATGTTCCAGTTGCAGAGTGGGCAGGGCAGCGGTGTCTACCTGTCGTACTTCTACCAGTTCATCCTCTCTCGCGACATGGTCTACTCGGTCATCAAGGTGGTCATCTTCGTCATGCTCACCACGTTCATCCAGTGCTACTACGGCTTCTTCGCCTCGGGTGGTCCCGAGGGTGTCGGGGTCGCCGCCGGACACGCGATCAGACTGTCGATCATCGTGCTGGTCTTCGCGAATCTCTTGCTGACCCTGGTCTTCTGGGGTCTGTCGCCCGGCATCCGGATCTCGGGGTGAAGTCATGTTCGTAGACACAACCGGGCGCAACCCGTCGGCCACCCAGTACCTGCTGCGTGGCCTCGCATTCGTGATCGTCGTGATCCTGATCCTGGCGGTGCTCGCGCTGCGGTATCAGGGCGCTTTCGACGAGAAGGTGGAGGTCACCGCCGGCCTCGAGGACATCGGGGACGGTCTGGTCACCCAGGCCGACGTGCGGTACAACGGGCTCATCGTCGGTGCGGTGACCGCGGTCGAGGTCACCGACACCAGTCTGTCGGACGTGAAGATCAACATCGTCCCCGAACAGGCGTCGGGCATTCCGGCGAACGTGACCGCCCGGACGGTCCCGAGCAACCTCTTCGGTGTGAACTCGGTCGAACTGATCCCGCCTGCCGACCCGAAGGGGCACCTGTCGAGCGGGAGCAAGATCACCGCCGACGAGTCCAAGGAGACCATCGCCCTGCAGTCGGTGCAGAACGAACTCCGCGAGTTGTTCACGGCCGTACCGCCGGAGGAGATCGGCCGCGTCCTGGCGACCATTGCCGAGGCACTGCGTGGTGGCGGCAACGTGTTCAGCGCATTCGTCGGCACACTCAACCAGTACTGGAAACAGATCAACGCGCAGTTCCCTGATGGTGCGCCCCCGGGTTTCGACAACTTCAACGAGTCGATGCGGGGGATCGCGGAATCCACACCCGAACTCCTCGACGCGATGGGGCGTGCGGTGGTGCCGTCGCTGACGATCATCGAGCGCCGGCGTGAACTGGTGAGCACCCTGACCTCGGCACAGGGCATGATCGACGGCCTGCAGACGCTGTTCGCGGCCAACGGTGACGGCGGTATCCGGATCGTCAACGACCTCAACACCCTGACCGGTGCCATCGCGGTGGATGCCGACGCATTACCGCAGAGCCTGGCCGCGCTCAACGTACTCGCCGGCAAGGTCCTGACCGTGTTCACCGGCACCAATGGCAAGCCCATGCTCAACATCGGTGTCAGCTTCAGCCCGTTCCAGATGTACAAGCACCAGAACTGCCCGGTCTACAACGGCGGGGAATACGGGATGACCCGGGGGCCGGGCTGTACCGGACCCGGTACCGGTACCGGACCGACCAATTCGGGTCCGCTGGCGATCACCCCCGCCGGCTCCAGGACCCCGACGACAACCGGCGACACGACCCCCGCCTCCTCGCCGGGCGTTGTCACCACCGCGACCGACAACAAGACCCTGGAGGCCGCGCTGGAACGGAAGCCGTCCGCGGCCGAGACGTTGATGCTGGGGCCGCTGGTGCAGTCCGTCCGAGTTCAGGGAGGTGGGAGATGAGTTATCGCAAGCCGTTGATCGGGTTCTGTCTCTTCGCCGTCCTGGCCCTGGTGCTGACCTGGACCATCTGGTCGACACTGGAACGTTCGGTGTCGGGTGAGACGAACACGTACACCGCCCACTTCAACGACGTGGCAGGTCTGCACGAAGGTGACGACGTCCGAATGGCCGGTGTCCGGGTGGGCCGGGTCGCGTCGATCGAGCTCGATCGCAACCGCGCCGAGGTGGAGTTCGAGGTCCAGAACAACCAGTCGGTCTTCACCAACACCCGCGCGTCGATCAAGTATCAGAACCTCATCGGGCAGCGGTACCTCGGGTTGGAGCTGGTCGAGGATTCCGAACAGCAGCGGATGAAGGCGGGCTCGACGTTGTCGGAACCGTCGCAGGACTCGTTCGATGTATCCGCGTTGCTGGCCGGATTCCAGCCGGTGTTCGACACCCTGGAACCGGAGCAGGTCAACCAGCTCTCGGAGAGCCTGGTCCAGACCTTCCAGGGCAACGAGGTCTCGCTGAGCTACACGATTGCCCAGATCGGTGAGGTCGCCTCCGATTTCGCCAACCGCGACCAGGTGATCGCCGCCGTCATCACCAACCTCAGTGCGGTGATGGGTGACCTGAGCAAGCAGGGCGAACAGATGCAGGAGCTCGTGAGCAACCTGGCCGGTTTGATCGAGGGTCTCAATGCCAACTCGCCCGCGCTGGGCGCCGCCGTCGACAGCATCGGCAGCGCGACCGATCGTCTCGGTGGGCTGATCGGTCAGATCCGGCCCGACGTCGCGTCGATCGGCAGCGGTCTGCAGAGCACCACCAGCGAGCTGATCGGCATCGGCGCCAAGCTCGACCAGTTGGCCATCGACCTGCCGCTGTTCCTGGCGCATTTCCCGATGGTCATGGGGCAGGGCACATACCTGAACATCTATGCCTGCGATCTGGACGTGTCCATCGGCGGGGTGTTGTTCCCGCCGGGACTGATCAGTCAGATCGGCGGCAGTGAGCACTCGGTGGTGTGCCGATGAGCGTGTTCAATCGGGACCGGCTCCGAACGAGCTGGCGCAACAGCCGATTCATCTGGCTGGGTGTCCTGGGTGCGGTGGCGTTGCTGGTCGTCGTCGGGGCGACGTTTGTGTTGTCCGACTCGGGAATCGGTAAACGTGAGTACACGGCCGACTTCTCCCAGGCCGGCGGTATCCGGCCCGGTGACAAGGTCCGGGTGGCCGGCATCGATGTGGGTGAGGTGTCGTCGACCGAACTCGCCGGTGACCACGTCGAGATCGCCATGGAGGTCGAGAGAGACGTCGAGGTGATGGTGGACGGCTCGGCGGAGATCAAGCTCTCCACGCTGCTGGGACAGCGATTCATCGACCTGAAGGTCGGGGATTCGACCGAGGAGCTGAGCGGGTCGCGGATCCCCAACACCCAGGTGCCCTACGACCTCCAGAAGACCATCGAGCGCGGCACGCCGGTGCTCGCCGGTATCAACGCGGGCGAACTGGCCGACAGCGTCGACGCACTGAACAAGCAGTTGGCCGACGCACCCGGGGTCACCACGCAGACGCTGGATGCACTGACGCAGATGTCGCAGGTGATCACCGACCGCACCGACCAGATCAACCTGCTGATCCAGGACACCGAGACGGTCACCGACGTGATCAGCAGTAGCCAGTACCAGCTCTCGGTGATCGTCGGGCAGGGTCAACTGCTGGCCCAGAAGATCGCGACCAGGCAAGAAATGGTGGCACGCATGCTCGACGGTGTCGCCGAATTGTCGAACGAGATGGAGGCGCTGGCGGCGGAGAACAACAACGAGTTCGCGCCGCTGGTGATGAACCTGAACACCATCTCCGAGGGCATGGAGAAGAACCGGGACAACCTGCGGCATCTGCTCGAGGTGTTGCCGCTGACCGTGCGCGTGATCGCCAACACCACCGGTTCCGGTCCGTACGCGATGGGATATCTCCCGTGGGGTCTGTTCCCCGACAACTGGCTCTGCGCAGCAAATGTGGTGGCCGGATGCTGAATCGAATGGATTCCGCCGCCTCGGGGGCACACCAGCGCCGCACGATTGTCCTGATCGCGGTTTTGCTGACCACGGCGTTGGTGGGCTCTGGTTGCTCACTGATCCCGGAGCGGCTCAAACACGCCGCCGGGCAGTCGATCAAACTGACCGCCTACTTCGACAGCGTTGCCGGCCTATATGTCGACAACGACGTCTCGGTGCTCGGCATGCCGGTGGGTCGGGTCCTGGCGATCACCCCGCAGGGGGAACGCGTCAAGGTCGAGTTCACCGTCGACGACGACATCCCGATTCCCGTCGATGCCACCGCGGCGATCATCAACACCTCGTTGGTGACCACCCGGCACGTCGAGTTGTCGCCGCCGTATGTCGAGGGGCCCAGGCTCGAAGAGGGCGACACGCTGGCAGACGCGAAGTCGCCGGTCGAGATCGGCGCCCTGTTCGATACCGTCGACAATCTGGTGGAGGAGTTCCGATCCGACCCGGACGGCAACGGGCCACTCGGCGACATGCTGACCATCTCGGCCGGCATCTTCGGCGGCAACGGTGAGCGCATGAAAACCGCGATCGACGAGCTGGGCAAGTTCGCCCAGGTCGGTGTCGACAACGGTGACGCCCTGGTCGAGGTCATCAAGAACATGTCGGAGCTGACCACCGCACTGGTGGAGAACTACCCGAAGATGACCGCGTTCTCGGACTCGCTCACGGACGTGTCGCAGCTGCTGGGCGATCAGTCGGTCGGACTCCAGGCGACGCTCGACGCACTGAACCAGACCCTGAACAACACCGCGGTGTTCCTCGAGGCGAACACCAACACACTCGGTGGCGCGATGGGTCGGCTGGCCGGGTTGATCAGCAACCTGAGTGACTATTCGCGCCAGTTGGTCGACACCATCGATGTCGCGCCGTTGGCGTTCGAGAACCTGGCGAACTCGGTGTCGACGGAACAACGGGCCTGGCGTGCGCAGGTCCTGGTCGACAAGTCGCTGCTCGACAACGAGCTCCTCGGGACGTTCTGTGAGGCGATCAACCTGGACGCAGACGGTTGCCGGACCGGTAAGTTGACCGGCTTCGGACCGGACCTCGGTGTGTTCTCGGCGCTGGTGGAGTTGAACAAATGAGGACAGTGAAGTGGGCCGGAAATAAGTTGCACGCGAGTGTGATCGGGGCCGTGGCGGCAACGATGTTGCTCTCGGGATGTGGCGCGATTCCCAGCCTGACGATCGAACAGTTGCCGATGCCCGCACCCGGCGGTGTCGGTGACGGCTACGAGATCAACGGGTCGTTCGGCAACGCGCTCAACCTGCCGTCACGGGCCAAGGTGAAGCTGAACGGCAACGACGTCGGCCTGGTGGAGACGATCACCGCCAACAATTACCGGGCAGATGTCACGATGCGCGTCCGCAAGGACATCGAGTTGCCGGTCGGTACCGGAGCCCAACTCCGCCAGGCGACCCCACTCGGCGACGTCTTCGTGGCGTTGCTGCCGCCGGAGCAGGCCACGTCGGCGGCGTTGATGGCGTCGGGTGACACCCTCACCGGCGAGATGACCGAGGCCGCCACCGTCGAGGACCTGCTGGTGACCGCGACCGCGTTCGTCGACGGTGGCGCCATCAAGAATCTGACCGAGATCATCAACGAACTGTCCGACGCGATCGGCGGCAAGTCGGAGGACCTGACCGGGGTGATCTCGGGATTGACCACCGGTGTGAGCCGTCTGGCCATGAACACCGAGGAGATCGACGCCTCGCTCGCGTCGTTGAACGCGGTGGCCACCGACCTGGCCGACGGCCGGACCGAGTTGCTGGCGTCGATCGGCACGGTGGGCCCGGCACTGGATGTGGTCAACGGTCAGATCCCGTCGATCGTGACGACGATGAACAAGACCAAGGCCGTCACCGATGCGCTCAACGACTTCCTCGACAGCCAGAGTGCGAACACCGTCGAGTTGGCCAACAACCTCGCCATGGATGTCGAGGCGTTCGGCCGCGCCGCCGGTGAGCTCGGTCCGCTGGCCGACAGGCTCCGGGTGCTGACTCCCAAATGGGTCGACGCCACACCCGGCAGCGCTGCCACCGTGTCCGCGAGGGTCTGGTACCTGTCGCCGGGATTCGGATTCGATTCCCGCAGCAGACTTCCCGAGATGGAGGACCTCACCAATGGTGTCAACAGTCTGGAACAGACGCTGACCAGGGTGCTGGCCCGCCTGACCGGTACGCGCGGATGTTGTGGGTGAGGGGCGAGCGATGACAGCCTGGTTGTACAAACACAAGATCTTGCTCTCCAACCTTGCCCTGGTGCTCGTGATGTTCGTCGGCATCGGTTACCTGAGCCTGGGCGTGCTGCGCTGGCGGCCACTCGACGACACCTACGAACTGACCGTCGAGTTCGCCAATTCCGGTGGCGTGCAGAGCACGTCCGATGTGACGTTGCGTGGGGCCCGTGTCGGTGCGGTCGATCAGATCCGGGCCACCCCGACCTCGGTCGAGGTGACGGTCGTGATCGACTCCGAGTACAAGATCAGCAAGGACTCGCATGTCGCGGCACTCGGTCTGTCCGCCGTCGGTGAGCAATACGTCGACTTCCAGCCGAGTACCGCCGACGGACCGTACTTTTCGAATGGTGACAAGATCTCGACCACACAGACGTCGTCGACCGTCGCGTTCCCGAAATTGCTCGAATCGTCACTGGACGTGGTCCGACAGATCGATGCGGAGAAACTGAGTGTCACCATCGACGAACTCGACATCGCACTCGACAGCGATGGGAAGAACCAACTGCGCGCGTTGTTCAACAGCGGCGGCGTGATCTTCGCCGACCTCTATCGGGTACTACCGGAAACGGTGACGCTGATCCAGAACACCGGAACGATCCTGGAGACGACGGCCGACATCCAGCCCGACCTGGGAACGCTGACAACCGGTATCGGTGATCTGATCGACGCCCTGGTCGCCTCGGACCAGGAGTTGCGTACCTTCCTCGGGCGGGCACCGGCGCAGCTGACCACCCTGAGCGGTTCCCTCAACCAGTTGACCGATCCGTTGTCGGGTGTACTGACGCAGTTCCTCGACATCGCGGAGCAGGGTGCGTTGCGTGCGCCGGCGCTGGTCAATCTATTCCCGGCGATCCGCGACGGTGCGATCACCTCGCAGGCGATGTTCCACGACGGTGCCTGGTGGGCCTACGGGTCGATCTATCCACGACCGTACTGCGAGTACCCGGTGTTGCCGGAACCGCCGACCGAGATCCTCGAGGCCACGGTGCCGGTCAACCTGTACTGCGTGACCGAGGATGAGACACAACAGATCCGCGGGGCGTCCAACGCTCCACGGCCGCCCGGCGATGACACCGCCGGACCGCCCCCGAATTTCGATCCGAACGCGCGTACCGTCCCGTTGGGCTGAGCTACCGGAGCATTACGCGCCACCGTCCGACAATTGTTATGAGGTAGAAACGCCGTATGGCCGAGAACAGCAGACCCGAAACCGAAGGCGAGCCCACCGAGGGTGTCTCGATGGGCAAGAAGCCCACGGGGAAGCCGCGACGCAAAGCCGCGGGTCCGGAGGTCGACGCGCCGACAGTCGAAACCGCTGTACCGGGACCGATCGCCGCTGAATCGAATACCAAGAGCGGCAAGCAGATCACCATCAGCCTTGCGGTCGTCGGAAAAGTTCTCGCCGGTGCGGTCGTTGTCGCACTGTTGGGTGCCGTGATCTTCTTCGGCGTCAACTGGAAGTCGGACAAGGCCGAGCTCGACGCGGCGGCGGACGCGAAGAAGGCGTCCGACTACTTCGTCACCCAACTGCTCGATTCGATGAACACCACCACCGCCGGTGAGTACGTCAACCGGATGTCGCCGTTGACCACCGGCGCGTTCCGCGACAACCTGCTCAACGAGCGGGAGAAGACCCAGACCGACATCGCCTCCATGCAACTCAAGATCACCCCCGAGATCTGGTCGTCGGGTGTGGTGTCGAACACGACCGACACGGCAACCACACTGGTGGTCGCCGAGATCACCGGCACCAGCAGCGTGGCGACCACTCCGGTCACCAACCTCGGTATGTTCCAGCTGACGATGGAGAAACACGACGGCAAATGGCTGGTGTCCCAGATGGATCCGGGTCCGTCGAGCACCGGCATCGGTTCAGCCGACACCGGTACCGGCGCGGATCCCAACGTCACCGCACCCGCTCCGACCCCCGAGCCCGCTCCGGCGCCCGCCGGCTGATCCGTCGACCGTGCCCATATCACCGTCGAGTGTGCCCTAAACACCGTCGAGCGTGCCAAAACTGCATGCGTGCGTGCATCTTTGGCACGCTCGACGGTCCGTTCGGCACGCTCGGCGGCGGGGGTTCGGGCTAGTCGTGGATGCGTTCGAGGATGCCGACGTCGGTTCCGAATCGGGAGAGGTGCACGGTTCCGGACATGTCGCTGCCGGTCAGGAGTTCTCGCCAGGTGCCCGGTGGCAGGTCGAGTGTGGTCTGCTCCCACCGCTCTTCGTCGAGCCGTGCGGTCCAGCGGCAGCCGGTCATGATCACCGAGATGTCCCCGCCGGGTGCGCTGCGACCGAACGCGATGACGTGTTCGGCCGCAGGACCATGCGCAGTCAGCGGGTGATGGTCGCCGTTCCCGAATACCTCGGGACGTCTGCGGCGCAGGTGTGCCGCGGTGCGCACGATCGCCACCTTGGGGTGATCGACCGACTGCGTGTAGTCGATCTGTCGCCGGTTGTCGGGATCGACCAGTGAATCGTCGAACCACTCGGTGCCCTGGTAGACGTCGGGGACTCCCGGCGTCAGCATGGCGAGCCCCTTTTGCAACAAGGCGTCGGATTCGACGTGTGATCGGACCTCGGCCAGAAGGTCGGTCAGATCCCTGGCGCAGGGGCCGTCGAATACGTTGTCGATCCACGCATGCACTGCCGACTCGAAGGCGTCATCGACCTCGGTCCACGTGGTGCCGACCCCGCCCTCGCGGATGGCCTTTGTCGCGTAGTCGTGGAAGCGGCGGCGCAGATCGTCCGTGATCACACCGTCGATCGGCCAGATGCCGAAGAGGTTCTGCCGCAGGAACAATCCGGTGACACCGTCCGGCGCCGGATTGCGCGCCTGCGACCGATCCACCAATTCCGTCCAGCGCGCGGGGACCTGGGACAGGACGCCGATACGCGCGCGGACGTCCTCGCTGCGTTTGGTGTCGTGGGTCGAGAGCGTGGTCAGGGCTCGGGGCCAGGCGCCGGCCCGTTCGACGTTGACGCGGTGAAAATCGTCGATCGAGTCGCTGAAGGTCCCCGGATCACCACCTACCTCCTGCAAACTCACCAGCCGGGCGGTTCGGTAGAAGAGGCAATCCTCGACACTCTTGGCGGTGACGGCACCGCAGAGCTGCGCCAGACGCGCCCTGGCCTCGGTGTCCCATTCGACGGCTGCGGCGATGAGGTCGAATGCCGGACCCAACGCGGGTAGTCGCTTCTTTTCCTCTGCCACCACCCGTTCCAGGGTTCCGGCGAGAACCGGGTAGTCGCTGCGGTACACCCCCAGGGAGGCGATGACCGCACCGATTGCCGACTCGATGTCCGCGGCGGCCGGTGCAGGTCCGTCGGCCACCGGATCGTCGGCCGCGTACGCCTCGAGGGTGCGCCGGAGTCGGGCGCGTTCGGCGGGGAAGGTGTCCGCCATGATCGACAACTTCAGATGCCGCTCGGTGGCCTCGATCCACCGGTGATCGCCGCGGTCGCCGGCGTAGCGCTGGTGGAGATCACCCAGTGGCTCTTCACCATTCGGGTCGACGAGTACGGCTCCGACGGTACGCAAGGTCTCGTATCCGGTGGTGCCGTCGACCGGAAGCGTCGGGTCGAGTGGTTCGCCTTTCGAGAGGATCTTCTCGACCAGCAGGATGCGGTCCGGCCCGAGGTCGTCGCGGAGGTTGCGCAGATAACCCTGCGGGTCTGCCAGGCCGTCCGGATGATCGACCCGGATCCCGTCGACCAGGTCCTCATTGATCAGCTGCCGGACCAGGGTATGGGTGGCCGCATACACAGCCGGGTCTTCCTGTCGCAATCCGGCGAGCCCGTTCACGGAGAAGAAACGGCGATACCCGATGACGCCGATGTTCCATGGCACCAACCGATATGACTGCTTCTCGTGCACCGCGCCGGCCGATTCAGGTGCCGGTGGGTCGTATGTCCCGGGAGCCAGGGGAAAGCGGTGCTCGTAGAACGCGAGTTCCGGCTCCGGACCAGAGGCGTCGATCTCCAGTGCGTCGAGGTCGTCGGGTGAACCGAGAACGGGCAGAGCAATTTTGCCGTCTGCACCGTTTTCCGGCGACCAGTCGATATCGAAGTACGTGGCGTACTCGGAGTCCGGGCCCAGCCGTAGGACGTCCCACCACCACGGGTTCTGGCGAGGGTCCTCGACGCCGGTGTGGTTGGGCACGATGTCGACGATCAACCCGATACCGCGTTCGGCGGCGGCGTGGCGCAACGTCCGAAGGCCGTCGATGCCGCCGAGTGTGGGGGAGACCTCCGGCGGCGGCACCCAGTCGTAGCCGTGCTCCGAACCCTCCTCGGCGGTCTGTACCGGCGAGAGGTAGAGATGGCTGATCCCCAGTGCCGCATAGTGATCGAGATGTTCGACGGCGTCGGCGAACGTGAAGCCACTGTTCAGCTGGAGGCGATAGGTGGCGGTGGGTGGCAGGATCATCAGTGCACCTTGCGCAGGACCAGCAACGACCTTCCGGTGACCAGGACCGGGCTTCCGGCCTTGGCGATGACGGCGCTGTCACCGAGAGGATGTGCGGTGTCGAGGACGCCCTCCCACTCGTTGGCGTAGAAGGTCGTGGGGAGTTGGAACGCGATCGGCTCGTAGTGCGCGTTGAAGCACATCAGGAAGTCCTCGTCCTGCACCACGCGACCCCGGATGTCCTTTTCTGCGATGGCTGATCCGTTCAGGAACACCGCGAGCGACTTCCCGAAACCACTGTCCCAATCCTCTTCGGTCATCTCGTCGCCTGACGGTGTGAGCCAGGCGATGTCACGAGGTTCGTCGCCGGAGCGGATGGGACGTCCGGCGAAGAAACGCCGACGGCGGAACACCGGATGTTCTTTGCGGAGTTCGATGACCCTTGCCGTGAAATCGAGGAGCTCCGAATTGGTCTCTGCCAGCGCCCAATCCATCCAGGCGAGAGGGTTGTCCTGGCAGTAGACGTTGTTGTTGCCCTGTTGCGTCCGGCCGATCTCGTCGCCGTGGGCGATCATCGGGGTGCCCTGACTGAGCATCAGGGTGGCCAGGATGTTGCGCTGCTGTCGGCCCCTGAGGGTTTCGATGACCGGATCATCGGTCGGACCCTCGACGCCACAATTCCAGGACCGGTTGTGGCTTTCTCCGTCCCGGTTGTCCTCGCCGTTTGCCTCGTTGTGTTTCTCGTTGTACGACACCAGGTCTCGCAACGTGAATCCGTCGTGCGCGGTGACGAAGTTGATGCTGGCGCTCGGCCGGCGGCCGGTGGCCTCGTAGAGATCAGAGGATCCGGTGAGCCGGGAGGCGAACTCTCCCAGGGTCGCCGGCTCGCCACGCCAGTAGTCGCGGACGGTGTCGCGGTACTTGCCGTTCCATTCGGTCCACAGGGCGGGGAAGTTGCCGACCTGGTAGCCGCCTTCGCCGATATCCCACGGCTCGGCGATGAGTTTGACCTGACTGACCACCGGATCCTGTTGCACGAGATCAAAAAACGCCGACAACCTGTCCACGTCGTGCAGTTCTCGGGCCAGGGTGGAGGCGAGGTCGAAACGGAAACCGTCGACGTGCATCTCGAGGACCCAGTACCGCAGGGAGTCCATGATGAGCTGCAGGGTGTGCGGATGCCGGGCGTTGAGACTGTTGCCTGTCCCGGTGTAATCCATGTAGGCCCACGGTTCGTCGTCGACGATCCGGTAGTAGGCGGCATTGTCGATGCCGCGGAAGGCGATGGTCGGGCCCATGTGATTGCCCTCGGCGGTGTGGTTGTAGACCACGTCGAGGATGACCTCGATACCCGCGTCGTGGAACGCCCGGACCATGGCCTTGAACTCGGGTACGGCGGCACCGGCCCGGCGGTTCGACGCGTAGTCGGCATGTGGCGCCAGAAACCCGAAACTGTTGTAGCCCCAGTAGTTGCGCAAACCCTGATCGAGCAGCGTCTGATCCTGCAGGAACTGGTGTACCGGCATCAGTTCGATGGCCGTGACACCGAGCTTGGTCAGGTGGTCGATGATCGCCGGATGCGCCAGCCCCGCATACGTCCCGCGGAGTTGTTCCGGGACCTCCGGGTGCGTGGCGGTCATGCCCTTGACATGGGCCTCGTAGATGACGGTCTCGTAGTACGGGCGGTTGGGCGCGCGGTCGTTCTGCCAGTCGAAGAACGGATTGATCACGACCGAGGTCATGGTGTGGCCCAATGAATCCAGGCGTGGAGGATCTCCGAACAGTGGGTCGGGTTCCCCCGATTGCGGTTCCGGCTCGGGCGCGGTGTCCTCGGCTTCGGTGGCCGTGTCTGCCTCCGCGTCGCCATCGGCGAAGTCCTCGATGTCGGTCGAGGGCGCGGCCGCGGTGTCGGTGGCCGTACCTGCCTGGGCACCGGTGGGATGGGTCTCGGCGTCGGATCCGTCGACCGCTGTGCCGTTTTCGTCCACCGCTGATTCCCCGGACGAGGATTCGGGGGCGGGGGGATCGAGTGAGATCGGATACGAGTACAGCGACGCGTCGCCGTCGAACTCTCCGTGAAACGACTTTCCATAGGGGTCGACCAGCAGCTTCGACGGGTCACATCGCAAGCCCTGACGGGGATCGTAGGGTCCGTGGACGCGGTAGCCGTAGCGCTGCCCGGGGGAGATCGTCGGCAGGTACGCGTGCCAGACGTAGCCGTCGACCTCCTCGAGTTCGATGCGTGTCTCCGTGCCGTCTTTGCTGATCAGGCACAACTCGACCTTGGTCGCGACCTCGGAGAACAGCGAGAAGTTGGTTCCGGTGCCGTCGAACGTGGCGCCGAGGGGGTAGGCCGTTCCCGGCCACACCATGAGGTCTTCGACCTCTTCGGTCAGGGCGGCACCGTTCTGGACCGGTGTTGCGGTGGGGGTGTCCGATTCTGGCGTACTCACCTCGGCGGCGACTTCTTCACCGGCGTCCTGCGTGAGCGCACCACCATCAGGCGTCGTCATCTGCACTCTCGTTTACTCATGCCCACGACCCTACTGGGATGCGGGCCGGGAGGCATTCGCAAGTAGAGCGCATCACGTCACCGCGATCTGCCGGTTACGTCCAGGGCAGGGCAGCCTGCATCTGACGTTGCAATTCCGGGATCAGGCTGCGGATGAAGGTGGCGCTGAGGTGGTGCCAGTCCTTGTAGACGGTGATGTTCCCCACGACGGCAGGACACGTCGTCTCATCGCACATTCCGTCGGTGAGGTCTATCGGATGCACGTTGGGGAACTGCTCCACGATGTCGAGCGTCGGGTCGGTGGGTGCGAAGGCCCACTCGCGGGACGTGCTGCACTCGTCGTTGGAGTTCTTCGACAGGCAGTCCGGGGTGTTGATGGCGCCGGCATCGTTGTGCGGCCAGGCACTGTCACGCATGCCCAGAACCGGGATTCCGGCCTCTGCGAACTGGCCGAAGATCGGCAGGTAGTCGTCGGGCACCCAGTCGCCGGGATCGTTGTCGCGGGGCCGCGTCGTGTTGGTGAACACCGCGTCGGGGCGGTCGGCGATGATCATCGGCATCACCTTGTCGACCCATTCGCGGCACTGCGGGTAGGGGACTCCGGACTGCTTGGGTTCTGCTTCGGCGGTCAGCGGGCAGCCCATCTTCAGGTAGGTCCTGACCTTGAAGTGGTTCTGCTTGCCGAGGATGTCGAGCGCAGTGATCCACATCTCTGCATGCGAACCGCCCGCCAGGGCAATGGTGTTGGTGGCCTGCAGATCTCCGTACTCGCCGATGTGGACGTCGCCGTCCTCGAAGTCACTGATGTGACCGTTGAACGAGGTTGCGGGCAAGTCCATGACCACTGCCATCGGCGACGGTTGCGGATCCACGCGGGGCACGGCGACCCCGTCGAGGAATGCGGCGGCGCCGGGGTAGACGCGGGGATCGAGGTTGGTGGTGTCGACGGTCATGTGAGTGGCGTGATACTCCCAGGCCTTGAACCCGGCCGTCATCACGATGGCGCCGACCAGCAGGAGGCTGCCCGCGACCGTCGAATAGTTCAGCAGACGCCGGCGCCACGGGCGAACGGGCGTGGCGTGGGACGGTTCATGGTGCCGTGTCGGTGTTCCCTTGTGCGGCGGATTCTCTTTGTGGATCGACACCGACCGCGGTGCGCGCAGCGGTTCCTCGATGTAGCGCTTGGTCAGCCACGCCAAGGCGATCGAGAGCGCGATCAGGACAGTGCCCTCGAGGATTGTTGCGTCGTTCTTGTCGCGCCAGGTCAGGTAGAAGATGAGCAGCGGCCAGTGCCACAGGTACAGCGCGTACGAGATCGAGCCGAGCCAGACCATCTGCCGGGTGGCCAACGCGTTGCTGACCGCGGGCCGCTCGACCGATGACCCTCGTTTGACGGCGTTGTTACCGGACCAAATGATCGCCAGGGTGGAGAGCACCGGCACCAGGGCCCACGGTCCCGGGTACTGCTCGACACCGACGATCCACCAGCCGCAGCTGATGATCAGGCCGAGCGCGATGATGGCCACCAGGTTGCGGATGACGTCGGGGACCCGCCATTTCGGCATCCACACGGCGAGTAGCCCGCCGGCGAGCGGTTCCCAGGCCCGCGAAATGGTGTCGTAGTAGTTGAACTGCTGGTTCACGCCCATCCGCATGTGCGCCCAGTAGAACGACACCGCTGCGACGCCGAGGATCGCGACTCCGACGACCACGCGGATCACCGTCGGGTCGGCCAGCTTCTTGAACCCGGCCCGCACCAGAAGTTTGAGGGCGCCGGCAAGCGCCAGTGCGGTGAGCATCGTGACGATGAAGAACTGGCCCTGCACCGACATCGACCACAGGTGCTGCAACGGGCTGTTGGCCGAGCTGGCTGCGGTGTAGTCCTGGGAATTGAAGGCCAGGAACCAGTTCTGGTAGTAGAACAGGCTCGCGATGACCTCGCGCCCGGTGGCCAGCCACCGCGTCTCCGGGAGGATCAACAGCGTCCCGAGGCTGATGACGATCAGGATCGCGACCATGGCCGGCAGCAGGCGCCGGGCCAGGCGGGTGATCCGTTGGACCGGGTTGACGGTCTTGAAGAGCGTGGTCCGGTCGTCCTGGCTGACGATGGTGTGTCGCAGGAGCGAGCCGACGAAGAAATAGCCGGACAGGGTCAGGAAGACGTCCACGCCGCCGGAGACCCGGCCGAACCAGATGTGAAAGCACGCCACCAGGACGATCGCGAGGCCACGGAGTCCGTCGAGGTCGGTGCGATAGATCGGCACCGTGTCGGCCGGAACCGTGGAGGTCCGCGTGTCAACGCTGGGCGTGGCAGTCAATGGTCTGGTGTCTCGTTTGTTCAGGGTCTGCCGCGCACTCGTTCGGATCGCAGCAATCCGTTGGATGTCCAGCCACGTAATGTACCTGCCTCAGATCAGAATCCCCGGCTCAGTTCCACCGCGCGCCCTCACTAGTGTGGGTCCGTGCCCCCGTTTCCTGACGCTTCGAACGAATCGGCTGCGCGTTGCGCGGCGGAGATCAGCAGGCTCGATTCCGAATTGATCTGGCACCCGTACGGCACCATGCCGCATCCGGCGCCGGCTCCGCGGGTGGTGCGCTCGGCCGAAGGCGTGCGGTTGACGTTTGCCGACGGGACCACGGTGGTCGACGGGATGAGCTCGTGGTGGGCAGCGATCCACGGCTATCGCAACCCGGTCCTCGACAACGCTGCGCGTACCCAGCTCGACTCGATGGCGCACGTGATGTTCGGCGGTCTCACCCATGAACCGGCGGCCCGGCTCGCCGAGCTGCTGGTTCAGATCACCCCGGAACCATTGCGCACTGTGTTCTTCTCGGATTCGGGATCGGTGTCCGTCGAGGTCGCGGTGAAGATGGCCCTCCAGTATTGGCGGGCTCGGGGTACGGCCGGTCGAAACAGGCTCTTGACCTGGCGCGGCGGCTATCACGGTGACACGTTCACGCCGATGAGCGTCTGCGACCCCGAAGGCGGTATGCATTCGCTGTGGACCGACGTCCTGACCCGGCAGGTCTTTGCGCCGGCGCCGCCGGTGGAGTTCGGGTCCGACTACGTCGGCGAGTTCGAAGAACTGGTCATCGCGCACCGGGACGAGCTGGCCGCGGTCATCGTCGAACCAGTGGTGCAGGGCGCCGGCGGGATGCGTTTTCATGACCCGCGTTATCTCGTGGAGCTCCGCCGCATCTGCGACGAGCAGGGTGTGCTGCTCATCTTCGATGAGATCGCCACCGGATTCGGCCGGACCGGAGAGCTGTTCGCCGCCGACCACGTCGGCGTCTCGCCCGACATCATTTGCGTCGGCAAAGCGTTGACCGGCGGCTATGTGTCGATGGCAGCAACGCTGTGCACACGTGAGATTGCCGACACCATCTCGGGTTCGGCCGTCGGGGTGCTGGCACACGGCCCCACATTCATGGCCAATCCGTTGGCGTCGGCGATCGCGGTCGCCTCGACCGAACTGTTGCTCTCCTCGCCGTGGCGCGATCGGGTCGCCGGGATATCGGCGACTTTGGCAGGCGGCCTGGCGCCGCTGTCCGAGCTGCCGGGGGTGCGGGAGGTACGTGTCCTCGGGGCCATCGGGGTGGTGCAACTCGACGATCCGGTCGACATGGCCGTGGCGACGGACGCCGCTGTCGACGCCGGTGTCTGGCTGCGCCCGTTCCGCGACCTCGTCTACACGATGCCTCCGTACATCTGCACCGAATCGGACATCGAGACCCTCGTGGGTGGCGTGGGCGCAGCGGTACGGGCCGCGGTGGCGGGCCATGCGACGACATCGAGCCCTGTGAGAGGCTTCTCACAGTGAACCCGATGACGCCGAACGCCACCGATACCGAGACCGCGCTGGACTGGCTCGGTGAGGCCGCCGACGTCCGCGCCGCAGAGGGGCTGCATCGGACTCTGGTGCCACGCGGCACCGATGACGGGTTGCTGAATCTGGCGTCCAACGACTACCTCGGGTTGTCCCGCCATCGCGACGTGGTCGCGGCCGCCCACGAGGCACTCGACCTGTGGGGTGCCGGATCGACATCGTCGCGGTTGGTCACCGGGACCACCGAGATCCACGAATCGCTCGAGAACGACCTCGCGGACTTCCTCGGCTACGAGGCGGCGCTGGTGTTCTCGTCGGGTTATGTCGGCAACATCGCCGCTGTGTCGGCCCTGATGGGTCGCGGGGATCTGATCGTTTCGGACGGGGGCTCTCATGCCTCGCTGATCGACGGGTGCCGTCTGTCGCGGGCCCGGGTGGTGGTCGTCGACCGCGGCGACCATGCGGCGGTGCGACGCGAGTTGGAAGGACGTGGCGAACAGCGCGCGATGGTGGTCACCGACTCGGTGTACTCGATCGACGGAGCCATCGCCCCGGTCGCCGAGTTGTATGCCGCGGCCCGCGCCAATGGTGCGGTGCTGTTGGTGGATGAGGCGCATGCCTTCGGAGTTCGTGGCATCGGCGGTCGCGGGGTTCTGGACGAAGCCGGTCTGGCCGGCGCCCCCGACCTCGTCACCACCACGGTTCTCTCGAAATCTCTTGGCTCCCAGGGCGGTGCGGTCCTGGGCTCGGCGATGGTCCGAGACCATCTGATCGACCGGGCCCGCACATTCATCTTCGACACCGGCCTGGCGCCTGCCGCGGCCGGTGCCGCGCAGGCGGCGTTGGCAGTCCTGCGAGCACAGCCCGAATTGGCAACCCGGGTGCGTGCCAACGCTGCCCGGCTCGCGAGACTCTGTGGCGGGACGGAGTCAGAGGCGGCGGTGGTCTCGATCATCATCGGGGATCCGGCGCAGGCCTTTGCCGCCGCCGGGCGGTGTCGCGACCGCGGAGTGCTCGTCGGCTGCTTCCGTCCTCCGTCGGTTCCGCCGGGTACGTCGCGGCTGCGCCTGACGGTCCGGGCAGATCTTTCCGACGATGACATCACCCGGGTGGCAGAGGTGGTAACAGCCGTTCTCGCCGAGATCTGAGGGCGCACTGTGAGACTCGTGATCACCGGTACCTCGACCGAGGTCGGCAAGACAGTGGTGACCGCCGCGGTGGCGGCCGCGGCGATGGCGTCCGGTGCGACGGTCGCCGTGTGCAAGCCGGCGCAGACCGGGGTCGGGCCGGGGGAGCCCGGCGATGTCGACGAGGTGGTCCGGCTCGCGGGGGTCACCGCCACGTCCGAGCTATACCGCTTCCGCGATCCGCTCGCGCCGTCTCGGGCGGCCGCACGTGAAGGTGCGCCGCCGGTGGAGTTGCAGTCGATCATCGACGGCGTCCGGGCTCTGGACGCGCATGATCTGACGCTGGTGGAAGGCGCCGGGGGAGTGCTGGTGAGGTTGGCGCCGGACATCACCCTGCTCGATGTCGCGGCCGGGATCGGGGCGCCGCTGCTGGTGGTCGCCGCGGCCGGGCTCGGCACGCTCAACCACACCGAACTCACCACGTCGGCGATCAAGGCCGCCGGACTCGAGTGCTCCGGCATCGTCATCGGCTCCTGGCCGTCTGAGCCGGGCCTGGCCGAACGGTGCAACCTCGACGACCTACCCGCGCTCACGGGTGTCCCGGTGGTCGGCCGGATTCCGGCAAAGGCCGGAAGCCTACCGCTCAGTAGTTTTACTTCGCAGGCATATGGGTGGTTTGATCCGGATTGGCTGGCGGGACTGTGACCCGCGACCACATGTCCGATTTGGGTGATGATGCACACTGAGGCACAACGTTCACGATGAAAAGGGGAGGCCACGTGACACAGGCGCCGGTACGTACAGACATACTCGACGTCGCGCGTGAGCAGGTGTTGGAACGCGGGGAAGGGCTCGACCAGGATCAGACACTGCAGGTGCTGCAGTTGTCCGACGATAGGTTGACCGACCTGCTGCAACTCGCTCATGAGGTGCGGATGAAGCATTGCGGTCCAGAGGTCGAGGTGGAAGGCATCATCTCCCTCAAAACCGGCGGCTGCCCCGAGGACTGCCATTTCTGTTCGCAGTCAGGGCTGTTCGCCTCGCCGGTCCGCAGTGCCTGGATCGACATCCCGGCGCTGGTCGAAGCGGCCAAGCAGACCGCCAAGTCCGGTGCCACCGAGTTCTGCATCGTCGCCGCCGTGCGCGGACCCGACAAGCGCCTGATGGCCCAGGTGGCCGCCGGCATCGAGGCCATCCGCGCCGAGGTCGACATCCAGATCGCCTGCAGCCTGGGCATGTTGACCCAGGAGCAGGTCGATGAGCTCAAGGCGATGGGGGTCCATCGTTACAACCACAACCTGGAGACCGCGCGGTCGCATTTCCCGAACGTGGTCACCACCCACAGCTGGGAAGAGCGTTTCGGCACGCTCAAGATGATCCGTGAGGCCGGGATGGAGGTGTGCTGCGGCGGCATCCTGGGAATGGGTGAAAGCCTGGAGCAGCGCGCCGAGTTCGCCGCCGATCTGGCCGCACTCGATCCCGACGAGGTTCCGCTCAACTTCTTGAACCCGCGTCCCGGCACCCCGTTCGGCGACCTCGACGTATTGCCGGCGGCCGAGGCTCTCAAGGCTGTTGCCGCGTTCCGGTTGGCCCTGCCGCGCACCATCCTGCGGTTCGCCGGCGGACGGGAGATCACCCTCGGTGACCTGGGCGCCAAACAGGGCATCCTGGGCGGGATCAACGCGGTCATCGTGGGTAACTACCTGACCACCCTGGGCCGTCCTGCCGAAACCGATCTGGATCTGCTCGACGAGCTGCAGATGCCGATCAAGGCACTCAACGACTCGATTTGATCAGCGATCAGACGATGAGTGACATCCCGACCCCGCTGGCCGTCCCGATGGTCTATGGCGTGTACACCGGGGTGAAGCTCGATGTGCAGGACCCCGATTCGATTCCGCGGGCGGCCCAGCTCGGACTCGAACCACCCCGCTACTGCGGACAGTGTGGCCGCCGGATGGTTGTTCAGGTTCGCCCGGACGGCTGGTCGGCACGCTGTTCGCGGCACGGTACCGTCGATTCGGTGGAGCTGTATAAACGTTGACCGACAGGGTTCGGTCTGCAGGTTTTGTTTCGGCGGGTGTGGTGCTCGTCGGGGTTTTGTGGGGTCTGATCTGGGGTTTTCTGACCCCGGGCATCGAAGGCCGGGTGGTCGCGCCGGATCGCGCCGTCGCCTCGGGTGACGGCACCGCCGAGTTCGCGGCCATCGGCCTGTTCTTCTCGGTGGCCCTGATCGCCGGTGTGGTCCTGGCGGTGCTCTTCTGGATGCCGCCGCGATTTCGGGGTCCGGCCGGTGTCGCCGGTTTGGCGTTCGGGACGATCGCGTCCGGTGTGGTCGCGGTGTGGGTCGGCGACCTGGTGGCGCGTCTGCGTTTCCCGGGGCGCGACGGGGTGGCCATCGGCGACGGGTTCACGCAGGCACCGAGCCTGCGGATCACCGGTGCCTACCTGGACTTCGGGAGCGGGATCGGATTCTCCTGGGCCTTGTTGGTCGTCGCGCCGATGGCCGCAATGCTGACCTATGTGGTGTTCGTGGTGATGAATCGGTCCGGTGATCTGGGATTCCCGGACGAGGTGGTCCCGGTCCAGACGCCGCCCGCCCGGGTCGGATGAACCGGGCGGATAGGTGACCCGCCGCACTCGCACCAGCTGAGCAGCAGCACAATTGTCGGGTGACCTCAGCAACGGTGCTCAGTCCCCGCCGGAAGACCGCAATTCTGGTCACCTGCTGTCTGAGCTTGTTGATCGTGTCGATGGACGCGACCATCGTCAACGTGGCGATCCCGTCGATCCGTGCGGATTTCGATGCCAGTGCCTCGCAGCTGCAATGGGTGATCGACGTCTACACCCTGGTGTTGGCCAGTCTGCTGCTCCTGTCCGGCACGATGGCCGACAAGTTCGGTCGTCGCCGTGTGTTCCAGATCGGCCTGGCAACCTTTGCGCTCGGTTCACTGCTCTGCAGTCTCGCGTCCAGTATCGAGGTGCTGATCGCGGCCCGCTTCGTCCAGGCCATCGGTGGCTCGATGCTCAACCCGGTTGCGATGTCGATCATCACCAACACCTTCCCCGGGCGGGTGGAGCGGGCCCGCGCTGTCGGCGTGTGGGGTGCGGTGGTGGGCATCTCGATGGCGCTGGGGCCGATCGTCGGCGGGACCGCGATCAACCTGTTCAGCTGGGAAGCGGTCTTCTGGATCAACCTGCCGATCTGCGTCATCGCAGTCGTCGCAACGGCACTTGTTGTGCCCGAGTCGAAGTCGCAGCATGTGCGCAGTCTCGACCCGGTGGGTCAGACACTGGCGGTGGTGTTCATGGCAGGTTTGGTCTTCGGCCTGATCGAGGGTCCCTCGATGGGCTGGACCGATCCGGTGACGATCGGGATCTTTGCGATCACCGTCGGGGCGTTCGGGGCGTTCTGTCGGTACGAACTGCGGCACCACGACCCGTTCATCGACCTGCGATTCTTCCGCAGCATCCCGTTCTCGGCCGCCACGGTGACCGGTATCTGTGCGTTCGCGGCCTTTGGGGCCTTCCTGTTCGTGGTGTCGATCTACCTGCAGAGCATTCGCGGCTACAGCCCGATCGAGACCGGGCTGATGTTCCTGCCGCTGGCCGCCGGAACACTGCTCTTCTCGCCGCTGTCCGGACGACTCGTCGGGCGCTACGGCACCCGGCCCTCGCTGGTCGTGGCCGGGACGCTCCTCGCGATTGCGTCGATGCTGTTGTCCACCGTCGACGACGTCACCCCGAACTGGCAGCTGCTCATCATTTTCGGGATCTTCGGTATCGGTTTCGGAATGGTCAATGCGCCGATCACCACCGGTGCGGTCAGTGGCATGCCGCGGGACCGGGCCGGGGCCGCTTCGGCGATCGCATCCACGAGTCGGCAGATCGGCGTCAGTATCGGTGTGGCGTTGTCGGGTGCGATGGCGGGTTCGGTGATCGCGGCCGACCAGGGAACGTCGTCGGCTTCGGACATGGCGCCGCTCTGGTGGGTTGCTGCCGGCCTCGGTGTGGTCATCCTGCTGGGCGGGATCTACTCGACCACGAAGAAGTCGTTGGCGACCGCATCGAAGGTCGCCGACCTGTTCGCAGAAGCGGGGGAGAAGCCGTTGACCCGCCCGGTCGGCAACTGACCCAAAGTTGGCAACCGTTGACCGTGCCGAAGTTGCTTGTGGTCCAGCATTTTCGGCACGCTCGATGGGTAGATTCCAGTGATCGTCGCAACACCATCAATCCGCTGAATCTAGCAGCGCAGCCATCGCCTCGTTTGGTGTCCTGAAATCGAGCGCCTTCCGCGGCCGATTATTGAGAGCCTCAGCAACCTCATCGAGGTACGCGGCAGAATGAACAGACAGATCCGTACCCTTCGGAAAATATTGGCGTAGCAACCCATTGGTGTTTTCGTTGGTGCCACGCTCCCACGGCGAGTGCGGATTGCAGAACCAGACCGACAGATCATGATCAATAGCGATATCACGATGTGCCCCACGCATTTCCGAACCCTGATCCCACGTGATCGACCGCTTCAACGTCGTCGGCAACTCGCCGATCGCAACGCGCATCGCATCACGCATCTCCTCGCCGGTGCGCGTGTGAGGAAGGTGCAGCAAAATCGCATATCGGGTCATCCGGTCGACCAACGTTCCGATCTGGGACTGATTGTCTTTGCCGACGATGCAGTCGCCTTCCCAATCGCCAGGCAGTGCCCGGTCTTCAACATCGGGCGGGCGATTGGCAATGAGTAGCTCCTTAGGAACTATGTCGCGGCGCCCATCAGCCTGACGATGGGGTTTACGGATCGTCCTGCCGGTCCGTAAACACCGTTTGACCTCAGCTTTAAGTTCCCCGCGGGGGAAAACATAGAGGCTTTGATAGATCGTTTCCGGGCTGATCCGCATAGATTCATCATCCGGGAAATCGAGCACCAGGCGGGTACTGATCTGCTCCGGCGACCAGCGTTGCTGGCAGCTGAACTTCTCCCACACGTACTGCCCCAACCGAGCGTTGGTGACCACTTTGCGGGGTTTCGGTCGCGGTAATCGTTGTTCAGCGAGGCGTTGAGCTGCGCCGGCGGCATACCGTTTATGGCTCATCGTGTTGCGGTTGATCTCCCGGGAAATCGTCGACGGACTACGCCGAAGATCCCGGGAGACCGCCCGAATCGATAGCCCCCCCAGTGCGTTTGCCCGCTATCAAGTCTCGTTCGTCCAATGACAGATAACGTCCAGCAGGACCCGAGCCGCAGTCGGAGACAATCTGAGGTAGCACCACAGTGGGGATCACCCCACCATGCTTGTGCACCAACTTCCCGCCGTATCGGACCGAAAACCCAGCGCGTGTCGCAGCCCGCGCCGTGGACCACCCAGCGGCTTTCAAATGCCAAAACGTTCGAACCTTCAACACCGGCACCGGTGGCGTACCCATCGACATCACCCCATATCGTCAGGGTGTTGCAACGACTCCTTGAGCCCAAGATGGTGATTTCGGCACGCTCGGCGGGGGGTTATGGGGGCGGGCGCAGGGTTGCGAACTCGTCGGTGATGCGGAGTTGTTTGTCGGCAAATCGGTACAGGGCGGGCGGTCGTCCACCCGAGGGGCCGGTTCGGCCGACGGTTCCGGTCGCGGTGATCACGCCGCGCCGCGAGAGGATGCGCAGCAGATTGGTCGAGTCCACCGGATAACCGAGCGCCGCGCAGTAGATGTCGCTCAGGGCTGACATCGAGAACTCGGCGGGGGCGAGGGCGAACGCGATATTGGTGTACGACAGCTTGGCGGCCAGTCTGGAGCGCGCTCTTTCGACGATCCTGGAGTGATCAAAACTGATCTCCGGCAGGTCTGAGACCGGGTGCCAGCGGGTGTCGGGCGGCAGGTTGGGCTGCGAATCCGACGGCACCATGCCCAGGTAGGACGACGCGATCACCCGAGGGCCGGGGATGCGATCGGGTTCGGAGAACACCGACAGCTGCTCGAGGTGGGCCACCTGGCGAAGGTCGACCTTCTCGGCGAGTTGCCGCAAAGCCGACGACTTGAGGTCCTCGTTGTCCTGCAAACTGCCGCCCGGCAACGACCACGAACCGGCCTGTGGATCAAAAGCGCGCTGCCACAACAACACCGAGAGGACCGGCGGCTCGCCGACCTGGTGTTCGCGAACCTGGAACACGGCACAGAGGACTTCGTGGAAGACACTCGGCGACGGCATGGCTGCGAGTGTAGTGGGTGGGCGCGCGGGCGCCGGACCAGGCGCGAGGAGGCCATCGCGGGCCGGAGTGTGAGGGCGCGCACATGCCGGGTGCTAGGATCAGACGAGGTTTTCGATCTACAGTCGAAAACCTCTCAGCCCATAGCCCAGGCCGGCCATCGACGACCGGCGCCACGAACAGGAGGTGGTTGTCATGACAACCACGTCACTCACTCTCGGATCGACCGAACCCCTGTACACGGGGGTCGAGCCGACTCCGGAATGGTTCGCCGAGATCAAGAGTCTCGCCAAGAAGCGCAACGCCACGTTGCTGGCGCACAACTACCAGCTGCCGGCCATCCAGGATGTCGCAGATCACGTAGGGGATTCGCTCGCTCTGTCGCGGATCGCGGCAGAAGCCGAAACCGACGAGATCATCTTCTGCGGTGTGCACTTCATGGCCGAGACCGCCAAGATCCTGAGCCCGGACAAACGGGTGCTCATCCCGGACGAGCGGGCCGGCTGTTCGCTGGCCGACTCGATCACCGCCGATGACCTGCGGGCCTGGAAGGCCGAATACCCCGATGCGGTGGTCGTCTCATACGTCAACACCACCGCCGAGGTGAAGGGCCTGACCGACATCTGCTGCACCTCGTCCAACGCGGTGGACGTGGTCGCCTCGATCGATCCCGACCGGGAAGTCCTGTTCCTGCCGGACCAGTTCCTCGGCGCTCACGTCAAGCGCGAGACGGGTCGCGAGAACATGCAGATCTGGGCGGGCGAATGCCACGTTCACGCCGGCATCAACGGCGACGAACTGACCGCCAAGTCGCGGTCGCATCCCGACGCCGAACTGTTCGTCCACCCCGAATGCGGTTGCGCCACCTCCGCTCTGTACCTGGCCGGCGAAGGCTTTGTGCCTGCCGACAAGGTGAAGATCCTCTCCACCGGCGGCATGCTCGACGCCGCGCGGGCGACCGGGGCCAAGCAGGTGCTGGTGGCCACCGAGGTCGGCATGCTGCACCAGTTGCGCAAGGCTGCACCGGATGTCGACTTCCAGGCGGTCAACGACCGTGCGTCGTGCCCGTACATGAAGATGATCACGCCTGCGGCGTTGCTGCGCTGCCTGCGTGAGGGCAAAGACGAGGTCCATGTGGCCCCCGAGGTGGCCGAGAAGGCGCGTCGCAGCGTTCAGCGGATGATCGAGATCGGCAACCCGGGGTCGGGGGAGTGACCGGCAATCCGGCCGGTACCGCCGAGGTCAAGGCGCTGATCGCCACCGCGCTCGATGAAGATCTGCGTTACGGACCCGATATCACCACGGCTGCAACGGTTCCCGAGGGAGCGGTGGCAACCGCGGTGCTCTCGAGCCGCCGGCCCGGTGTGCTCGCGGGTCTCGATGTGGCGCTACAGGTGTTCGATGAGGTCATCGGTGCCGGTGACTACGAGGTCCTCGACCGTCTCGACGACGGCGCACAGCTCGAGGCCGGTTCTGCGGTAGCCACGTTGCGTGGGCCGGTCGCCGGATTGCTGGTGGCCGAACGTACCGCATTGAACCTGCTGTGCCATCTGTCCGGGATCGCCACCGCCACTGCGGTGTGGGTGTCCGAGGTCGAGGGAACGAACACCAAGGTCCGCGATTCGCGAAAGACGCTGCCGGGCATGCGGTCTCTGCAGAAGTACGCGGTGCGCTGCGGTGGTGGACAAAACCATCGGATGGGTCTCGGTGACGAGGCTCTGATCAAGGACAATCACGTGGCGGCCGCCGGGTCGGTCACCGCGGCACTCAACGCAGTACGTGCCGCAGCACCGGACATCGTCTGCGAGGTCGAAGTCGACAGCCTCGAGCAACTCGACGAAGCGCTGGCGCTGAACGCCGAACTCGTTCTGCTGGACAACTTTCCGCTCTGGCAAACCCAGATGGCCGTGCAGCGGCGCAACACCAGGTCGCCGTCCACCAAACTCGAGAGCTCTGGTGGACTGACCATCGACGTCGCCGAGGCGTACGCCCGCACCGGTGTCGACTACCTCGCCGTCGGCGGACTCACCCATTCGGTGACCGCCCTCGACATCGGGTTCGACTGGATCGGCGACTGACCGTCGACAAACCCGCGTGGGCGGGGACTGTGGTGCACGTCGCATTCGTTAGCCGAGGACATATGCGTATGTACGCTTGAATACGCGGTTCAACACCGTGATCCCCACATTCTCGGAGGTATATTTTGCCGACCATCAACGCCTACGCCGCTCCGTCCGCGAAGGGTGCGCTGGTCCCGATGACGATCGAGACCCGTGACGTGGGCCCGGCCGACGTGCGGATCGCCATCGCTTTCGCCGGTATCTGCCACTCCGACATCCACACGGTGCGCGACGAATGGGGACAGGCGCAGTATCCGGTGGTACCCGGTCACGAGATCGCGGGCACCGTCGCCGAGATCGGCTCGGAAGTGACGAAGTACAAGGTCGGCGATCATGTCGGCGTCGGTTGTTTCGTCGATTCCTGCCGCGAGTGCGAGCCCTGCTTGCAGGGAGAGGAGCAATACTGCGACAAGGGCATGATCGGCACCTATAACGCTGTCGGCCGCGACGGAAAGGTCACCACCGGCGGCTACGCCCAGGAGGTCGTGGTCGACGAGAGCTATGTCCTACGCATCCCCGAGGGGCTGCCGCTGGACGTCGCGGCGCCGCTGCTGTGCGCAGGTATCACCACGTACTCACCGCTGCGTCATTGGAACGCCGGACCCGGCACGCGGGTCGCGATCATCGGACTCGGCGGCCTGGGCCACATGGGTGTGAAGATCGCCCATGCCATGGGTGCCGAGGTCAGCGTCATCTCGCAGTCGCTGAAGAAGATGGAAGACGGACTCCGGTTCGGTGCGCGGAACTACTACGCGACCGACAATCCCGCCACCTTCACCGAACTCCGGGGGAAGTTCGATCTGATCCTGAATACGGTCTCTGCCAACTTCGACATCAACAAGTACCTGTCGATGCTTGCTGTCGGCGGCACTTTGGTCGAGCTGGGCCTGCCCGAGAACCCGATTTCGGTCGGGGCCATGTCGTTGGTATCCAAGAGGCGTTCGCTGGCCGGGTCACTGATCGGCGGGATCGCCGAGACCCAGGAGATGCTTGATTTCTGCGCCGAGCACAACCTGGGTGCCGAGATCGAGGTGATCAATGCCTCACAGATCAATGAGGCCTATGAGCGGGTGGTGGCCTCGGACGTGCGGTACCGGTTTGTGATCGACACCGCAACACTCTGACCGCACGCGAGGCCTCAACGATCCTGACGGTCGGGGACCAGTGCCCCGAGCAGGAAGTTGACGATCGAGATGACGATCGAGCCACCGACCGCGGTCCAGAATCCGTCGACGCTCAGACCGAAGTCGGTGGTCTCCGTGACCCAGGCCGTCAGTAGCAGCATCAATGCGTTGATGACCAGGGTGAACAGGCCCAACGTGAGGATCAGCAGGGGCAGTGACAGCAACTGCACAAACGGCTTGATCGCGGTGTTGACGATCGTGAAGACCAGTGCGATGAACAGCACCACCAGGATCTGAGCACCGGTGTCGCGGCCGTCGGTGGCGATCGAGATCCCGTTGATGAGAGCTGCCGCGATCCAGATGGCGACAGCGTTGATGAGGAGGCGTGCGGCGAAGACCATGATCAGATCCTAGGGGCGCTGGTAAAAACTGCTGGCCGGAACGCATATCCTTAGAAGTAAGTCCGCAGCGGCCAATCCAGGGGCGTCTGCGGATCGCCAACGATTCGTCAGGAGTTCGTGCTCATGCTTGCCCGCACCGACCTTCGCGGTGCTGATGCCACCACCGCTCAACTACGCCGGACCCTTCCGCGCGGCGCCACCGACGTCGACACGGTCTTGGGCCAGGTCAAGCCTGTGATCGACGCGATCCGCGAGCATGGTGCCTCCGCGGCGCTCGATTACGGCAAGAAGTTCGACGGGGTGGCACCGGAGACCGTACGGGTCCCCGGCGAGCAGATCGAGAAGGCCCTGGCCGAGATCGATCCCGACGTGCGCGCCGCGCTGACCGAAGCGATCGACCGGGCCCGACGGGTCCACGCCGATCAGCGTCGTACCGACGTGAGCACCGAGGTCAGCGCCGGCGGAACCGTCACCGAACGCTGGATCCCCGTCGGCCGGGTCGGGCTGTATGTGCCCGGTGGCAACGCGGTCTACCCGTCGAGCGTGGTCATGAACGTGGTGCCCGCCCAGGTCGCCGGAGTTGATTCCCTGGTGGTCTCGTCGCCGCCGCAGGCACAGTTCGACGGTCTTCCGCACCCGACGATCCTGGCGGCGTGCGCGTTGCTCGGTGTCACCGAGGTCTGGGCGGTGGGTGGCGCACAGGCCGTCGCGCTGCTGACCTACGGCGGCACCGATACCGACGGCGCCGACCTCGACCCGGTCGACCTGATCACCGGTCCGGGCAACATCTACGTCACGGCGGCAAAACGGCTGTGCCGCAGCGTCGTCGGCATCGACTCCGAGGCCGGGCCCACCGAGATCGCGATCCTGGCCGACAGCTCGGCCAGTCCGGTCAACGTGGCCGCCGACATGATCAGCCAGGCCGAACACGACGTGATGGCCGCATCTGTCCTGGTCACCGACAGCCCCGAGCTCGCCGACGCCGTCGATGCCGAGATCGAGGTCCAGGTGTCCCGGACCAAGCACGCCGACCGCGTCCGCGAAGCCCTGGCCGGCCCGCAGTCGGGAATCATCTTGGTCGACAACATCGATCAGGGTCTACAGGTGGTCAACGCCTACGCCGCCGAACACCTCGAGATCCAGACCAGGGATGCCGCTGCGGTGGCTGCCCGGGTCCGCAGTGCCGGTGCCATTTTCGTCGGCGACTACTCGCCGGTGAGCCTGGGCGATTACTGCGCCGGTTCCAATCACGTTCTGCCCACCTCGGGTTCGGCGCGATTCAGCTCCGGTCTGTCGGTTCAGACGTTCCTGCGCGGCGTCCACGTCATCGACTACGACGAGGCCGCGCTCAAGGAGGTCTCCGGGCACGTACAGACATTGGCGAAGGCGGAGGACCTGCCCGCGCACGGTGAAGCCGTCCGGCTGCGGTTCGCCGGTTCGGAGGACCTTCGGTGACTTCATCGACCCCCACCTCCTCGACCAGAAGGATCGGGCTTGAGGACCTGCCGCTGCGCGAGACACTGAAGGGCCAGTCGCCTTACGGCGCACCGCAGCTCGACGTGCCGCACCGCCTCAACACCAACGAGAACCCGCACCCGCCGTCGCAGGCATTGATCGACGACGTCGCGGCGTCGGTGCGCGAGGCCGCCGCGCAGCTGCACCGGTATCCCGACCGGGACGCGGTTGCCCTGCGCACCGATCTCGCCTCCTACCTGAGTTCGGCGACAGGCGTCGCGCTCAGTGCCGAAAACCTCTGGGCAGCAAACGGTTCCAACGAGATTCTGCAACAGTTGTTGCAGGCCTTCGGTGGTCCGGGCCGTAGTGCGATGGGATTTGTGCCGTCGTACTCGATGCACCCGATCATCTCCACCGGCACCGACACCACCTGGATCGAGGGCAAGCGCAACGCCGACTTCTCCTTCGACCTCGACGGCGCACTCTCGGCCATCGCCGAGCGCCGGCCCGATGTGGTCTTCCTGACCTCACCCAACAATCCGACCGGCGGATCAATCCCACTCGACGACGTGCGCGCCGTCGCGGCGGCGGCCCCCGGCATCGTCATCGTGGACGAGGCCTACGGGGAGTTCTCCGCGGCGCCGAGTGCGGCCGAACTGATCGAGGAGTTCCCCGCCAAGGTTGTCGTCAGCCGGACGATGAGCAAGGCGTTCGCCTTCGCGGGCGGTCGTCTGGGCTACCTCGCCGCCGATCCGGCCGTGATCGATGCGTTGTTGCTGGTACGACTGCCATATCACCTGTCGGTGGTCACCCAGGCCGCCGCCCGCGCGGCACTGCGGCATGCCGACGACACACTTGCCGGGGTCGCCGCGATCGTCGCCGAACGGGGGCGGGTCACCGCAGAACTGACCCGGCTGGGCTACTCGGTGGTCGACTCCGACGCCAACTTCATCCTGTTCGGCCCGTTCATCGACGCCACTGCGAGCTGGCAGAACTACCTCGACGGTGGCGTGTTGATCCGGGACATGAAGATCGAAGGCCATCTACGTGCCACCATCGGATTGCCCGCCGAAAACGACGCGCTGCTGGCCCGCAGCGCCGAGTTGGCCCGCACTGACCTAATAGGCCCGACAGACTTGATCGGAGAGCAGAAATGAACACACAGCCGCGCGTGGCCCGCATCGAGCGGACCACCCGGGAGTCCTCGATCGTCGTGGAGATCAATCTCGACGGCACCGGGCGCACCGACATCTCCACCGGCGTGGCGTTCTACGACCACATGCTCACCGCATTCGGTGCGCACGGCAGCTTCGACCTCATGGTGGCGGCCAAGGGCGATGTCGAGATCGAGGCCCACCACACCGTCGAGGACACCGCGATCGTGCTCGGTCAGGCCATCGCAAAGGCTCTCGGTGACAAGAAGGGCATCCGCCGTTTCGGCGACGCCTGGATCCCGATGGACGAGACCCTGGCCCAGGCCATCGTCGATGTCTCCGGTCGTCCGTACTGCGTGTTCACCGGCGAACCCGAGCACATGCTGACCACAACCATCGGCGGCAACCCCGGTGTGCCGTACCACACGGTGATCAACAAGCACGTCTTCGAGACGCTGGCGATGAACGCACAGATCGCGCTGCACGTGCGCACGATCTACGGCCGCGATCCGCACCACATCACCGAGGCCCAGTTCAAGGCCGTCGCGCGCGCACTGCGGGCGGCGACCGAATCCGATCCACGTGTCAGTGGTGTGCCGTCGACGAAGGGAGCCCTATGAGTGAGAGCAACGGAGATCGCACAGTTGCGATCCTGGACTACGGCTCGGGCAACCTGCGTTCGGCGCAGCGCGCCCTGGAGCGGACCGGTGCACAGGTCACGGTCACGTCCGACCCGGCTGTGGCATTGGAGGCCGACGGTCTCGTGGTGCCCGGCGTCGGCGCCTTCGCGACCTGCACGGAAGGTCTGCGGGCAGTCAAGGGTGACCGCATCATCGACGACCGGCTGGCCGGTGGACGCCCGGTGTTGGGCATCTGTGTCGGCATGCAGATCCTGTTCGAGCGCGGCGTCGAGTTCGGTGTCGAAGCGCAGGGCTGCGGACAGTGGCCGGGCACGGTCACTCAGCTCCAGGCCGAGGTGCTGCCGCATATGGGCTGGAACACCGTTGAGGCAGAACCTGATTCGGTGCTCTTTGCGGGCATGCCCGAAGACGAGCGTTTCTACTTCGTGCATTCGTATGCCGCGCAGAGCTGGGAGTTGCCTGCGGATGCACTGTTCAAGGCGCCCAAGTTGACCTGGGCCACCCACGGCGGACGGTTCCTCGCCGCGGTGGAGAACGGCCCGTTGTGTGCCACCCAGTTCCATCCGGAGAAGTCCGGTGATGCCGGAGCCCGGCTGCTCAACAACTGGGTCGGGTCATTGACGTGACCGTCGCGACAAGCCCTGCGCCACAATGGTGACTGCACCGCGGTTCTCGTTTGCCCGGCTGGCTCTGGCCACCGTGGGTGCCGGAGTCGTGGTGCTGGCCGTGTCGGCGGTGATCGTGATCGGACTGGCGCAGGTATCGCCGGTCGCCGCACTGATCGTTGCGCTTCTGGCGCTGATACTGGCAATTGTCGCAATGGGTATTGTTGCCAACCGGATGGTCGACCGCGTGGCCCGCGCGATGCGCGAAGAAGCAGACCAATCAGAAATCGAAGGAGATTGATCCCCAGCATGAGTGCACGACTTGAACTGCTCCCGGCGGTCGATGTGGCCGACGGCCAGGCAGTACGGCTGGTGCAGGGTGCCGCCGGCAGCGAGACCTCTTACGGTTCGCCTCGCGACGCGGCCCTGACCTGGCAGCGCGACGGCGCGGAGTGGGTGCATCTGGTCGATCTCGACGCGGCCTTCGGTCGCGGCAGCAACCGTGAACTGCTGGCCGAGGTGATCGGCGAACTCGACGTGAAGGTGGAGCTGTCGGGCGGAATCCGCAACGACGAATCCCTCAAGGCTGCGCTGGCAACCGGTTGTGCCCGGGTCAATCTCGGCACCGCCGCACTCGAAGACCCGCAGTGGTGCTCGCGTGCCATCGCCGAATACGGCGACCGCATCGCGGTCGGCCTCGATGTTCAGTTGGTCGACGGGTCGTACCGTTTGCGGGGCCGCGGCTGGGTCTCTGACGGTGGCGATCTGTGGGACGTTCTCGAGCGCCTCGAGCGTGATGGCTGCAGCCGGTACGTGGTGACCGACGTGACCAAGGACGGCACCCTCACCGGACCCAACCTGGAACTGCTGCGCGAGGTCACCACCAAGACGAATGCGCCGGTGGTTGCCTCCGGTGGTGTCTCCGCCCTTGATGATCTTGTTGCGATCGCCGGACTGGTGGGCACGGGCGTCGAAGGAGCGATCGTCGGCAAGGCGCTCTACGCCGGACGCTTCACGCTGGTCGAGGCGCTTGCGGCGGTCGCGTCCGCGTCATGAGTTCGGCGCCCGGAGGGACCCTTCCACCCGATCTCGATCCGCAGCGGCTGCTGGCCGACGCTGCCGCGATCCTCGATCAGAGCACCGACCGGTTCCTGTCGGGTGTCGGTGCACCCAGCGCGGTGTCCAAGGGCCACAACGACTTCGCCACCGAGTTCGATCTCGAGCTGGAACGCACGATCTCCGCGGAGTTGGAGCAGCGCACCCAGATCGCCGTCCACGGCGAGGAATTCGGTGGGCCGGAGCTGACCGAGGGCACGGTGTGGGTGGTCGATCCCATCGACGGCACCTACAACTACTCGGCCGGACTGCCGATCGCCGGCATGTTGCTGGCGCTGGTACACGACGGCCTGCCGGTGCTCGGGCTGACGTGGCTTCCGTTGTCCGGGCTGAACTACCAGGGTTTCGTCGACGGTGAGTTGCTCTGCAACGGCGTCCCCGTGCCGCCGATGCCCGAGCAGAAGCTCAGTGAGGCGATGCTGGCGTTCGGTGCCTTCAACATCAACGGACGCGGCCGCTATCCGGGCGCATACCGGGTCGAGATGCTCGCTGAATTGAGCCGCCGGACAGCGCGTCTGCGATTGTTCGGCAGTACCGGATTCGACCTTGCGCTCACCGCGGGCGGACAACTCGGTGGCGCGATCAGCTTTGGGCACCACGCCTGGGACAACGCAGGCGGTGCCGCACTGGTCCTGGCGGCCGGCGGTCAGATCAGCGACATCGAAGGCCGGCCATGGTCGGTCACATCGCCGTCGATCGTGGCGGCCAACGCCGGGGTCCACGACGAGCTGATCGATCTGATCGGCCGGCTGGGTGATCCCCGGGCCTTTGAACCTCCGAAGGAGAAGTACACATGACGGTCGCGGTTCGGGTCATCCCATGCCTGGATGTCGACGCCGGCCGGGTGGTCAAGGGCGTCAACTTCCAGAACTTGCGTGATGCCGGAGATCCGGTGGAACTCGCCGCTGCCTACGACAAGGCCGGTGCCGACGAACTCACCTTCCTCGACGTGACCGCGTCGAGCGGCAATCGCGGCACGATGTTGGACGTGGTCAAGCGCACCGCCGATCAGGTCTTCATCCCGCTGACCGTCGGTGGTGGCATTCGTACCGTCGCCGACGTCGACCGCCTGCTCCGCGCCGGCGCCGACAAGGTCAGCGTCAACACCGCGGCCATCGCCAATCCCGACGTGCTCGGTGAGATGAGCCGGCATTTCGGATCGCAGTGCATCGTGCTGTCGGTCGATGCCCGCACCGTGCCGGCGGGTCAGCCCCCGACGCCGTCGGGATGGGAGGTGACCACGCACGGTGGTCGCGAGGGCACCGGTATCGACGCCGTGGAGTGGGCACTGCGTGGCCAAGACCTCGGGGTGGGGGAGATCCTGCTCAACTCGATGGATGCCGACGGCACGAAGAATGGCTTCGATCTGAAGATGATCACCGCGGTGCGCGCTGCGGTGCAGGTGCCGGTCATCGCCAGCGGCGGCGCCGGCGCGGTGGAACATTTCCCGCCCGCTGTGCGTTGCGGAGCAGATGCAGTGCTCGCGGCCTCGGTCTTCCACTTCGGTGAGCTGACCATCGGAGAGGTCAAGGACGCGTTGCGGGCCGAGGACATCCCCGTCCGTTGAGACGGGTTTTCGCCGGTTCGCACTGCACCAACAGTTTTCGTCAACGGGAGTGACAACAATGCCGCTGGACACCGGGATCGCCGAGCAGCTCAAACGCAATGCCGACGGGCTGATCTGTGCCGTGGTGCAGGAAGTCGGTACCGGGCAGGTGCTGATGGTTGCCTGGATGGACGACGACGCCCTGGCCCGCACCCTCGAAACCGGTGAGGCCACCTACTTCTCGCGGTCGCGGGGCAAACAGTGGATCAAGGGTGAGACCAGTGGCCACACCCAGAAGGTGGTCGAGCTGCGCCTGGACTGCGACGGAGACACCGTCCTGATGACGGTCGAGCAAACCGGCGCGGCCTGCCACACCGGCGACCACACCTGCTTCGACGCCAACGTGCTGTACACCGCGCCCACCTGATCACCCCTCCGTCGAGCGTGCCGATATCACCGTCGAGTGGGCCTTTATTACCGTCGAGCGTGCCGAAAATGCTTGCGGTTGACTAGTTTTCGTGGTTTGTCGGTGGGTGTTGATGGAACTGTTTCATGGCGTCGGGGGTGGCAGATCTGATCGACCGTATCGAGGGCATGGCTTTGGATGCGGAAGAGATCGTTGCTGTCCGTGAGGTTGTCCCGCAGGCTCGTTGACGTCTCGTTGACGTCTCGTTGGCGAACTTGCCCGACAAAGACACTGTGGAACTGGCCCAAGTGGTGGAGATGCAGACCCGCCGGGACGAGTTGGTGAAAGTGCGGGTCGCGGTGGAGTTGCGGGAGCGGTCCGTGGCTGCGAAACAGGGGTTGAAGCACAACAAGTTCCTGCGGCATCATCTGCGGATTTTCGCGGCCCAGGCCAGTGCCCGGTCGAGAAGGGCTGAACGCGTCGGCCACTGGCATGCTCCCACCGGTGAGGTGATCGCCCCGATCTATCGGCATACCGCCGCAGCGATGCGTGATGGTGCGATCGGGGTGGGCCATTACAACGTCATCGATGAGGCGCTGCGGAATTTGCCCGGCAGCATCCGCAGCGATTTACCGACCTGGTCTGAGGGTGAACGGTTGATGGCCGAGGCCGCCCGGACGATGGACCCCGACGAGCTGAAACAGGTGGGCCTGCACCTGCATGCGCATCTGAACCCCGACGGTGAGTTCGACGACACCGACCGCGCCCAGAAACGGGAGTTGTCGGTCTCCAAGCAGGGCGCCGACCATATGGCCGGGATCAAAGGCACCCTGGATCCGGCGACCAAAGCACTGTGGGAATGTGGTCGCGGCGAAGTGGGCGGCCAAGGGGATGAACAACCCGAACGATCCGGACTCACCGACCGGCATCGCCGACAAGGCGGAGAAGGAGGCCCTACGTGCGGCGGCCGAGCGCGATACCCGCACGGCTGGGCAGCGTAATCATGATGCGTTCAAGAAGTTGATGGAGATGGTGGTCGGGCAAGGCAAGCTCGGTACCCACCGCGGGCTGCCGGCGCAGGTCATCGTGACGATGACGTTGGAGCAGCTCGAACAGGAAACCGGTCTGGTCACCACCGCCTCCGGCGGAGTCGTGAGTATCAAGGATGCCTTGACGTTGGCTGGGGTGAGCCGGAAGTTTTTGGCGTTGCTCGATGACAAACACCGCCCGCTGTATCTGGGTCGGGAACAACGCCTGGCCACCGCCGATCAGCGACTCGCTCTGACTGCCGCCGAGCGGGGCTGTTCACGGCCGGGCTGTGATGCCCCGGCCTCAGAATGCGCGGTCCACCACATCCGGGAGTGGGCCAAAGGCGGACGTACCGATATCACCGTGTTGACCCTGGTTTGTGGACCTGATCATGCCCAGGTCACCGACGGTGATACCGGCTGGATCACCGAGATCATCACCGAAGGCAGCGGCCCGCCGGGCTGGCAGGGCCGGGTCGGGTGGCGTCACCGCGGATCCTTGGAACCTTTGCAGCCCAACAACACTCATTTCCCGGACAAATACTTCACCAACCCGGAAATGTGGAATCCCGACAGCGACGCCGACGCCGAATGGTTCCTGCAACACGCACGGTCAGTCTTGGAGGAAGAGACCGTCCAGGCACAGGTATTCGCCGTCGACTTCGGCTGGAAGAAGGCGACCTACCACGCTGCCTGACAGGTGTCACCGCTCGCGCCACGAGGACGATCTGTCGCACCGACCATCTCCGATGACGGCCCGGTTCGTGCACTCCGGTAACCGTGCACCGCGCGTGGCAGAGTTGTTCTTATGCCACTCATCCAGATCTCCCAGACACCCGGCCTCAGTGACCGGGTCAAGCGTGAAACCATCGCCGCGGTGACCGAGGCCTACGCCCGTGCGACCGGGAAAAACCCCGATTCGGTGTGGGTGACGATCACCGAGATTCCGCGGTCGCACTGGGGTGTGGGTGGGGAGCCGCTGGGTCAGTAGCGAGAGACTGGGACAATCGGAGACGATGGCAAACAAGACCACCGCCGCAGCCACTGCAGGCGACTTCACAGACACCACAACGCTGGCCCAGTTCCTGGAGCTCGCGGCCGACCATCGGGTTGTGCCGGTGACCCGCAAGGTCCTGGCCGATTCGGAGACCCCGCTGGGTGCGTACCGGAAACTCGCCGGTGACCGGCCCGGGACCTTCCTGCTCGAGTCCGCCGAGAACGGCCGCTCCTGGTCCCGATGGTCGTTCATCGGCGCCGGCTCGCCCGCTGCGCTGACCTCGGTTGATGGTCAGGCGCAGTGGTGGGGGACCCGGCCTGCCGGCGCACCGTCGGGAGGCGACCCACTCGTCGCACTCGCCGAGTCGTTACGGATCCTGGCCACCGATCGGCTGCCGGACCTGCCGCCGCTGACCGGTGGTTTCGTGGGCTTTCTGGCCTACGACGCGGTCCGCCGCCTCGAACGATTGCCCGACACCACGGTGAACGATCTCCAATTGCCGGAGATGCTGATGCTGCTCGCGGCCGACATCGCCGCCGTCGACCACCACGAGGGCACCATCACCCTGATCGCCAACGCGGTGAACTGGGACGGCAGTGCCGATCGAGCCGACGAGGCGTACGCCGATGCGGTGGCCCGCCTCGACACGATGACGGCCGCCCTGGCCGCGCCCGCTCCGTCCACCGTCTCGACGTATCACCCCGCGGAACCGGACTTCACCGCTCAGCGCACCCGCGAGGAGTACGGGACGATCGTCACCAGCCTGGTCTCGGAGATCGAGGCCGGTGAGGCGTTCCAGGTGGTGCCGTCGATGCGATTCGAGATGCAGACCGACGCTGATCCCATCGATGTCTACCGCGTGCTGCGGACCACCAACCCGAGCCCGTACATGTACCTGCTGCGGGTTCCGGGTAACGGTGGACCGGACTTCACGATCGTCGGATCGAGTCCTGAAGCGCTTGTCACCGTGAAAGATTCGGTGGCCACCACCCATCCGATCGCGGGCACCCGCTGGCGTGGGGAGACCGAGGCGGACGACCTGCTCCTCGAAAAGGATCTCCTCGCCGACGAGAAGGAGAACTCCGAGCACCTGATGCTCGTGGATCTCGGGCGTAATGATCTCGGCCGGGTGTGTGAGCCGGGCACGGTGAAGGTGTCGGACTACCGGCACATCGAGCGCTACAGCCACGTCATGCACCTGGTGTCCACGGTCTCGGGGCAACTACAGGACGGCAAGACCGCCCTCGACGCGGTGAATGCCTGCTTCCCGGCCGGCACCCTGACCGGTGCGCCCAAGGTGCGGGCGATGGAATTGATCGACGAACACGAGAAGACGCGGCGCGGCCTGTACGGCGGCATCGTGGGTTATCTCGACTTCGCGGGCGACGCCGACACCGCCATCGCGATCCGTACCGCGGTCCTCAAAGAGGGACGTGCGTACGTGCAGGCCGGCGGCGGGGTGGTGGCCGACAGCGAGGCCGACTACGAGTACAACGAGGCCAGCAACAAAGCGCGAGCGGTCCTCAAGGCGATCGCGGCGGCCGAGACGATGACACCGATCGCGGGTACCGATGATGAGTGAGAGCAGGTCCGAAGACCAGGCCGCGACGGCCGGTCGGGGAGCGAGTGGTCGCGGCCGGCGACTGGCGGTCATCACCGTCCTGCTCGGGCTCGGTGCCCTGGCCTTCTGGGCGGCCTCCCGGATGACCTGGGCCGAACTGATCGCTGCCGACGGCATGGCGCCGCCGCGGACATTCACGGTCAAGGGCTCGGACTGGACCCCGCTGTTGACCCCGCTGGCGATCGTGTTGCTGGCCGGCATCGCGGCCGCGGCATCACTGCGCGGCTGGGCCCTGCGGATCACCGCGTTCGTCGTCGCGGCAGTCGCGATCATCGGGATCCTGCCCGCGTTGACGTTGCTCACCGGAGACGACCACGTCAGCTACGCGGTCGACGTGATCGAACTGCCGTCGCGGTACGAGGCACTCGAGGCCGACACCAACACCTTGCCGGGGCTGCTCGTGATCGCCGGAGCGCTGGCCGCTGTGCTGGGCGCTGTGGCGATGCTGCAGACCGCCTCTCGCGATGCGCCGATGTCGTCGAAGTACAAGTCGCCTGCGGCGCGTCGTGCCGAGCTCGAAGAAGAGGTCTTCGCCAAGCGCGATGCCGAACGGAAAGCAGCTGAAAGCGGCCGCGAGGACGCCGGCGCCCCGGCCCCAGGAAAGACGGGTTCGACACCGGGGGACGGCAACGAACGGATGCTGTGGGATGCCCTCGACACCGGGGACGATCCGACGATAGACCCGTCGGATCGCGAAAAGTGACGGTTCTCACTTCGGTTGGCGGTACCCCGAATCCGGCGCCTACCGGGTCGCGGCTACCCTTTGCTTACTGAAACACGAGCTGCTGGGGTCTCGCGCTACCGACAACATCCTCGTCAGTGGCGTGAGAAAGGGGTTGATCATGAGCAAGCAAACCGTCCTTGATTCGATATTGGCCGGGGTGAGGGCCGATGTGGCAGCACGCGAGTCTGTGATCGACTTCGCAGCCATCAAGGCGGCCTCCGCAGTGGCACCGGAGCCCATCGACGCAACCGCCGCGTTGCGTGAGCCCGGTATCGGTGTCATCGCCGAGGTCAAGCGCGCCAGCCCGTCGAAAGGCGACCTGGCCGACATCCTCGATCCGGCCGCGCTCGCGCAGGCCTACGAGGCCGGTGGCGCACGGATCATCAGCGTGCTCACCGAGGAGCGCCGGTTCCGCGGCTCGCTCGCGGATCTCGATGCCGTGCGCGCAGCCGTTCAGATCCCGGTCCTGCGCAAAGACTTCATCGTGGGCCCGTATCAGATCCATGAGGCCCGTGCCCATGGCGCGGACGTCATCCTGCTGATCGTCGCCGCCCTGGAGCAGAACGTGCTCAGCGCACTACTCGACCGCACGGAGTCCCTGGGGATGACCGCTCTGGTCGAGGTGCACACCGAGGAAGAAGCAGATCGAGCGCTGCAGGCCGGGGCATCCGTCGTCGGCATCAACGCGCGCAATCTCAAGACCCTCGAAGTCGACCGCGACAGCTTCGCCCGGATTGCACCCGGATTGCCTTCCAAGGTCATCCGGATCGCTGAGTCCGGGGTTCGCGGAACTGCCGATCTGCTGGCGTACGCCGGCGCCGGCGCCGACGCGGTCCTGGTCGGAGAAGGCTTGGTCACCGCTGGTGACCCTCGTGCAGCCGTCTCGGAACTGGTGACCGCCGGAACCCACCCGTCCTGCCCCAAACCAGTCCGTTAGGCCCCTGCCTCCACCATGACCTCGCCGTCCGCCGCATCAGCTTCCTTCTATTCCGAACTCCCACAGGCCAGTGCCGGTCTGGTCAACAGGACATCGGTCGAACCCGATCGCGGTGGACACTTCGGTGTCTACGGCGGACGTCACGTACCCGAAGCCCTGATGGCCGTGATCGAAGAGGTCACGGTGAACTGGGAGAAGGTTCGTACCGACGACGAGTTCCTGCGTGAACTCGATCGGCTCCAGCGTGACTACAGCGGACGCCCGTCACCGCTGTACGAGGCCAAACGCCTTTCCGAGTACGCCGGTGGCGCACGGATCTTCCTCAAGCGAGAAGATCTGAACCACACCGGATCTCACAAGATCAACAACGTTCTGGGCCAGGCGCTGCTCGCCAAGAAGATGGGCAAGAAGCGCATCATCGCCGAGACCGGGGCCGGTCAGCACGGTGTGGCAACAGCCACCGCGTGTGCCATGTTCGGTCTCGAATGCATCGTCTACATGGGCCGGGTCGACACCGAACGCCAGGCACTCAACGTCGCGCGGATGCGTCTGCTCGGCGCCTCCGTTGTCGCCGTCGATACCGGTTCGTCGACGCTGAAAGACGCGATCAACGAGGCCATGCGCGACTGGGTCACCAACGCCCACAACACCTATTACTGCTTCGGCACCGCCGCCGGTCCGCACCCGTTCCCGGTGATGGTCCGCGATCTTCAGCGGGTGGTCGGTCTCGAGGCCCGTGAGCAGATCCTGCGCTCGGCCGGCCGACTGCCCGACGCGGTGGTCGCCTGTATCGGTGGCGGCTCCAACGCGATCGGCATCTTCCATCCGTTCATCGATGACAAAGACGTGCGACTGGTCGGCTACGAGGCCGCCGGTGACGGTGTCGAAACCGGGCGTCATGCCGCGACGTTCACCGGTGGAACACCGGGTGCGTTCCAGGGTGCCTACTCGTACCTGCTGCAGGACGAAGACGGCCAGACCACCGAATCCCATTCCATCTCAGCCGGTCTCGACTATCCCGGTGTCGGACCCGAGCATGCGTACCTCAAGGACATCGGTCGCGCCGAGTACCGTCCGGCCACCGACAGCGAAGCCATGGACGCACTTGCGCTGCTGAGCCGGAAAGAGGGCATCATCCCGGCGATCGAGTCGGCGCACGCGCTTGCCGGTGCGCTCCAACTCGGTGTCGAGCTGGGGCAGGGCGCGATCATCATCGTCAACCTCTCCGGGCGCGGCGACAAAGACGTTGACACCGCGGCCAAATGGTTCGGACTCCTAGACGAGGATGCAGACAATGCCTGAGGCCGAATCCCGGCTCGGACCACTGTTCGACCGCTGCCGTTCCGAAGAGCGCAGCGCGCTGATCGGGTACCTGCCCGTCGGTTACCCGGACCTGCCCGGGTCGCTGGCATCGATGCGGTCGATGGTCGAATCCGGTTGCGACATCATCGAGGTCGGGGTTCCGTACTCCGACCCGGTCATGGACGGCCCGACGATCCAGGACGCCGCCGAACAGGCGCTGCGCGCGGGGATTCGAGTGCGTGACGTGTTCACCGCGGTCGAGGCCATCGCCGACGCCGGCGGCAGTGCTGTGGTGATGACGTACTGGAATCCCGTGCTGCAGTACGGGATCGACCGCTTCGCCCGCGATCTGGCCGGTGCAGGCGGCCTGGGACTGATCACACCGAACCTCATCCCGGAGGAGGCCGACGAGTGGATGGCGGCCTCCACCGAACACAAGCTCGACCGGATCTTCCTGGTCGCTCCGTCGTCCACGGAAGAGCGGCTGGCGATGACCCTCGAGGCGAGCAGTGGATTCATCTACGCCGCATCGACGATGGGGGTGACCGGCGCCCGCGACAACGTGTCGTCGATGGCTCCGGAGCTGTGTGCGCGGATCCGTACGCACTCGGACATCCCGATCGGTGTGGGTCTCGGCGTCCGTAGCAAGGCGCAGGCGGCGGAGATCGCGGAATACGCCGATGGCGTCATCGTGGGCTCGGCACTGGTCTCGGCCGTCGCGGAGGGTGATGCCGCCCTACGCGGCCTGACCGCCGAACTGGCCGAGGGCGTGCGGGCTCGCTCCGGGGTTCGTTCGTGAACCGCGAGGTACTCGCTTACATCCCCAGTCCCTCGCAAGGGGTCTGGGATCTGGGGCCCTTCCCCGTCCGGGCGTACGCGCTCTGCATCATCGTCGGCATCATCGTGGCGATCTACTGGGGCAACAAGCGCTGGATGGCCCGCGGTGGCCGCGACGGTGAAGTCCTCGACGTGGCGATCTGGGCGGTGCCGTTCGGCCTCATCGGTGGCCGCATCTACCACGTGGCAACCGACTGGAAGACCTACTTCGGCGACGGACCCAAAGACCCGATCGACGCCCTGAAGATCTGGGACGGCGGTCTGGGCATCTGGGGTGCTGTCGCCTTCGGTGCGCTCGGCGCCTGGATCGGCGCCCGCCGGGCCGGTATCAAGTTGCCGCCCTTCGGTGATGCGGTCGCGGCCCCGATTCTGCTGGCACAGGCCATCGGCCGCCTCGGCAATTATTTCAACCAGGAACTCTACGGCGATGAGACCGACCTGCCGTGGGGCCTGAAGATCTACGAACGCGTCGACTCCTCCGGTTTCGTCAGTCCGGGTCTGGTCGACGGCAAGTCCAACGGCGTCGTCTATGCGATCGTGCAACCCACGTTCCTGTACGAGATGCTGTGGAACATCCTGATCGTGATCGCGCTGGTCGTCATCGACCGGCGGTTCCGGATCGGTCACGGTCGACTCTTCGCGCTGTATGTCGCCGGATACTGCGTCGGCCGGTTTGTGATCGAGACGATGCGCACCGATGCCGCCTCACTGATCTGGGGTGTGCGGGTCAACCTGTTCACCTCTGCCGTGGTGTTCGTCTGTGCGGCGATCTATGTGGTGATCGCTCCCAAGGGCCGCGAAACCCCGGTGGAGATCTATCACCCTGGCGCCGGACCCGATGCGGAGTCCGGACCGAGCGAGGATCCGGTCGACGGCTATGTCGAAGACGACCCGGAAGACGCGCAGTCGGGGGACCGGATGGACTCTGCCGACAAGGAACGTAAATCCAAGCCGGACACCGAAAGCGAGACCGGCGATCGTCAGGCCTGACGACAGGTGTGAATCGGCCGTCCTCCAGCACAACTGCTAGCATAGGCAGTCGCACCAACGTCAATTCTCAGGTGCGTGTTCATGCCACGGGCCAGTGACGTCCTGAGGATTGTTTGCTGGTTCCCTCGGACCTCCGAGGGCTAGGCGTGGAGGTTGGATTTGCTGTTCTCTCAGCTCCCCGAAGCCCAGGGTCTATACGACCCTGACTCAGAAGTCGACTCGTGCGGTGTTGCAATGGTCGCCGATATCCATGGGCGTCGAACCCACGAAATCGTCTCAGACGGCTTACTCGCGCTGGAGAACCTCGACCACCGCGGCGCTGCCGGAGCCGAGACCAACAGCGGCGACGGTGCCGGGATCCTGATCCAGGTGCCGCATGCATTCCTGCGCCACGTGGTCGACTTCGTCCTACCGCCCGCCGATCCGATCGCCGGCAACACTTTCGCCGTCGGCAACTGCTTCCTGCCCATCGAACCGGAGGCCCGGGCCCGCGCGGTGGCCCGGGTGGAGGCGATTGCCGCCGAAGAGAACATCACCGTCCTGGGCTGGCGTGAATCCCCGGTCGAGGTCGACGCGGCCGACATCGGCGGTACCGCACGCGCCTGCATGCCGTACATGAGCCAGCTGTTCGTCTGCGCTCCGCTGCGCGCCGACGGCACCGCGCCGGCCGGACTGGATCTCGACCGCATGGTCTACCCACTGCGCAAGCGTGCCGAACGGGTCACCCCGGAGATCGAGGCAGAGGGCAGCGGGCTGTACTTCGCGTCGCTGTCGAGCCGGACCATCGTCTACAAGGGCATGCTCACCACCAAGCAGCTGCCGCTCTTTTATCCGGACCTCCGTGACGAGCGCGTCTGCAGCGCCATCGCGATCGTGCACTCACGTTTCTCGACCAACACGTTCCCGTCCTGGCCGCTGGCGCATCCCTTCCGTTTCGTCGCCCACAACGGCGAGATCAACACCGTGCGCGGCAACCGGAATCGGATGCGGGCACGGGAGGCCATGCTGGCCACCGATCTGATCCCCGGCGACCTGACCCGTCTCTTCCCGATCTGCAGCCCCGACGCCTCGGATTCGGCATCCCTCGACGAGGTGCTCGAACTGCTGCATCTCGGCGGTCGTAGCGTTCCGCACTGCGTGATGATGATGGTCCCCGAGGCATGGGAGAACGTCACCGACATGGACCCCAAGCGCCGGGCGTTCCTGCAGTTCCACGCCTCGCTGATGGAGGCGTGGGACGGCCCCGCGTGCGTCACCTTCACCGACGGCACGCTGGTGGGTGCCGTGCTGGATCGCAACGGTCTGCGCCCTGGCCGGTGGTGTCAGACGGCCGGCGGCAAGGTGGTGCTGGCCTCGGAGGCCGGCGTGCTCGACATCCCGAACGACGAGATCGTTGCCAAGGGACGGCTCGAGCCCGGCAAGATGTTCCTGATCGACACGGCTGCCGGACGGCTGATCCCCGACTCAGAGGTCAAGGGGCAGTTGATCGGCGAGAAACCCTATGAGGAATGGCTGCACGCCGGCCTACTGGAGCTCGCGCGCCTGCCCGAACGGCCACGGTTCGTCCCGAGCCACGAATCGGTGGTCCGCCGCCAGGTGACATTCGGGTACACCGAAGAAGAGTTGCGGGTGCTGATCACGCCGATGGCCGCCTCGGGATACGAGGCGCTCGGGTCGATGGGCACCGACACCCCGATAGCGGTGCTCTCGCAACGGTCGCGTCTGCTCTACGACTACTTCGTGGAACTCTTTGCGCAGGTGACCAATCCGCCGCTCGATGCCATCCGCGAAGAGATCGTCACCTCGATGGCCCGGGTGATGGGACCGGAGCAGAACGTGCTCGACCCCACCGCGGCCTCCTGTCGGCAGATCCTGTTGCCGTGGCCCGTCCTGAACAACGACGAGCTCGCCAAGATCGTGCACATCAACGACGAGGGCAACCACCGTGGCCTGTCGGCAAAGGTGCTGCGCGCGCACTACCCGGTGGCCGAGGGTGGCCGGGGCCTCGAACGGGCGCTGGCGGATCTGCGGGCCCGCGCCAGTGAGGCCATCGCGGCCGGATATTCCACGCTGGTGATCAGTGACCGCGAGACCACGCGGGAGAATGCGCCGATACCGTCGCTGCTGGCGACCTCCGCGGTCCATCACCACCTGGTGCGGACCAAGGAGCGGACCCGGGTGGCGCTGGTCGTCGAGACCGGCGACGCGCGCGAGGTCCACCACGTCGCCTTGCTCATCGGCTTCGGCGCCGCCGCGGTCAATCCGTATCTCGCGTTCGAGACGATCGAAGACCTTGTCGCAGAAGGTGAACTGACCGGCGTCACCCCGTCCCAGGCAGTGCGCAATTATCTGCAGGGCCTGGGCAAGGGGGTGCTCAAGGTGATGAGCAAGATGGGCATCTCGACTGTCGGTTCCTACACTGCCGCACAGTGTTTCGAAGCCGTCGGCCTCGCGGGCGATCTGGTGCAGGAATACTTCACCCGGACCAAGACGCGGATCGGCGGCATCGGTCTCGACGAGATCGCCGAAGAGGTCCGGATCCGTCATCACCGGGCCTACCCACCGAACGAGACAGAGCAGGCCTATCGCCGGCTCGAGGTCGGTGGCGAATACCAGTACCGGCGTGAAGGCGAACTCCACCTCTTCAGCCCGGAAACGGTGTTCCTGCTGCAACATGCGGCCAAGTCCGGCAAGACCGAGGTCTACCGGAAGTACACCGACGAGGTGAACCGGCTCTCCCGTGAGGGTGGCACCCTGCGTGGCCTGTTCGAGTTCGATTCCGACCGCGAACCGGTTCCGCTCGACGAGGTGGAACCGATCGAAGAGATCATGAAGCGGTTCAACACCGGTGCGATGAGCTACGGCTCGATCTCGGCCGAGGCCCACGAGACGATCGCGATCGCGATGAACACCATCGGCGGACGGTCGAACTCCGGTGAGGGTGGCGAGGACACCGACCGGCTCTATGATCCGATGCGTCGCAGCGCGGTCAAGCAGGTCGCCTCGGGGCGGTTCGGTGTCACCAGTGACTATCTGATCAACGCCACCGACATCCAGATCAAGATGGCCCAGGGCGCGAAACCCGGTGAGGGCGGGCAGCTTCCGGCGTACAAGGTGTATCCGTGGATCGCCAAGACCCGGCATTCGACGCCGGGTGTCGCGTTGATCTCGCCACCGCCGCATCACGACATCTATTCGATCGAGGATCTGGCCCAGCTGATCCACGACCTGAAGAACGCCAATTCGCAGGCGCGGATCCACGTCAAGCTGGTCAGTGCCATGGGAGTCGGCACAGTGGCCACCGGTGTCTCCAAGGCGCATGCCGATGTGGTGCTGATCTCGGGCCACGACGGTGGTACCGGTGCCTCGCCGCTGACATCGCTCAAACATGCCGGGACGCCGTGGGAGATCGGTCTGGCCGACGCCCAGCAAACCCTCATGCTCAACGGGTTGCGCGACCGCATCACCGTGCAGTGTGACGGTGCGCTGCGGACCGGTCGTGACGTGATGGTGGCCGCGCTCCTCGGCGCCGAGGAGTACGGATTCTCCACTGCGCCACTGATTGTCGCGGGTTGCATCATGATGCGCGTGTGTCACCTCGATACCTGTCCGGTGGGCGTGGCGACCCAGAATCCGAAGTTGCGCGCACGGTTCACCGGTCAGGCCGAGCACATCATCAACTTCTTCGAGTTCGTCGCCGAGGACGTCCGCGAGCATCTGGCGATGCTCGGTTTCCGTACCCTCGATGAGGCGATCGGCCATGCCGAGGCGCTGCACACCGCACCTGGTGTGGCGCACTGGAAGTCGAAGGGGCTCGATCTGTCGGCGATCTTCGCCGTGCCGGAGACGACCTCCCCGAAACGGCGGACGCGGGGTCAGGAACACGCGCTCGACAAGGCGCTGGACCAAACGCTCATCCAACTGGCCGAGGGTGCCCTCGAGGACGCCCACCGGGTGACCCTGGAGCTTCCGGTCCGCAATGTCAACCGAACCGTCGGCACGCTGCTCGGTTCAGAGGTGACCCGACGCTACGGGGCGGCCGGACTGGCGGAGGACACCATCACGGTGGCACTGTTCGGCTCAGCCGGCCAGTCGCTCGGCGCATTCCTGCCGCCGGGCGTGACGCTGCTCCTGACCGGTGATGCGAACGACTACGTCGGAAAGGGCCTGTGCGGCGGCAAGATCGTCGTCCGGCCCGATCCGGACGCCCTGTTCATCGCCGAAGATCAGGTGATCGCGGGCAACACCATTCTCTACGGTGCCACCAGCGGCGACGTGTACCTGCGGGGCCGCGTGGGGGAGCGCTTCTCGGTCCGCAACTCGGGTGCCACCGCGGTGGTCGAAGGTGTGGGTGACCATGCCTGCGAGTACATGACCGGTGGCCGCGTGGTGATCATCGGGCCCACCGGACGCAATCTGGCGGCCGGTATGTCCGGCGGCATCGCCTATGTCTACCAATTGGATCCGTCCAAGGTGAACACCGCGATGGTCGACCTGCAGAGCCCGGATCCCGACGACCTGCTCTTCTTGCACGAACGCATCACCACGCACGTCGAACTGACCGGTTCGTCCGTCGGGGCCTCGATGCTCGCCGACTGGCCCCGGCGCAGCCGAAAGTTCACCAAGGTGATGCCCACCGACTACCAACGCGTCCTCGACGCGGCCCGGATGGCGGAAGCCGAAGGCCGAGACGTGGATTCGGCGATCATGGAGGCAGCTCGTGGCTGATCCGCGCGGATTTCTCGAGGTCGACAAGGCCGAGACGCCAACCCGGCCGGTATACGAGCGGGTCAATGACTGGCGTGAGGTATACGCCGACAGCGACCCACTCATCGAGATCGAAAATGTCTCCGAACAGGCACGTCGGTGTATGGACTGCGGGATCCCGTTCTGCCACTCCGGGAGTGCTGGATGTCCACTGGCCAACCTCATACCGGAGTGGAACGATCTCGTGCGCAGAGGGCGGTGGGATGCGGCCAGTGATCGGTTGCACGCCACCAACAACTTCCCGGAGTTCACCGGGAAGGTCTGTCCGGCACCGTGTGAATCGGCATGTGTGCTGTCGATCTCTCATGCGACCACCGGTGGCAGCGTCACCATCAAGCGTATCGAGAAGACGATCGCCCAAGAAGCCTGGCGGGAGGGTTTCGTCCGGGCGCAGCCGGCGAAGATCACCTCGGGTAAGTCGGTCGCGGTGGTCGGGTCGGGGCCGGCCGGATTGGCCGCGGCCCAGCAGCTCACCCGGGCCGGACATGCGGTGACCGTCTACGAACGCGATGACCGCCTCGGTGGTCTGCTGCGGTACGGCATCCCCGAATACAAGTTGCAGAAGTCCGACGTCGAGCGCCGTCTGGCACAGATGCGGGATGAGGGCACCGAGTTCGTCGTCAACTGCAATGTGGGCGTCGACGTGACCGTCCCCGAGCTACGGGAGCGCCACGACGCGGTCGTGCTGGCCGTGGGTGCGCTCAAGGCCCGCGACAACACCGCGGTGCCCGGACGTGGGCTCGGTGGCGTACACCTGGCGATGGAGCATCTGGTGCCCGCCAACAAGGAGTGTGAGGGCGACGGTCCCTCGCCGATCTCGGCGCAGGGCAAGCACGTCGTGATCATCGGCGGCGGCGACACGGGTGCGGACTGCCTCGGCACGGCCCACCGACAGGGCGCGGCCTCGGTGACCCAGCTCGACTACAACCCGGAACTGCCCGAAGAGCGGGACGAGGACCTGTCCCCGTGGCCGACGTGGCCGTTGATCCTGCGTAGCTCGTCGGCACACGTCGAAGGTGGGGAGCGGCGGTACCAGGTGGCCGTACAGCGGTTCATCGGCGACGAGAACGGCAATGTGGCCGCGATGGTTCTGGCCGAGGTCACCGTCGAACGCGACGAGGACGGCCGCCGCACCATCGTCCCGGTCGGTGACGAGTTCGAATTGCCCTGCGAATTGGCGCTCTTCGCAATCGGCTTCGAAGGTGTCGAGGACATGCAGTTGCTGAGCGATCTCGAACTCGCGCCCAACCGCCGGGGCGCGCTGGGTTGCGGCAGTGACTGGCAGACCGACGCCCCCGGGGTGTTCGTCTGTGGCGATGCGCACCGCGGGGCCTCACTGGTGGTGTGGGCGATCGCCGAAGGTCGTGCGGCCGCCCGCGGGGTCGACGAGTTCCTGATGGGTGAATCCGATCTGCCGTCGCCGGTGCACCCGGCAGCCCTGCCCTTGTCGGTCCGGTGATCGCCGGATCAGTGTCCCGGTGACCGGGCTGCGGAGTTGACAGCGCGGGTGAACGGTGTGGACGCTGAGGCGTTTTGCCCGAAAACAGGCGTGTGCAGAAAACAACTCGTGACGTTCTGGTGGCTCACGTAGAGCTGTTCGACCGTGCGGTCTAGGCTTGTAGGAGTGAATCGTCGTACCAAAATCGTATGCACCCTCGGACCCGCAACCGACACCGATGAACGCGTTCAGGAGTTGGTGGAAAGCGGCATGGATGTCGCGCGACTGAACTTCAGTCACGGCAAACATGAAGACCATCTGGCGATGTACGAACGAGTACGGCGGGCCTCCGACGCCACCGGGCGTGCGGTCGGCATCCTCGCCGATCTGCAGGGGCCCAAGATCCGCCTCGGCACGTTCGCCGACGGCCCGGTGCTATGGCCTGCGGGCAAAGAGGTCCGGATCACCGTCGAGGACTGCGCCGGAACCGCGGAGCGGGTCTCGACCACCTACAAACAACTCGCGGCCGATGCACAGCCCGGTGACCGTCTGCTGGTCGACGACGGCAAGGTCGGCCTGACGGTTCTGAATGTCGAGGGCAACGACGTCATCTGCACCGTCACCGAGGGCGGACCGGTCAGCAACAACAAGGGTGTCTCCCTGCCGGGTATGAACGTCTCGGTCCCGGCGATGTCGGAAAAGGACGTGGCCGACCTCGAGTTCGCCCTGGCCCTGGGTGTCGACCTGATCGCGCTGTCGTTCGTGCGGTCGCCTGCCGACATCGAGCTGGTGCACGAGATCATGGATCGCGTCGGCCGCCGCGTCCCGGTCATCGCGAAGCTCGAGAAGCCCGAGGCCATCGACAATCTCGAAGCGGTCATCCTGGCATTCGATGCGGTGATGGTGGCCCGTGGCGACCTCGGTGTCGAACTGCCGCTCGAAGAGGTCCCGCTGGTGCAGAAGCGGGCCATCCAGATGGCCCGCGAGAACGCCAAGCCGGTGATCGTCGCCACCCAGATGCTCGAATCGATGATCGAGAACTCGCGTCCGACGCGCGCCGAGGCCTCCGACGTGGCCAACGCCGTGCTCGACGGCGCCGACGCCGTGATGCTGTCGGGAGAGACCTCGGTGGGCAAGTACGTGATAGAGACGGTCCAGACGATGGCGCGCATCGTCTCGGCGGTCGAGAACAGCCCCCGCACGGTTCCGCCGCTGTCCCACGTACCGCGCACCAAGCGGGGGATCATCTCCTATGCCGCCCGTGACATCGGTGAGCGTCTGGACGCCAAGGCCCTCGTCGCCTTCACGCAGTCCGGAGACACCGTCCGTCGGCTGGCCCGGCTGCACACGAAACTCCCGGTGATGGCATTCACGCCGCTGCCCGAGGTCCGCAGCCAGCTCTCGATGAGTTGGGGCACAGAAACCTTCATCGTTCCCGCATGCGACTCGACCGACGCGATGATCCGCCAGGTGGACAAGGCCCTCCTGGAGATCGGCCGGCTCAAGGTAGGCGATCAGGTTGTCATCGTGGCCGGTGCCCCTCCCGGCACCGTCGGCAACACCAATCTGATCCACGTCCACCGGATCGGCGAAGACGACCACTGACCCGGGTGACCGGGCGGGGCATCCTCTACAGTCTGAGCCTGTGAGTGATGCCCCGGGTACGTCGTCGGATCTGTCCAAACTGCTGTCGCTGTTCGATCTCGAGGAACCCGAGCCGGATCTGTACATCGGTGTGCATCCGACTCAGGTCGGTGCCCGGACCTTCGGCGGACAGCTCCTGAGCCAGGGTGTGATCGCCGCCGGCCGGAGTGTGCCGCGGCCGACACCGGTCCACGCGCTGCACGCGCATTTCATCCGCGGTGGTGATGTCACCAAACCGCTGGAGTATCACGTGACCCGTCTGCGCGACGGTAAGCCGTTCGCCAACCGGTTGGTGAGCGCGATGCAGGAGGGTGAAGAGATCTTCTCGATGCTCGTCGCCTTCCAGGACAACAAAGCCGGGCTCGAGCATTCGGTGCAGATCCCCGAGGTCGAGTACCCGGAGGATCTGCCGGCGCTCGGCGAGCACTTCAAGGGTTATGAGGACCGCGTCGCGACGTTCGTGAACGCGATGCATCCCATCGACATCCGCTTCGCCAACGATCCGAGCTGGAAGGCCCGCGAAACCGGGGAACGCCTCGAGCACAACCGGGTGTGGATGAAGACCGACGGCCGGATGCCTGATGACCCGCTGCTCCATATCGCGGCGATGTGTTACGCCTCCGACACCACGGTGCTGGACTCGATCATCACCACTCACGGATTGTCGTGGGGTATCGACCGGTTGTTCGCGGCAACCGTGAACCATTCGATGTGGTTCCACCGCGAGTTCCGCTTCGACGACTGGATGCTGTACGCCACCGAGTCACCCGTCGCCGCCGGATCCCGTGGGCTCGGAACCGGCCGCTTCTTCACCCGGGACGGCGTGCTGGCGACGACCGTCGTCCAAGAAGCGCTGATCAAGTACTTCCCGCCCCGCAACTGATCGACACGGACCCAACACCGCCACCGAACCGGCACCTCGATCACCGATCAGGCAGACTCGGTGCCATGCAGCCTGTGCAATCGGAGCCCCGGTATTGGCTGGATCCGGGGAGTGATCTGGAGCCGCGCAGCTGGCAGCGGCGCACCCGCGGGCCGGTCATCGTCATCAGCACGATCGCGGGCCTGCTCTTCGCGGTTCTCGGGATCGGTGCGGTCGTGATCGGTTCGCAGTCGCGAGATTTCACCGCCGAGGGTGCGGTGGTCCTCACCGCCGACCAGTACGAGGTGTCCGCGGACGACATCTGTGGTGGCACCGGTGAGTTCGAGGACATCAGAGCCGGTGCCCGGGTACGGATCCTGGACGCCGACCTGACCATCCTCGACCAGTCCTCGCTGACCACGCCGCAGTTGTCGGCCGAATACTGCCGGTTCGAATTCTCGGTCGCCGGCATCCCCGAGGACCGCGACCGCTACGTCGTCGAGATCGGCGACACCTTTCGGTACGAGACCACTGAAGACGAACTCGAACGCGGGCTCATCTTCGAACCGTGAGTCGGGCCGGTCTCAGACCTGGCGGTCCTTGAACACCGGGGTCTCCCGCTTCATCCCGGCTTTACGGGCTATCGCGTGGTTCACCCCGCGCAGCAGTCGGAGCTGCAGGACCTGCTCGACGGGGAACGAGAAGCGCGGTGAACGTGACCAGGTCTTCTCGAACAGGCGCTTGGTCGAGGTCACCGAGTCCGGCGAACGGGCGGCGATCTTCTCGATCAGATCCATGGCGGCGGCGTGCGGATCGTCGGCCACACCGGTGACGAGCCCGATCTCCTTGGCCTCGGCGGCCGAGAGCATCTCGCCGGTCATGGTCAGACGTTTGGCGATGTCGATGCCGGTGAGCTGCGACAGCGATGCCGATGCCGACATGTCCGGGATCAGCCCCCACTTGGCCTCGAGAACGGAGAAGTCGGCATCCGGGGAGGCGAACCGGAAATCGGCTCCGAGTGCGATCTGCAGTCCACCGCCGTAGCAATGGCCGTGCACCACGGCGATCACCGGTACCGGAACCCGGCGCCACTGCCACGCCGGATTCTGAAATCCATTGGAACCCAACAGAATATTGGGTACGAACGTGCGGTAGATGCTCTTTTCCTTGCCGGCCAGGCCGGCGAAGTCGAGGCCGGCGCTGAACGACTTGCCGGCGCCGCTGATGACGACCGCACGCAGTGTCTTGTCCTGTGCGGCCATCTTGGCGGCCTTGGTCAGTCCGGCGAGCAGGGTGAGGGTCAGGCCGTTGTGCTTGTCGGGACGATTGAGTTGCACATGGGCGACGGGTCCGAAGGCGGTTTGTTCGACCCGGTAGGTGACCGAACCGTCCGCGGCGGGGCTCGTCGCCGGGTCGGCAGCGATGGTCAGAGGTGTCGGTCCGGACGTGGCGTCTGGAGTGGACATGACGTGCTCCTTCAGGTCTGCGGTGCGGCGGTCTGCCAGGTCTGCGGTGCGGGGGGTCTGCGCTGTCGGTTCATGCCTGTGGTGACTGCGGGCAGCGCCCACGCGTCCTATGTTACCCACGGGTAACCGCGGTCGGTGCGCGCGCGGCCGACTTTGTGTCGGTAACCCGAAACCGGCGCCGTCGAGGAGTCGGCGGGGCTAGGTTTTCAGTACAGACATGTCCGACATCGCATCGCTGTATGCGGTGCAGGGTCAGCTGTCCGGTCGACCGGACCGTCAAGGAGTTCAGATGAGCGAGAACACCACAGACACCGTCTTCCAGCACGAGTCGGGGGTCGCTGTCCGCACCACAGTCGAAGCATTCCAGGAAACGGCCAAGATACACCCCGATCGGGTGGCGCTGCGCACCCCGGGAGGTATCCAGGAGATCACCTGGCGGGAATATGCCGAGCGGGTCGAAGCGATAGCGCTGGGACTGGCGCGATTGGGCGTCGGACGTGGTGACACCGTCGGCCTGATGCTGGCCAACCGGCCGGAATTCCACCTCGTCGATACCGCGATAACGCATCTGGGGGCAGTTCCGTTCTCCGTGTACAACACCAGTGCGCCAGAACAACTCTCATACCTGTTCGCCGATTCCGAGACCCGGATTGTGGTCACCGAACGGGCATTCCTGCCGGTCGTCAAACAGTCCGGCGCGAAACTCGACCACATCATCACCGTCGACGGGCCGGCCCAGGGGGCACTGGAACTACGGGAGGTCGAAGCGCGGCCCGACGAAACCTTCGATTTCCAGGCTTCCTGGCGCGCAACCGAACCCGATGATCTGGTCACGTTGATCTACACCTCGGGGACAACCGGTCCGCCCAAAGGTGTTGAGATCACCCATCGCAACGTGATCGCGGCTGCCGCGTCGGTGACCGAGGACGTCGATGCGGGATTCGACGACCGGATCATCTCGTACCTGCCCGCGGCGCACATCGCCGACCGCGTGTCGACGCACGGATCAAATCTGTTGCGCGGCGTACAGATAACGTCGGTGGCCGACCCGCGCGAGTTCGCCTCGGCTCTCCCGGATGTGCGTCCGACCATCTTCTTCGGTGTGCCGCGGGTGTGGCAGAAGATCAAGGCCGGGATCGAGGGCAAGATCGCCGAGGAGACCAGCCCGGTCAAGTCGAAACTGGCGGCGTGGGCACTGGATGTGGCAGCCCGCGCGGCCAAGGCCGATCTTGCCGGTGAGCCGCGCGGCAAGGCGCTCGATGTGCAATATCAACTCGCGGACCGGCTGGTGCTGTCCAAGGTACGGTCGGCACTCGGACTCGATGAGATCAAGGTCGCCATGTCGGGAGCGGCCTCGATACCGGTCGAGGTCATCGAATTCTTTGTCGGACTGGGCATACCGGTCACCGAGGTCTGGGGTTTGAGTGAGACCACCGGGGCGGCCACCAAAACCTCGGTCGACAATCTGAAGGTGGGGTCGGTGGGCAGGCCCGTCGGCGGGGTGGAGCTCAAGATCGCCGAGGACGGCGAGGTGCTCGTTCGGGCCCCGATCGTGATGCGGGGTTATCGCAACAATCCGGAGAAGACCGCTGAATCCATCGATGCCGACGGCTGGTTCGCGACCGGCGACGTGGGCACGATCGATGGCGACGGGAACCTGACCATCGTCGACCGCAAGAAAGAACTGATCATCAACGAGGCCGGCAAGAACATGTCGCCCAGTTCCATCGAGAACGCGGTGAAGGCCTTCTCCTCATTGGTGAGTCAGGTGGTTGCGGTCGGCGACAACAAGCCCTATGTCACCGCGCTGGTGGCACTCGATCCCGACGTGGCCGCATCACGGGCAAAGTCTCTGGGGGTCCCGGACGCACGGATCGCGGACCTGGCCAACCATCCGGCGATCATCGACGAGGTGACCGCGGCGGTCAAAACCGGCAACGCCAAGCTGTCTCGGGTCGAACAGGTCAAGCGGTTCGCGGTCGTACCGACTGCATGGGATCCCGGCGGTGACGAGCTGACCCCGACGATGAAGTTGCGGCGCAAGCCGATTGCTGATAAATATGCCGAAACCATCGTCGACCTGTATGCCGGTGAGCCGGGTCGGGGCGTCGTCGATCTGGCCGATTCCTGACCACGCGGGGCGCCCGCTCCGCACATCGGATCGGTGGTCGGGAGATGATGGACCGGTGATCGAAGCAGTGGTGTTTGACATGGACGGTGTGCTGATCGACTCCGAGCCGATCTGGGAGCAGGTCCGGCGGGGTGTGGTCGCCGAGTACGGCGGGACGTGGCTTCCGGAGGCGCAGACGGCGTTGATGGGTATGAGTACCCCGGAATGGGCCGCGTACCTCAGTGACGACCTCGGGGTGGGGAAGCCGCCGGACGAGGTGGCGCAGATCGTCATCGACCAGATGGTTGCCCGATACGAGGGGCACCTGCCGGTGCTGCCGGGTGCCGATGAGGCGGTTCGCCGATGCGCCGACCGGTGGCGACTGGGCCTGGCGAGTTCATCTCCACGCAGGTTGATCGATGCGGTCCTGCACACCGCTGGATGGACGGACCTCTTCGCGGTGACGGTCTCCACGGAAGAGCTCGATCGGGGCAAGCCGGCACCGGATGTCTATCTGCATGCGGTGACCGCGCTCGGGGCTGATCCGGCGGCTTGCGCCGCCATCGAGGACTCGTCGAACGGGATGCGTTCGGCGACCGCGGCCGGACTGGTGCTGATCGCCGCCCCTCGCCCGGAATATCCGCCCGCCGACGACGCTCTCGAGCCGGCCGCATTGGTGATCGGCGGGATCGGCGAACTCGACGTCGACGCGGTGGCGGCGTTGGGCTGATTACCTCGGTGTGATGGGTGGCATCGTCGACCAGGGGAAATTGATCCACTTGTCGGTGTGGCGCCAGGTGTAGTCGGCGTGGATGACCGATGCCGGCTTCTCGTAGAGCACCGCTGTGCGGACCTCGGACGCGTGGTCGCGACAGAAGCCGTGGACCAGTTCGAGTGTCTTTCCGCTGTCGGCGACGTCGTCGACCACCAGAACACTGAGCCCGTCGAGTTCGGTGGCATCGAGGATCGGTGGCAGGATCACCGGACTGTCCAGCGTGGTGCCCACACCCGTGTAGAACTCGACGTTCATCGTGAACAGTGCTTTGCAATCGAGTGTGTAGGCCAGTGCTCCGGCCGGGAGCAGCCCGCCGCGCGCGATCCCCAGTACGACCTCGGGGACGAACCCGGAGTCGGCAACCATCTGGGCCAGTTCGCGGCTCGCCTGCCCGAACAGTTCCCATGTCAAGACTTCTCGATCCGTCATCGAGCCATCGTTGCACGCCCGGCCCTTTTCGTGATCTGTCGGGCCCGGTTTTGAAATCGGCCACGCGTGCTTCCGTCGCCGACCACGTCCACCTGGACCAGACGCCATCCGAAGTGGCAGTGTGCCCGGGCGGAAAGGCTTAGTGGCGCAGCGAATTGACGTCGAAGAGCTTGCCGAGGGCGACGAGTTCGGTGGTCAGGACCAGCGCGGTCGAGCACACTGCGAGCAGGGAGATCAGTACGAACAGTTGCATGACCGCGGCATCGGCCGGGGACGCGCCGCCGAGCACCATGCCGACGAACGCGCCGGGAATCGTCACCAGCCCGACGGTTCGGGTCTGGTCGATGGCCGGCACCAGCGCGGTGGCCGCCGCGGTGCGGCAGATCTCCATCCGCGCGTCGTACGTGGAGAACCCCAGGGACAGTGCGGCTTCGACTTCGCCGTGACGAGACTTCAATTCGTCGGCGGCCCGGCGCCCGGTCAGCGACGTGGTGTTCATCGCGCCACCGATCATGATGCCGGCACTGGGGATCACGGCCAACCCGGATGCCGGCAGTACCCCCACCAGGACCAGCGCGCCGACCACAACGATCGTCATCACTGCCACCGGCAGCAAGGTCCGCCAGATCTCGCGAAGGGTGGGACGGTGACCGGTGACCCGGCCGGCCGCGGTCCACGACGCGATGATCGCCATCAGGAGAACGAATCCGGCCGATGCCCACAGATTGCGCACCAGAAACCCCAGGATCAATGCCAGGATGCCCAGCTGAACCGTTGCGCGCACCGACGCCCTGGCGATTGCCCATTGCAGGCGGGTACGTCCCGCGTAGGCGACGATCATGGCGGTGACGGCCAGCAACCCGATCGCAACCATGAGCATGGGCCCGATGCGAACGACCGTTTCCGACATCAGACCTCCTGGACTTTCGACGGGATACGCCGGCGCCCGAGCCGGTCAGCGGGTTGTATCCGACCGTAGCCCCTCGTGATCCCGATGCGTCCGAGCCCCTTCGGCCGGGCCGAACTCCTCGTGAAGGTCCTATGACACTTGGCATCGGGGGCTCGACCGCAGACACTGAATGGACGAGGCTAGATACACACGCGCGAGTCACACATTGTGCTCGTCTGAAAGGTGCTGTCATGTCGCAGGTTCAGCGAATCATCGTCGGTGTCGACGGATCGGAGCATTCTCTCGAGGCGGTGCGCTGGGCCGCTTTTGACGCCGCACTTCGGGGCTTGCCTTTGACCATCGTCACGGTGATGCGGGAACGACTGCCCAGCTTGGCCGATGCGATCAATCTGAGATCTGACCGTTCGGAGATTCTCCGACGCAAGACCGAGCAGACCCTCGAAACGGCGACTGCGGCGGCGCGGCAGGCTGCCGGTGCCGCTGATCTCGAGGTCAACACCGCGATCGAGGTGGGCGAGACCGCGGACGTGATGCGAAAACTCGGCGAGCAGCAGGTGATGCTCGTGGTCGGCTCCCGTGGGCTCGGCGAGTTCGCCGGCGGACTCATCGGATCGGTCAGTACCGAGGTCGTCACCCACGCGCGGTGCCCGATCACCGTCGTGAAGTCGGGTGACCACACCGCGCTGCCGTCGATGTTGCCGGTGGTGGTCGGAGTCGACGGCACCGACCACAGTGAGCCGGCGCTGGCCCACGCACTGACCGAGGCATCGATTCGCGGCGTCGAATTGGTTGCGGTTCATGCCCTGATCGATTTTGATCCCGCTCATGCCGGCTCGGGTGGATTGGCCGACCCGAAGCTGCCCACCGACCCCGTCGACGATGTGGTGCTCGCCGAGAGTCTGGCCGGGTGGCAGGAGCAGTTCCCGGATGTGCGGATCCGTCGGGAAACCGTGCGGGACCGACCGGTACGCCATCTGGTGCGTGAAGCCGATCAGGCGCAGTTGATCGTGATGGGAAGCCGTGGCGGTCGGGGATTGCCGACGATGCTCTTCGGTTCCACCAGTCAGGCCGTGCTCCACACAGTGCAGACGCCGGTCATGATCGTGCCCACGGCTCGATGAATGCGTTGCCGCCGGGCGGCATAGGAGGTCGGTCTAGTCCTGGTGCAGCGCCGGTTGCAGCACGGCTGCGCCGGCGAATCGTCCGGCCTTGAGGTCTCGTAGCGCGGTGGGCGCCTGGTCGAGTGGGTATTCGGTTGTCTCGATCTGCAGTTCGTATTCGTCGGCGAAGTTGAGGAATTCGCGGGCGTCCGCCCGAGTGTTCGCTTCGACGCTGTGAATGTTCTTCTCGTGGAAGAGATGTCGCTGATAGTTGAGGGCGGGTGTGTCGCTCATATGGATGCCGGCCAGTGCCAGGGTTCCGCCTCGGTCGAGCGCCTCGAGCGCAGTGGGAACCGTGTCGCCGACGGGAGCGAACACGATTGCGGCGTCGAGTGGTTCCGGTGGCTGGTCATAGGCGCCCTGGGCCGAGGCGGCTCCGAGTTCGAGAGCGAGGTCGCGTGCCTCCTGGCCACGGGTCATCACGTGCAGGGTCGCGCCCAGGTGCAATGCGACCTGCGCCACCAGGTGGGCGCTGCCGCCGAAACCGTACAGACCCAGACGTCCACCCGGTGGCAGTGTGGCCCGTTTCAATGCCCGGAAGCCGATGATCCCGGCACATAGCAGCGGGGCCAGTTGGGTCGCGGTGTAACCCGTGGGTAGCGCAAGGGCGTAGTCGGCGGGGGCCACCACGTACTCGGCATAACCGCCGTCGCGGTCCCATCCGGTGTACAGCGAACTCAGACAGAGATTTTCAGAACCTCGGCGACAGTAGTTGCATATCCCGCACGTGTATCGCAGCCATGGGACTCCGACCAGCTGGCCGACTCGGAAGTCGGTGGCGGTGTCGGGGGCGATCTCCACGACCCGTCCGACGATCTCGTGACCGGGGACGACGCCGGGCCGATGCACCGGTAGGTCTCCTTCGGTGACATGGAGATCGGTTCGGCAGACCCCACAGGCCTCGACCGAGAGGAGGATTTCACCGGTGATCGGGGTCGGCCGGGGCTCGTCCACCCATTCGATCGGTGAATCGTCGACAGGGCCCGGGGTTCTGACTCGCCACGCGCGCATCTGGTCTACCTCCGGCCCCGAAGGGCTTGTCGGTGGGGGAGCTACAGCTTGTCTGCGATCGTACGCGCGGCGATGTGCTGATACGACTGTGCCGCCCGGACCTCGGGAGGATCCGGGCGGCACAGCCTGCGGAGGTATATGAACAGACTTATTCGTCGCCGGTCATCACACTGGCCCACCAGTTGTCCAGAGGACTGGGATCAGGCCACACGACCGTCTGTTCGGTTGGATTCAAGGCGTCTCCTCTCAGTTGAACCGGTTTGCTTCACGACCCCCCGGAAGTTCGGGAACGCGGACTGCCCAGCGCGAGAGAGTGTCTCAGCCGGAGGACCTGGCCTCGATGGACTGTTGGGAATCCGAATGACCGATCTCGATACGGCGGGGCTTGGCCTTTTCGGCGACCGGGATCGTGAGCGAGAGGACGCCGTTGTCATAGTGTGCGGTGATGCCGGCCGCGTCGATACCGTCACCCAGAGACAGTTGGCGGCGGTAACTTCCGAAGAATCGTTCGTTCGTCAACCACTGGGTTCCGTCCCCGGAACTGGCCGACCGCTGCGCCGAAAGGGTCAACACCCCGTTGTCGACGCTGACGTCGATTGATCCCGGGTCGACACCGGGAAGGTCGGCGGTCAACAGGTAATGGTCATCGATCTTGCAGAGATCCATCGGCATGAATCGTGGTGTGCGAGGCGAACCTGCCTGAGTTCCCAACAGCCCACGGGTCAATGCATCGAGATCGTTGAAAGGATCAAATCGGAGCACAGCAACCCACCTCCTACATCATCGCGGCCCGCCTCCCTGGCGGGCGTCCAAATCACTGTGCTCTTCATATTTAGCACTCGGCCCGCCAGAGTGACAAGACCCAATTTCGGCGAGTTATGTACCCGCGCACCAGGTTCGGTCCGAAGGTTTCGAAATCACCACCGCTGGGCATCCTTCGAAACGCCGGCGGGACGCCGACGAGAAGGCACTGTTCGTCAGGAGTCAGTCGAGGAGAGTCATGAAGCCAGCTGATCTGGCCGCGCTCCCGATCAGGGTGGGCGCCGCGGCCCGCGGTGCACGGCTGTTCCACCCGCGCGGCGTGCTCGCCACGGGCACATTGGTCAGGCGTACCGATGACGATGTCGGACTTCCCCTGACGACCGGGGATGTGCTGGCTCGCATTTCGAAGGGCGTCGGAACCCCGGGTGCCCTTCCCGACGTACTCGGCTTGGCATTCCGCATGGAACCCCGTGAGGGCGACCAGTTGCCCTGGGACGTACTTCTGGCCAGCGCCCTCGGGCGTACCGGTTGGTCGAAACTCGTTCCGTTTCCGGCGCGTTCGCTGGACACCGCCGTCTTGACGACGTTGCAGCCGCTGGACCACAAGTCGGGCAGCTGGTGGCTGCGGGCGCGGGTGCAGTCGCCGGCGCCGGAACCGGAATCGGGTATGTCCCTCGACCGATATGCGGATCGGATAAACCGAGATGGCCTGGTCTTCGACATCGAACAGGCCCGATTCCGGAGCCGGTTCACGCCGCTGGCGCAGCTGACCCTGACTGCCACGGTGGACCCGGCGGCTCATCCCGATGTCGGCTTCGATCCCACGGTGAACACCACGCACGGCGTGCGCCTCGGGCCCGGCTGGCTGCGTCGGCTCCGAGAAGTGGCCTATCGGCAGAGCCGGGAAGGGCGCCGGGGTCAGGGCGACTGAGTGTTTTCGGGTTTGCCGTCGCCACCGGCATCGCCGTGGGTGGCGCGCAAGTGCCTTCCGCGCTCGACGAACTTCGCGTCGGTCTCGGCGTTCTTGTCGGACACGGTGGTGTCGCGGGGCGGAAGCTGGATGGATTCCTCGGCTGCCAGTCCGGCCTGCAACTGCCTGCCACGCTCGAGTTCGGCGTCGACCTCGGCTCCGAACAGCAAGGCCAGGTTGGTGATCCACAGCCACAGCAGGAAGACGATCACTCCGGCGAGTGCGCCGTAGGTCTTGTTGTAGCTGCTGAAGTTCGACACGTAGAGGGCGAAGAGCACTGAGGCGACGATCCAGGTGAGGATGGCGACCCCGGCTCCCACACTGATCCACCGGAACTTCGGCTGTTTCACGTTCGGCGTGGCGTAGTAGAGGATCGCCACCGTCAGGACGACGAACACCAGGACCACGGGCCAGCGGGCGATGTTCCAGATCGTCAACGCGGTGTCACCGAGCCCGATGGTGTCCCCGATCGCGGAAGCAACCGGACCGCTGATCGCGAGCATCAGACCAACAGCTGCCGCCATGAGCAACGCCACGAGCGTCACCAGCAAGATCCACGGCCGCAGCTTCCAGATCGGTCGTCCTTCTTCGACCTCGTACATGCGATTCATCGCCCGGCCGAACGCGCCGACATAGCCCGACGCCGACCACAGGGCACCGAGTAGACCGATGACCAACGCGAAGCCGGCGGAGGGGGCGTTGACGAGCTGCTCCACCGGACCCCGCAGCGTGTCGACCGCTGACGAGGGCCCGAGGTCATCGACCATCTGCAGGACGGAGTCGACCGTCTTCTGGCCCTGCCCGAAGATGCCGAGGAGTGAGACCATGGCCAGGAGCGCTGGGAACAGCGACAGAACCGCGTAATAGGTCAGTGCCGCCGCGAGGTCCGTGCACTGGTCCTTCGAGAACTCGCGGATCACCTTCCGCAGAACAAAGAGGAACGACGGTTTTGTCAGATCCGTCGGCGAATCCGGTTTGCGCGGATCGTCGGGATCAGGTGTCGAGGTTGCGAACGGTTCGCGATCGCGTGTGTTGGCCATGCCCACAGATACCCGCGCCGGGGGCTGATGAAACCGCGGACCCTCAGAGCAGATCGAGCTCGGTCAAGGCGGTGAACGCTTCGTCGGCGGTGAGCCACAGCGCCGTGATGGTGTTGCTTGCTCCCGGAGCTGTGGCGGGGTTCTGCAGATTCAACCCGTTGGTGAACGTCAGCACGTTGTAGCCGATGTCGGCAGCACGCAGCATCGGATCAGTCGCGACGCCTGCGCCGACGATACGGTCGAGACCTTCGCCGACGAAGTAGAACCGGAACAGGGGACCGAGGTCGGCGGCCGGTCCGTAGGCCGCTGTGGTGTCGTTGACGATCGAGTCGCCGTGGATGGCTATGGTGTCCACGATGGTGAAGTAGTCGCGGGCCTGTGCCGGCGTGGAGCGTGCATCGGCAACGGCGTAGGCGAGATCCACCGTCAGGTGAGCGTTGTAACCGACCATCGCGGTTCGCGCGGGTGAGGCGGAACAGTCGCGGGTGAGGTCGAAGTAGTGCTGCCATTTGGGCGGCGCGACCGCGCCGGTGAACTCCGCGTGCAGGGCGTCGAGGAACCGGTTGAGCAATGCCAGGCTGATCACCGGTGCCCATCGGGGATGGTCGAAGGCGTTCTGGCTGTGCTGTAGCGGGGTGACGGCATCACGTTCGACGCTGTACAGCCCCACCGCGAACAGGCCCCGACGATCACCGCGCTCGGTCAAGATCTCGGTGATCGACCGAAGGTCGGCGATTGCGCCGTCCAACCGGGCCAGGGGCGTGGGCTCGTTCTGATCTGCGGTGTCGGACAGCTCCGTGATCCGGCGGATATCGTTGTCCGACAATGATTGTCCGCACGCGGTGCTCGGCGAGGCGGACGCCACGCCCGCTCCGAGTGGCATGATCGATGTCGCGACTGCAACCACAAGAGTGCTGATGGCAACGCCGAACCGTCGTGTCATGGGCTGCGCTTACCCATCTGAGATGTGGCTCAAACGTGGTGCGGTGAACGACATGAGGCGTGTAGTACCCCTGCTTTAGACTCAAATGTATGTTCGAGGGGGAGTTCGAAGATGCAGGTGGGGACGATGAAATCGGTCCTGTCGAGTCGCTGGGTGTCAACGAGTTGTTGCGTAACACTGAACTCGCGATGGCTCAGCAGTCGCGGATGGAGTGGGAACGGTATGCCGCTGCGGCGATGCTGCACCGGCACCTCGTTGAGCCGACTGCCGGGTCTGAGGCGGAGATGCGGGCCCTTGATCCGTTCGCGCAGTGCGCGGCGAGATTGTCTGCAGCACAGGGCCTGACGCAACGGACTGCGGAGTTGCAGATCAACCGTGGGGTGGCGCTACGCGATCGACTGCCTGCGGTCAATGCGTTGCTGAAGGCCGGCCGGATCGCTGCGCACCATATTCCGGACATCATCGCCCGCACGGAGTTGATCGAGGGCTCGGCCCATATGGCTGATATCGATCGGGGGATCGCCGAGGCGCTGGGTCGGCGGGGGTCGTGGTCGAAGTCCCGGATGCGGGACATGGTCGATGCGATCATCTTTCGCCGGGATCCGGATCTGGTTCGTAAGAACCGGGAGGATGCGAAAAACAATCGTGGGGTGTGGGCCAACAACACCGAACACGGCATGGCGGTTTTGGACGCGCATTCCACCGCTGAGGAATTGACGTTGATCATGGCGCGGTTGGAGAAGCTGGCGATGGCCACGTGTAAGGCTGATCCGCGGCGCAAGTCTGATCGGATGGCCGATGCGTTGTTCGCCACGGTGATGGGCCGTGAGTTCATGTGTGAATGCCCGAATGATCCGAAGCATCCGTGCACCGCTGAGATCATCACCGTTCCTGCCGGACAGGTGGTTTCGGGTGTGGATGTGAAGATCGTGCTGCATGTGATCGCTGATCAGGCCACCGTCGATGGTCGCGCCGAGAATCCAGGCTTCATGGACGGACACGGTGTCATCTCCGGCGATTACGTCCGTGATATCGCGGCTCGTCCCGAGACAGTGCAGCGGCCGATGGGCAACAAACCTGCACCCGCGCCTGAGCCTCAGCCCGAACAGGAGACGCCAAAACCGAAGCGGCCGAGGTTATACATGCGCGGACCGCAGCACCCGCCAGCCGAGAGCGGCAGCAACGACAGCACGATCGTCACCGCCCCGTTCCCGCAGGTGATTCCGCTGCCGGCGACCCAACCGGGTGACCGGTACCGGCCCTCGGTTGTCTTGGACACCTTTCTTCGGATCCGGGATGTCTATTGCATGTGGCCTGGCTGTGAGCACAAGGCCTGGGGTGCTGATCTGGACCACACCTGCGAGTACAACCACAACGATCCTGAGGCCGGTGGCTGTACCCATCCGTCAGAGATGAAGACCCTCTGCCGTTTTCATCATCTGCTCAAGACCTACTCGGACTGGCTTGATGATCAGTACCCCGACCCCGCGACCGGACGGACGCGGCTTGTCTTCACCACCCCCGAACGCCGGCACTATCACGGCCCGGGCTGGACCGGCGATGACCTGTTCCCGACGTTGAGGTTGATCGTCTTCGACGACCAACGCGGCTCACCGAGAACATCGCCGCCAACATCACCGCCAAGATCGCAGCCGCGCACCGCTGCCAAACACGCACGCCGACAGAACGAACGATTCGCCAACCGCCGGCAGCGCGAACTGGCAGAGCAACTCAACCGGGAACGCCGCGAAGAGCGAGGAAGGAACGAACCACCGCCGACCTACTAGGCGACGAGGGTCCGGTTTGGTCGAATCGCGATTTCGGCGTTCTATAACGCGTTACAGTCTTGCCCAGAGCTCGTACGGCCGTCCCATTCCTCGGCCGTTCGATTTCTTGCCGACCCCGAATAGCCCTGGTCAGCTGCGGTTTATCTCTGAAGGGACCTCACTTGAAAACCACACGGTCACGACGGCGCAACGTTCGCAACGTTGCCCTCTACGGCGCAGCCTCCCTACTTTTGCTGGGGTTGGTCACGGCCTGCAGCGACTCGTCATCCGGATCGACTGACGCGGATGCGGCGGCCGTTTCACTGCCGTCGAATGTGCCGGAGGGCGAGCCGATCAAACTCGGATTCATCGCGCCGGAAGGCGGCACCGTCAATCTGCCCATGGTTCGTGAGGGTGGTGAGGCCGCCGCGGAGTACCTGAACAACAACGGTGGCGGTATCGGCGGACACAAGGTCGATCTGGTCGTCTGCGAACAGGCAGAGGAGCCGGCGTCGGCGACCAAGTGCGCCAACGAGATGGTCGAGCAGAAGGTTGCCGCAGTCGTCACGCCGCTCGGTGCACAGGGGGCCGTGATGTTGCCGATCATCACCGGCGCGGGCATTCCGTACGTGGCGCAGGCCCCGGTCTCGCAGGTGGAGATGGTTTCGCCCGGTTCCTTCATGCTCTCGGGCGGGATCATCGCGGTGATGACCGGTCAGGCAACCGTCGCCGCCCAGGAAGGCGTGAAGAAATTCACCGTCTTCGTCGGCGACAGCGGCGACGCGGCTGCATCGGTGAAGGCCCTCGGCGATCCACTGTTCGGTCGGGCAGGAATCGAGTTGGACGTCGTCACGATCCCGACCGGAACCGCCGACCCCACACCGCAGATCACCGCCGGCCTGCAGAACAAGCCCGACGCCGTCACCATCCTCGGCGACTCGTCGCAGTGCATCACCGGGCTCAAAGCCCTGCAGACCGCGGCACCGACGCTGCAGAAGTACCTGATCGCCACCTGTGTCGACCAGGAGGTGACCGAAAGTGTTGGTCTGCAGACGATCACCGGGGCAAAGGCCTTCACCACCGTCAACCTGAGTTCAGATGATCCGTCGGTCAAGCTCTACAAGGACGTGATGGCGAAGTACGCCCCTGAGACCGATCCCGCCGGCATCGGTTACACCGGTTACCAGGTGGTCATGTCGATGGCAGAGGTCGGCAAGTCGCTCACCGGACCGGTCACCGCCGAGCAGTTCACGGCAGCACTGGCATCGGCACAGAATCTTCCGTTCCCTGCGGCACCGGGTTTGACCTTCACCTGCGATGGGAAGGCGTTCCCGCCGCTTCGGGCGCTGTGCAGCAAGGGAATTCTCGTCAGCGACGTCACCGCTGAGGGGACATTCGAAAACACCGTCGCAGTCAACACCGGCTAGATCTAGCGGATCGGGGGTCGCGTCTGGTTCTGCGGCCCCCGATCGAGGACATCTGATGACACAGCACTTCTCGTTCCTCCTTCTCGGCCTGGGTAACGGAGCGGTTTTCGCCGCTCTGGGGCTCGCCCTCGTCATGACGTTCAAGAGTTCCGGAGTGGTCAATTTCGCCACTGGCGCGGTGGCCCTCTATGCGGCGTACACCTACGCCTTCCTGCGAAAGGGCGAGCTGCTCAACCCGATTCCGGGTCTGCCGGCAAGGATCGATCTCGGCGGTGAGTGGAGTCTGCTTCCCGCGATGGCGTTGTCGGTGGTCATCTCGGCGATTCTGGGAGTCATCCTCTACCTCATCGTGTTTCGTCAGATGCGCGCCGCGCCGGCGCTGGCAAAAGCGGTCGCGTCCATCGGCCTGATGCTGGTGATCCAGGCGTTGATCGCCCTACGCGTGGGTACCAATACACCGACCGTGGGTCCCATCTTCGAGCTCGACACACTGTCGATCGGCGACAACGTGGTCCCGACCGACCGCCTGTGGCTGGCCGTGGTGGTTGTGTCCTTGGCGGTCTGCGCCGGGCTTGTCCTGCGCTACACCAGGTTTGGACTGGAGACCGAGGCGGCGGCCGAGTCGGAGAAGGGGGCGCTGGTCACCGGACTGTCTCCGGACCGGATCGCGGTGAGCAACTGGGCCCTGTCATCGGCGGTCGCTGCGATCGGTGGTGTGGTCATCGCGCCGATCGTCCCGCTCAATCCGGTTGCCTATTCGATGTTCATCGTTCCGGCGCTCGCCGCGGCACTGGTGGGCAATTTCTCGAGTGTGGCACTGACCGTGGGCGCCGGACTGGTGATCGGGATGGTGCAATCCGAGGCGACCAATCTCCAGGCGACGATCGACTGGTTCCCTCAGGCCGGCGTGGCCGAAGCCGTTCCGTTGCTGCTGATCCTGGTGTTCCTTCTGGTCCGCGGGCAGCCGCTACCGGGTCGGGGTGCGGTGACTCGGCAGGATCTCGGACGGTCGCCCCGTCCGCGGCGCCTGCTGCTGGGCACGGCCGCCGGTCTGGGGGCCGGCGTGATCGCGCTGCTGCTGACCTCGGGGAGCATCCGGCTGGCGGTGGTCTGTTCGATGATCTTCGGCATCATCGCGCTGTCCCAGGTGGTGATCACCGGGTATGCCGGACAGGTCTCGCTGGCGCAGCTCACCCTTGCCGGCGTCGGCGCATACAGCCTGACCCGGTTCACCACCGACCTCGACATCCCGTTTCCCATCGCCCCGATCCTCGCGGCGCTGGTCGCGATGGGCATCGGAATCGCAGTGGGGCTTCCGGCGCTCCGGGTCCGCGGCCTGCCGTTGATGGTGGCGACGCTTGCCCTTGCGGTCTTTCTCGAGGCCTTCTGGTTTCGCAATCCGACCTTCAACGGCGGTATGCAGGGCGCTGCGATCAAACCACCCACACTGTTCGGCATCGACCTCGGGATCGGGGCCGGTGAAGGCTATCCGCGGTTCGCATTCGGACTGGTCTGCCTGGTCTTCCTCGTCCTGGTTGCGCTCGGCGTCGCGAGTCTGCGGCGCAGTGGGCTCGGTGCCTCGATGCTGGCCGTCCGTGCGAATGAACGGTCGGCAGCCGCTGCGGGAATCAACGTCGGGATGACGAAGCTCCTTGCGTTCGCGGTCGCATCCTTTGTGGCCGGACTCGGTGGAGCGCTTCTGGGTTATCAGCAGACGCTGGCCACTGCGGGCAGCTTCGGCGTGTTTGCCGGTATCGGTCTGTTCGCTGTCTTCTACGTGGCCGGCGTGACCTCGGTGTCGGGTGCTCTGCTCGCCGGGATCCTGGCGCCCGGTGGCCTCATGTTCTACATCTCGGACCGCTATCTGAGCTTCGGCGAGTACTACATGCTCACGAGCGGCATCTTGCTGGTGGTCGTCGTGGTGACCACACCCGACGGGCTTGCCGGGTACCTGCATCGGATCCGGATCCCTGGTTTGGCAGAGCGGGTTCCGCGGCTGCCTGCAGATGATCCCTCGTCGTCGCAGGACAAGGAGAGTGCCCTGGCACCTTCCACCCGGATCGGTGACGAGGTGGTTCTGGCGGTCGAGGGCGTGAGTGTCCAATACGGTCCGGTGCGCGCCGTCGACGACGTCGGCTTCGAACTCAGGTCTGGTGAAATCGTCGGCCTGATCGGACCAAACGGTGCCGGAAAGACCACGCTCATCGATGCCATCAGCGGATTCGCCGCTTCGCGCGGTCGAGTCACCTTGAAAGGCAATCAGATCGAACGCCTCGCGCCGCACCGCCGAAGCCGCCTCGGACTGAGTCGCACATTCCAGGACCTGGAACTCTACGACGAACTATCGGTTGCGGAGAACGTGACGGTCGGCGCGGTCCGCGGTGACGGTGACACGTCGGAGACCGTGGGCGCGGTTCTGCGGTTGCTGCAGATCGAACACCTGGCCGACGTTGCGGCGGCGGATCTCTCACAAGGCCGGCGGCAGTTGGTGTCGGTGGCCCGGGTGCTCGCCGGTCGTCCGGCCGTCGCACTGCTGGACGAGCCGGCAGCGGGGCTCGACACCACCGAGAGCAGATGGCTCGGTGAGCGTTTGCAGGCGGCTCGTGCGATGGGAGCGACGATGCTGCTTGTCGATCACGACATGGAATTGGTGCTGAGCATCTGCGATCGCGTCATCGTGCTCGACCTCGGCAAGGTCATCGCCACCGGGACGCCCGACGAGATCAGGGCTGACGATGCGGTGATTCGCGCCTACCTCGGCTCTCCGGCCGGGGAAACCGACGAATCGGTGGAGGCCCAGGGCTCGACCGCAACCGATGAGGTGTCAACATGAGCGTCCTGTCCTGTCACGGTCTGAATGCCGGCTACGTCAGGTCGAGCCCGTGCGTGCGTGAGCTGGATCTGGCGCTGTCGGAAGGGGAGATCGTTGCTCTTCTCGGACCGAATGGTGCGGGCAAGACGACGTTGCTGATGACGTTGGCCGGGTTGTTGCCCAGACTCGGCGGCTCGGTGACGTTGGCGGACGAAGAGCTCGGGTCCGGCAATCCGCGTGCCGCGGTGCGCCGGGGAATGGTTTTGGTGCCCGATGATCGCGCGTTGTTCAAGAAGTTGTCGGTTGAGAAGAACCTGCGGCTTGCCATCCGGGAGCGGGGCCGACCGGCGAGAGCCGCCATCGATGAAGTCCTGCAATTCTTTCCGGCCCTCGAACCTCGTTTGAACCTCGCGGCAGGTCAGCTCTCGGGCGGTGAGCAGCAAATGCTCGCGATCGGCCGGGCGCTGGTGCAGCGCCCCAGGGTCCTTCTCATCGACGAGCTGAGTATGGGGTTGGCGCCCGTTGTCGTCGATTCGATACTGGCCGTCCTGCGGGACGTCGCGTCGACCCAGCGGACTGCGGTGATGCTGGTCGAACAGCATGTGCGTCTTGCACTCGGGATAGCTGATCGAGCTGTTGTCCTGGTCCATGGTCGGGTGAACCTGGAGGACGACGCCGCCGTGCTGTCACAGGATGTGGGCAGAATAGAACGGGCCTACCTCGGACAATCGCCCGCGCGGTGACTTCGGCATTCGGTGTTTGGCGCGCATCGGGGCGGGGCACTTCTCGAGTGTCGGCGTCACGTCACCGTCCACCAGCCCGAGGAGATCTCACATGTCCACAGATGCAATCGTCATCCTCAAAGAGGACCACAAGGCGATCAAAAAGCTGTTCAACGACTTCCGGAATGCCGGTCCGAATGCGGCCAAGACCAAGGCCGACATTGTCTCCAAGATCATCGAGGCGCTGACGGTTCACACCTACATCGAGAACGAGGGGATGTATCCGGCGGTGCGCAAAGCGGTTCCTGATGTCGAGGACGACATCTTGGAATCGTACGAGGAGCATCATGTGGCGGATCTGCTGGTGATGGAACTGGCCGGCATGACCCCTTCAGACGAGCGATTCGACGCCAAGACGACGGTCCTCATCGAAATCGTGGAACACCACATCGAGGAAGAGGAAGACGAATGGTTTCCGGAGGTCCGAAAGGCCCTTGGACGCAAAGAATTGCAGGAGATCGGCGAGCAACTCCTCGAATTGAAGGAGAAGGCTCCTCATTCGCCTGCCCAGCCGTCCGCGCTGAAGAAGACCATCGACGCCGTGATCAAATGATGTCGTGAGCGGCCGAGCCGGCGAAAACCTTGTCAAGGACGCTCATGTCACCGGGACGTGTTTCGGCACCCCGTTGTCCATGGTGATGAGGCCGAGTTCTACGAACGCATCCAGCCAGCCCTGCATGGGCCACCAACCCCACCGGTCGTAGAAGACGGCGCCGTTGGTCAGTATGTCGTCGAGATGTTCGACCGGGGGATCGGAGACGGGGTGGTGTTGGTGCAGCGCATGGGCTCCGCCGACCCAGCACAGCGGGATCCCTTCCCGTGCAGCCAGTTGTCCGAAGTCGGTGTCCTCTGCTCCGTACCCGGCATAGCCGGTGAAGAACCCGCCGATGCGTTGCCAGGTTGCCGGGGTCACGGCAAACGACAGCGACCAGAAGAGGGTGTGATCGTCGGTCTCGATCAGTGCGCCCGGCTCGGGATCGGGGCGGGCGGGGTGGGGGCTCACTCGGGAGTCGAGTCGATCGAGACGGTAGCCTTCTGGTCCGGCCGGCGGCAGATATGTGACCGGCCCGCAGAACAGTGCACCGGTGGGGCGTCGCGTTGCCGCGGCGATGTAGTGCTCGATCATGGTGTCGACGGGCAGGCAGTCGACGTCGAGGAATATCAGGAGGTCGGCGCCGAGCGCCATCGCGGTGGCAGCGCCCACATTGCGCGCGGCGGCGACCGGGAGGCGATGATCGGGGTCGTCGACCTGCTCGAGGTGAATCGAGTCATGTTCGGCGACAACGGCTGCCGCCGAGGGGTCGTTCATCGCCACCACCACATGGATGTCCGGCTTCACACCGCTGCGATCGAGTGCGGCGAGCTGCCGGCGTAGATGGCGTTCGCGTCCTGACACGGGAGTGATGATCGCGGTTCTCACCCGGCGCTCACCCCGTCGCCGGCACGATCGGCCACGCTGTCAATGATGTGGGCGGCTCGCCGCGCGGCGCCGCGAGTCTGCCAACGTTGCCATCTCCGAGAATCCAAACCCCTTGCCTCCGTCAGTATTTCGGACCATTCATGCGGCTCTGGCCATGATGATCTCACGACGCCGAGTCCGTGACGCTCGATGACACCGGCGGTGGCGTCCTGCTCTCCGAACGGACGCGGCTGCGGAACGATCACTGCCGGACGACTCGCAGCGGCGATGTCGGCGATGGAGTTCTGTCCGGCGCCGGAGATCACCACCGCGGCCTCGGACAGCTGTGCCCAGGGGTTGGCGATCCATGGCGTTCCGGTGACGCCCAACGCCTGCCAACGGTGGTCGGGGTTGCGCTGTTCCCATCTCGCGACCGTGTCGATCGTCAGATCCGAGCCACCGGCTCCGCTGAGTACCAGCGCCAGGGGACGGTCATCGGTACGCGTTTCCGGAACCGGGCAACCGTCGAATCGACTCACCCCACCGACGAAGGTGGTCTTGTGCGCATGTGGCTTCAGCCATTCGGGGACGTACAGATCTCCTGGCCAGGCGGCGATGATGTGGTCGGCAAGCCCGTACACGAGTTCATGGGGTGGGTCGGTTCGTTCCCCGGGCATGGCGATGACGATGACCGGTATGCCGAAAAGCCTTGCAAGAGTGGCAACCTCCACTGACACGTCCACAACGATGGCCGCCGGTCGACGGTCGCGTATCCAGTCGGCGAGCGTATGCATGCGCTCGGCCAAACCCCGATCGTGTAGGGGTGCCCAGTGCAGGCGTCCCCCTGCGCTCGGTCTGATCGGCGAGGGGTCGGTGTCATCCCGGGGTAGCTGCACGACATCGGTGAAGACGGGATCCGCCGGGAAAGGCATCGAGGTCAGCGCGGTGACCTCGTGTGTGATGTGTGCGGCGATGGCCCCGGCGCGGGTCAGATGGCCCCGACCATGGTGATGGATGTAGTAACCGATCATGCCGGCTGCTTCGCTTTGTCTTCGAGACCTCGGTCGGCCGCGATCATGCTTCGGTACCGGTTGATGTATGCGGTCACCATCCCATCGGCCGAGCAGTGGCGCCGGGCATGCTCCCGGACCCGGTCGCGACAGAGCCCGGTGGCCGCGGGAATGGATTCGGCCATCGCGATGACATCGTCCGAGGGAACCAACGCGCCGCAGTCCGCCGAACTCAGGATCTCGGGGACACCGCCCCTGGCAAATGCGACCACCGGTGTCCCGCAGGCCAACGACTCCGCGACGACGAGTCCATACGGTTCGTCCCACCGCGGTGTCACCAATGCAGCGGCGCTTCTACCGATCAGCTCCGCGAGTGCAGGCTGCGTCAGGTGGCCGGCGTATCGGATCGATCCGCCGAGTCGTGGCTCGATCAGGTCCCGGAAGTAACTCTCGTCTGGGATGGGCCCGGCCAGCACGAGCGGCATATGCGCTCGGCGGGCGGCCTCGATGGCAAGATGCGGGCCCTTCTCGGGCGTGATCCGGCCGAACCAGATCAGCTCGTCACCCCCGGGACCCATGGGCCAGGTGTCGAGGTCGACGCCGTTCCTGATGACGTCGACATCCCTGATGATGGGACGCCACGCGCCTGCCGTGTGATCACTGACCGCGACGAACTGGCCACCCTCCCCTCCGGTGGTGACGATCGCCGACTCCAGCCACGGCGTCGGCGGGGTATGCAGTGTCGACAGCATCGGGGTGCTCAACATCGGCGCCATGGCGATCGGGAGATAGTGCAGGCAATGATTGTGAATGACGTCGAAGTGGCGGTCCCGGGCAAGTTCGATCATGAGATTCAGGTACGCGTGATGATCGGCCATGAAATAGGCGGAAGGCATCGACGGGTCAGAACGTGCAGATGGACTCAGATGCAGTTCTCGAACCCGTAGTTGTTCGGTCGGTGCCTCCCGATCGGAGCCCGGAGCGGCGAAGAGTGCCACGTCGTGGCCTCGGCTTGTCAGCGCTCGGGCCAGATGCCAGACATGGGCCTCGAGACCGCCGGCGAAAGGCTGACTGATCGGGAATCGGTTCGAGGCGATCAACGCGATCCGCAACGAGGATGAGCTCATGCCAGGACAGCTTTGTACAGGGCCGCGTGGGCATCGGCCACTTCGGTTCGTTGTGTCTGTCGACTGCTCCACGTCGCGCGGGGCATGGGCGTCCCGTCGATCCAGCGGGCATGGAGATTCTCGACCGCGGCGCGAAGAGTGTCGGCGTCGAAAACGTGCTCGTCGAAACCGAAGACCTCACATGGCTGCTGCTGGTCATAGAACCCGCAGCTGGGCGCGATGACGGCGGTTCCGAGATCATGGCAGGCCTCGAGCCAGCCGGAGTGGGTACCGAATCGGTACGGCAGTACCGACACCGTCAATGACTGGAGGTAGTCCCACAATTCGTCATCAGAGAAGTACTGGTGGACGTGGACGTCGACGCCCTGCCGTTCGCCGTGGTCGAGTATCCGGCGGCCCATCTCCGGCGCGTACCAGTGGTTGTCGGGGTCGAAGATCTCGTCGTGGACGTTGATCTGCAATCGCGCCTTCGGCAGGTCACGTACTGTCTCGGCCAACACGTCCAGGACGGGCAATGGATCCATGTTGGCGCGCAGACTTTTTGCGTGAAGCCCGACGACGAACTCCTCCGACGGATCTCGGGGAGCCGCGATCCGCGGACCGTCGAGCACGTGTGGGTGGGGAAGCACGGTGGCCTCGCGGTTCCAGCGCTTCGAAATATGCTCGGCGGCACCGGGGGTCAGGGTGATCAACGCGTCGGCAGCGTTGATCAGGACATCCTGCTGTGCAATGTGCGCGTCAGGCTGGGGATGGTGGGGGTTGCGGAGATCGTGAACGGTGTAGACCAACGGGATCTCGTGCGTCTTCAACTCGTGTATGAGCGATTCGAGGGCCATGGGGTCGATGGCATCGAAACCGAAGTGAATATGGAACACGTCGAATCCCTTGTGGTTACGCGTAATCCATCCCGGATCGAGCATGAGAGGCGGCCACCAGCCGCCGGGAACCTTCCGTCCGTCGGCCGGAACGGGATCGGGTAGACGCTCGACGTCGCCCTCGGCGTTCAGGTGGGACAGATGCCGAACATAGACATGCGAGGACGGCACCGACGCGACACGCAACAACTCAAGACTCCTAGCATGGTCTTCTTGTCGGGGGTGTGGGCCCACAAGATCATCGAAAATGCGGCGTCAGCGCCGCTGACGCTGTATACCCAGATTTCACATTTGTAAGCCTGGCCTGGTCAGGTCAGGTCGGCGACTCGGGGCTCACGTGATCGTCGGGGTCCGGCGCGACTGTGGGTGTCAGCTCAGGTGATGTGGTTGTGGATGCGTTTTGTGATCCCAGTCGGATCCGGTCGCCTGCTGACTGCCGGTGTGGGACTCGACGCGGCCTTGGCCCGCCGGTACCAGCGATACGATGATCGATTTCGACGTCGGACAGTTGCTCTTGAGCGCGGTGGAGTCCAGTGGTACGAGAGGGTTGGTCTCCGGGTAGTACGCCGCCGCACTGCCCCGCGGGGTGGCGTACTCCACGATCCGAAAAGAGGGTGCGCAGCGCAGCTGGTCGTCGTCGTCCCAGCGGGTGACGATGTCGACGATGTCCCCGTCGCGATAGCCGAGGGCGGAGATGTCCTCGCGATGCGCGAAGATCACCCGTCGACCGCCCTCGATACCTCGGTACCGGTCACTGAAACCGTAGATGGTCGTGTTGAACTGGTCGTGGCTACGCAGCGTCTGCAGGATCAGATGATTGGCGGGAACCTGCAGAACGTCGATCGGGGACACCGCGAACTCTCCACGGCCCGAGTCTGTCTCGAACGTGCGGGAGTCCCGGGGCGGGTGGGGGAGGATGAACCCGCCCGGCCTGCGGACGTTGACCTCGTATCCCTCACATCCGGGGACCACCCGGGAGATGTGGGCCCGGATGTTGCGGTAGTCATCGCGCATCGCGGCCCAGTCGATGCCGTGCCGATCACCGAGGGTGGCTTCGGCGATCCCGGTGATGATGGCGACCTCGGACCGCAGGTGTGGACTGGCCGGGGTCAGCGGACCCCGTGACGAATGCACCGAACAGGTCGAGTCCTCGACCGAGATGTACTGGGGGCCACTGGCCTGGATGTCCTGCTCGGTCCGGCCCAGGGTGGGCAGGATGAGAGCGGTGTGTCCGCAGACGAGGTGGGAGCGGTTGATCTTCGTGGAGATCTGGACGGTCATCCGGGCATTGCGCAGTGCCTCGGCGGTGACATCGCTGTCGGGGGTCGCCTGAGCGAAGTTGCCGCCGAGGCCGAGGAAGAAGTGGACTTTGCCGTCCCGCATCGCCCGGATGGAGTCGACGGTGTCCAGTCCGTGCTCGCGCGGCGGGTCGAAGCCGAACTCTCGCGAAAGTGCGTCGAGAAAATGCTCCGGTACGCGTTCCCAGATACCCATCGTCCGGTCGCCCTGGACGTTGGAATGTCCGCGGACCGGAAACAGGCCTGCGCCGGGCTTGCCGATGTTGCCCTGTGCGAAGGCAACATTGGTGAGTTCCTTGATGGTCGCGACCGCGTTGCGATGCTGGGTCAGGCCCATCGCCCAGCAGAACACGGTGGCCTTCGAGTCACGCAGGAGTTCGGCGGCACCGGTGATCTGTTCCCGGGACAGTCCGGTGGTGGCGGTGACCACATCCCAGTCCACGTTTCGGACGTGATCGCGCCAGGCGTCGAATCCGGCGGTGTGCTCGTCGATGAACTCATGGTCGAGGGCATCCCATTCGACGAGCAGCGAGCCGAAGGCCTGGAACAGGGCGAGGTCGCCGTTCAGCGCGATGGGCAGATGCATGTCGGTCAGGTCGGTACCGGGTCCCACGACGCCGCGGGGTGTCTGGGGGTTCTTGAAGTTGACCGATCCGGCCTCACGGAGGGGATTGATGGACAGGATCTTGGCCCCGTTCTGCTTGGCCTTCTCGAGCGCCGAGAGCATCCGGGGATGGTTGGTGCCGGGATTCTGCCCGGCGATGACGATCAGTTCGGCCTGGTAGACGTCGTCGAGGGTGACGCTCGCCTTACCGATGCCGATGGATTCCTGCAGGGCGATCGACGTGGACTCGTGGCACATGTTCGAGCAGTCGGGCATGTTGTTGGTGCCGAAGGCGCGGGCGAACAGCTGGTACACAAAGGCCGATTCGTTCGACGCCCGCCCCGATGTGTAGAACGTGGCCTCGTCCGGTGTGGCCAGTCCGTTCAACTCCTCGGCGATGAGTGCGAACGCGTCGTCCCAGTCGATGGGTTCGTAGTGGGTTCCGCCGGGCCGTTTGACCATCGGGTGGGTGATCCGGCCCTGCTGCCCGAGCCAATGCTCGGTGCGACCGTTCAGATCATCGATGCTGTGTTCGGCGAAGAAGGCCGGCGTCGCGCGAGTGGTCGTGCCTTCTTCCGCCACGGCCTTCGCACCGTTCTCACAGAACTCGGCAGTATGCCGGTGTCCCGGATCGGGGTCGGGCCAGGCGCAACTCATGCAGTCGAAGCCCTCGGTCTGATTCAGCTTCAGCAGGGTCTTCGCAGTCCGGACGGGCCCCATGTGGCCGAGCGCGCGCTTCATGGACACGGCGACCGCGGTCGGCCCGGCCGCGTGGGTTTTGGGCTTTTCGATGTCGAGGTTTGCCAGGTCGCGTTCGTTTTCGCGCGTGTTCTCTTCAGACATGAAAACCCTCTCCACCGACGACTCGTGCGTACCGCAGTCCGGGTACCCCGGCGGGATCGCTTTCAAGCCTGTCCGCAAATCGCGGGCTACAGGTTGCGGGCGACGACCGCCTCGGTGACGCGATCGTCGATAGACGTCACCGGGGACTCCTTCGTCACCCAATTGTCCCCGCCGAAGTAGGTCTGGAAGATCTTTTCCGCCGTACGCGTGCCGATCGCCTGGGTCGTCAGGGTTGGATTGGGGCCACCGAGGGAATTGGCCAACGCCGAGTTGTCGGCGATGTAGAGACGTTTGACCCATCTGGCCTGGGCATCGGAGGCGAGCACCGACGTGTTGGGGTCCTCGCCCATGCGCATGCTCGACTGTGAATGCAGGATGAGCGGGGGCCAGTCGCACCGGTGGACTGTGTGGGCGCCTGCGGCCCGCATGAGTTCCACCGCCTTCTCGGTGCAGTACTTCCTGTTCCGTTTGGTCCGGGCCGACCGGTTGCGATGTTGCATGGTGACGCGCGGCGCCAGGCCGTTCTCGTCCGGGGGGAGGATGCCGGGTACCGAGACGGTGTTGCCGGGCTCGACGTCGTCGTCAGTGATGACCAGCGCGGCAAGCGTTCTGTTGGCGTCGCCCAGGGTGGTGAGCAGATCGCGGCCGACCAGGCGGCCATAGGTGTCGGCGCCCGCGGAATCGACCACACTGCCGGCGCGACCGTGGCCTTGGATGCCCGAGTCGCTGAAGTTCATCGCGTACGCCTGCAGGGCCGGCGGTAGGCAGATCTGTTCGATGCCGCCATAGCCCGGGAAGTCCACACGGGCGTTGGATCCTGCGCCTTTCGTCTGGCCGGTGTATTCGTCGAATACACCGAAGACACAGTCCATGTGGTGGTCGGTGATCCCCCGACCCACCCAACCGTTCGGGTTGGGGAGCAGGGACTGCAGCCACAGTCGCGGAGACTCGACACAGCCTGCGGCCAGAACGACCACCTTCGCGGTCTCCTCGTGGATCGACCCGTCCACGGTCCGGAACTGGACGCCATGAGCGGTGGTCTCACCGTTCACGTCGTGGGTCAGGATCCTGGTCACGAACGCGTCGGTGATGAGCCTGGCTGCCTTGCCCCCACGGGACCACGCGTCGGCGGTGAGCATCATCGGAATGTATGAATTGTCGGTGGAGCGACGGGCTTTGAGGTTGCGAGGCGCACCTTTGGGGAGGTAACAACCCTCGTAACAGTGGCCGCACATGGTGCATCCCTGTGCTTCGGGGTAGCGCAGCCGGTTCGGGTCGCGGGTGCGGCCCGCCGTGCCACCGGGCTGCAGGATCGCGTTCTGCTGGGCCCGGTGCGCCGGTCCGGTGGTGTCGAGTGAGGTCTGGTGCGGCAGGCCCATGGCGGCGGCCCCGCGCAGGAAGACCTCTTCTTTGGCACCCATCGGGGCGGTCTGAATCGGAAGTGTTGCCTCACACCACTCGTAGTAGGGCCGGAGCTCTTCGTAACCGAAAGGGAACAGGTGCGCCGTGTCGTACATGTTCCGGTCGGCCCCGGTGTAGTCGTTGAACACGCCGGGTGCCGATCGGGGGCAGTTGCCGAAATAGTGCAGGGTGGTGCCGCCGGCGCCGCTGACCTGCCAGACGAACGAACTCTGCGGCAGGTCTCGCAACCAGGGTCCCTTGGATCGGTCGCCGGGACCCTCGCGCAGGAAGCCGGTGATCGGATTGTTGGCGTCGTCTTCGAAGTGTGTCCACTGATTCTCCGGATCGGCATGCCGTGGACCGGCTTCCAGGACGAGCACATCCAGACCCCGGGCAGCGAGTTCCTTCGCCACCACGGGCCCGCCGCCCCCGGCACCTATCACAATGATGTCTGTCATCGATTCCCCCTCATACAGATCCGTCAATCGATGGCTGTGACCCCTTGGTAATAACCGCGGAACTCGTCCCAGCCGTCACTCACGCCCTCGTACTTGCTCAGCTCCCAGCCGACCGGGCGTCCGGTCAGTCGCTTGTTGCCGGCATCGAAGGCGGAGACCTCCGAATAGGCCGCGAACGCTGCGAGAGTGGGTATTGCATTGACCGCGAACTTGATCGGCAAACCTGGTAACAGCGGGTTGGTGTCCAGCATCTCGAAGACCTGGGCCTTTTCCCGGTGCGAGAGGTTCGCGAACGGAGCGGCGAATTGGCCACGCGCCGAACCCGGATTGAGTGTCACCGCGAAGATGTTGATCAGTGCGGCTATCGCAGCGGCACCCGGAAGTGTGATCCCGAAAGCCGGCCCGAGGACGGGGACCGGGACCGCCCGGTCGAGCGTCTTCTCCAGCGATTCGGGAATGCCCGGGGACACCCCGCCCGGCCGATCTGTCGCCATACCCTGCGCGCGAGAGTAGGGGTCATTGCCCGGGACGATGAAGGAAAGGATGCCATTGATCGTATCCCGCACGGGTGGAAGGGAATTGGCGTAGACCCGCATTTTTGACATGGCGCCGGGGAGGGTGACTGCGGCGGTCAGGCTCACGCCGACCGCACCGGCCCTGGTGAAGAACTGGCGACGACTCAGCACGCTTGGCTCCTGTCGAGGAGGGGAATCACAGCGCCGACCCTGCACTGTGGGTTGGAACACATTAACAAGGTTGGTCCCGTTCGGCAGCGATTAGACGACCTTCGGTGAACCGGCTAGTTCTGACCGTGTGCTCCGGCGCGGGACAACAGTCGACCCAGTGCGAGCGATGCCGTCTGGACGGCGGGAGCCAGGAGTTCGGGTTTGAACCGCTCTTTGGGCACGGACACCGACAACGATGCGATGGGTTCGTCGCGGATCAGCACGGTGGCCGCGACACAGCAGCTGCCTTCCGCCGCTTCTTCGCGTTCGAGCGCGACACCTCGCGCGCGGATAGCGGCCAGCTCGCGGTCGAGTGTCCGCGGATCGGTGATCGAGTTCGCGGTGTAGCGCCGCAACGGCCGCGAGAGCACCTCCGCCTGGAACTCCGCGGATTCGAATGCCAGGAGCGCCTTACCCACCGCGGTGCAGGTGAGGGGCAGCCTGCCGCCGACTTGTGAGGGCAGGGGTTGAGCGGTGTGTCCGTGCAGCTTCTCGATGTAGACCACGTCGTACTGATCGCGGACGGCGAGGTGGATGGTCTGCTCGGTGACCGCGAACAGATCCTGCATGAAGGGCATGGCCGCCACCCGGAGCCGGTGTTTGACCGAGACCCGCTCACCGAGCTCGAACAGCGTCATACCCAGTTCGAACTTGTTACCGGTGCGCTGGATCCAACCCAGGTCGGCCAGCTCGACCAGTAACCGATGGGTGGTCGAGCGGGGGATACCGGTGCGCGTGCAGACTTCGGCGAGCGTGAGCGCGGTCCCGCCGGGGAACGAATCGAGCAGAAGCGCCGACTTTTCGAGCTGCGACATATTTCCATCCCGTGACATGGGATGAATCCTAGTCAGTGGTTCGGTTGAGCAATAGGTTCGTCCACATGACAACGCAAGTGAACGTGATCGAGGCTGCGGCCGAGCGGCTGGCCACCGCGACTCGTACGGGTACACCGTGCGAGCCGGTGCGCGACCTGATCGGAAGCGACGACATCGAAGCGGCCTATCGGGTCCAGACCTTGAACATCGAGGCACTGGTGGCCTCGGGTCGCCGTATCGTCGGACGTAAGACCGGACTGACTTCGCCGGCGGTGCAGAAGCAACTCGGTGTCGACCAGCCCGATTTCGGGGTGTTGCTCGACGACATGGACTGCACCGGTGACGCCGAGATCGATTCGAACCGTCTGCTGCAGCCCAAGGTCGAGGCGGAGATCGCCTTTGTGCTGTCCCGGGACATCACCGCACCGATCACCGAAGCCGAAGCACCGCAGTATGTCTCGGACGTCTATGCCTCGTTCGAGATCGTCGACAGCCGTATCGCCGGGTGGGACATCAGGCTCGCCGACACCGTGGCCGACAACGCCTCGTCGGGACTGTATGTCCTGGGCGATCGGTGTGACCGGAACAATGTGCCGGACCTGGCCGCCGTCGAGATGACCATGTCCGAGAACGGAGTACAGGTCTCACAGGGCAAGGGCTCGGATTGCCTGGGAAGTCCATGGAATGCCCTCGCCTGGCTGGCGAACACCGCGATCGAATACGGCACCGTGCTCTACGCGGGGGACGTTGTCCTCTCCGGCGCCCTGGGACCGATGGTCCCGGCAGTGCCCGGTTCCACCTACGTCACGACAATTTCCGGCATCGGCAGCGCAACCGCAGTTTTCAGTGCCTGACCAACCCATCCGAAAGCAGAACACAATGAGCACAATCAAGGCCGCGATCATCGGATCGGGCAACATCGGGACCGATCTGGTCATCAAACTCAAGCGGGTGGCCAAGAATGTCGAGATCGCGGTCCTGGTCGGCATCGACCCGGAATCCGACGGACTCGCTCGCGCCAAGCGGATGGGCATCAGCACCGTCCACACCGGCGTACAGGGCCTCATCGACCACCCGGACTTCGACGACATCGAGATCATCTTCGACTCGACGTCCGCCAAGGCGCACGTCGCCAACGAAGAAGCGTTGCGCCCGTACGGAAAACGTCTCATCGACCTCACCCCGGCCGCGATCGGTCCCTACGTGGTGCCCGCGGTCAACCTCGAAGAGCACCTGGATGCACCGGACGTGAACATGGTCACCTGCGGTGGGCAGGCCACGATTCCGATCGTGGCGGCTGTGTCCGCTGTGACCAAGGTTCACTACGCCGAGATCGTGGCCTCGATCGCCTCGAAGTCGGCCGGACCCGGAACCCGGGCGAATATCGACGAGTTCACCGAAACCACCTCTGAAGCAATCAAAATGGTCGGCGGCGCCGCCTACGGCAAGGCGATCATCGTGCTGAATCCGGCCGACCCGCCGCTGATCATGCGTGACACCGTGCTCACGCTGGTGACCAACCCCGATCAGGACGCGATCCGTCAATCGGTGCTCGACATGGTTGCGAAGGTGTCGGCCTACGTCCCCGGATACCGCCTCAAGCAGGAGGTCCAGTTCACCCAGCTCGATGACGCGGAGTCCGTCGCCACCCTGACCGGTGGCGACGATGTCGGCCCGGGTCTGTGGAAGGTGTCGGTGTTCCTCGAGGTCGAGGGTGCTGCTCACTACCTGCCGGCCTACGCAGGCAACCTCGACATCATGACCTCGGCGGCACTGCAGGTGGCCGAACGCATCGCCGAAACGAAACTCAACGACTCAACAGTGGAGATGGCCCGATGACAACTGACAACAGAGCTTCCGTGGTCGATGGCGCGGCCCTGTACATCCAGGACGTGACCCTGCGGGACGGCATGCACGCCAGTCGGCACCGCATCTCACCCGAAAACGTGGCCCGGATCGCCGGCGCTCTCGATCGGGCGGGTGTCGACGCGATCGAGGTCGCCCACGGCGACGGGCTCGCCGGGCACAGCCTGACCTATGGCGCAGGCAGCAACACCGACTGGGAGTGGATCGAAGCCGCGGCATCGGTTGTTCACCGGGCCAAGCTGACGACGTTGCTGCTGCCCGGTGTCGGTACCGTTGTCGAACTCGAACGTGCGTTCAACCTCGGCGTGACGTCGGTTCGGGTCGCGACCCATTGCACCGAAGCCGATGTGGCGGCTCAGCACATCGCCAAGGCGCGTGAACTCGGGATGGATGTGTCCGGATTCTTGATGATGTCGCATCTCTCCGAGCCGGCCGCGTTGGCGCAGCAGGCGAAGCTGATGGAATCGTATGGTGCGCACTGTGTCTACGTCACCGACTCCGGTGGCCGGTTGACGATGGATGGTGTTCGGCAGCGGGTCCGTGCATACCGGGATGTGCTCGATGAGAACACCCAGATCGGTATTCACGCGCACCAGAACCTCTCGCTGTCGGTGGCCAATTCGGTTGTGGCAGTTGAAGAAGGCGTGACCCGCGTCGACGCGTCGCTCGCCGGACACGGTGCCGGAGCAGGCAACTGCCCGATCGAGCCCTTCATCGCTGTCGCGGACATCGAGGGCTGGAAGCACGGTTGCGACCTGTTCGGGTTGCAGGACGCTGCCGACGACATCGTCCGCCCGTTGCAGGACCGGCCGGTGCAGGTCGACCGCGAGACACTCACACTCGGCTACGCCGGCGTGTACTCGAGCTTCTTGCGTCATGCCGAAGCCGCGGCGAAACAATACGGACTCGACACTCGCGCGGTGCTGCTCGAAGTCGGCGCCCGCGGACTCGTCGGTGGTCAGGAAGACCTGATCACCGACATCGCACTGGATCTGGTGGCCGGCAAGAAGTAGGCCGGCCCTCGCTCCGGGGGCCTCTCGAAACCAACCCAGGCGTCCTGTGTGTGCACAAATGCACGCACGGGGCGCCTGGGTTCTTTTGTGCCATCAGAAGTCCCGGTCGCGCACGAACATGCCTGCCAGTTCTCGCATCGGCAAACGGTTTAAATAGCGGTCCTAACAGACCGGGACCAGAATTCGGACATATGTAAACATGGCGTCGGCCGGGGAGCATGGTTGTGTAAATCCCCATTGGCCGAGTGGGGATGGAGCCGAAATGTCCAATTTTGACCGGTATTCGAATTCTATTGCGGCCCAGCCAGATTCCTGTTGTTCGGGCCATGGTCTGTGCTGATATCCAATTCGTCTTCGGGTGCGGTCGGCCGGTGCGCATCACCGACGCGGCAATTCTTCGAAAGTCTTGAGGGTTGGTTGTACTTGGAATAGTGTCCGAAGTACTGCACTCCGAGGTCAGCGCTTTTTCAGGATGCGGGCCGTAACAGCAGGAAGGTCGTCGAGGCCATGAATCTGACTCCACGCGAGATGGACAAACTCGTTATCTACCAGGTTGCAGAACTCGCGCGTAGGCGACGCGACCGCGGCACCAAGCTGAATCTGAGCGAGGCGCAGGCCATGGTCTCGGAAGCGATCCTGGAAGCGGCCCGCGACGGCAAATCGGTTGCCGAGTGCATGGAACTGGGCAAGCACGTGGTGTCGGAGGCCGACTGCATGCCCGGTGTGCGGGCGCGGCTATCCCTGCTGCAGGTCGAGGCGACGTTTGTGGACGGCAGCAAACTGGTTTCGTGCCACGACCCCGTGGGCGCTTAACCATGCCGGCCGTGCGACAGGACGCAGTGGTCACCGTTCTGGTCGGCGGCCACGAGAGCGCGCACGGCGCCGATCTGATTCCACTGCTCGATGTGTTGCCCGGCGCGGTGATCACCCCGTCGGGGCGTCCGCTACACGACGCGGTGACCGAACTCCTGGCAGACGATGCGGGTCCCGTGATGGTCCTGCCGATGACCTGGGGTCGGGATCCGGTCATGGTGGCAGAGACCGCGAAGACTCTCCGGTGGTGCGCCGCCGAGGGCGATGTAGGTCGGATCGCGCTGTGTGCGGAGTTCGGGACGGCCGATCACCTGATCGCATGGCTCCGTCGAGCCGCCGCGGATACGGCACGGCAGCGATCGGGCGCGGGCTTGATCATCGCCGCGCCGGCGTCGAATCCGTTTGATGATGCCGAGTTGCACCGCATCGCCCATCTCGTGCGCACGCATGGCACCGGAATCCACGTCGAGGTGGCCTGCGTCGGGGAAAACGACGAGCTGACCCGCGCCATCGATCGGTCGCGGTTGCTCGGTACCGAGGAGGTGGTTGTCGTCCCGGCGGGCTTTGCCAGGACCGCGCCTGCCGGGCTGCCTTCCGACCACGCGAGCTTCTTCGGGCCGTTGCTCTCCGAGCAGGCGCTTCTCGATGTCGTCCGGCGACGGGTGGCCGCCGCGCGGCACGAGCTCAGTCACGGACGAGACGGGATCGCCGCCGGCCTGGTCGCCGATCACGGCCATGGTTATGCCCACTCGCACGGGTTCGAGGACGACGGATCCGGGCATCACACACATCAGCATCCGCACCCGCACGAGGCGCCGGGCAGCGGCAGTCCGTTTGACGACGAGGTCCTGACCTCGCCTCACTGAGTCATCATCGGCGACGCAGATCGCGGCGCCCACATAAATAGTGGAGGGATCAACCCCATGCTGGGCAGCCCCAAGTATCACCACCAGGACGAAGACATCGAGATCAATGCCGGCCACCAGAGTGTCACCATCCCGGTGAGCAACACCGGCGATCGCGCAGTGCAGATCGGTTCACATTTCCACTTCTTCGAGGTCAACCGTGCGTTGCTGTTCGAGCGCGAAAAGGCCTACGGGATGCATCTCGACATCCCGGCCGGTACCGGTGTGCGGATCGAGCCGGGCGACACCCGGGATGTGACGCTCACGTCCTACTCCGGGTCGCGCCGGGTCGTGGGTTTCAACGGACTCGTCAACGGCAGCCTCGACGCGAAGCAGACGCGGCTCGACGCGCTTGCGCGGCTGGCCGAGGGTGAATTCAAGAACGGCGTACCGAAATCGGGCAATGCGTCCGAGAAGAAGGGGAAAAACTGATGGCCATCATCTCGCGCAAGCAGTACACCGATCTCTTCGGCCCGACGACCGGAGACCGGGTACATCTGGCCGACTCGAACCTGGTCATCGAGATCGAAAAGGACTACAGCGAGGGCTATTACGGCGACGAGGTCGTGTACGGCGGTGGTAAGACCGCCCGCGACGGCATGGCCGCCGACCCCGCGGCGACCGGCCCACAGGGTGTGCTGGATCTGGTGATCACGAATGCGATCATCCTCGACCCGATCCTCGGCGTCGTCAAAGGTGACATCGGCGTCAAGGACGGAAAGATCGCCGGGATCGGCAAATCCGGTAACCCGCACCTGCAGAGCGGTGTCGACCCGCGTCTCGTGGTCGGCCCCGGAACTGAATTGCTCGCAGGTGAGCACTGCATCGCGACCGCCGGTGCCATCGACACCCACGTGCACTACATCTCGCCGCAGCAGGCGGACGCCGCGCTGTCGAACGGCATCACCACCCTGTTCGGAGGTGGCACCGGGCCCACTGATGGAACCAACGGCGTCACCACCACACCCGGTATCTGGAATCTTCACCGTCTGCTCGAGGCAGCAGAGGATGTCGGTGTGAACATGGGTATCCACGGTAAGGGCAACGGGTCGCTGCCGGAGGCGCTCATCGAGCAGATCAAGGCCGGCGCGTCATCGCTGAAGGTTCATGAGGACTTCGGAGCGACTCCGGCCGTGATCCGAAATGCCTTGTCCGTGGCCGATGACTACGACATCCAGGTCTCGATCCACACCGACAGTCTCAACGAGGCGGGCTTTGTCGAGGACACGATCTCGGCGATCGACGGACGGACGATCCACACGTACCACACCGAGGGCGCCGGCGGCGGCCACGCGCCGGACCTGATGAAGATCGCCAGTCACCCCAATGTCCTTCCGTCGTCGACCAATCCGACGCTGCCGTACACCGTCAACTCGGTCGACGAGCTGCTCGACATGGTGATGGTCTGCCATCACCTCTCGCATGACATCCCCGAAGATGTCGCGTTCGCCGACTCGCGGGTGCGCGCCGAGACGATCTCGGCCGAGACGGTGCTCCACGACGAAGGTGTCCTGTCGATGTTCTCCTCCGACTCCCAGGCGATGGGACGTATAGGTGAATCGGTGACTCGCGCGTTCCAGACCGCCCACCACAACAAGGACAAGCGTGGGCCACTTCCCGAGGACTCCGACGGCCACGATAATTTCCGGGTCCTGCGTTATCTGGCGAAGGTGACCATCAATCCTGCCATCACGCAGGGGGTTTCGGACTACATCGGTTCGCTCGAGGCCGGCAAGATCGCCGACATCGTGTTGTGGAATGTCGACTCCTTCGCGGTGAAGCCGCGGCTTGTCATCAAGGGCGGCTTCATCAACTGGGCGGTCATGGGCGATCCGAATGCCTCGCTGCCCACCCCCCAGCCGGTGCTCTACCGCCCGATGTGGGGCGGATACGGCAAGGCGCGTCAGAGCACGCGGGTCAGTTTCATGTCGCAGGCGGCCATCGACCTCGGGGTGCCGGAGAAACTCGGGCTCGAAAGTCAGGTGTTGCCCGTGAAGCGTTGTCGTGGAATCGGCAAGGCGCACATGGTCCACAATGACAAGACGCCGCTGATCGACGTTGACCCCGAGACGTACAAGGTGACGTTCGACGGAAAGCCCGCCCACATCGACCCGGCACAGACCTTGCCGATGAGCCAGCTCTTCTTCCTTGCCTGAGGAAACCGATATGACGTCGACCGATGTGGGCGATCTGCTCGTCAGTCTGCAACTCTCGGACTCCGCGTTCCCCAGCGGCTTCTACACGATGTCGCACGGCCTGGAGGGGTTCGCGCAGGCTCACGCGGTCGACAAGGACGGCGTCGAAGGGCTCTTGCGGGGGCTGCTGCTCCATTCCGTCGGTCCGGGTGATGCCACGGCACTCGCTCGAGCACACGAGGCGGTCCGTGAAAACGACTGGGACCGTGTGTACCTCGTGGATGAGATGTTGTTCTCCGCCAAGCTCAACGCGGAGATGCGCAGGGCATCGGTGCGCAGCGGTCACCAACTGACGGACGTCGCCCTCACGGCAATCGGGGGAGCGGAACTCGAGCAGTGGAAACGGGCCATCGCATCCAAGCGGACCCCGGGGTGCCAGCCGGTCGCGACCGCAGTGGCCTATGCCGCAGCCGGGGTGAGTACCGAAAGGGCCGTCGCGTCGGACATGTTCGCGTTCTCGGTGAGCTTTCTCGGTGCGGCGCTGCGGCTCCGGCTCACCGACCATCTGCAGATGCAGGTCGGGTTGCGCGCGATCGGTCCGGTGATCGCGCAGGCCGCAGCCGAGGCGATGGGCCGCGAGCTCGAGGACATGGGGGGATGCGTACCGATGGCAGATGCCATGTCTGCCCAGCATGAGCGCGCGGACGCACGGCTCTTCGCGAGCTGAGAAGCCGACATGCTTCCCGGATACCAATGAGAGAAAAGATGAGGTGATCGAATGAGCGGCAGTGTTTTGCGAATCGGGATCGGTGGGCCGGTGGGTTCGGGCAAGACGGCGCTTGCCGAAGCCCTTGTGCCGCGGCTCATTGCCGCGGGCCGGCAGCCGGCGGTCATCACAAACGACATCTATACGCAAGAGGACGCCCAGCACGTGCGCCGTGAGCTCGCCGGGGTCCTGGACCCCGAACGTGTGGTCGGTGTCGAGACCGGTGCATGTCCGCACACCGCTGTGCGCGATGACCCCACCATGAACCTCGCCGCGGGTGCCGAGATGCTCGAGCGCTTCCCGGAGGTCGACACCCTGGTGTATGAGTCGGGCGGGGACAATCTGACGCTCACGTACTCGCCCTTGCTCGCGGATGTCTTCGTCTTCGTGCTCGATACGTCCGAAGGGGAGAAGATGCCGCGCAAACGGGGCCCGGGTATCACCGAGTCGGACATCCTCGTGATCAACAAAGTCGACATCGCGCAATACGTCCGGACGAACATCGAGGTGATGGAGTCCGATGCGTGGCGGGTGCGTGACGGCAAGCCCGTGGTCCTGACCAATTCGCTGACGGGGGAGGGCGTCGATGAGTTGCAGGATCACATCCTCGCGCTCTGGAATGCCCGTCCCGCTGCGATGTCCCGGTGAGCGCGGAGACAGTCCGGGCGGCCGACACCGACCCGCCCCCTGGCACCGGACGGACCGCCGGAATCTCCGTCGTCCCACCCGCGGGCGCGCAGCCGGCACGGTACGGCGGGCATCGACTCGACCCCAAGTACTACCAACCGGACCGCGTTCCGCGTGAGATCGCACTTCTTGCCGGGGTACCGGACACATTGCCGACCGGGAGTCCGGGCAAGGTCGGTTTGTTGGAGTTGGAATTCGGCCGGAACGAACGCGGCACGGAACTTGTCGGGCATTACCAGAAGTCGCCCCTGCAGATCATGCGGCCGCTGTACTACGACCTCGCCCGGCCCGACATGCCCTACACCTACCTCATGTCCACCGGGGCCGGGGTCATGCAGGGCGACCGGCTCCGAACCGATCTCGTCTTCGGTGACGACACGTCGGCCTATCTGACTACTGCTGCATACACGAAAGTCCTACGGATGGAGCATGACTACGCGGTCGCACAGATGAACCTGGATGTGGGTGCCGACGCGTACGTCGAGCTTCTTCCCGATCCCGTCATCGCGTTCGAGGGTGCCCGCCTGTATCAGCGCACCCGGGTGACGTTGGCACCGACGGCCACCCTCATCGCCGGTGAGACGCTCATCGCCGGACGTCTGGCGCGCGACGAGCGACATCGGTACACCGCGCTCGCATCCGACTTCGAGGTCCGTCGTCCGGGCGGGGCCATGGTCGCGCTCGACCGGGTGCGACTGACCCCGGTCGACGAGGACACGGGCGGTCTGGCGGTCCTGGCCGACCACGACGTGCTCTCGATGCTCTACGTGTTCACTCCGTGCGCAACGGTTTCCGAGATCAGCAACCTCCTGCACGACGTCCTGTCACCATCGGCCGAGGAGGGTGTCGTCTTCGGGGTCAGCGCACTCCCCGGGGACACCGGCGTGTGGGTGCGGATGCTGGGGGACGACACGCGGGCCATCCTGCGCGCCAACACGATCGCCTGGAGTTCCCTACGTCTGCTGCTCACCGGGAGAGAGGCGCCGACAATCCGAAAATCGTGACAGTGCGATGAAGGCCGGGGGCGTCCCGTCACACGACCCGACCGAAGAACCAGGGAGATGACATGTCGACGAGCAGTACAACAGCAGCGGCACCACCGAACAGATGGGTTGAGGCGTCGGCGACGTTGCCCCGTGGCGTGTCTGAGATCTTCTTCCAGAGCAACATCTGGTGTGGCCTGCTGATCCTTCTCGGGTTCCTGGTCGCCGATTGGCAGATGGCCGTGCTCGTCGTCATCGGTACGGTGTGCAACACCGTCGCCGGAGCCCTGATGAGGGTGGGCGCCGACAACGTCCGGATGGGGATGCAGGGTTTCAACGGGGCGCTGATCGGCGCTGCGGTCTACACCGCGTTGGGTGATCAGGGCTGGTCCTACCTGGTGACCGCGATCGCCGGCATCGTGTGTGCGCCCGTCACCTGGGGCGTGGTGTGGATCTTTGCGTCAAAACCCCTTGCCCGCTTCAACCTGCCCTCGACGACGGCGCCCTTCTGCGCCACCGCCGGCGTCATGTTCGTCGTCACCAAGAGCATCCACGAGAAGGCCGCGCCCCACCATGTCGCCGACGGTACGGGTGATTCGATATTGCGGTCGCTGCTGACGAACGTTTCCGAAGTCGTTCTGGTCAACAGTGTCTGGAGCGGGGCGCTCATCCTGCTGGGACTCTTCGTCGCGTCCTGGAAGGTCGGGCTCGCCGCGGTGATGGGCAGCGTGATCGGTACGTTGTCCGCGATGGCGCTCGGCGAGACCTCCAGCACCATCGCAGAGGGGCTCGCCGGTTATTCCGGTGTGCTGACCGCGATTGCACTGGCGGTCACGTTCTTGCAGAGCACCGTGATCTCGTGGGTGTACGCCGCAGTGGGAACGGTGGTGACGGCGGTGGTCACGCTGCTCATGACCGAACACTACGGCGGTCCGCACTACACCTGGCCCTACATCCTGACCACCTGGGTGCTACTGGTGATCGCAGCGTTCATACCCGCGATGCGCCGCACCTGAACGTTGATGCCCGAACGCTATAGCGAAGCACCCCAGCGATATCCGGCGAAAGCCAGCGCCACACACACCACCAGCACGCCGAGACCGTACGCGAGGGTGAGGCCGTAACGCTTGTCGCGGACGAGCTGCACCGTCTCGTAGCTTGCCGTGCTGAATGTTGTGTAACCGCCGAGGAATCCCGTCCCGATCACGGCTCCCACATCCGTCGAGGCAATCCTGCTCGCGATCAGGCCGGTGAGGAAGCCGAGGACGAGCGAGCCGGTCATGTTGATGATCGCGGTGGGCCACGGGAATTTCGAGTTGATCTTGGAGTGGAGGAATCCGTCGAAGACGTACCGCGTCACCGCACCCACGCCGCCGGCAAAAGCCAGCAACAGGAACAGCCAGAAAGTCATGACCGCTGCTCCCCGTCTGCGCCGCGTGCTTCATGAAGCCTCGCACCCGCGGCGATGCCTGCGATGGTCGCGGCCGCGCCGATGAGGACGGTGCCGAGCGCATAGACCACTGCCATACCCCACCGCGTGTGGTCGATCAACACGGCGGTGTCCGTCGCCAGCGAGCTGTATGTGGTGAAACCGCCGCAGAATCCGGTGCCGAGCAACAGTTTGAGCTGTGAGGTCCGCGCCGGGCCGGGATCAGTGCGTGTGAGCGCCTCATAGAGATAACCGAGTAGGAAGGCGCCCACCACGTTCACCACCGTGATCACGACCGGGACACCGTCGAGGTCGGGAACGCCCAGCGAAAGGCCCTCGCGAGCGCCTGCTCCGATGGCGCCGCCGACGAGGACCAGGGCGATGTTTGGTCCCTGCAGGTACGCGGGTCGTGTCGGCGCCGTCATCGAGTGTTCTCCTCATCCGCGCCGGCCGGCAATACGGCGATCTCCAGGACGAGCAACGGGGTGTCCATTGGTTCAGGCTAGCGATGTGAGTACTGTCATCGGGCTGGACTGGGTGAATTGACGCCGGACTTGATCGGGCATAACGGTCATTTCGCGCTCGCCGGTGAAAGTACAGTGCTGACGTGATGGTGGGCCGGAGATAGTTCATTCCTGGGACCCGAGGGAATCGACCGGATTGTGGTGGAACACTTTCCAAGCGGTACCGGTGATCGCGCCGAAACCAAGAAGGCTGGTGACGCCGACGATGAACCCGTAAGAAGTGGGCGAGAGGCTGGGAAAGGATATGCCCGGCAGTGCGATTGCGATTCCGACCAGCGGTGGGTACGCGATGATCGTCCCGGCGACCACCGCGACCCCGACGGCAACCAGCGCTTCCCAGCGAACCATCCCGCGGACCTGCCCTGTTTGTGCGCCGATCATGCGAAACAGGGCGAACTCGCGGCGGCGCTCGGAGGTCATCAGCACCAGTGTGTTGACGACCGCGATGGACAGGAACCCGAGAAGTATCGACAGCGCAACAACATTCACCGCGTCTTGTGATCGCTGCTCCTGCCGGTCCGCGACGCCGAAACCGTTGCTGTCGTTGACCGTGAGTCCGCCGATCGATTCGATGGCAGAGCGGGTCTCGTCGATCCGCTCTGCTGCGACCGAAACCGCTATGTGGCCGACGAGTCCGGTGGTGGTGTGTTCGCGGACCTGCTGATCGGGGAGCGCGATGTCACCGAAACCCAATCCGCGGACGTAGGTGGCGATGATGGTGGGCGTGATGATCGTGCCTTCCCCCAACCTCAGTGCCACGGTGTCGCCGACTTCGGCGTCCATGGTCGCTGCGGCGTCCTCGCTGAGTGCGACTGTCCCGGTTTGCAGTTCGGTCAGTGCGCCGCGCTGGACATCGAGATCGAGGGTGGTGGCTGCCTGCTCTGGATCGATGCCCAGGACGGTGTAGACCGCGGTGGTCGGTGCTTCGGCTCTGGTGGGGGTGTAGAAGGCCTGGCTGCGGGTGACCGGATTGGCAGCTTCGACGGAGTCGATCGATGCGATCGTGCTGATCAGTGTCGGCTCGACACCTCCCGACCCGGTGACCACCAGGTCTGCCTTCATTCCTTGTTCGACCTGTTGGGCAGCCGCTGCGGTCATCGTGCTCTGGCTTCCCAGTTGGACCGACCCGAAAGCGATGACCAAAGCCAGGGGCGTGATCGCTGTTGCGAGCCGACGTCCGTGGGCATCGAGATTGATGGCGGCGAGCATCGCGGCGGCAGAGCGGCTGCGGCGCATGGGGCCACCGATGAGGCGCAGTGCCTCGGAGGCCAGTGTCGGTCCGAGAACTGCCAACGCGATGATGAACAGCAGCACCGAGACGCCGGCACCGGCAAGCGCATCCGGTCCGGGGACAACAACCGGTGAGAACGCGGTCACCACACCACCGAGGCCGATGAGGAGGCCACAGATGGTGCGGGCCCGGCTGATCGCGTCGGGTTCGGCTGCCGACTCGCGGAGGGCCTCGATCGCGTCGAGCCGGGCCGGACGACGTGCCGAGATCGCGGCGGCGAGTCGGGCAGTGATCACGGCGGTGGCGATGGCGGCCAGGGCGGGAAGTGGGCTGATGGCCAGGCCGAAGTCGGCGGGGAGTATTCCCGCCCCGGCAAACTGCTTGCGAATCACCTGGGCGAGCAGGTATCCGGGGATGACGCCCAACACCGCCGCGGTGCCGGCGATGACCCACACCTCGGATCCGATGAGCTTGTGAATCTGCCGTGGTGCGGCGCCCATGGATCGCAATAGGGCGAAGTCGCGGCGGCGTTGCGAAATGGACAGCGACACAGTGCTCGAGACCACGAACACGGCGATCATCAGTGTCACGCCGGCAAGCGCAGCGGTCAGAACCACCAGTTCGCCGCGAGCTGCCCCGACATCAAGGAATTCGGCGTCGGCGCGGGCATCGTCGATGTAGGTGGTGACATCGAGATCGTCGAGTTCGGCGTGAACCTGCGAGGCCAGCGCCGACGAGCTGACTCCGTCATGACCGAGAACGCCGATCACGGCCACCGAACCCGGATGCGGCCAGAGCTGCTGCGCACGTGCGTCTTCCAAAAATACTGTCGCCGGACGGGTCGCGGTTTCGGGGGTTGGTGCGGCGGCGACACCCACCACGGTGTAGTCGCTCCCGATTCCACCGTGGCGCAGGGTAACACGGTCGCCGAGGGTCGAAGGGTCAGTTGTCACCACCTCGCTCGGACCGGTCGGTGGATGTCCCGCCGTCAGGCTGAACGGTGCCAGGGCGGCCGAGGACCATCCGTGGGCATCGAACTGTCGTCCGCTGTCGTCGGAGAGCGGGACACTGACATCACCGACCGCCGAACGTACGTCAGGCAGGCTCTTCAGCTCATCGACGGCGGAGGAGGGCAGTAGGGCGCGCTCGATGTAGGGCTGGTCGAAGTCTTCCTTGGTGTCGAGTGTCTGTGGTGCTCCCACCACAACGTCGGTTCCGGCGAATCGATGGGGTGTCGCGCCGCCGCGAATACCTGATTCGAACAAGACTCCGAGGGCACAGACGAGCAACGTGGCGCTGAACACCGTGATGAACACCGCCACAAACCCGTTGCGGTGGCGGCGGAGGTTGGCGCGGGCGAGGATGCCCAGGTTGGTCTTCGCCATGGTCACCACTGCCCGAGGTCGGTCAGTGTCTGGGCGATGGCACTTGCTGTGGGTGCTTGCAATTGACCCGCGAAGCGTCCCTCGGCGAGAAACAACACCCGGTCGGCGTGGGCGGCGGACACCGGATCGTGGGTCACCATCACCACCGTCTGCCCGTGTTCCGTGCCGGCGCCGCGCAGGAGTGTGAGGATCTGCTGACCGGTACGGCCGTCGAGGGCGCCGGTCGGTTCGTCGGCGAACAGCACCCGGGGGCGGCTGACCAGTGCCCGCGCGATGGCGACGCGCTGCTGCTGGCCGCCGGACAGTTCTGCCGGGCGACGACGCTGCATGCCGGCGAGTCCCACCGACTCCAGGACGTGTTCGAGATGTGTGCGGTCGGCGGTACGTCCGGCCAACAGCAGGGGCAGCGTCACATTCTGTTCCACCGTCAGCGCCGACATGAGGTTGTAGGCCTGGAACACGAATCCGACGTGGTCGCGTCGAAACGTGGTCAGTTTGCGCGGCTTCAGTGCGCTGATCTCGGTGTCGCCCAGCCACACTGTGCCGCGGGTGGGTTGGTCGAGACCCGCGGCACAGTGCAAGAAAGTGCTCTTGCCCGAACCGGAAGGGCCCATGATCGCGGTGAAACCACCCGCGGGCAGGGTGAGGTTCACCGCGTTCAGCGCGGTCACCTGATCGCGGCCGGATCCGTAGGTCTTGGTGACATCATCGAGCCGGATCGCCGGCTGCGGTGTCGCGGCGACCGGTGGATGTAGCGGGGCGTAAGAGGTCATGACAGCAACGTTATGAATCGGTGGCGGCTTGAACCATCCCGCTGTCTACCGGTCGATGGTGTACTGGGCTATACCGTCATCGGCCGCGCCGTACGGCATCCTGGAGCGATGAGGCGAACCGAACGGGCCGCACATTGGTGGCGGGCATCTCGCTATCTGATGGTCGAAGGTGTGTCGGCGGTTGTGTCGTTGGCGCTGGTGATTGCCGGACTGTTCGTCGTTTCCCTGATGATCCTGATCGTCGGGTGGCTGGTGGCGCCGTTCTATTTGCGCCTGGTGCGGCTCTGGGTGGACAGGGCGCGGCTGCGCACGGGGCGGTACACGGGAACTGTGATCCCAGAGCGGTATCCGCCCATGGTTGAGGCCGCCGGATTCGGCGACGTGCGGAAGATGCTGTGGGCGCCTTCCACGCGACGCGACCTTGCGTGGTTGGTCCTGCATGCTTTTGGGGCCTTTGTCGCCGGGGTGGTTGCCGTGGCTTTGCCGCTGGCGGCGCTGGACTCGCTGTCGTCTCCTTTCTACTGGTGGGCCATGCCCGCCGATTCTCCGGCGGGCAGTCCGTTCCCGGTTACGTCGTGGTGGCTGGCGGCCGCGATGCTGTTGGCCGGGGTCGCGTACGCAGTGCTGGCCTGGTGGCTGAATCCGATTATGGCCCGTGGGGTCGCGGCGGTGACGACATCGCTGTTGGCGCCCGGACGTGAAACCGAACTGTCCGAACGGGTTTCGGCTCTGACCGCCAGTCGCGCCGCGGCCCTCGACGCGCACTCGGCCGAGTTGCGGCGCATCGAGCGGGACCTGCACGACGGTGCGCAGAACAAGCTCGTCGGGGTTGTCATGATGTTGGGGTTGGCCGAGCGGTCCCTGCGGGTGGACCCGCAGCAAGCGCTTCCGCAACTACACCGGGCGCAGGATGCCGCGTCGGACGCCTTGTCGGAGTTGAGAACACTCGTCCATGACATCTATCCGCCGATCCTTGATGAGCTGGGCCTTGACGGCGCAGTGGCTGCGCTGGCCGGACGATGCTCGGTGACCTGCGTGCTCGACGCCCGGAACTTGCACCGCGCGCCCGCCGCGGTCGAGGCCGCCGCCTATTTTGTTGTGGCCGAGGCGTTGACCAACGTGGTCAAACACAGCGGTGCCGACACCGTGCATCTGACAATCAGCACCCGCAGCGGTGTGGCGGGCAACGTCCTGGTCATCGAAGTACTCGACGATGGCAGCGGCGGGGCCGACGAGGCGGTGGGCAGCGGATTGCGGGGTATCCGTCGTCGCGTGGCAGCATTCGAGGGAACCATGACGCTCGACAGCCCGCCGGGCGGCCCGACGAAACTGGAAGTGGAGCTGCCATGCGGATTCTGATCGCAGAAGACGACGCTCTGCTGCGCGAGGGACTTGCGCTCTTGCTGCGTAGTGTCGGCATCGAGGTGACCGCTGCGGTCGCCGATGCCGAACAGTTCTTGGACGCGTTCGACGCCGACCCGCCTGACGGCGCGGTGCTGGATGTGCGGATGCCACCCACCTTCACCAACGAGGGGCTGAAGGCCGCGATCGAGGCGCGTCGGCGGGTCCCGAACTTCCCGGTCCTCGTACTCTCTGCCTATGTGGAGGACCGCTACGCCGGAGAACTGCTCTCCGGCAGTGCGTCCGGTGTGGGGTATCTGCTCAAGGAGCGGGTCGGCAAGGTGGAGGAGTTCGTCGACGCGCTCCAGCGGGTGGTGGCCGGCGGCACGGTGATGGACCCAGAGGTGATCTCGCAGTTGATGAGTCGGCGCCGCGCCGACGACCCCATCCGGTCGCTGACGCCTCGTGAATCCGAAGTGCTCCAACTGATGGCCGAAGGCGTTGGGAACGCCGAGATCGCCCGCAGACTCTTTGTCACCGACACCGCGGTGAGCAAACACATCGGCAACATCTTTTCCAAGCTGGGTCTGACGGCATCGGATACCGGACATCGGCGCGTGCTCGCGGTACTTGCACATCTGCGGTCGTAGGACTCGGCGGTGGTGAGACCGGTTGGTGTCGTAGGCTTGCGGTTGTGGGAATTTCTGACGCGGACCTGACGTATCTGCGGCGTTGTGTCGATTTGGCGCGGGAGGCCTTGGCTGACGGCGATGAACCTTTTGGCTCGGTGCTTGTCGACAATGCCGGGGAAGTGCTCTTCGAAGATCGCAATCGGGTAAAGGGCGGCAACAACACTCGGCATCCCGAACTCGCGATCGCGTTGTGGGCGGTCGACAACATGGAGCCGGCGCAGCGCGCGAGCGCCACCGTCTACACCTCCGGCGAGCACTGCCCGATGTGTGCTGCTGCGCATGCCTGGGTGGGACTGGGCCGCATCGTCTACGCGGTGTCGTCGGCCCAATTGTCGTCGTGGTTGCAGGAGTGGGGTGCCTCATCGTCACCGGTGGCGGGTCTACCCATCAACACCGTCGCGCCGAAGCTACCGGTCGACGGTCCGGTCTCCGAGTTCGAAGAAGAAATGAAAGCGTTGTACTCGAACAAGTTCCGCGCTGTGTCCTGAGGATGTTCCCGATTGTCAACTAATGGTTGACAAATGGCACCAGGACCCACTCAGATGACCAACACCGTGCCGTCGGCGACATGCGCATTCATCAGCGGTGCGTCGTTGTTGTTGAATGCCTCCTGTACGTCGTTGACGATCTGACGAATTGCGTTGAGATCGGCGGGGTTCGGCGGGTCGTTCTCGGTCTCCGGGTGCATGTGTCGAACCCTAGGACTTCAACCGACATTGAAGTCAAGTGTTGAAGAAGGATTGGTCGTCAGGTTGGGGTGCCGCGACATCTCAGGTTGTTGTGACGAAACCGGATTCGTAGGCCACGATGACGGCTTGCGTCCGGTCGCGGACCCCGAGCTTTGCCAGCACCGCGCTGACGTGCGATTTGACGGTCTCGGCCCCGACAAACATATGCGTGGCGATTTCCGCGTTCGACAGACCGCGCGTCATCAATCGCAGCACGGCCGACTCCCGTTCGGTGAGGGCGGCGTCCTCGAGTTGGTCTCGGGCGGAAGTGTTTACGTGGCCTGCTGCCAGTGTCCGGACGGTGGCGGGGTAGAGCAGCGAATCACCTTCGGCGACAGTGTGTACGGCGTTGACGATCTCGGCAGGGCGGGCTCGCTTGAGCAGGAATCCGTCCGCGCCCGCCCGTAACGCCCGGTAGACGTACTCGTCGTTCTCGAATGTTGTCACGATCAGGATCTTCGGTGGTGACGGTACCGATCGAAGGATCGCGCGCGTCGTGTCGATCCCGTCCATGAGTGGCATCCGCACATCCATGGCGATCACCGTTGGCCGCAGTTTCCGCAGCAGCGGAATGACGGCGGCTCCATCAGCGGCTTCGCCGATGACCTCGATATCCGGTTGCGCATCGAGGATCGCCCGCAAACCTGCACGGGCGAGCGGTTCGTCGTCGACAAGCAGCACGGTGATCGGCATCGGTGATCACCGTGGTCCATCGAAAGGAAGTGTCACGCAGACCTGCCAGTGGTCATCGACACGACCGGTGAAGGCATGGCCACCAAGTAATTCCGCACGTTCGTGGATACCCCGCAACCCGCTGCCGGGCCGGGTGGAACGAGCGTCGACGGGGAGTGTGTTGGTGATCTCGAGCTCTAGCTGTGCGTCTTCGACGCGCACCCCGATGTGCACAGGCCCGGGACCGGCGTGCCGCAATACGTTGGTCAGCGATTCCTGGAGGATGCGGTAGCCCTCCCTGGACAGCGGTCCCGGCACGCGATCGAGCGAACCGGTGACCGATGCCTCGACGTCGGCGCCAGCGGATCGTGCGGACTTCACCAGACTTTCTGAATCGGCGAGGGTGGGACGCTGAGCCGGCCCTCCGGAATCACGGAGGACCACTAGGACTCGGTCGAGGTCATCGAGCGCGGCGCGTCCGGTTTCTTCGATGGCGCGCAGCGCGCGAGCGGTGAACTCTGGATCATCGGCCGTGCGGGCGGCCCCGGCCTGCAACACCGCCGCGGTCAGGGCATGCCCGATTGAATCGTGCAGTTCGCGGGCCAGTCGGTTGTGTTCGAGGAGCAGATCGGTGCGTTCCTCCAGTGCTTTCAGCCGTTCCGCGGGCGAGGGCCCCAGCAACCGGCGGGCCAGGCTGGTGGCCAGTTCTCCGAGGCCGATGACCGTTGCCAGGATCACCGCGAGGGGCAGTGGGATCAGCAACGCGTACAGCCAGTGTGGTTGTTCGATCCGAAGAATGGTTTCGGCACTGGGCGGCGCTCCGGCGGCGGCGCCGATCAGATCCGCGCACAGAAATATCATTGGGACACAAATGGCGAGCAGCGCGGCGCTGAGCGCCAGACGCGCCTCGAGCCAGAGCACTGTGCGCCAGCGGTCCGACCACCGTGCCGACGGCGCGGCGCTGATGGACGGCTCAGCACCATCGGCTCCCTCGCCGGGGGTGAGGAACAGGCGCGCCTGGACGCCCTCCGCCAGGCGCATTCCCGGAATCAAACCCACCGGAACGACAAAGAGCGCGAGCATGTACGGCCGGTCGAAGTCGATGAAGAGCCAAACCGCAGCAAATGCCAGTGGCACGCACAGGTGAAGGCCCCGGGTGTAGGTGACCGGGCGGATCACCAACCGGCTGATCGCGCGGAGCATGACCTCATGGTGCCAGTAGCCGCGGTCGAATTGTCTCCCCGAAACGGGGGAGGCCGGTCCCGCCCGCGGGGGGAGACCGCGAGGGCGGCCTCGACGAGGCTGAAAGTCATGACCACCATCGAAGTTCACGAGCTCACGAAGGTATACGGATCGACCCCGGTGGTCGACCGTGTGACATTCACGGTGCGACCCGGTGTGGTGACCGGTTTCCTCGGTCCCAACGGAGCAGGCAAATCCACCACCATGCGAATGATTCTCGGCCTCAACAGGCCGACGTCCGGCACCGCGACGATCGGAGGCGCACCTTTCGCCGCGGCAGACAAGCCCTTGGCGCTCGTGGGAGCGCTTCTCGATGACTCTTCTGCCCACCCGAAACGCACCGCGCGCAATCATCTACTGGCGCTTGCTGCGAGCAACCAGCTACCCACTGCCCGCGTCGAAGCTGTACTTGAAGAGGTGGGCCTGACTGCGGACGCGGGGCGACGCGTCTCGGGTTTCTCGCTCGGCATGCGTCAGCGTCTCGGGGTCGCCGCGGCGCTGCTCGGCGACCCGCGAGTGCTGATCCTCGACGAACCGTCGAATGGCCTGGATCCGGAGGGGATCATCTGGATTCGCGAGGCGCTGCAGCGGCTGGCTCGCGAGGGGCGAACCATTCTGGTTTCCAGCCATCTGATGAGTGAGACTGCCGCCTTCGCTGATCATCTGCTGGTAGTCGGCAAAGGCCGGCTCTTGGCCGACACCGGCGTCGACGATTTCGTTCGCGCGCATGCCGAACCGCATGTGCGCCTACGTACCCCGGTAGGCCTGTATCCACAGGAGGCGCTCGCTCGTTCCGGTTTCACGACCGTCGAAGTCGAGGGGGGTCTCTGGATGATTCGCGGTGCCCGGATCGAGGACGTCGGACCGCTACTGGTGGAGGCGGGCATACCTGTGCTCGAACTGGCCGAAGAACACGCGTCGCTCGAACAGGCCTACCTGGCTCTGACCGCGGACGCGGCCACTCACATATCCGGCACGACCACCCAGGAGGCAAAGCCATGACGTATGCGCCCGTGCTTCACTCGGAATGGATCAAGACCCGGACCCTGCCGTCACTCGGAGGGGCACTTGCACTGCTCTTCGTCGTCACCGTCGGATTCTCGCTGCTCGGCAGCGTAACCTTCGGACGAGACGAAGCGGCTGAACCAGATTTCGACCCACTGATCACCTCGTTCTTCGGCATCAACTTCGGTCAGGCCGTCGCGATCACCTTCGGCGCCCTCGTCGCGGCCGCGCAATACAAGAACAACGGGACGAGGATCTGGTTCGTCGCCGTGCCCCGCCGCAGTGTGATGTACCTGTCCAGTGTGGTTGTCGTTGCGGGACTGACCTTCCTGGTCGGCCTTGCGACGGCCGTGGCCTGCTTCTTCGGTGGACAAGGACTTCTCGGAGACGGCCGAATGGAATGGACCGACCCCGCTGGGCTTCGCGCGATGATGGGGTGCGCCATCTACCTTACCCTGATGGCGCTGTTCGCTTTCGGGGTAGCGAACCTATTGCGCAGCACCGCAGCGACATTGGGAATCCTCATCCCGGTTGTACTGTTGCTGTCCTTCATGCTCGGCAATGTCACCAGCAGTGCCGGCGTCGCCGATTATCTGCCCGACCGAGCGGGGCGTCAGGTTCTCGTCGAGAATCCGATCGGTTCCCCGGGGCCCTGGTTGGGTCTGCTGGTGACCGCAGTTTGGGCTGCTGCGGCTCTCGGATCGGGCTGGTGGGCCATGCGTCGCCGTGACGCCTGAGTCTGACACCGAATGACGAGAACGCGGTCACGGACTCGAACCGAGTGCGTGACCGCGTTCTCGGTGCGGTGTGCGAACCGGAGCGTTCCCGACATTCGCGATGTTGGCACTAAATGTTGCTGGTGCAGGCGCGAAGTGCCTCAGCGGTCAGGGTGTTCACCGGGCAAGTCAGAGATGTCCAACCGGGCTCACCGCTGTACTGGTCGCTTGTTCGGTCGATGAAGATATCGACAGTCAGAGTTTCTTCGGCGACGCGATAGTAGGTCGTGATGGGGTCGCCCTCCGTGGTGATTATCGTGACGCTGAATTCGCCGCCGCCGTCAACTCGACCGCTCATCAGGCAGTCGATGGCACTTCGGGGATATAGCTCTTCAAATGTGAAGTCAGGCCCGTCAGCCCACGTCTGTCCGCAGTCTGACAGTGGCAAACGGTCAACGAATGCTGCCGGTGGCGGTTCTGAAGTCGGTGAAGGCTCGTTCGGCGGTACTGAACAGGCGATGGTCAGCGCCGCGATACTGAAGACGAGCAAGATACCGCAGACAAACCACATGGCCGTTGACCGGACGCCTGGTTTGGAAGTGTTCATGGAGCCCTGTTCTCAGATGGGGGTGGTGATCGAGCCGCCGCGGGCAACCGACATCATCGCTCCTCGGCCATGTGTGTGCCCAGAACGTGAGTCAAGCGCTCGATCAGTTGAGCCGGTGCGTCTTCCGGCAGTAGGTGCCCGGCGTCGTCGAACCAAGTCAGTCCCTGGTTGGGGATTCGCTCCTCGATCCAATGCCCGTATTCCGCAGGCAGGATCTGGTCATCGCGGCCCCACAGTAACGTGACCGGGATGTCGACGGCGCCGAGCAGGTGTTCGTAGTCAGCGGTGTCATCCTGGCTCAGTTGACGGTATTGCCGGTAGTAGGCGGCTTGTCCGTCGGGGCCGCGCCATGGCTCCAGATATGTTTCGAGGACACCCGGGCGATAACCCTGACGCGTCCCGTTGCGCAGGTGCGCGGCCACCAGTGCCTCGTGGGCGTACGCCGGGAGTTGTTCGAAGACATCGTGGTGTTCGCGGATCAGCGCGAAAAGCCCGCGCTCCCACGTGCCTCCGGTTACGGCATCGAAGAGGATCAGATCAGAGTAGGAGGCCTGTTCGAGAAGTAATGCCCGTAGCGCAATCGCGCCGCCGATGTCGCAGGCAACGACGCTGGGGCGGTGCAGATTCCACCGCCGTAGCAATTCTGCGAAGTTGCGGCCCTGCGCGGCGAGGGTGAGGTCCTGGCCCTCGTGTTTGTCGGATCGGCCGTAGCCGAGGTGATCGAAAACGTACACCTCTCGACCATGTCGGGCGAGTGCAACCGCCACGTCGCGCCACAGGTATGACGAGTACGGCGTGCCATGGACGAGCACAATCGGTGGGCCTTCTCCGAAGGTGTCCCAGCGCACCACACCGTCCGCGAGCTCAGTGGATCTGGTCAATTCCCAGGTCATCGGGTTCCTCCTGATCGTTGCTCTCGCCGAGTACCAGCCCGACCTTTCACTTAAACGCGCCCTGCCCAGGATCTCGACTCACGCGACAATGGTGTTCTGCCGTCGCCAGATCAGCCACCGATCTGCTCGCCGAACGAACACGTAGAGAGCATTCATCTCCGGCGGATCACCATCCTGCGCCTCCTTCGGCGTGGCCCACGCGTTCTTGCGGGCCGTGATGACATCGGGGGACAAGGCCACGACGTCGGTGAGTTCGTAATAGGCGGTGGCGTCCTTCAGGAAGCCGGCGGCCAGGCCCGCTTCGGTCGACTCCATGATGGCCGGGCGTCCGGAGAGCACCGTGCCACGGGCGTTCACCACCACGGCGTCATCGGCGATATGCGCATTCATCAACGCTGCGTCGTTGTTGTTGAAACCTTCCTGTACGTCGTTGACAATCGCGTGAATTTCTTTGAGGGCAGTTGCGTTCGGTTGAGGCATGTGGCCAACCTAGAACCTCAACTGAAGTTGAAGTCAATGTCGCCGAGGTGATCGCCATACCGCCCGCCACCTTCGTTGTTGTGGACCGCCCGTTGCCGTGGCACCGTTGAGGGTTGATCAGGAACGAGGTTATGGCATGGAGCAGGACCCGCCGTCATTGTTCGAGGTGGACGATACCTCCCGACCGCTCGCCGACAGGCTCAGGCCGAGGGCGCTCGAAGACGTTGTCGGCCAAGACCATCTCCTCGCGCCGGACGCGCCGATCGGGCGGATGGTCGCCCAGCAGCGGCTGGTCTCGCTCATCCTGTGGGGTCCGCCAGGATGTGGCAAGACAACAATTGCCCGGCTCTTGGCGGAGCAGACAGACCTGGTGTTCGAGCCGTTGTCGGCAACGTTCTCCGGTGTCGCGGATCTGCGCAAGGTGTTCCTGGCGGCACAAAAGCGGCGAGAGGTCGGACAGGGAACGCTGCTGTTCGTCGACGAGATCCACCGATTCAACCGGGCCCAGCAGGACAGCTTTCTGCCGTATGTCGAGGACGGCACCATCGTGCTCGTCGGCGCGACCACCGAGAACCCCAGTTTCGAACTGAACGGCGCGCTCCTGTCGCGATGCCAGGTCTTTGTCCTCAGGCGACTCGATGAGCAAGCTCTCGAGGCGCTCGTCAGTCGCGCCGAGCAGCTCGTCGGCAGAGCGCTACCGGTCGACGCCGCGGCCCGCACCGCACTGCTTGCGTTGGCCGACGGTGACGGCCGCTACCTGCTCAACATGTGCGAACAACTCCTCGCACTCCCGGATGCGGCGCAGCCCCTGGACACCGCCGCGTTGGCCGCAGTGGTGCAAAAGCGGGCTCCGCTGTATGACAAGTCGCAGGAAGGTCACTACAACCTGATTTCGGCCCTGCACAAGTCGATGCGTGGTTCCGACCCCGACGCCGCGTTGTACTGGTTCGCCCGCATGCTCGACGGCGGTGAAGACCCGCTCTACATCGCCCGACGTCTTGTCCGGTTCGCGAACGAAGACATCGGCATCGCCGATCCGCAGGCGGTCCACCAGGCGCTGGCGGCATGGGATGTGTACGAACGCTTGGGTTCTCCGGAGGGAGAACTCGCGATCGCGCAGGCTGTGGTCTATTTGGCGACCGCACCGAAGTCCATCGCCGTCTACCGGGGTTTCGGTTCAGCCACCAAGGCGGCGAAGCAGACGGGTTCTCTCGCCCCGCCTCTCAACATCCTCAACGCGCCGACCAAGCTGATGAAGAATCTCGGCTACGGCAAGGAATACGAGTACGACCCGGACGCCGCCGACGGATTCTCCGGCGCGAACTACTTTCCGGACGGGATGGACCGGAAAACGTTCTATGCACCCACAGATCACGGTTACGAGCGGCACATCCGGGAACGTCTGAACCGATTGGCCCAACTGCGCGAGCGCCGGCAGTCATCAGGCGGGTCCGGCGACGACGCGTAGGTCCGTGGCGGAGAAACTCTCCACAGTGGCTCGGTCAATTGGTCAAGTACCGCAAAAGGTTTGGAATGACCGACCGAAATCCCCGGGAGCGGGGGTGGCGTAGTCGGACCACTCGTCGCGGCGGTCGAACGGATGTGTGACGACGTCCAAGAGCTTCTCGAACGGCCCAAGGTCGCCGTCGGTGGCCGCGCGCAGAGCGGCATCGAGGTGATGGTTGCGTGGGATGTACAGCGGATTGACGCGATCCATCGTGTCCGCGGTGTCGGCCGGGTCGCGGCCTTGTTCCGTCAACGCGGCGCGCCAGCGTTCCAGCCATGGCCCGGTCTGCTCGCGCGGCACGAGATTGTCGAGAGCCGAAGGGTTTCCGCGTAGTTCGTCGGCGAGCGCGCGGAAGGTCCCCGTCCAATCGGTGCCGTGTTGGTTCATCAGTGCCGGCAGGTCGTCGATCAGTGCTTGGTCGACTGGTGTACCGGCCAAGCCGAGCTTTGCTGCCATGCCCGCCGCGAAGTGACCGTGGTAGCGCTCGTCGAAGGTGTCGAGAACCGCCGACACCGCGGAGATCGCGTCATCCGGCGTGGAATCGACCAGAGTCAGCAATGTTTCGGCCAAACGTGCCAGATTCCACTTCAGGACAGCGGGCTGGTTGCCGAACGCGTAGCGGCCACCGTGGTCGATCGAACTGAACACCGCGGCCGGGTCGAACGCATCGATGAAGGCACAGGGTCCGTAGTCGATGGTTTCTCCCGAAATGGTCGTGTTGTCCGTGTTCATCACCCCGTGGACGAAACCGACGAGCATCCATTGCGCCACCAATGATGCCTGTGCCTCGACCACCGCCTCGAAGAACTTCAGATAACGACTGCTGGACGGCAATTCGGTCAGGTCCGGGTAATGGCGGGCGATGGCGTAGTCGGCGAGTTGCTGCACGATCTCGCCGCGGCGGACCGCATACTCGAAGGTGCCCACCCGCAGGTGACTGGCCGCGACGCGGGCGAGCACCGCGCCGGGTTCGGCACCGGTTCGCCGAACGTGCTGACCCGTTGCGACCACCGCGAGCGCGCGCGTGGTGGGGACACCGAGCGCGTACATGGCTTCGCTGACCAGATATTCGCGCAACATCGGACCGACAACGGCAAACCCGTCGCCGCCCCGGGAGAACGGCGTCGGCCCTGAGCCTTTGAGATGCACATCCACTCGATGACCGTCACTGCTCGTCAACTCGCCGAGCAACAGGGCCCGACCGTCCCCGAGCAGCGGTGTGTATCCGCCGAATTGATGGCCGGCATAGGCCATCGCCACCGGCTTGGCTCCGGCAGGCGCTGTTGATCCGGACAACACGCCGACCCCGTCTTCACTGCGCAGAGCCGCCACATCCAACCCCAGCGACGCCGCGAGTTGCTCGTTCAGGACGAGCAACGTGGGATCAGGTGCCGCGGCGCCCTGCCACGGCACGGCCAGGTCGCCCAGCTCGTCGGCAAAGGTGTTCTCGAGGCCGGCCAACACTGTGTTCGTGCCTGTTGCGGAATTCGGGATTGCAGCCATGATTCGAGGGTAACCACCGCGCGGCAAGCAGGGGAGAGCAGGACGAAAGGCCGTGGTCACCGGGATCTCTATCTGTCGCTCCCACGGCTTCGACCTCTTAGACTGCATAGTGACGTGGCCGTCGCCCGTCGCCACGCCTGGGCACACATTTCGGTTCTGCATTCACCTGAACACCAGTCGAAAAGGGAAGACGATGAGCCAATACAACGGTAAGACAGCCTTGGTCACCGGCGGAGCACGCGGTATCGGTGAGGCCACCGTCCGCGCCTTGAGCGCCGTGGGAATGAACGTCGTCGTCACTGACGTCCTCGACGACGAGGGTGCGGCGGTCGCCGCATCCATCGGACCCACCGCCTGCTACGAACACCTCGATGTCACCGATGCAGAGAACTGGCGTGATGTCCTGACTCGGAGTGCAGAGCGCTTCGGCACGCTCCATGCGCTGGTGAACAATGCCGGGATCGTGGATTTCGGGAACATCGAGGAGTTCGATCCGGACCGCTTCAGGCGGATCCTCGACATCAACCTCGTCGGCCCGTACCTCGGAATGCACTACGCGGCACCCTTTTTGCGCAAGGGTGGCGGTGGTGTCATCGTGAATGTCTCGTCGACCGCCGGACTCATGGGGTATCAGAATCTGGCCGGTTACGTTGCCAGCAAATGGGGTCTGCGCGGCATGACCAAATCTGCCGCACTCGATCTCAGCGACGGCGGAATCCGGGTCTGCTCAGTACATCCCGGACCCATCGCCACCCCGATGGTCGACGGCATGGACGAGTCGACGGCCGCAGGACAGCCCATACCCCGGTTCGGCCTACCTGCCGAGGTGGCCGCGATGATCCGATTCGTGATCACCGAGGCCACCTACTCCACCGGTTCGGAGTTCATCGTCGACGGAGGTGCCGCGATGGGCAGCGCTCCGACAGTCGATGCAGATGTCACCGCGGTGGAAGTCGCCGCCGGCTGACCACTGACGCCCCGGCCGGGATCAGTGGAGTGTGTCCAGGAACTCTGCGACGGAATGGGCAACAACGGTCGCCGCTCTGTCGTTGAGATGGATCTGGTCGGTCAAGAGCACCAGGCCGTTTCGCGCGGACACCGCATCCCACGAACGCCGTAGGAGTCGGTGGCTCAGGGTGGCCCTGATGATCGGACCGGTCTTTCCTTCGTATGGCGGCGGATTGTGGTCTTCGGGCAACAGTTCGACGAGGCGTCGGTGTATCGGCAGGCATGTCAGGCCACGGGCGCTCGCCATCTCGTGGATCGCCGCGTTGTAGGTGTCGACATGTTTGTTGATCGCGCTGGCACGATCCTCCCCGAGTATCGGTATCTCCAGCACGGCAATTCGTGCGTTGGTTTCCGAGGTGAGGCGTCCGAGGATCGCATCGACGCACTCGCGGTACCAATCGAGTGTCGGAGCCTGAGGGATTCCCGCCCGGGGTGTACTTCTGGCGATCGGTCCTGTTCACGCGGCCAACAGTAGAGGTCGCGGCCTTTTTCAGGGGCAGGTGAGCGCTCAGCGGCGCCGGACCCCCTCGATGGTGCACAATTTGGCATCGCGATCATCGCAGGGCGCGGCCGACTCCTGAGCCGCCGTCGACCGCTGAACAGTTGGGTGAGTGTGTGAACAAGAGGTACGCCATCATCGGCGCCGGACCCAGTGGGCTCGCGGCGGCGCGGGCGCTGCAATCGGCCGGGATCGCGTTCACCGGCTTTGAAGCCGCCTCCGGGGTGGGCGGGTTGTGGGACATCGACAACCCGCGAAGCACCGTTTACGAGTCGGCACACCTGATCTCCTCGCGAACCACCACCGAGTTCACCGAGTTCCCGATGGAGTGTGATGTCGACTATCCGGGCCACCGTGTGTTGCAGCGCTACTTCGAGGACTACGCGCACACCTTCGGTCTCGCCGATTCCTATGAGTTCGACACCAGGGTCGAACGCGCCGAACCGGCCGACGGCCGGTGGGCGGTGACGATCACCGGACCCGGCGGCGGTCGAACCGAACTCTTCGATGGCGTCATCGCGGCCAACGGCACCTTGGCCGAACCGAATGTGCCGAAGTTTCCGGGCACATTCACCGGTGAGGTCATGCACACGAGCCAGTACAAACGCGGTTCGCAGCTGTCCGGCAAGCGGGTGCTGGTGATCGGTGCGGGCAACTCCGGTTGCGACATCGCCGTCGACGCAGTGCATCACGCGGCTGCCGTCGACATGAGTGTGCGGCGCGGTTACTACTTCGTGCCGCGGTATCTGTTCGGCCGTCCGTCGGACACCCTCAACCAGGGCAAGCCGATGCCCCGCCCGATCAAACAGTTCATCGACGCGCGGCTCCTGAAGCTGTTCACCGGCGATCCGGTGAAGTTCGGTTTTCCCGAGCCGGATTACAAGATCTACGAGTCCCATCCGGTGGTGAACACACAGATCCTGCAGCATCTCGGCCAGGGCGACCTGGGTATTCGTGCCGACGTCGACCGGTTCGACGGCAGCACAGTGCATTTCCGTGACGGCCGCAGCGCCGACTATGACCTGGTCCTGCTGGCCACCGGCTACCGGCTCGACTACCCGTTTGTCGACCGCAGCGAGCTCAATTGGACCGGGGATGCCCCGGAACTGTTCCTCAACATCTTCCCGCCGGCAGTGTCCGGCCTGTTCGTGATGGGCATGGTCGAGGCGTCCGGGCTGGGCTGGCAGGGACGGTACGAGCAGGCCGAGCTGATCGCGGCCTATCTCCACGCGGTCGAACACGATCCGGGCAGCGCCGAGGCTTTCAGGCGCCGCGTCCGCGAGCAGGAATGGCCCGATCTCACTGCGGGCTACCGGTATCTCGGACTGGCCCGGATGGCCTATTACGTCAACAAGGACGCGTACCGCAGTGCGGTGCGGGAAGCCACCGCGAATCTCGCAGCGGGCCTGGGGGACAGGCGATGACCGCCGTGGCCGCCGAGATCGACGAGGTCACCGTCAACTTCTCGCAGGGTTCACTGACGTTGCTGAGCGTGGTGCTGGCATTCATCATGCTCGGCATCGCGCTGGATACCGCACCGAAGGACTTCCGGGTCGTCGCCACTCATCCTCGACCGTTTGTGATCGCGATCGCCGCCCAATTGCTGGTGCTGCCGGCGATCACGTTTGTGCTCACGCTGATCTTGCCGGTGACCGCGTCGATGGCATTGGGTATGTTGTTGGTGGCCTGCTGCCCACCGGGCAACATCTCTCAAGTCCTCACCCATCGCGCCGGAGGCAATGTGGCGCTGTCGGTGTCGATGACGGCGGTCAGCAACCTGATCTACATCGCCGCGATGCCGCTGAGCATTTCGTTCTGGGGGTCACTGCACCCCGAGGCCAGTGACCTGCTGACCGACGTGCGTCTCGAGCCGGTCAAGATGCTGGTCGAGATCGCGCTGGTGATCGGAGTGCCCTTTGCGGTGGGACTGACCCTGCGCGCCGCCTATCCGCGGATCGCGGATCGGGTGCAACCTTTCGTGAAATGGGTTGGCCTGCTGGCCTTGGTCGGCTTCATCGTGGCCGCACTGCTCGGCAACTGGAATGTCTTCGTCGCACATCTGGGCATCATCCTCGTCGTCGTGGCGATCCATGATGCGGTGGCGCTGGCCATCGGCTGGAGTACCGCCGCGGTCGGTGGGTTGGGAACCCGTGAGCGCAAGGCGATGACGTTCGAGGTTGGGATCCGCAACGCCGGTCTCGGGCTGGGCCTGGTGATGACCTTCTTCGACGGTCTGGGCGGCATGGCCGTGGTGGCCGGATGGTGGGGCGTGTGGGACATCATCGCGGGTCTGATCCTGGCGACGCTGTGGGGACGACACACTCGGCGTAAAACCGGTTCGGACAAGGGGGATGCCACCGGACGGTCCGCAAGGGAACAGCGGAGCCGGGGACTCTCGGTCGACGGTGACCCAACTGATCGGGGGGTGTCGTGATGACGCGTGTTCTGGTGACCGGTGGAGCCGGCTTTCTCGGATCGGTGGTGGTGCGTGAGCTGGTGGCCCGCGATGACGTCGAGTTGGTGGTCGCCGGCGACCTTCGGATCCCGGACCATCCACGGCCCGGCGTGCTCGACGTCCTCTGCGATGTCACCGACGCCGCGACGATCGAACCGCTCTTGCGTGAACACGAGATCGACGTCGTGGTCCATCTCGCTGCCATCGTCAATCCGGGCCGGGACACCGAGCTCGAGTACCGCGTGGATGTGATCGGCAGCCAAAACGTGGTGCGCGCCTGCCAGGCGGCGGGGGTTCGGCGCATCGTGGTGTCGAGTTCGGGGGCGGCATACGGCTATCACGCGGACAGTCCGGCCTGGATCAGTGAGGACACGCCGGTGCGCGGCAACGACGAGTTCCCGTATTCCAAGCACAAACGGATCGTCGAGGAGATGTTGGCGCAGTCCCGCGTCTCCCACCCCGAACTCGAACAGGTCGTGTTCCGGATCGGCACCATCCTGGGTCCCGACGTCGCCAACCAGATCACGTCACTGTGGGATGGGAAACGCATTCTGGCCGTGCGGGGTTCGGATTCACCGTTCGTCTTCGTCTGGGTCGACGACGTGGCCCGCGCGATGGTCCGGGCAGCTACCGATGGCCCGGCCGGTATCTACAACGTTGCCGGTGACGGTGCGCTGACTGTTGCGCAGATCGCCGCGCGACTCGGCAAGCCGCGGTTGACCCTTCCGGCGCCGGTGCTGGCGGCCGGTCTCTGGGTCGCTCGCGCACTGCGCCTGACCCCGCACGGGCCGGCCCAGGTCCGCTTTCTTCGCTATCGCCCGGTGTTGGCCAACGGCAGATTGAAAGACGTATTCGGATACACCCCGGCCCATACGTCCGCACAGTGCTTCGAGGCGTACCTGGCGTCCCATCCGGGTGTGGAGCGCGCCCATTAGCCGATCGTCGATCCTCCTTGTACACGGACCGGGGGTGATCCGGTGGGAGCAACGAAAAGTAATGTCTTTCTCACGGGGGGATTCTCGGAAAGTCTTGGAGGCTGACGGATATGGCTGGCGTGCGCACACTTCGACACGTGGCGGGAGTGGTCGCTGGACTCATTCCCCTGTGGCTGGTCACGGTGACACCTCCGACGGCCATGGCGCTGGGCTCGTCGGAATCACCATCTTGCACGACGACCGCTGCCGCCCAACACGGATGGGGCGCCGCGGAGCACGCCGACGACTTCGACAGCGCCGCATCGCTGGACCGGTGGGCCCTCTACGACGGCCCGGGCCACGACAACAACGGGCGGCGTACCCCCGATGCGGTCAGTGTGTCCGGCGGAAGTCTGGTGATCACCGCCGACACCGCCGGGAATTCCGGTGGGCTGGCACCGAAGTGGGGCGGCCGTAAATACGGGCGCTGGGAAATCTGTGCGCGGTCGACGATCGCCGGTCCGGCGTGGACTGCAGCGGCACTCCTGTGGCCCGATGCGGAGGATTGGCCGGCGGGCGGCGAAGTCGACTTCATGGAGATCTCAGACGGGACGCGGCAGACGGCCAGCTACTTCCTGCACTACGGTCCTCAAAACGGGCTCGAGCAGCATCACACGATCGTGAACTCGTCGCAGTGGCACAGTTGGGCCGTCGAGTGGACGCCACAACACATCAAGGTTTTCCTGGACGGAAGGAACTGGGCCACCAGCTCCGATGTCGACCGGCTCCCGCCGCGGCCGATGCACCTGACACTGCAACTCGACAACTTCGGCGGTATCACGTTCCCGGCGGGGCAGATGTTCGTCGAGCGGGTCGCCGAGTACGGAATCTAGCTCAGCTTGTCTGGCCACTAGTCCTGTACAGCAACAGCTTTCGCGTGTTGCACGTCTCTTGGCGGAAATGTTGCAGTCAGTGGATCAGAGTGCTAAAACGGATCTTGCAGAGACTGGTCGCCCGCCAGGGTGGCGGCCCGCGAGTGATCGAGGAGGTGCCTATCGAGTCAGCTGATGGAGTCCTAGGTCCCCACCTGATCACGGGTTGGCGGCCTTTCGAGACAACTACTCATACTGAGTCGCCGAGAGGCGACTGACCCTTTACCGCAGGTGGTGTCGCCCAGTTGAATTTCTAGGCGGCACCACCTTGGACTGTCACCACACGAACAATGGCTGATGTGAGTGGTGCTGAACTGCCTGCCGGTGTGGTGGATGGAGAGAGTGAGAGGAGCATGACGGCTTCATTCCGTGAGCCGACCGGTGTGATGCGGCTCAAAGGCACTCCCAACTTGTGGTTTACAGACCCGATCGCGCGGTGGCGTCCTACCGAAACGTCCGGTACAGAGGATGTGACCCGGTGGGCTTACGATGACGACGACCGCATCTGGATGACGACGGTCTCGACGCATTCCTCAGCCGAACCCGATGCCGATCCAATCGAGCGCCGACTGTACCCCGGACTGCTACTGGAGAACTCGGTGCAAGCGGTCCGAGACTCGAGTGATCATGATCCATTCCCGTGGGACGTGGCGGACGTGATAGCCAATCCTGGTCCGCCAGAAGATTATTTACCGATACTCGGCCGCGGCCGCATGGTCGTCAACGGGCGCCTGTATCTGGGCACGACCGTCCAGGTCGATAGCAGCATCTTCGTCGCGAGTGTGGTCGACGGACTCTGGGTTGGGGCATTGCAGCCGCGCGGCCGCCACCACCCGAAGTTGAATCTCGAGCTTCCCATGGTGTGAGAAGCGTCCACCCGAAAGGAGAGAAACATGAGCCACGACCCCTCGTCGTTGCCCTGGACATCGCCAGTGCTGCACGCTGATACTCGTCTGCGCGATGAGGAGCCCGGCCCAGGGTGGATGGGATGGTTGACCGTGGTGGCGGTCCTCGCCGGGCTGGCCTCGCTGCTGATATTCGGTATACCGAACTGACCACGGCGTTCCGGATCGAGCTGACTATCGGGCGGTGGAATGGCGGCTCAGCCACGTTGCTGCCCCGATAAGACCGACCAGGAAGCCGGCTACCGGCATCAGCGGGACGAGGTAGTCGTATTGCGCGGATGGCCAGTGACCCGGTGAATTGCTGGACTTGAATTCGTGGGCTACCTGGTAGACGACCGCGGTCAGCGCCGCACCGGCGAACGTGCATACCCCGACGGCGGACGCTGCGTCGACCACGCCATCCTGACCAGCGATTTCTTGATCATGCAGGCGCGCTGTCTTTGCTGCGAATCAGTGGCCCTGTGCACCAACAGCTTTCGTGTGCGGCGTGTCCCGTGGGGGGATTGTTGCAGTCAATGGGTCAGGGTGCTAAAACGGTTCTTGTAAGTGACTGGTCGCCCGCCAGGGTGGCGGCCCGTGAGTGATATAGGAGGTGGCTTATCGAGTTCGAGCCTTCGAATATTGCCAGTTCCATCGAACCCGTATCTAGCTGACGAGCGAGCGTTGACCCGCGTTACCTGTGGTCATTGTCATCGAGCTCGTGTCCGAGGCTGTGGTGTTCCCGACCTTGCTGTTTGAACGATGTCGAGGAGGTGCCTATCGAGTTAGCTGATGGATTCCGTGGTCCCCACCCGATTCGTGGGTTGGAGACCTTGGAGACAACCACCGCAGAGTCGCCGAGAGGCGGCTGACCCTTGACCGCAGGTGGTGTCGCCCAGTGACTTTCCTGGGCGGCACCACCTTTGACAGCTACGACAAACGATTATTGCTGCGTCTAGGCCTCGACGAGCCGACGCCTGGCCGGATCGCCACCTCGTACCGAAGCGAAACCCAAATACGCCGACATCAGGAGCGACAGCTCAATCGGGGGCGCGTTTGAGTGGTGGAGGCTCGAAGCGCCGTGTGATATCCCTCACGCAAAAAGTCTGATCATCCCTGGCCTTGCATCGTTGTTCACAAAACAACCGATGGGTGATACCGAAAACTCTGTATCAACGTCAATTGCCGGTGCGCCAGCTGGGTACGATCGTCACAGATGAGCATTCAGATGCAAGTACTCGGCGCCGCGTTACGGCTCAAGAGGCTGTCGCGGACCGGTATTGCCGAGCAGGCTCGCCGGCACATCGACCGGCCCAAAGTCCCCGCGGAGCCGCCCGCCGCGATGTACGCCACGCATTCGGTGACGCGTCGGTGGCACGAGAACTTTCCGAGTTACTGCGTCACCGCACGCGATGTCACCCCGATCACCTCTGTGCTCTATCTCTACGGTGGGGGATATGTCAACGAGATCAGCACGCAGCATTGGCTCCTGATCCGACGCCTGGCCGACGCCGGGATGCGTGTCGAGGTACCGATCTACGGGCTGGCACCACGCTTCAACCATCACGACGCGCTTCCTTTCCTCCTGTCGGTGTACGAGCGGTGGACGACGGAGCATCCAGACACACCCCGGGCCTTGATCGGCGACTCCGCCGGCGGAGGACTGGCTTTGCTACTGGCACAGACTGTCCGGGATCGTGGCCTGTCCCCGATGAGCCGGTTGATCCTCATCTCTCCGTGGCTGGATCTGTCTCTGAGTAATCCCGATATCGCCGGCCTGGAGCGTCACGACCCGTGGCTGAACAGGATCTCGCTCGACATGGCTGCCCGGGCCTGGGTTCCCGACAGAGAACTCACCCACCCTTCGGTGAGTCCGCTCTACGGAGAGCTGGGAGGACTGGCACCGACCGAAGTGCACATCGGCACCCGCGACATGCTCTACCCCGACGCGTTACGATTTCATGCGCGGGCCACGGCCGCCGGGTCGGTGGTCGAACTGAACACCTGCCACGCGGGTCTGCACATCTATCCGTTGACGCCGACTCCCGAAGGTCGGGCGGCCACGCGTGCCATCATCGATTCCCTCCGAGCCGCATGATCGGCTTTCGGCGCAGCCACACGTAATCCGGGTTCGGTCGCACCGGACGTCCGCGCAGGCGGTTCAGCAGTGGCGACTGGTCCACCCGGCCCGCGGATATCTCGAGTTGCCGAATGACCCAGGCGCGCCAGGGCCGTACCGCAATCTGGTAGGCGCCGAGGTAGTCCGTGATCTCGTTGCTGAATGCGGTCTTGAATTGACCCACCCCGTGGCGCGGATGGGAGTCGTCGGCGATGGTCGCCGACGACGGTGTCCCATCGAGGTCGTACCGCTCGCATCCCTGCTCGCGGGCCCAGCGCATGATCTCCCATTGCAGGGCGTACGACGCTCGGCTTCCCCCCAACCCGCAGAAGTTGGGGTCACCTGGACGCTTCCGAACCGAGCCCGCGCCGAGATAGAGCGCGTTCGTGCCGAACGTTGCGACGAATGCGCCGACGACGACCTCACCGTCGTGCCGGGCAAGGAACAGTTGACCGTGACCGGAGGCCTCGTACCGTTGGAACAGGGCGGTCGAAGTCGCCAGATCAGGGATGGCGAACCGGCCTCCGCTGGTCGCGTCGAGCATCTCGTAGAGCACCCGACAATTGTCGTCGGTGGCCGGAACGCGATCCACGGTCGCACCCTCCTGGATTGCCCGCCGGATCGATTTGCGGGCCCGCTTCTTGAAACGGGCTTGAACATCCGCTTCAGAACCTCGCAAATCCACGATGACGGTGCTGTCGTCGAGCCAGGTCGGTACACGTGCAAACCCCTGTGCGCGAAGCAGTTTCTCATCGTCCGGGTTCGCTTTCAGTTGAGAACGGACCCGCACCGCGGTGATTCCGTTCCGCGCCCCGAATGCTGCCACTGCACGGGAGGCGCGAATCAGCTCGTGAACGTCGGCGACGGGGGGTCCCAACAACACCCACAGTGCGCCGGCGAACGGCACGTCCACCCGGAAGGCGGTCACCGCGAAGCGGTCAACCACCAGATAGACCGGCGTTGCGCCCTGCAGGACCATGCCATCGATGTTGGCGCTGCTGCGGTAGACGGTGCCCTCGTCCGGGCTCTGCAGGATCAGTTCGTCCCACCTACGGATCTCGTCCTCGGTGGCGAAACGCACCTCCGTTGACTCGCCGATTCGGGGTTCACGCACGGGGGGAGTCCGTCGCACGACCGTCACCGGGTCCACCTTTCCGAGCTGTCGGCAAACGTGGCCGCGTAACGGCGCGCGAGCATTTCGGCCTTGGGCGGGTGCACGTTCACCCGGGTGAGGTCGCCGCCGTAATGCGCCAGTACGCGGGGATCCATGACCTTGCGCCACAATGGCGGGAATACAGCCAAAAGCACCATCAAGGCGTAGCCGGCAGGGAACTGCGGGGCATCGCTGCAACTGCGCAGGGTTTGGTACCGACGACCGGCGCGCGCGTGGTGGTCCGAGTGCCGCTGCAAGTTCAGCAAGACCAGGTTGCTGACCACATGATCGCCGTTCCAGCTGTGCTCAGGACGCACTTTCCCCAGCCTGCCGTCCGGGCCCGGCGCCCGCAGCAACCCGTAGTGCTCAATGTAATTCACCGCTTCGAGAACCAGCATGCCGATGAACGCCTGCAGTAGGAACCACGGCGCCACGGTCCAACCGAACACGACGACCACGGCGATGAGGAGGGTCAGGCTCACCGACCACGACTGCAGAATGTTGTTGCGCCAGTCCCAGAAACGGCGCCCTTGCCGGTTTAGTCGCGCCGCCTCCAGCTGTACTCCCGAGGTCAGGCCCCCGACCAGCGCACGTGGATAGAACTGCCACAAAGACTCGCCGAATCGCGCGCTCGCCGGGTCCATGGGCGTAGCGACCCGAACGTGGTGGCCGGCGTTGTGTTCCACGTAGAAGTGGCCGTAAAACGACGGTGCCAGCGCAATCTTCGCGAGACCCTGCTCGAGCTTCTCGTGTTTGTGGCCCAGCTCGTGCGCGACGTTTATCCCGATCGCTGCGCTCATTCCGAGTGTGATCGAAAGGCCCACACGCTCACCGGTTGTCATGGGCGCATATGCCAGGCACCAAAAGCCGAAGAACAACCCGGCGTATTGAAGTGGGACGAAAACGTACGTACATCGTCGGTAATACTTGTCCGCCGACAGCGCCCGCACAGCATTATCCGGCGGGCCATCGTGATCCGGCCCCCACAGCAAGTCGAGAAGCGGGACGACGACCAGCAGCAGGTAACCACCAAATCCCCAGAGCACACCGGACACACTGTGTGCGAGCAACCAGGCGAGGAAAGGACCCGCGGGCACAACGAGGCACAGCGGCCATAGGTAACGCTTCGAGTCCTTCCAGGGAGGAACATCCCTCACATCTGGGCCTTTGCCGTCACTGTTGTGCCGAGCGTGCGACAGCACAGAGTCGCCTCGGCTGCTGCGATCGTCACACGCATCCATCCCCGCGGATTCCTTCCGTGGCGCTGTAAAACTGACATGCGGCAACAACTCGATTTCCCAATATCAGGTATCGAGTGTGCCCGCGGGGGTCATGTTTTTCAGTCCGACTGAACCAGTTCACAAATGTATGTTCTCAATAGCCGTCGGTAACGTTACTCGGAGCTTGAGAGTTATTTCCAGTGAAAGATCGGAAGCCGGGGTATTCGGTTGTTACATTTTGCTTTTTGCGCAGCTATCGAGTAATGGAGTGAAGCGAAAAAACATCAGACCATTAATAATGGTGCGGTGGCATTGGTGCAGAGTTGTGAGGGAGCGGGTTTCAGCGTGCCGACGAGATGCTGTCGAGCCGATCTAGTTCAGGTGCAGTCAAAGTCAGGTCGGTAGATGCGAGCAGCGCATCGAGTTGTTCCGGGATGCGGGCACTGGCGATGGGTGCGACGATCGTCGGTTGCTGCCGCGTCCACGCGAGGGCAACGGTCGCGATGGCGACGTCATGGGCCTGTGCGATGGTGTCGAGTTCGTCGACCACCGCGAGCCCGGCGGCGCTGAAGAATCGGCCGGCCAATGGCCCGCGATCGGTTCCCTCGAGGTCTGCTTCGGTTCGGTACTTGCCGGTGAGAAATCCACTGGCCAATGCCCAATAGGGAAATACGGCGAGGTCGAACTTCTCGGCGAGAGGCCTCATGCCTGCCTCGAAGCCCTCACGTGCCAGCAAACTGTAGTTGGGCTGCAGGGCAATGGGCTTGGTGAATCCGTTGTCCTCGCACACCGTCAGCCACTCGGCCACGCGCTCGGCGGAGTAATTCGAGATCCCGACATGGCGGACCTTTCCCGACTTGACCAGGGCATCAAACGCGGCGATCGTTTCGACCAGCGGTGTTTTCGGATCGTCGTAGTGCGCGAAGTAGAGGTCGATGTAGTCGGTGTTCAGGCGGGTCAGTGAGGCCTCCGCGGCCCGGGCCACGTTGTCTGGAGCCAGACCAAAGGCGTCCTCTCGCAGCCCGACTTTGGTCGCAAGTACAACATCGTCACGCCGTTGCCGTTTCTGGAACCACTGGCCGAGGATTGTTTCCGAGTCGCCGTCTGGCTTACCTGGCCGTGTGTAGCTGTCTGACGTGTCGATGAAATTGCCGCCTGCTGCAACGTAGCCGTCGAGCACCGAGAAGGAGGTTGCGGGGTCGCTGGTCCAGCCGAAGGTGTTGCCACCCAGGGTCAGTGGGTAGACATCGAGATCCGAGGTGCCGATACGCGTCATGTGTGTGTTCTCCGTTATTTGATGTGGTCGATCTGCGCGGGCATGGAGCGGGCTGTATCCAACGGCTTACCGAGCTGTGCAGAGAATGGCACGCCGGCCTGCATCGCCGATCGAATGGGGTTCCGGCCTGGTAAGCGCCAAGAATTGTGTTCTGAAATTTCAGAATATCATTGCCGCCGGTCGGGACATCGCGCCACACATTTGCAGCCTCGATCACGCTGTTACCCGTCGTCGCGCGTTCCGGGGCCGGGTATTCGGGTAGCGGGCTACCCGTGACCGGGGACGGCGGCCCGAACACGATTGATGACGCGCGTACCGCTCACGGGCGTCGCGGAAATCGAAGACGAGAGGAATGATCATGGCCAAGAAGTACAAGGTGACTTCAGGAGACACGTTGTCGGCATTGGCAAAGCGCTTCTATCGCGATGCCGGCCTGTTCGAGGTGATCGCGATCGCGAACAGCCTGCCCGATCCGGATGTCATCAGGATCGGCCAAATCCTGATGATCCCGGGACTGACCAAGAAGTACAAAGTGATTGCCGGTGACACGCTCTCGGCATTGGCGGACACGTTCTACGGAGACAGCTCGATGTCCGAGCTGATCGCGGCAGCGAATCACATCTCCGATCGAGACTTCATCGAGGTCGGTCAAATACTCCGGATGCCGGATCTCGACCTCTGAACCGACGAGTTGCGTTCAGCTGCGAGGTGCCCGCGGTCTTCGCCGGCGGCTCTGTTCGAGGACGGTGCCCGTCAATGCGCCTCTCGGCGATAGGCCGCTCGTAGCGGCGGAGGGTAGGACCCGGGGCAATGAACCGGGCACCGTCGATTGCTTCAACTGCCGCCCCAGCACGGTTATTCCAACCGGACATGTATCGCATTTGGTGTCCTGCGTCACGGGCAGTCGAGTGCCGGCAGCCGGGCGACTGTGGTTTGCGTCCCTTCGACCCGGGGTATCGCTCGCTGATGAAACGGCTGGTTCCATCGCATACACGCTGCGTGAGCGTCTGTGGACCGGTCGACTTCAGACAGCGGACCGCACCTGCACGGGTGAGCGCGCGATGAGCCGATACGCCGGGCGTTCGGTCCCGGGTCCGGACGGCAGTGAAGGGATCACCGTGTCCGCCGTGGCCCGGTTTCTCGGTGCTGAACTGGTTGGCCGGCCGGGGGATGGTCGTGTGGTGGTTCGGGACGTCGGTGACGACTCGCGCACGCTGTCTCCGGGTGATGCCTATGTCGCCTTCAGTGGAGACCGATGGCATGGGCTGGAGTTCGAATTCGAAGCCCGGGCCGCCGGCGCGGTGGTGGTCATCAGCGATCGCCCCTCGGCGGTGCTGCCGAGTGTGATCGTGGAGGATCCGCGAGCGGTCGTCGGGCCGCTGTGTGCATGGTTTCATCACACCCGCACTGCCGACCTTCGAGTATTCGGAGTCACGGGTACCAACGGAAAGACCAGCACCGCACACTTTCTGGACGTCGGGCTCGAGGCCGCCGGAGAAACGGTCGGTTTGATCTCGGGCGCCCGGATCAGGGGACCCGGCTGCGATCTGGTCCCCGAACGCACGACACCCGAAGCGACGACACTGCACCGCACCCTGGCTCACTTTCGCCGGGAGGGAGTCACCGCCTGCGCGATGGAGATCTCTTCTCACGCCATCGATCAGCGTCGAATCGACGGCATCCGGTACCGGGCGATGGCCTTCACCAACCTGGGCCGTGACCACCTCGATTACCACGGCACGATGGAGAACTATTACGGCACCAAAGCGAGCATGTTCACTCCCGAGCGCACGGACCTCGCGGTGGTGAACGTCGATGATTCCTACGGTGCCCGCTTGGCGACCTCCGCAGCCACCGAGGTCTGGACGTGCGCGACCGGTGACCGCGCCGCTGACGTGTACGCCGACGGGATCATCTCGACCGCAACGGGTTCTGATTTCATGGCGTGGACGCCATATGGGAGGGCTCCGGTTCGGTTGCAGGCGTTGGGGCCGCATCAGGTCGGCAATGCGCTGGTCGCTCTGACCATGCTGATCGCAGAGGGCGTGGACATTGACGTTGCGGTGGAAGGCATCTCGTCGCTGCATGCGATACCCGGGCGGTGTGAGCCCGTCCACGCCGGCCAATCGTTCACCGCCATCGTCGATTACATGCACAACACTGCCGGACAACAAGCGCTGCTGCCGTATTTGAGGTCGCTGGCCACCGGTCGTCTCATCGTGGTGGCCGGCGCCACCGGGGGCCGCGATCGCGGCAAGCGGCGGCCGTTGGGCCGGTACGCCGCAAGCCAGGCCGACCTGCTCATCGTCACCGACGAAAGCCCGGAAGATGAAGACCCCGCAACCATCAGATCAGAGGTCCTGGCCGGTGCCCGCCAAGCCCACCATGCTCGCGTGGTCGAAGAACCCGACCGACGAACGGCCCTCGATCTGGCGGTGGCGGCCGCGGGGCCGGGCGATGTGCTGGTGGTGGCCGGCCGCGGGAGCGACACCATTCAACGGTTCGGCGCGAACACCGCCTATTTCGATGACCATGCGCAGCTCCACCACGCCATCGCCGGGAAGCGGTGATCCTCGAAAGAGGGCTGTTTCGCACCGCTGTTTGGAGGAGAATGTCGAGAGGAACTCGGTAGCTCTACCACGATCGTGATCATCCGATAGCCACGTTCGAGCATGGGACCAGCGATGATCGTTGAAGTCATGTCGATGTTCGATGTTGCGTCGGGCGGCGAACCGCCCGGCCTGCTGCCCGCTCGTCAGCAGATGGCGGTCTCGCTGGGTTGGCACATCATTCTGGCCTGCTTCGGTGTGGCGTTTCCGTCCATGATCTACGTGGTTCACAGACGTGGCCTGGTGCGTGATGACCCGGTGGCCCTGGGCCTGGCCAAACGGTGGGCGAAGGTATCAGCGGTCCTGTTCGCCATCGGTGCGGTCTCCGGCACTGTTCTCAGTTTCGAGATGGGGTTGCTGTGGCCCGGCCTCATGGGTCGGTTCGGTGACGTTCTGGGGTTGCCATTCGCTTTCGAGGGACTCTCGTTCTTTGTGGAGGCGATCTTCCTGGGCATCTACCTCTACGGCTGGGATCGGATGCCACCACGCCGGCATTTGGCGATGCTCATCCCGATGGCGATAGCGGGCGTTGTCGGGACGTTCTGTGTTGTCTCGGTCAACGCATGGATGAACAATCCCACCGGTTTCCGGATCGTCGACGGAGTGGTCACCGACGTCAACCCGTGGCGCGCGATGTTCAATGACGGTGTTTGGCTGCAGTTCCTGCACATGTGGGTGGGCGCGTTCATGCTGGTCGGCCTGGTGGTGGCCGGTGTGTACGCCGCGGGGATGTTGCGCGGACGTACCGATCGGCACCACCGTCTGGGTTTCACGATCCCGTTCACCTTCGCGTCGGTTGCTGCGATCGCACAACCGTTCATCGGCCATTTCCTGGGTATGCGCGTCAACGACAGTCAACCGGCGAAACTTGCCGCATTCGAACTGTCGCCCACGCCCGAAGGACCCGCGCCGCTGCGCCTGGGCGGGTTGTGGATCGATGGGGAAGTGCGCTGGGCGTTGGCGATCCCGCGCCTCGGCTCGATCATCGCGCGCAATTCACTGGACGCTCCTGTCCCTGGGCTCGACCAGGTACCACCCGATGACCTGCCACCGGTCAATATCACGCACCTGGCGTTCCAGGCGATGGTTGGCATCGGAACGCTTTTGGCGCTCTCCGTGGTGCTCTACTGGCTGTTTCGCTGGCGAAAGAGCGACCTCCTCGACAACCGCTGGTTCCTGCGCTTCGCGGTGGTAGCCGGTCCGCTGTCCATCATTGCGCTCGAGTGCGGCTGGATAGCCACAGAGGTAGGTCGCCAACCGTGGACGGTATGGCAGATCCTCCGCACCACCGACGCCGCGAGTAGGAGTAGTGGGTTGTGGTGGAGTTACGGCGGAGTTCTGGTGATCTATCTCGGGATGACAATCGGCGCGTTCGTCGTCTTGCGATCGATGGCCAGACGTTGGCGGGCAGGCGAAAACGATCTGCCCAGCCCATACGGACCCGCAGTTCTGTCCGGAAGTGAAGGTGCGGACGACCCGGGCGAGGCCAAGGAAGCAGTGCCATGACACTCGCCGATGTGGTCGCTGTCGCGCTTTTCGTCGGAGTGATCGCCTACGCGCTCTTTGGTGGCGCCGACTTCGGTTCCGGCTTCTACGATCTCACCGCCGGCGGCAGTCGTGGCGGTAGCCAGTTGAGGACGTTGATCGACCACAGCATCGGACCGGTCTGGGAGGCTAACCATGTCTGGCTGATTTATGTGCTGGTGATCTGGTGGACCGCATTTCCGGCCGCGTTCGCGGATACGATGACAACACTGTTCATCCCGCTTGCTCTGGCTTTGGCGGGGATCGTGCTGCGTGGGGCGGCGTTTGCGTTCCGAAAATATGCGGAAACCCTGGCGCAGGCGCGATTGTTCGGCGCCATCTTTGCGGGCTCATCGCTGATCACCCCGTTCTTCCTCGGCGCCGTCGCCGGCAGTCTCGCCTCGGGTCGCGTACCTGCCGGTGGCTACGGGGATCGGATCAGTTCATGGGTCAATCCGACCTCGCTGATCGGCGGGGTCCTGGCCGTTACAACGTGCGCATTTCTCGCCGGTGTGTTTCTCACCGCGGACGCCGCCCGGGCTGGAATCGACGACCTCGCCGAGCAACTTCGTGCTCGGACCCTTGTGGTCGGTGTGGTCACGGGTGTGGTCGTCTTTGCCGGCCTCTATCCCATCCTGGAGGACGCGCCCACCCTCAGCGACGGACTACTCGGTGCCGCAGCACCCTTGTTGGTGTTGGCGGCCGTCGCCGGCTTGGCAACGGTGTATCTGCTCTATCGACGGAGATATTCGCTGGCCAGGCTCCCAGCTGCGTTGGCTGTCGGGTCGGTGGTCGCAGGCTGGGGTGTCGGACAATATCCGTGGATGCTCGTCGATGAGATCACCATCGACGAAGCTGCCGGTGCCGATGCCACGTTGGTCGGGCTCCTCATCGTTGTTGCGCTGGCCGCAGTCATCGTCGTACCCGCTCTCGCTTACCTGTTGTGGTTGACGCAGACACAACGTTGGACCGAACCCGAAGGCTGACACGCCGCGCGGAAGAACGGGGAGGTGGCTCTGGGCCGCGCGCCGGCGGGTTTCCTTCAACGTGGGGCTGGGTAGGAATCAGGTACGTGAAAACGCACGTGATGCCGCTCGTCCCGGTAATTCGATGCTGGAAGGTAGGGAGAGAAATTGGCTGAGAAGGACCGTGCAACACAAAGTACTGACTTGGAAAAAACGGTGGACGACCTGGAAGAAAAGCACGTCAGCGCCCCGGATCCAGAACAGAAGATAGACCCCTCATCTGCGACCCATGAGGGCACCGACGATATCGCCGACGATCGCGCCGGCAACAGCGAACCCCCGGACTGACTGCGTCCGTCGGCGGCCGATCCGGCTTGGGCTATCGCGGCCGTGCCAATACTCGATGCGCCGCAGCCTTGGCGACATCAGGTAGGACGGAATCGACGGCGGCCATGGTCTTCGACAGCAGCGAACTTGCCACGATCTTCCGCTGTCCGTCCTTGAGTGCCCGATATCCGGCTTGGGCAACCGCGGCGGGATCGTCTTTGTTGCTTCGCCCCAACAGGGTGTTGTCCAACCCGGCCCGATGGAAGAAGTTGGTCTCGGTCGGCCCGGGCATCAGGGCTGTGACCGTCACATTCGTGTCGCTGAGCTCGCTGTGGACGGCTTCGGCGAACGACTGGATGAACGACTTCGACGCGTTGTAGACGGCCTGGTAGGGCCCGGGCATCGTGGCGGAGATCGATGAGGTGATCAACAGTTCGCCTTCGTCGCGTTCGACAAAATCGTCGAGGATCAGTTTGGCGAGGTGCACCGTGGAACGGACATTGAGGTCGATGACCGACAGGAGGTCGTCGAGCTGGGCGTCGGTGAAGCTCTGACTGTGCCCTATGCCGGCGTTCAGCGCGGCAGCGGCAAGTGGTCTGCCGATCCCCTTGACGGTGCTGAACAGCTCGATGACCCCGTCTTCGGTTCGGAGATCGGCGATCAACGGCGTCACCTGGGTCGCGTCGGTTGTGAGTTGGTCGGCGGCGGTCTCGATCTTCGTGGTGTCGGACGTGATGATGAGGTCATAGCCGTCAGCAGCGAACAGTCGGGCGAGTTCGTAACCGATCCCGCTCGACGCGCCGGTGATCAGGGCCAGGGGCTTCGTGGAGCTGGTCGGCGTCATCGCGCTGCCTCCATCCGGGTCACGATGTCGGGCATACGGGACCTCCGTCGTGCTCAGGTGCAGGTGGGTTCAACCGACATACCCATAGGCGGCGAGCAGGAAACCTCTGCCCAGCCGGGGCCGGCACGAGGCACTGTGGACACCGGACCTCAGATGATGGCAGCTCATGTGTGACTGGTGAAGTGCGGTCTGTTGAGTTCCTTCTCGGGGGTGCGGCCCAACGCCCTCGCCGCGAATCGGCCGGTGCCCAGCACCGCCCACGCCGTCACCTCATAAACAAGGAACAGCAAGTAGGACAGGGTGATGGCGACGACGGGCGCCAGCAATACCGGTAGCGCGACGACGGAGACCACCAGCACCAGCGGAGCATCCCGCCACCAACCTTCCAGCCCGCCGGTGCGGAACTGGGTGATCGAACCCCACCGCACGCCCGCCCACATCACCCAGCGATGCACGAACGGGACGCCGTCCTCGCGCATCACGCGGCGGAAAATTCCGTCGGCATCGCGCCAGGGAAAATCGGTCTTTCGTGCGCGCTCCGCCAGATGATCATGCAGAATCGCCGCCCGCGTGTAGCGACCGTAACGCGGCAGGAACCAGGCGAAAACTCTTGGTACGGAGGCAAAATCAGTCTGAAATCCGGATTCGACGCAGAAGTGCTCGCCGCGTCCACCCGTGTACTCGATGGCGCCGACCGTCTTCCAGAATTTCCAGGGATCTGAGTCGGTGATCAGCTCTCGCTCCTGGGCGGTCAGCTGACGGACCGTGATCGGCGTCGCCGGGGTCGAGGCCATGGTTCCACTGTGGCACCGTCCTTTTGTCGGCGCGGCGATTCGGTCTGATCCCGGACTCGACAAGTCTCGGTGATCGGGAACGCGGTCACGATCGGGTGCCGTCGAGTTCTACTGTCTGCGGGTGACGATCCGAAGCCAGACCTTTCCGCACCTCCTCGCACCAGGCACCATCGGCCCGATGACGGTTCCGAACCGGGTGGTTCTCCCGGCGATGGACATGAACCTGTGCGACGACGGGGAGATCGAACAGGGCGACATCGACCACTTCGTGGCCCGGGCAGCCGGCGGAACCGGGCTGATCATCACCGGCTGCTGCGCTGTTGCCTACCCGGTCGGGTGCGCGAGCACCAAGGAGCCGGGTCTGTCCGAGGATCGGTTCATTCCGGGACTCAAAGCACTGGCCGACGCCATCCATGCGACCGGCAGCAAGTTGTGTGTGCAGATGACGCACCACGGCAAGGTGGCACGAATCGACACGATCGACGAACGGCCGCTCCTGGTGGCCTCGCCGCCGGATGCTCCGCGGGACATGTCCGCGTTGGCGGACAACACGCCCGAAGAGCTGAAGAAGATGGCTGCCGTATCCGGCGGCAAGCAGGCCACTTATCACGAAGCCACCCAGGACGACATCGACTGGCTGGTGCGCTGCTTCGCGGAGGCAGCGGGCCGGGTGCAGGCGGCCGGCGGTGACGCTGTCGAGATCCACTGCGCGCACGGCTACGTCCTCGGTGGGTTCTTGAGCCGCGCCGACAACAAGCGTACCGACGGCTACGGCGGGTCCCTCGAGAACCGGGCACGGTTGGCGTGCGAGGCCATTCGGGCGGTCAAGGCAGAGGTCGGGGACTCGCTGGCGATCATCGTTCGAGTTGCCGGACGAGAATTCGGTGAGGACGACGGTCTGACCACCGAGGAGGCCTCGCAGGCTTCTGCGTTGTTCGAAGCGGCAGGCGCCGACGCCATCCATGTCACCGGCTGGGGCCGTAACCCGTTCTCCAACTTCACCGATGGGCCGCTGCCGGACAAGGTGGGCGCCTACACGGACCTGGCGGGTGAGGTGAAAAAGGCCGTGTCGGTTCCGGTGATCGCCGTGGGTCGCGTGCTTCCCGAGGTCGGCGAGAAAGCGCTGGCGGACGGTAAGGCCGATTTCGCTGCGATGGGCCGACAGTTGCTGGCCGACCCGGATCTGGTGTCCAAGCTGAAGGCCGGTCTGCCCGAGCGTATCCGTCCCTGCATCAATTGTTATGTCTGCGTTCAGGAAAACTTCTGGGACGGCACGCCACTGTGTGCGGTCAACCCGGCACTGGGCAACGAGACCTTGCTCCCGTTCGTGCGAACGGCCACACCCAAGCATGTGGTTGTCGTCGGAGCGGGTCCGGGCGGCCTCGAGGTCGCCCGCGTGGCCACTGAACGTGGACACCGGGTCACGTTGCTGGACAAGTCCGATCGTCTCGGCGGAACCCTGTGGTTCTCGAGCCTGACGACGCCGGACAACCAGCGCCTGCTGAGGTGGCTGAAGGTGGAGGTAGAGCGCCTCGGCGTCGATATCCGTTTGAAGACCGAGGCCACGGTGGCGTCGATCCAGGCACTCGATCCGGACGTCGTTGTCCTGGCCACCGGCGCTGTCCGTGACCGACCCGGGGTCCCCGGCGGCGATCTGCCACACGTACATACCGGGGATACCCTGCGCGCGTTGATGACCGGGTCCGGTGACGTCTCCCAGGTGCCGTGGTTCCTGCGGACCATGGGCCGGCTGGGCAAACTTTCTGGCATCACCAAGAGCCCCGCGGCGATCAGGACCGTCACCCGCAAGATCCTGCCGATGGGCCGGGACGTCGTGGTGATCGGCGGTTCCCTGGTCGGACTGGAACTTTCGGAGTTCCTCGCCGACCGGGGCCGGAACGTCACGCTGCTCGAAGAAGGGGCACAACTGGGCGTACCGATGGCGATGCCCCGGCGTTGGACCGCTGTTCGGCACGCGAACGAAATGGGCGTGACGATCCACCGCAACGCCTCGGTACAGCGGATCACGAAGGCGTACGTCGAGTTCCGCGTCGGTGACAAGACGATGACGGCACCGGCCGACATGGTTGTCGTGGCTTCGGGCGTCTCGGCGCAGGCGCCACTTGCCGACGCACTGGTCGGTTCGGTACCTGACGTGCACGTCGTCGGTGACGCGATGAGTGTCGACTACATCGAGGGCGCGATGCACACCGCATGGAAGGTCGCGACGGCCCTGTAACCCGATGATGTGCCCTTCTGGCGACGCCCACCTGGGCTTTTGTTCGCCAGAAGGGCACATTTTCGGAGTCATGTCTGCGATGAGCCTTCGTACTCCAGCTGCTCGATCAGGCCCGACTTGGAGAACGACGTGATCTCGAGATACTGCTCAGCACTGCGCGCGGCCTGCTTGTTCCAGTCCACGTTCAGACTGTCCACGGCGTAGGTCGACTGTCGTCGTCTTTGCAGCCGTGGTGGTCTTCGAGTCGTCCTCACCTCCGCCACCGACGATGCCCACGATAATCAGCAACACCACGACTCCAGCAACAATCCAGGGCCACTTCTTTGCCTTCTTCGGCGCAGACGGCGGTGGTATCAGGTAGCCGGGCTGTGAATACTCCGGCGGCGGTGGGGGCGGAGCGGGTGGCACGGACATGGCTATTCCTTCATTGAGGTTGATCGTCTCGTGTTCGAGTACGAAAGTGACCCCGACGGCGGCACCTTGATCGGGCCGCGGCCGAAACGGGCTTGTTGCTGTGGTTTTCAGACACCGGTCAGGAGAGGTGGTGTTGACACTCTCCTCGGCCTTCGATGATGCCGACAGCTTCCGTCGTGTACGAGTGAAGTTTCGTGCCGATATCCTCCGAATAGACCACAAGCGCCGAGCGCGGACCCGTCTGGACTGGGACTTCTTCGGTGGTTTATTTGGATGTGTCTGCAATCATGTGGCCATGGCACTTTTCAAGCAAGACGATCCCGAAACTGCAGCCCAAAAGGCGCGCATAAAAGCACAACGCAACGCTGATAGGCAGGCGCATGAAGCCAAAGAGGCGCAGCAGCGAAAGGATGAGGCGTTCAAAGCATCTCCGCAGGGCCAGGCGCGAAGCGCCTATGCGCGAGGCGATTCCCTATTCCAGCTGTCTTTGGACATCACCGACATCACCGGAACTATCGCAACAATGGCGGCGCCAGTCAGCCCTGCCGGCGCCTACAGCAGTCGGCAAGACTATTCTCCGACTGATTCGCTGAATGCGGTCCACAGCGAGGGATGGAACCTGCACTCGTTTTCCACAACATTTGTGCAGACCGCAGAGGTCTCGCGAGACAAGTTCCTCTCCTCAGGTCAGCAAACCGCGATCAGCGGAAAGATTGTCGGGACGTACGTTTTCGCCCGAGTTGTTGCGCCGAGCAACTGACCTTTCGGCAGCGCTGTTACTGCCCATAGGTGTACCGCACGTTGCGTTGATCAACGTGCCGATGCGCTGACACATGTGCCGGAACCGGCGGTCGTCGGGTGCTGGCGGCTCGACGAGCAGCGTCCACCGCAGGTTCGTCCCGCCGGCGCCGGCGGGCAAGTCGAATGCAATCCGAGCGTCGGGGCCGCTTGGGCCACAGGGATGACCAGACCACGCGTGCGGGCCGGTCGGCTTCGAGCACGACGGGTGGTATCTCGACGCGGTTGACGGGTATGGGTCGACGGGGTCGTGACCTTCGTGTTTCCGTTCATCCAGGTCCGTAGCAAATTGTTTCGCTGTCAGGATCTAAGAAAAGAACCGTCCTGCAACAGCGTCTTCGTCTTGGCACGCGATGATGCGCAGAATCGCCAGGTTCCGCCTACCTGCGGGCGCGCTGCTCGGATCCATCGCCGGAACGCATCGGGTTATCGATTCCGTCGCGTTGTCTCGAGTCTCGCAATTTCGCGACCGATGATTAATCGCACGCGTAGTGTCGATTCGGATCGCAATGGTCGCCTTTCAGCAACGAGCCGAGACCAATTTGCGTGCCGCGAAAGACCGAGGACCGGATCGGCGTCACGATCGGAGGTCGCGATGCGTTCAGACCCCGCGAGGTCGTGGCCGTCGCTGACTTCTGACCCTGGCCACGGTCTCTCATTCTCACGGTCGGTAGATCGCGGGATTCGCCCCGCTCCGAGGGGCTTTCGTTGTCATCGCACCCGTAACCCCGCTAGTTCTGATATCGCCCGAACGATTCAGTCCTATTCGCATCTTCTCGCGCACACCAGAGGTCCCCACGAACGCTGATCGACAACAGGCACACGGAGGTATGTCCGATGACATCGACGACGCTGGCCGAGGCGGCAAACATCAACAGCGGCGACACCGCGTGGGTGCTGGTGTGTGCGGCTCTCGTGCTGTTCATGACACCGGGCCTTGCCTTCTTCTATGCCGGCATGGTCAGTCGACGCAACACCTTGGTGATGCTGCAGCAGAACATGGTGGCGCTCGGTGTCATCACTCTGACCTGGTTCCTCTTCGGCTACACGCTGGCGTTCGGTAACGATCGGGCCAACGGGTTCATCGCCGACTTCAGCTTCGTCGCACTCAAGGACATCGCCGAGGCACCCGACCCGGACCTACACGTGGTGACCACGACCGTCGCGATTCCGACCCTGGCGTTCTTTGCCTATCAGATGATGTTCGCGATCATCACTCCCATTCTGGCCACGGGTGCGGTGGCCAGTCGGCTCAAGCCCCTCGGCTGGATCGTGTTCATCGGCATCTGGTCGGTCATCGTGTATGCCCCGGTCGCCCACTGGTTGTGGGCGCCGGCGGGTTGGCTGACAAAGCGCGGGGCCCAGGACTGGGCCGGTGGCATAGTCGTTCACTCATCGGCGGGCGCGGCCGCACTGGCGTTGCTGCTCGTTCTCGGACGGCGAAAGGTGTGGCCAGACAGGGCGCCCTTGCCCCACTCGATCCCACTCGTCATCGTCGGCGCGGGCATCCTCTGGTTCGGCTGGTTCGGATTCAATGCCGGAGATGGATTGCAGGCCAACGGAGTTGCGGCTCAGGCGTTGGTCAACACGCAGGTGGCGGCGGCAGCTGCGATGGTGGTGTGGCTGGTGATGGAGCGATTCCGTGAGGGTCACGCAACTGTGCTCGGCGGAGTGACCGGTGCGGTGGGAGGCCTGGCAACCATCACGCCCGCAGCCGGTTACGTCAATACCTGGTCGGCTGCCGTCATCGGAGTGCTCGCCGGCATCATCTGTCATTTCGCACTCGGACTCAAGAAGCTGATCCGCGTGGACGACGCACTCGACGTACTCGCAGTCCACTTCATCGGCGGCATCCTGGGCACTCTGCTCGTCGGGTTCTTCGGTGAGAAAGCGATCAATGCAATCGGTCGCGACGGAGTCTTCCACGGCGGCGGGTGGGGGCTTCTGGGCGAACAGGTGCTCGCCCTTGCCTCGGTCATCGCCTTCGCGTTTGTCCTCAGTCTCGTGATCGCACTCGCCGTCGACAAGACCATCGGACTGCGTGCGAACCCCGACGACGAAGAACATCTCGATGCCACCCAGCAGGGAATGTCGGCGTACACGGAGGATCCGGTCCTACCGATCCCGACCGGTGACGCTGCCGCCCGACCGATCCCGGCGCCACCGGCCGCCGTTGCCGGCGAGGGGCTCTATCTCGTGACCGCAGTCATCACTTCGGCCGGTACCGAAGGGGTGGAGCAGGAGGTACTCGCCGCCGGGGCGCGTCGAGCCGTGGTCTCGGAGGTGTTCGTCACCACGGCGGGCCCGGTCGATCACATGGTTCGGGGGCAATCCCGCCGGGTGACGATGACGCCGCGCGTCCGGGTCGAGATCTTGACACCCGCTCAGTCGCTCACCGAGGTACAGAAGTCGTTGTCGGACCTCGGTGACGGTCTCGTCGAGATGCTCGTTCTGCCGGTCTCAGATGTGCAGGGACCCGTACCTCGATGAGCAACTGATCCGGAACCGAATTTTTGTTGCGGCGACAGCGAATTCCGCAGTGGGGGAGAGATGGTCGTGGATCTGACCAAAAGAAGTTGCTTGTCCGCCATCTCGGTGGTGGTGCTCGTCGTCGCGGGTTTGCTCGTGGCGGTTCCGGGGAGCGGTGGCGCCGCGCCGCCCGCCTGGCGGTACACGATGGTGGCGTTCAGCAACACCAGCGACCGCGACTTGGACGTGTACGAATCCGGGGATGCCACCGACTTCGCACCCGTCCGAAGGTCAGCGTTTCGGCCCTCGTCCGGGGTGGTGCGCGACCCGAGCATCTTCCGGCACATCGACGGGTTGTACTACCTCACCTACACCACGATCGACGGCGCAAATATCGGTTTCGCGCGCAGCAGTGACCGCATCAACTGGACGTTCATGGCGTCCTATCCGGTCCCGTTTTGCTGCGCCCTCCTGCCGGGTACCGGAGCCGGTACCGGTCCTCCGAGCCCGCCGGGGTCCTCGGGGTCGGCCGGGTTCGAGGACGGGCCGTCGTTGTCGCCGTTCACCACGAAGGCCTGGGCTCCCGAATGGTTCGTGGACGGCGACCGGGTCAACGTCATCTTGTCGATGTCGACGGGTGGAGGGTTCGTGCCGTATCTGATGACGGCTCTGGAGCCGTCGCTCAGGTTGTGGGGCCTGCCAACCCCGATCGCGGGGATCGGGGCCGACCACGTCGACACCACCGTGGTGAAGGTGGGATCGAGCTATCACGCATTCACCAAGAACGAGACGAAGAAGGTCGTCGAACATGCAGTCGCGCCGGCGCTGGCGGGCCCGTATTCATTCGTTCGGCCCGGCGCGTGGGGCTCACGGGTGGAGGGCCCGGCCGTTGTCCGATTACCGGACGGCAACTGGCGGATCTACCTCGACGCCTATGCCGAAGGAAAGTACGTCTACTCCGACAGCGCCGATGGGCTGCAAACCTGGTCGGCGCTCAAAGAGCTTCCGGGCCTGTCCGGGGATGTACGCCATGCCGGTGTGATCAGAGAGCCGACGTGACGAGCCGTCGCCGTGATCAGCCGACGCTGACGCCGCGGTTGTCCAGCCAGACCTGGGGATCGACCTTGGTGCCGTCTTTTTCCCAGACCTCGTAATGCAGGTGCGGGCCGGTGGAATGCCCGCGATTGCCGACGGTGCCGATCTGCTCGCCGGCCCGGACCTGCTGGCCGGGCGTTACGTAGCTTTCGTCGACATGCCCGAAGACGCCGATGGTGCCGTCGTCTTGCTGGACCCGGATCCACTGTCCGAAGCCGTCTGCGGGTCCGGACTCGAGAACTGTCCCATCAGTGACCGCATAAACCGGCGTGCCGATGTCGTTGGCGATGTCCAGGCCGTAGTGGGTGGTGCCCCACCGAGCGCCGTAACCCGAGGTCACGGTACCCGTGGTCGGTGTCGAGGTGGCTCCGATGCCCGGGGTGGACAGGTGGGGCAACAGATCGCGCACGATGTCGTCGATGGGTGCCGGCAGCGCCACATCCGAGGGCAGCGCGGCCAGGGTTGCGGAAACCTCGGGCAGCGCGGCAATCGCCTCGAGGTTGATCGGGGAGGCCGGAGCCTCTGCGGCGGCGGCCTGGGAGGCTCCACCGACGCTCAGTCCGATGGCGCCGGCCACAGCCAACGCTCCGGCTGTTGCGCTCACCGGTCCGACGGTGGTTCTGGGAGCCCGATGCTGACCACCTCGGCCGTTGTGCGACGCGGAGTCCACAAGCAGCATGGTCGCGGGCAGAGAGGAGGCCTGGGCATTCAGTCGGTGGCGGGGCACAAATATGTCCGTTTCGTAAGAGGTAACTTTTTGGTATCAGCGAGGACACGGAAAGGTTACTGGTGCCACCGGCGGTTGTCCAAAGCGGGGGTGCGAGAGGTGGGTGCCGCGAGTGCTGGGACAGCGGGTTTGTGGTCACGGCAATACGCCCCGTCCCGAACGATTCGGGACGGGGCGCGCTACCGATAGTGATCAGGAAGCAACCGCGGCTGCCAGCCGACCAAGCGTGTCGGTCAGCTGATCCTTGGTGACGAGCGGGAACTTCACCTGTTCGAGCAACTTCTTATCGGTGACCTTCGACCAATCGTAGGTATGGCGAACCAGTGTCTCGTTGGGTCCCTGAGGCTCCAATTCCCACAGCCACTCCCACCCGGGAGGTTCCGTTCCTGCCGGCGCGGTCTTCCAGGCCAGCAACTTGTCCTTCGCGTAACCGGACACGTGGTTGTCGGTTTTGTACTCACCGCCCATGTGATCGCCCTGCATGTTCATGGTGAACACGTCGCCGACCTTCTGGATCCGGTCGGCGTGTTCGACCCCGCGGATGAATCCGGAACCGTCGAGTTCCTGGTGTCGTTCGGGATTGGAGAGGACGTCGAAAACCGCGTCGACGGGCGCGTCGATGGTGCGTTCGACTGTGATCTTTGTGTTGTCACTCATCCCTCCACCCTGCCCAAAATCTGTCGTCTTGGCAACGTTGCTCCGCGCTGCCGAGGTGAATTGCCTTGTCACGCGCCGTTTATCAAGCAGAGGTGGGACGCCATGGCTGCACGATGAAGTGGTCCTGTGCGGCGAAATATGCTGCAAACCCGATATTTTGGGTCGCTATGGACAAGAGCATCAGGCCGAGCGGCGACGCACCCACGTCGCTGCCGTGTGCAACACCACGCCGAATGCGAGGAGGATCCCACCGAACAACCACACCTGACCGCTCTGCTGGGTGAGAAGTAGCACGCACGAGGCCACCCCGAGTATCGGTATGACCGTCGGGACGCGAAAATGTTTGTGCTCCACTCGATCACGCCGGAGCACCAGGACGGCGATGTTCGTCGAGATGAAGACGAAGAGCAGCAGCAACACCACGGTCTCGGCCAAGGTCGACAGGTCGCCGGTGAGGGTGAGCAGCATGGCCACCAGCGTCGTCGCGGCGATCGCCGCCCATGGGGTGCGGCGGTTGGGCAAAACCTTTCCCAACATGCTGGGTAACAGCTTGTTCTCGGCCATCCCGAAGGCCAGGCGGCTCGCCATGATCATCGTGAGCAGCGCGCCGTTGGCGACCGCGATGAGCGCGATGAGGCTGAAAACCCAGTCGGGGATGTTGACCCCTGACTCTCTGACCACCGCGAGTAGGGGTCCGGAAGACGCCGACAAGTCGTTGGGCGACAGTGCGATCGAACTCGCGAGCCCGACCAGAACGTACACAAGTCCTGCCGTGGCCAGCGATCCGAACAGAGCCAGGGGATATACCCGGCTCGGGTTGCGGATCTCTTCGGCGACATTGGCAGAGGTCTCGAACCCGACGAACGAGTAGTAGGCGATGATGGCACCGCTGAGGACGGCCAGAGCGGGGGTTGACCCGTCCGGGAACTCGCCGACCCTGGATACGTCACCTTTGCCGCCGCCGAGCATGATCGCGACCACGATGATCACGATCAGCAGACCGCTGAGTTCGACGATCGTCATCACGACGTTGCTCTTCACCGACTCGCTGATACCCCGGGCATTGAGGCAGGCCACCAGCGCGAGGAACACCATGGCTGCCGGGACCGCCGGCACGTCGATGAACGTGCCCAAATATTCACCAGAGAAGGCCAGGGCGAGTCCGGCTGCGCTGGTGACCCCGGCAGCCAACATGCAGTACCCGACGAGGAACGACACGATCGGCCGTTTGAATGCCCGCGCGGCAAAAATCGCCGCGCCGCCGGCCTGCGGATATTTGGTGACCAATTCCGCGTAGGAGCCGGCGGTGAGCAGTGCGAGCAGGAGTGCGACCACGAGCGGCGCCCAGAGCGCGCCGCCCACCTCGTCGGAAAGCACCCCCATCAGCGCATAGATGCCCGCACCGAGCACGTCGCCCAAGATGAACAGAAAGAGCAGCGGACCGGTTATCTTCCGCTTCAGTTTTGAGCCGGGCTCATCGCCTGTTGCTTGTGTTCCCGAATCGGCTTCGGCCGTCATCCACATCTCCTGGTTGCAGGCCCGAAAGCACTGCTGGTCACTCCCGGAGAGGATCGTCGGTGCTTTCAGGTGTTCTTCGCCGGTAGACATAGCCAGTTGGCCGAGAATGGAAACCTCTGCCCGTGCCGCCGGGAGCGCCGCGGTCCCGAATTCGGGTCGATGCGGTCAACTGTCGGCGGATGCGGACGGTCACGGTGCGCAGAAGGCGCGCCGAGCCGCGGCGGCAAGGGCGGCTTTTCGTCGTTCGTGGACCGCCGTCGGTTCGTCTGTGTCGGCGACATGAACGATCGCGGCCTGGGCCCAGGTCGCGGCGAGAGAGATGGTCATTGCCCACATGTCTTGTGGCGCGATGTCTTTGACCAACAAGCCGCGCTCTTGTGCGTCCGCGAGTGCCGCGAGGTTGTCTCGATCGTGGTCACCTCGGTGGCCGAACAGGGCACCGGTCGGAGTGCGCTCCAATCGTGCCCATGTCAGCAAGCGGACCAGGTCTGGGTCACCGAGGTACATGTCGTACAGCGCTGTCACATAGCCGGGGAGATCGGTTGCGTCGAAGGGGACGGTGGAAACGTCGACGTCGACCCGATGGTCGAAAACTGCGTCGAACAATTGCTCTTTACTGCCGAAATAGCTATAGATCTGAGCTTTGTTGATCGAGGCACCTGCTGCGATCCGGTCCACCCGTGCTCCTGCAATACCGTAGTGCGCGAACTCGGTCGTTCCTGCCGCGAGTATCCGCACTTTTGTGGCCGCTGCGTCTCCCATCTGCCCAGCGTATCGGCAAACCAACCGGTTGGTTGCATTTTATCCGGCGTCGTCTACAGTAAGTATCCAACTAGTTGGTTGGAAATGAAGGCCGAAGGAGTCGCATGAGACCGACAACCGGATATCGAGCACTTTCCGCAGGATCGTCACTGGAACGGTGGGACTTCGAACGGCGCGAACTACGTGCACGTGACGTGGCGGTGCAGGTCACGCACTGCGGGGTGTGTCACAGCGATCTGCACGCGATGAATGATCCGGCAGGCAGTTTCCCCGTCACGCCCGGCCACGAGTTCGTTGGTGTGGTGACCGCGGTTGGCGATGCCGTCACCGGGTTCGCGATAGGAGACCTCGTGGCGGTCGGCAACATCGTCGATTCCTGCGGTCGGTGCGATATGTGCGGGGTAGGTCAAGAGAACTTCTGTCGCGAGTTTCCGACACTTACCTACGGCGGACGTGATCGCCTCGACGGAACGACCACACTCGGAGCATATTCGAGTGAATACGTCGTCGACCATCACTTCGTCTACCACCGCCCGCCCGGTCTCGATCCCGCTGCTGTCGCGCCGCTGATGTGTGCGGGGATCACGGTGTGGGAACCGTTGCGGCGCTGGGACGTCGGGCCGGGAGTACGCGTGGGCGTCGCTGGAATCGGCGGTCTCGGTCACCTCGCTGTGAAGTTCGCACACGCACTCGGCGCCGAGGTGACGGTGTTCACGACGTCGGCAGAGAAAGCTGATCAGGCCAAGGCGCTGGGTGCGGATTCCACAGTCCTGTCCACCGACCAGAGCGCCATGGAGGCACAACTCGGGACGCTCGACCTGATCATCGACTGCATACCCGTCGCGCACGAACTTGCTCCCTACCTGAGATGCCTCGCCCTGGATGGGACGCTGTGCTCGGTTGGTTTCCTGGGACCCATCTCAGTAGACACGCTCGAACTTCTCGGAGGCCGCAAGTCGCTGAGTTCGGCCGGCAGCGGGGGACACCGGTATACCCAGGACATGCTCGACTTTTGCGGTGAGCACGACATCACCGCCGACATCGAGGTGATGCCATCGGCCGCGGTGCAGATCGCTCTCGAACGCCTCGCAAGCGGCGACGTTCGGTATCGCTTCGTACTCGACATGAGCGACCTGCGCTGAGACCGCGGACGTCAGAAGTGCCGAAATGCACTCAACAACCAGCGTTTTGATGCGTCCAGGGTGACCGCCGGCGTCACGCGTTGCTGACGTGCTGCGCTCGGGCCAGATTGAGCACGAGCTCTTCGCGGGTCTGCCCTGTGTCGTGAAAGTTCCACATCGGTGTTCCGGGTGCAGAGCGCCAGGATTCGCGCAGTGGGCTGTTGTCAACAGTGTCGAAGCCGAACTCGTCGTACAGCCGCGTGACGAGCTCAACGGCTTCGGGGTAGTCGCTGGAGACGGCCAACGCCATGCGGTCGGGGGCACCGGTGGGGCGTGCGAACTTCAGCAGGCTCGGTGCTTGGATGTGGGTGAAGGCCTTCGCGACCTTCGATGTGGGCAGCTGTTCTTGCCGCAGCTCGTGAATCGTCTTCTGACCGGAATCGATGACGGGGAAGTGGCCGTCGCGCCAGGCCATGTAGTTGTTCGTGTCCAGCACAATCTTTCCGGCGAGTTCATCGACGGGCATGTTGTTGACCAGCGTCAGCGGCACGGCGACGACGGCGAAATCGCCTGCCGCTGCGGCCTCGTCCGCGCGTGCGGCACGGGCCGCTGGTCCCAGATCGGCGATAAGATCTGTAAGCGTCTCCGGTCCACGCGAGTTGGCGATGACAACCGTGTAGCCGTGAGCGATTGCGGCGCGGGCGATCTGGCTTCCGACTTCTCCTGCGCCGATTATCCCGATGATCGTCACAGCTGGCTCGTTACAGTGTGTTCCGCACCCGAGGCGGGCAGCCCGGCCGAAGCCAGTAGTGAAAGCTTCTCCGCAGCAGGGGAACCGGCGTCCGGGTGATACACGACCAGCATGAGGTCCTCGGTTCCGCTGATGGCGAGCCGTTCACGGTTGAGTGTCATCTCACCGACCTGGGGATGATCGATCCGGACGGGCACCCCACGCTGTCCCCGGACTTCGTGCCGGGCCCAGAGCCGGCGGAACCTCGGGCTCGCCAGCGACAGCTCGCCGGTGAGCTCGATGAACCGAGTGTCATCGACGTCGTTGCCGACGGACTGCCGCAGGTTCGCGATGAAGCACTCTGTGACGGATTCCCATTCCGGGTGCAGGGCCTGCTCTGCGGGGTCGAGGAACATGTCTCGCAGCTGATTTCCTCCCACAGTAAGACCGGGCGAAAGGGCTTGCGCGAGGCTGTTCGAGGCGACGATGTCGAAGTACCGATCCTCGATGAACGCGGGCTGCACCAGTGAATGCAGCAGTTTGAGTACACCGGCCGGCGGCGTCACCGAACGCTTGCGGCGCTTGCGGCGGCGCGGTACCTCCGCCACCAGCGTCATCAGGTGGGCCAGATGCTCGTCGTCGAGTTGCAGTACGCGTGCGATCGACTCGAGTACTTGTAGTGAGGGGTTGCGGTCGCGTCCTCGTTCCAGTCGCAGGTAGTAGTCGGCGCTGATGCCGGCAAGCATGGCGACTTCCTCCCGCCGTAGCCCTGGCACGCGTCGTACACCGCCGTCGGGAATGCCTGCCTGCTGGGGCGTCACCAATTCACGTCGGGCACGCAGGTACGAGCCGAGAGCATTTGTTGTTTCACTCATACGGATCAGCATAGGTCGGTGAGACACAGTCAGCGGGGGTCCTGCGACACCCTGGGCACGACGGGACTCTGGTCGAAGGACCTGTCCGCGCATAACTTTCGAGGAGTCAGTTCGGTCGGTTTGCCCGGCCTTGCTTCGCCCAGAAAGGAATCCAATGTCTTTTGACTCCCGCGAGTTCTACACGAGCTATATCGAGGCGCTCAACGCTCATCGGTTCGACCGCATGCACGAGTTCGTTCACGATCACGTGACGTTGCAGAGCGAATCGGGCTCCCGAGACGCTCTCGTCGCCGACCTGAACGGAATAGTTGGAGCTGTTCCTGACTTCCACTGGGAGGTAAGAGAACTCGTTGCCTATGGCGACCGGCTGGCTGCACGTCTGAACAACACGGGCACTCCTGTGAAGGAATAGCTCGGCGTCGCACCCACCGGAAAGTCCATCGAACTCGCCGAGTTCGCGATCTACACAATCCGCGACGGGAAGTTTCTGCACATGTCGGCGCTGCACGATGCCGGCGCTCTGCGCACCCAGCTCGCCGCCTGACCACACCACGCAACTGATATCGAAAAGGGAAAACATGACCGTCACTTTGATTACCGGCGCCAACAAGGGCGTTGGGTTCGAAACCTTGATGTTCTGGTGAACAATGCGGGCATCCTGGAGACCGAGCTCGACGGATCTGCGGCACTACGAGCGTTCGACACGAACGCGGTCGGCATCGTGCGAGTGACCGAGGCGACCCTGCCGCTACTTCGCAGGTCGTCCAACCCCACCGTGGTCACCGTATCCAGCAGCGCTGGATCGTTCTGGGCGGTGAACAACCCTGAGCGGGCGGAGTTCAACCTGCCTCTCGCGCTTTACTCGGCGTCCAAATCTGCCGCGACCATGCTGACAGTGCAATACGCCAAGTCGCAACCGGGCATCAAGTTCAATGCCGTCGAGCCGGGACCCACCGCAACGGACTTGACCGCCGCCTTCGGGATCGGGCGGCCGGCTGACGAGAGCGCAAGGGTTGTCGTGCGTTGGGTGACACTCGGACCGGAAGGCCCTACCGGGACGTCCCAGGACGAAGCGGGCACATTGCCCTGGTAAGCCTCACGAGGAGTACATCAACTGGTAGGGCCTCGAGTACCTGCGATAGCTGTGTCAGTGAGCGGTGCGGGGCCGATCGTCCGTCGACGGGAAGCTTCCGGCTGGTTACCCCGCGCGTAGAGCGCGGTGCGGGCCCGGTCAGTCGAGGATCGCTGTGGCCTCGACTTCCACGAGTACGTCGGGTTCGAAGAGGTAGTCGACTCCGATCAATGAGGCGGGTGGCATCGGAAGTGGCAGTCCGATGTCAGCAGCCACGCGTTCGATGCCGGCCATGAGCTGGGTGATCTTTTCCGGCGTCCAGTCGGTGACATAGAACGTCAGTCTGAGTACATCGGCGAACGTGGCACCTGCGCCGGCCAGTCCGGTCGAAGTGTTGCGCAGAGCCTGCGCGACCTGTCCGGCCAGGTCGTCTGGGGCCACGGGTGTTCCATTGGCCAAGCGCGCAATCTGACCACTGACGTGCACGTGGCGCGACCCCGTACCCACCGCGACGTGGTGGTAGGGGGTGGGTTGCGTCATGCCTTCGGGGGTGGAGTAGTTGACGGACAAGCAATCCCGACCGTCACTCAGAAGTCGCTCACCGCAACATTGCGCAAGCTCGAGCGGAACGGAATCATCGAAAGGAACCTACTCGGTTCGCGCCCGGTCGCAGTTGAGTACCGGATTACCCCGCTGGGAAAGACGCTCCGGCCACCGGTCGACGTGATCCTTCAATGGACTGCTGCGCACATGCCTGACATCGACCGAGCTCGCTCGAAGTTCGACACTGCCGAGGAGGGTAGTTAGCGACAGCCGTGGGTGTCGAAACCGATCTTCACCCTCGCCTTTGGTTAGAGCTGCTCTGCACCAGTAGATACCAGTCGAATGGCACCGTGCGGCATTCGTAACGTGCGGTAACCGTTTCGCAGGAGCGGTTATCGACTTCGTGAGCGCGGCAGGTCCCTATCGGGTTGGTTGTGGTTGTGGGGGTGAGGGTAAGCGCTCATACCTCGGCGACGGTGCCGCAGATGCCACATTCCTCGAACTGACGACGCTTCCAGCGTGCGATCGGAACGAAGAACAGCGTGAATTGTTTGAATTGCCCTATGCGTGTCCACTGCGTCGTGTTGTGGCAGTGCGGGCACGTTCGGTTTTGACCCGGGCCGAGGTGTTGCCGCTTGATGCCGTAACCGAAGATGAAGAACACAAAGCCAGCATAGAGGTTCCGTCGGGGCCGGCATGTTGCCTGTCACAGTTCAGCCGACCGGCCGCCGCGGCGATGGCTTCCGGGGTTGGTTAATCGTTGATAGCAACGGGAGTTGGCCGTTCGGCTGGATTCGTCCGGCGGCGGATCTCGATGGTGGCCGCGATTGTGGTGGTCACGGCGACAACGTAGACGGGGAACAGCCAGTCGATAATGCGCCACGAGTCCAGGGTCAGCAACGCGATCCCTCCATTGAGTCCGGCGAGTACGTAGTAGTCCGACCTCTCGGTGTGAGGTGACCTCCAGCTCTTCACGATGGTCGGCAGTGCGGCGACGGAATCTGCGATCACGACCATGACGAGCGCCATCGTGGCGTTGTCCAGTAGGAGCCATGCAGCGATGGCGGCCACCGAGATCGCGCCGCAGACCACGTCTGACGTCGTGATGCGCCAGTAGCTTTCCCGGTTGACAAATGACGAGGCAAAGACGAAGGCCGGTCCCAGGCCGACGGACAGGGTGAGGACTGAGGATAGTCCGACCCCTTCGTCGATCTGCGCGAGGAAAGCGATGACGGGCATCGCAGCCCAGAGGAACCACGAGACCCTGTTCGGACTGGCCGAGCCGCTCAGCACCGCGCGGATGTAGAAGGAACAGCCGACCAGGCTCAGCAGCGCGCCGAACAGGACGAAGTGGGGGTCAATCATCGTTGAACTCGTTTTTCGTTGGGAGGCGAAACGCGGAATGGCCGTCGCTTCGCCGGGCTCTTCGGATGTGGATCAGTCCGTTGCTGTCAGCGAGTTGAGCGCCTCGGCGGCACACGTTGTGAGTAGGCGTAGTTGCGTTCGCGGCGGGTATGTCTCGGTGTCCAAGATGGCCGTCAAAGCGAGTCCATTGACTGTGGCGGACAGCGACTTCGCAATATCTTCGACGTCGTTTTCGGTGGCGTCGGAATGCAGGTCCTGAACCAGGCCGGTGATGCGTGTGACCCATTGCCGGTGGTGGTTGATGTGGATCTCTTTGAGTTGTGGCTCCGCCAGGGCAGTTGCGGCGAAGCCTGCCCACACGCGGACCTCGTCGACGCGGTCGTGATCGAGTGGCAGCACGGCTGACAGCACGTCCACGAGCACGTCGATGCTCGGCTCGCGGCCTGCCTGGATTGCATCGGCGCGTGTGACGACGCGGCTGTACATCGTTCGGCAGGCGTGAACCAGAACTTCTGTGCGCGAACCGAAGTGGTGCATGATCAAGCCGGTGGTGCAGTCTGCGCGGATAGCTACCGCGCGTAGCGACACGTTCTCCAGACCACAGTCAGCCGCCACGGCCCACACAGCGGCGGATATCCGGTCGACCACCGCTTGTGTTGGCCCGTCGGTCATGGGCGCTCCCGTCCCGTCGATACGTAACATGCGTTATGCACAGACCGTAACACGCGTTACGTCATCGGCCGAGTTGGCAACATTGCCTCTATTCAGGTCTGGTGAAGATGCCCGTTTGTGCCCTGACCACTGATCCACCCGATGAGGGGTCGGCAGATGCCGACGCGACGAGTGGTAGCGTGGACCGTTCGCCGGGGCTGAGCAGGACTGCGCTGACCGAACGCCCGGACTTCGCCTACTCGGTCACTTCGACACCTGCACAACATGATTGGACCAGCGAATGACGTCCCTACCGGTCGCCGAACTTCACCTCCACCTCGAGGGAACCCTCGAGCCCGAGACGGTCTTCAGGCTCGCCGAACGAAACAAGATCGCGCTGCCTTACGCCGACGTCGATGAGCTCCGGCGCCAGTTCGAGTTCGCGGATCTGCAGGAATTTCTCGATCTGTACTACGCGAACATGTCGACGTTGCGGACAGCGGCCGATTTCGCGGAGATGACCAATGCCTACCTGGCGCGGGCGGCGCTCGCCGGGGTTCGCCATGCGGAGGTGTTCCTCGACCCCCAGGCCCACCTGGTTCGGGGAGTTGCACTCGAAGAGGTGATGGAGGGAGTCGACTCGGCGCTCAGTACCTCCTTCGAGAATCACGGTGTCAGCAGCGGCCTGATCGTCTCGATGCTGCGCGACCACAGTGCCGAGTCGGCCATGACCGTCCTCGATGACGTGCTTGCGCTCGGAACCCCGATGCTCGGAATCGGACTCGACTCGGCGGAGGTCGGGCACCCGCCGTCGAAGTTCGTCGAGGTGTACGCGAAGGCGCGTGCCGAAGGTTTGCACCTCGTCGCGCATGCGGGCGAAGAAGGCCCGCCGGCATATATCTGGGAGGCATTGGACCTGCTCGGTGTCGAACGCATCGACCACGGAATCAGGTGTCTCGAGGACGAATCGCTTGTCCGACGCCTGGCGCAGGACCGTGTTCCGTTGACCGCGTGCCCGCTGTCGAATGTCAGCCTGAAGGTGATTGACCAGCTCTCGGATCATCCGTTGCGGACGATGCTCCGCAAGGGCCTGAATGTGTCCGTCAACTCCGACGATCCCGCCTACTTCGGCGGATACGTCGACGACAACCTGAACGGCGTCCGCGACGCGCTGGGACTCAATGCTGAAGAACTCGTGACACTGGCGACGAACTCGGTCACTGGTTCGTTCGCGACCGACGCCCGCAAAGCCGAACTCCTGAAGGAAATTTCGGTTGCGGCGCAGACCCTCTGAGCGCGGCTACGTCGCCGGTGTACTAACCGACCATGTCGAGGACGCAGCGTGCCGGGTCGGTAGGGGCGAACACCCGGACCTGCCCGGGCCCAGCGTTGTGGGCATTGGTCACGACGTGGGCGCCTGCAGTGGAGAAGAACGTGACCGCGGACAGGTCGACGACGATGTCCATGGTCTGGACTGCGGCGTGGTCGAGGGCGTCCTGTAGCTGGGGAGCGGTCAACATGTCGACTTCTCCGCGCACGATGATGACCGCCACGCCGCTAGAAAATGAGATGGACTCGACAATCCATAGTGGGCCACGATCTTCGCCGTCAAAAACAAGAGAATTGTCAGATGTGGGGGTCATTGTTGCCCAGCCCTCGTGTTGGGGGACCAGTTGGTCCCGCGTCCCGCTCCTGGGCCTCGTGCAGGGAGCTACACAGCGGGACGCACTAACGATGACTCCGCCAGTCTAACCCAAGTTCGAAAAATAGTTCGATAAGGCAGGTAACTGCGATTTGCGTTTACGCCTCAACCTTGGGCTGCGAAAAACTCTGTCTCAGAATCGATTATGTCGATAAGTCTCGTGGGACGGTTGGACGGGAAGGGATCAGGAGCTAGCGGGCGGTGTATTCGTTGGTGCAGTCCGAGTAGCTCATCCAACCGTTGGGGGCGGTGTTGTTGACCGAGGCGACGACCGTGATGCGGCCCTTGTCGACATCCTGGATCGGCAGTGTGATCTGGGTGTAGCCGCGGTCCACCGAGCTGACGGACTCCCCGCTGCCGTTGAATCCGGTGTCCAGGTTCGCCCAGATCACAATCGCTCTTTGTTCGTAGGGCGTACGGGTGTTGGAGAGGGTATGGAACTTGAAAGTGGTCTTCCCGGGGCCGGCCGGCGTGGTGGTGACCACTGATCGCTCGGCGCGGGTCGGCTCCGCCGGATCGGGGTAGGTGATCGTGCACAAAGGGCGCGGCACCGGTAGGGCGTTGGCGCTACCTGCCATGAGCGAGGTGCAGGCCGCGGCTGCGGCAAGGGTCGTGGCCAGAAGGGGCTTGGTGTGGGTGAATCGACGCGCCATCGGAATCTCCTTCGCGTGCGGTCGGTTCCGTGCCGGCCGCAGTGTGGGCTGAGTGGTCGCCACGTCATTGTGACGTGCCTCATACGTCGGAACTCGTGCACGCTGTGTTACAACGCGAAATGTGCTGCTGAAGCAGGCTGTGGAATCGGTGGTCCACTGATTCGCGGGAGCAGTCTCCAATAAGTAACCGGCGCTTTCCTTTTGCGATCGGCAACTGGTGCTGGCCATGATCGAATTCGCCACTACTCTGACGGTCCCACCGGGAGTGTGGTGTCCATCGAACCGTGTCTGTTTGTTTGGTTTGCTTCGTGAAACTATGGCGGTTTGTCTGGGGTAGAGGTGAGGGGAAGCCGGTGGGGTCGTATCTGATGATCGCCGAATGGAAGATTGTCTACGAGGGGGAGCGATGCCGTATCTGGGTTTGATTGTGTTGGTGGTGATGATCGCGGCGTTGGTCGACATCATCGGGAGCGAGGCCGGGGTGCGTGGCTTGCCGCGGTGGGGGTGGTTGCTGTTGGTGATCGTGATGCCGCTGGTGGGTTCGATCGTGTGGTTTGTGGCCGGACGGCCGGTTGCGGGCGGGGCTTACGGTCGGCCGCGTGGCTCGGGCCGTGCCACCGCTTTGGGATTTCCCGAGTATGACGAGCCGGGTCGCTTTGAACCGCAAGACCCTGCCGCCGATGCCGAGTTCTTGCGGCAGGTGCGTGAACGGGCCGAGGCGCAGCGTCGACAGGGTGAACTGGAGCGGCGGCGGCGTCAACAGGAGGGCGAGAAGTGAGCTGTGGGCTGGGAGGCGAAGGATAGGTCGCACTCACCGCTCGGTGCTTGGCCGCAGGACTTGCGCGGGGGTCCGATTTCGTGGCAATATCTGCACCGGTTGAACACAAGCCGCCCTCACCCGCCGGCCGTGTTCCGAACACCGGCCAGCGTTCCGCCCGGTGTTTTTAGGGGTTATCCGATGCCTGTGCCGCATATTTCCGTTCCCGAGACCACTGCACATTCGTGCAATCCATCCTTCTCTGTATCCGCCGTGAGTCACGACGGATCAGCGGTGGTGACTGTGTCCGGAGACCTGGACCAACTCACTGTCGAGCAGTTGAATCTTGCGACGGCGAGGGTCCTCCGTGAACTCTCCGGTGTTCTGGTCATCGACCTGACGCCCACCACGTTTCTGTGCACCGCGGCGATGGCGTCCTTGCTGTCGGTGCATGAGCGGGTGAAGGAGATGGGTGCCGAACTCGTCGTCGTCGCGCAGGGTCCGGTGACCGCCCGCCCGCTACAGCTGACAGGTCTGGCGGACACCATCAAGATCGTCGCCTCCGTTGACAGTGTCTTCCCCCGCAGGGGTGGTTCGTGTGCCGGGACCGCACCGGTCAGCCGTACCGCCGCACCGTCGCTTGCCGGAGTGGGTCGATGACGGCGTCGCAGGCGGACTCGCCGTCGACAACGACCGGGTTCTCTGAAACCAGTTCGCCTACAACCGAATCGAACTCATCTGCAGCCGGCCCGGACGCGGGTTCGCCGGAGCCGAGTCTGCTGGAGCGATGGTGGACACGGGCGATGGAACACGGCGAGCCGGGCCGGTAGCAACTCACGACCTATCCGCCGCGCGTGAGATCGAAGTCGTAGCGCGACGTCGGCACCACGTCGAGGTTCCGATCGGCACCGAAACGGGAAATGCTGTTGAGCATCAGGGTCATTCGATGATCAAGTTCGTCCTGGTCACCACCGCTGCCGTAGAACGCGTGGATATCGCTGACGGCCGCCATCGGGAAGAGCTCTTCGACGATCCCGTCCACGCGGGGAGTGTCGTCGAGGAGCGCCCGAGTGACGACGTTCTGGACGTAACCGAAGGTGGCCTGGGTGTCGATCGCCACCTGTGTGTGGTGTCCGAGCCAGCGCTCGAGCCACTCGTGGTGATCGAGCTCGGCGGGGCGCCGGAGGAACGCGATGTTCGACAACGCGTCGATCCGCGATCCGTCGGCGGGTAGCAGCGGGTCAAGCGGCGTGCGGTCCCGGACCTCCCAGGCCGCGATTGCCCCGTCGATGTTCTCAACGATGGCGGCGAGCAACTGGTCGGGGTCTGGGGCCCAGAATGTCACCACGGCTTGGATCGGGGGATCGAGTTCGTCGATGCGCATGGCTGGTGACACCGGCTCGTCGCTGATGTTGACCTGCACACGAGTCGCACCCGACGCGGCACACCGATCGACGAGGTCAGTGGTACTCGCCCGCGATAATCCACCATTTCGGATCGCCACGATAACCTTCGATGAAGTCACGGCGCGTGACGATACCGGTCAAAAGTGCCATCGGTCCGCGGTTCGTGAGAAGCCGGCCCCTTCGATGGCCAGGCACCGAAGAGCTGTGTGATCGCAACGTTCGGCCGCTGACTATGGCAAGGACGCCTGTACAGACGTCCTTGCCATAGGTGAGTCAGCGTTGTTGGTCGGCAACCTTGCCGGTGGCCTGCTGTGCGTGATCCTGTACGTCCTGAACAGACGAGGTGCTCTCGTCCTTGACTGTGGAGGCGGCGTCTGTCGCGGTGTCTTTCACCGCAGCCGCTGCCTGCTGAGCGGGTTCCTGCAGGTTCTGGGCGGTCTGCTTGGCGATGTCGGTCACCTCATCGGTCAACGGTTGCGCCTTTTCCTGTAGCGCCGCCGCTGCCTGCTGCTCGCGGTCACTGGCAGGAATGAGCGCGGACACCAGCAGACCAGCGCCGAACGCGATCAGGCCGGCGGCCAGGGGATTGCCCTGGGTCTGCGCTTTGACTGCGCCCGGCGCCGACTGCACCGCACCGCCCGCGGACTGCGCGGTATCCGATATGGATCCCATCGCCGAACTCGTTGCCTGCGAGGTGCTCCCTGCAGTGTCGGAGGCCGAACCCATGACGCGCTCGCGGACGCTGCCGAGTGTTCCGGTGACCCGGCCGACTTTGCGTTTGGCCATGGTTGTCGGATTCGCCTCGTAGGCCAGGGTGTTGACGTCGGAACTCAACGTGGCCCGGGTCTGTTCGATGTCGGCGCGGATCTGGTTGGGATCGGAACTGCTGGTCATGACTCCTCCTGAGGATGCGGCGCGAGGGCGCCGGGAATTTGGGTGACGGTCTCGGCGGTTTGCGGTAAACCTTTGGCTTTGCGTAGTGCGGAGCGACCGAGAACAGTGAGAACGGCGCCGATGACGGCCCATACGAGCACCACGATCAGCGCGGACCAGCCGTGTCCGATAGCGGTGCCCACGCTCCACCACAGGGCCACCGACAAGAACAGCAATACGAAGTAACCGGCGACGGCGGCTCCGACGAGCATCCCTGACCCGGTGCCGACACGGCGTGCAGTCTGGGTGGCCTCGGCCTTGGCGAGGGCGAGCTCTTGACGGACCAGGACCGAGAGGTCTTCGCTGACATTGGATAACAACTCTCCCAGCGATGGAGGGTCACTTTCACTGTGGGCATGAGCGCTGGGAGGAGGTGGGACGGTCATCGCGCCGCACCCGGCGCCGGGGGAGTGGGACGTCCCGGTTGCGGCGCCGACAAGGGCGGCGTCGGGTACGGCGAATCGACTGGCCCGCCGCTGCCTGCGCGATCGGCGGCGTGCTGCCCGGTCGGGTACCCCGCCGGGGGTGCCAGGGGAGCGGTCGGCGCGACATCAGCGCGTGGAGGTGCTGAGACTGTGCGAGAGCTGGGGCCAGAGTTGTTGTCGTTGCTGGTGTTCGCGGCGGTGATTCCGCGCCCAAGGCGTCCGGCGATCAACCCGGCGCCGGCGGCCAGAGCCAGAAATGTTCCGGGCTTGCGGCGCGCGAATCGGGTGACCTCATCGAGGATTTGGCCGGGTTCGCGGTCCTCGAGCCAGGAGGCAACAGTATGTGCGTGCTGAGAGGCTTGACGGGTCAAATCGGTTGCAATACCGGGATTTTCGGACTTGTCAGCCATCGAACTGAACTCATCCGACAAGGCCTGCAGGCCGCCGGCGACACGTTGCTGCTGATGGGCAGCCTGGGTGGTCAGTTCGTCACGGGTCTGACCCAGCAGGTCCTGGGCCTGGTTCTTGACCTCACCGGCCACCTGCTGTGCTTGATCGCCGGCGACGTTGGCGACGTGTTTGCCCGCGTCGGCGGCAGTATCGGCGACCGCGCCGGCTTGCTGCTTGGCGACGTCGGCCGTTGAGGTTGTGCCTGCGTCCGGCGACCCGGAGGCCGGTGGGGCCGCATATTCGGGGATGGGTGCTCCACTGGAAGATGTCATGAGAAGGCTCGCATTCGTACTCGACGATGGCGGAAAGCAGGCCAGTGGCTTCGACCTTCCCGGCGAGTACCCCAATCCGCCGAAACCAAGCACGACCACACGCGCTCAAACCATTTGACGCATGTCGGCAGTCCCCTTCGCTCACCAGGTGAGCGCGGTTGCCCATCCGGAGGTCTCCAGTGACTCTCGCGGCACCCGCCGAGCGATCAATCCGGCCAGTACGACCGCTTCCGGACGGGTCAAATACGACGGATTTGCCATGATCGGCGCCCGGAACTGTTCACAATTCCTCAGCGTCGGCGTTGCCGCCATCACCGCCCTCGGCACATATGAGTCTTGATCGAGTCGAATCGCCTGAAACTCAACGTGCAGAGCAGATCCCGGGTCCGCCGGTTCGTCGGCGACACCGTCGCTCGTCACGCGTCCGAACTCATAGATGCCCGGATTCTTTTTCCCGGTGATCCACAGCGCGATGAGATCACCGCGACGAACGAGTGCCGGGCGCCGGGTCCGGGCACTGAGGCACCACGTCGTCTCGATGACGGCGGCCGGCATGCTGCGTGCCATGCCGAGTTCGGTGCCGACGTAGCCGGAGTTGGTTGCGCCATTGCCTTTGACGATCCAACACCCGAGGTCATCGCGATCCATACCCATGTATCTCCCGGTTCCTTCGCCCCTGTGCTTCTGCTCCAGTACCCAACCCGGCGTAAACCATGCCGAAGAGAGGTCATTGACGTTGCCCGTGGCCAGGGTCAGTCTGATGGGATGGCGGTGCTGGAGGCCGACTACCTGGTGGTCGGTGCGGGCGCGATGGGGATGGCCTTTGTCGACGCCCTCATCGACAGCGCCGACGTCTCCGTGGTCATGATCGATCGGCGGCACGGAGTCGGTGGTCACTGGCTCGATGCCTATCCGTTCGTCCGACTCCACCAGGCCTCTGCTCTCTACGGGGTGGCCTCGACGCCATTGGGCGGTGGACGGATCCAGCAGCGCGGGCCCGAGGCTGGTCTGCACGAGCGGGCCACCGCGCCGGAGATCTGCGCCTACTACGAACGCATTCTGCGTGACCGCTTGCTCGCTTCCGGCAAGGTGTCGTTCCATTCGAACTGCGACTACCTCGGCGGCGGCCGGTTTGTGTCCCTGATCTCCGGGCGTCAACACGAGGTGCGGGTGCGTCGCAGCGTGGTCGATGCCCGCTATCTCGCCCCGGACATCCCCTCCTTGACGCCGCCGCCGTTCGAGGTGGCCGACGGCGCGCACGTCATACCCGTCAATGATCTGGTCGGCCTCGGTCGTGCCACATCGCAGTATGTGATCGTCGGTGCGGGCAAGACCTCGACTGACGCCTGCGTGTGGCTGATCGACAACGGGGTCGACCCGGACGCGATCTGCTGGGTGCGGCCGCGCGATCCGTGGATGCTGAACCGTGCCGTCATCCAACCTGAACCGGTGATGTTCATCGGTGCCGCGGCCGACACCGTGCAGGCCGCATCCGAGTCCGCCTCGGCCGATGAGATGTTCTGCCGCCTCGAGGACTCCGGCGTCATGCTGCGGATCGACCGTTCGGTGACGCCCACGATGGCAAGGACTCCGACGATCGCGCAGTGGGAACTCGACCGGTTGCGCATGATCGAGAATGTCGTACGCCGGGGACACCTACGCGCAGTCGCGACCGGGCGCCTCACGTTCGACAAGGGAGTGGCTGCTGATGATGCGGTGGCCGTCGACCCCGACGCGGTGATCGTCCACTGTGCTGCCCGGGGGCTACGTACTGCGCCGCAGGTGCCCATCTGGGGGAACCGGACGATGACGCTGCAACCGGTACGTGCCGGGTTTCCGTTGTTCGGCGCGGCGCTGACGGGCCATGTCGAGGCGACCGTGGCTGTCGGAGTGGACGCCGAGACCGCAAATGCTGTGAAGAACGCGGTCTGCCCGTCGTCGACCTATCCCGACGGTCTTGCCGAGTGGGCGTGGATGCAGGTCACCGGTGGCCGCGCCGCTGCGGCATTCAACGCCAACCCTGACATCAAGGCTTGGGCTGATCAGGTCGCGCTGAACCCTTCGCGTACGCCACCGGACCTGATGGAGTCCGATGAACTCGCGGCTGCGGTCGAGCGATTGACGAAGTACGCGCCGCTGGGGATGAGCCGGCTGACCGAGTTCGCCGGGATGCCCGCGTAACCGGACAGTCGCTCAGCTCTCCGTGAATGGACCCCGCTGACGACGATGTCTTTCCAAACATTCTGGGCAACGCGGCGATTCGGGTAGTCGACTACTCGTGTCAGGGGTCGGTCGGGTGGCGAGAATTGTGCCATGGGAGTCGAGTTCGGCGGGTATGCCGATCCTGCTGCCGCCGGCTCCCGTAGGGCTGTAGTACTGGAGGTCGATGATGGACTGGCAGGCATTCTTCGTACTCCTGGCCGTTGGACTGCTCTATTTGGTCATAGTCTGGCTCACCTACAGCTGGATGATCGCTGCCCCGAGGCGGTGGTTGCTGAAGTCGCAGATCGCGCGATTGCGAGCTGGGATCGAGATTTCCATGCACACCGGCCTGGACACCGACAAACAGCTGGGGGCATTACTCAAAGCGGAATTGGCGGGTCTGAACGAGTCGGTGAGATTGAGCCAGCCGCCGAGGGACCAGAAAGACCAGACATGCAAAAAGGCCCATAAGAAAGCTCTGGTGAGGCGTTCGTTCCGCGCCGTCAATCTCAACGAGTTGATGGCCGCCCAGCAGACACTGAACGGTCTGAGCCGACTCCGGTCGTACCTCGTCCCTGACGACGACTTGGCATCGTTCGCGGAAACCATCTTTCTCCGACTCTCGGAATCCGACAAAATGAGCGAAAAGGCGCTAAGAGACCGGTTCAAAAGCGATTCCATCACGCCGAATGCCCGGCGAATCATCATGGCGCGCGCCGACGAACTCTGTCATGCCCGCGAGGACGCTGCGCTGCGCGCAGACTTCGACCGGCAGCGGGCCTCGCTGTGGTTGGCGCTCGTTGGACTTTGGGGCGTGATCGCCGTCGGTTCGATGCTCGGGCATGTCGAGACGCTGCTCTTGGGCGCTATCGGCGGGTTCCTCGCGCCGCTCATCGACGCTCGCCTGAGCAACGCCACTCAGACGACGTGGGGAGTCCGGGTACTCAGCCCTGTCGGTGGTGCATTGACAGCGGTCGGAGGCCTTCTCATGGTGACGTTCCTCGCGAGTGAAGACATCGGCCTGCTCGGCCAGGTCTTCCGGGATGCATGGAACGACCCGACAACTCCAGTGGCGCTGGCGTTGGCGCTGCTGTTCGGCTTCTCCGGAAAGATGTTCTCGAACATGGCGATCACCGCCGGTTCGCAGATCGCGGGGTCTCGCCCAGCTGACGAATCAAAGCTGGTATCCGGTTCTGACCTGCGAATATGATTCGCGCAGTACGCCATACATGATGCGCGGCCCCGAGGCTCGACACACAACCGCAGGGGAGGGACCACATGGCGCACTGGAATGCAAAAGCCGCGGCTGCGTTGCACGCAGTCGAGCGGGGTGTGCGCAAAGGGAAGGTCAAGTCGACGCCGTTCGGGGAGACGAACGGAAGCGCGCCGTTCAACGCCTCGGGTGTTGTGCAAGTCGGTCCGGGCCGGTTCGTCTTCGTCGACAACCACGACCCGTCTGCGCTGTTCGAACTGGCGCTGGATGTCAGAAGCTCAGGAGTGGAACGGATTTCGCGCCGGCCGTTGGTCGGCTTGAGTGAGGGGCAGCTGGGTGATCCAGAGGGGCTGGCCCGCATTGACCGCGACGGTGAGGTCTACATCGTTGCCGCGTCCTCTCTCTGTGTTGTGGACACCAAAGGGTCAGGGCGACAACATGTCAACGACGGGTTGGTGTGGTGCGCGTTCGCTACACATCAAACGGTGACCTTCAGGCCGAAGCGATGCTCGGATTCCGTGACTGGTTGCTGCACCATGTGCCGTTCCTCCGGCCGGCCGGCCGGAGAAACCCCGACAAGGACGGGCTGAACATCGAAGGCCTTGGCTGGGACCCGCGTACGCCGGGGCTGCTGTTCGGCCTGCGGGAGCCGGCGGATCGCGGAAGTATCACGGTGATTCGGGTCCCGATCGACGCTGGCGTTGCCCCATGGAACACCGGGTCGCTCGCGACGCCGTCGATCGAGCACATCCGCATACCGGGAGCGACCGGGAAGCATGGCGTCCGCGACATCTCCTACGACGCAGGGGCCGGCGACTTCCTGATGATGCTCGGGCGGTCGACCAGCGACGGCAAGGAACCGTTTCAGCTCGGCACGTGGAAGCGCGGTCACGACGACATCGAGCTGCTCGACGTCAACTTCCATCGGTCGATGAAACCAGAAGGCGTCGTGGCATTCTCGAGCGGTGGCGAGAGGAAACTCCTGATCGTCGACGACAAAGGTGGCTACGCGATCATCGACTATCCCGTGAGCGATCAGTAGAAGTAGAGGTTGGAACCAGGAAGTTCCTGGTGCACCCTGGCCCTGCCGCCCGGAGTGAGGTCGAGCCCAAACTTCGCCATCTCGTTGGTCCGCACGCTGACGAGATTGAAATATCCGGTATAGGCGAACCGGCCCGGCGGATTGGCCGGGTCGGTGACCGGGACAGGCACGGGCGCAATCGTGAACTCTTCAGCGTGGTCCCCATTGCTGGGCGCACAGGTGTAGAGATACTTGTGCCCCTGCGGCGTGACCTGGGTGGCGCCGGCGTGCAGGACGCGGTTGTACGCCTGATTGGTCAGCGACTTTGCGGTTCCGAGGTCATCGAGGGCCCACAGATCGGCTTTGTCGTTGTCGTCTTTCATCGGCTGGTGGTAGACCTCGAAGTTGACCGGAGCGGGAATGCCTGGCGGAATGGACTCGGTATTACTCGCATGGAGACACTCCCCGGAATCGTGCTTGAGGACATGAACAGGATTTGCCGGGCCGGGAAGGCCCGTCGCGATGAACCCCGCCGACTCGGCCAGCCGTAGTTGCTGCCGCACGGACTCGATTTTGGCGACAGCATCGGGTACGCCGAATCCGACGACCAGTCTCTCCATCTGATCAATCAGGGGTTTGAGGACCGTCTGCTGATGCTCGCGGCTGAACAACGTGTCCCGATACAGCCGAATCTGGTCGAACAATTGCTTGCGGCGCGCGTCGTCATTGCGCACCAGTTGCGCGATCAAGCCATCACGGCCCAGCTTGAAGGGTTTGTTCGGCTGCAGAATCTGGTCGATGCCCCACGGGATCATCTTGAATTTGACGTTGCCCACGCCCGGAACGGCGACGGCTGCCAGGTCGTTGTAGATGTAAGTGTTGTTGGTGTTGTCGGCATAGCCGTCCCAATGCTTGAAGAGGAACTCCATCGCGTAGACCTTGAGGAATTGGTCCATGTCGAGCACCTTGTCCGCGCCCGCGAGGCCACCGGCTTTGACCTGAGCAACCGCAAACGTCAAGTCGGCTTTGTCCTCGAATGCGGAGAGGGATTCGACTCCGATGAGTTTCAGCCGCTCCTCGACGAAATCGTCATGATGCTCGAGCTCGTACAGGTTGCCTTTCAGATTGCCCTTGAAGTTCCGCTCGATGTAGCGCTTCATGATTGGTTCGGCGTTGACGTAGACGCCTGGGCCGTTGACGCCACCTACACCTTGGCCGACCAACGTTCCGTTGACGAACACCTTCGCGTAGTTGCATCGCGAATTGGGCAGCCCGGCCATGTCCAGCATCCGGTAGCCCAGTGTCTGCTTGATGTAAGACTTGTCTTGAATTGAGTTGTTGAGCGTCACGTAGCGCGACCCGATCAGGGCCTCGATCGCTTTGGCATCGCCGAACTTGCCGAAATCGACATGGAGGCAAGGCTTGTTGTTGTCTATGGAGCCGCAGAATGATTTCTTCTTGATGCCCACGTCGGTGGCCGTGGTCTTGGCGGGGAACTTCGTTCCGGATATCTCGACCGATGTCGCCTTCTGCCAGGTGTACCTGCTGCCACCGGTCCAGTCGAAGTTGCACCGGCCGCCGGCCGGCTCCTCGTTGCGCACGGCGTCCCACTTTGCCGGAGGCATGGTGATCTTGACCGTGATCACGTTGTCGAGTGCATAAAAGGTATCAAGTGCTTGTTGCTGCACACTGCTCATCGCCGTACCTCCATTGCTGCCATGCATTGCTACCGACAGTCTGTGCCGGGCGCAATGGGATGCGCACGAGTAGTCCGCTACCTGTTCGCACGAACCGGGAGAGTGACCGTGCTGGGGGCCTCCGAAAGATGGGCAAGGGTGACGCCCGGCGCCTCGGAGAGATTCTCCGCTTAAGCTGGGGGCGACGCCAGGAACTTCTTGCGTCGTCGTCGGAAGGTTCGATATGACTGAGGCGAAGACTGCGGCGCGGCGACCCCGCGCCGACGGTGAGAGAAATCGCGCCCATATCTTGGCGATCGCCGAGAAGGTGTTCTCGGAGGAGGGGATCTCGGGTTCGATCAATGAGATCGCCAAGCGCGCCGGTGTCGGTGCGGGCACCTTGTATCGACACTTTCCGTCTCGGGATGCGTTGCTTGCCGAGTTGCTTCGCAGTCGTGACGAGGAACTGGCGGCTCGTCGGGACGCTATCGAGGCTAATGAATCGGATCCTGCGACAGCTCTTCAGAAATGGCTCGACGCGGTGTTCCAGTGGTCTTCCGCTTTCGAAGGCCTGTCGAATCCCTTGCGCGAGGCGCTCACCCACAAGACCTCGCCCTTGGCCATGACCTGTGAAGGATTTGTCACCACCACCGATCATTTCCTGGGCGCAGCTCAGCGTGATGGTGCCGCGCGCATCGGCGTACGTGGCCGCGAGTTGTTCCTCGCCGTCCTTGCGATGTCATGGGTCAGTGGCGCTGCCATAGCGGACGAGTCTTCGTCCGCCGCGTTGCGGGCACTGATTCGGTCAGGATGGGATCGGTCCGGTGACGCGCGGCAGTGAGCGGGTAGGAATGATCGCCCGACCTGAGGCTTGCTAAGCGGAGAGCCTGTCCGTAACGTGGTTTCGGAGAGGTTCTCCGGATAGCGAGGTCGAACGATGGACAAGCCACAGATACTCCTGGCCATGCAGTTGGTGGGCGGGTACGGCAGTGAACCGGGCGCGTGGCGGTTGCCGGGAGTGGACTTGAACAGTCACGCCGACATGGACGCCTACGTTCGCTTCGCACGTACCGCAGAACGCGGCAAGATCCAGTTGCTGTTTTTCGCTGATACGCCGGCTTTGGACATCGATCTTGCGCGGCAACCTTCGAACTACGTGCTCGATCCGATCGTGGCGATGACAGCGATTGCGCGGGAAACCTCGCGCATCGGGTTGGTGGCGACCAGCTCGACGACCTTCACCGAACCGTTCAACCTGGCCCGGCAATACAAGGCGCTCGACGTGATCAGCCGTGGCCGCGTGGGCTGGAACGCAGTCACGACCTCGAGTCCGGAGGCCGCAGCCAACTTCGGTGCCGCGGTTCCCCCGCGGCAACAAAAGTACGAACGGGCTCACGAGGTGATCCAAATCGTCGAATCCTTGTGGGGCAGTTGGCAGCAAGACGCATTCATCGGTGATGTCGAGCGCGGTGTTTTCGCCGACCCCGACAAGGTGGGTCCGGTGAATCTGCGGGGCAAATATGTGGCTGCGCGAGGCCCTTTGGCCATCCCGCCGTCTGAACAGGGGCAGCCGGTGATCTTTCAGGCCGGTGGCGGGCGGGAGGGGATGGAGTTGGCCGGGATGTACGCCGACGGTGTCTACGCCAATCCGTACACCATCGAGAGCGCGCGTGCCCAACGGCAGGCGCTGCGCGCGTGCGCGGTCGCTGCCGGCCGTGAGGCAGGCGATGTAAAGATGTTTGCCGGCTTCATGCCGACTGTGGCCGATTCGAAGGCGGAGGCACTTGCGCGGCGTCGTCGTCTGGATGAATCGATCGACCTTGAACAACGCGTCGGGTATCTGGGAGCGATGTTGGGACTTCGGTTGAGCTACGACGATATTGATCGACCGGTTTCCGGTGCCAACTTGGCTCGTGCCGTGGCCAACCCCGGCGATCCTCGATCGGAACGGGCGCTCGAGGTGGTTCGAGAAGGGTGGTCGCTGCGGGATGTCCTGGCGCACGGCGTGATCGACTATCACCCTGTTGTCGCAGGGACGCCCGAGGATATCGCCGATCACATGCAGGAATGGTTTGAAGCCGGGGCGTGCGATGGCTTCTCGATCGCCGTAGACGGTCTTCACGACGGCGTGGGAGCTTTCGTTGATCGGGTTGTGCCGATCCTGCAGGAACGCGGAGTTTTCCACCTCGACTACGACGGTCCGACCTTGCGCGACAACCTCAAGGCCGCACCACGCTATGGGCGCGACACCCGCGTATCTTCCTGACCTACAAGAGAGCTGAGCACACATCATGACAACACTGGGAATCATCGGTAGCGGAAACATCGGCAGCGCAGTCGCACGGTTGGCGGTCGCCGCCGAAATCAACGTTGTGATCGCCAATTCGCGTGGACCCGGGACGCTTTCGGACCTCGTCGAGGAACTGGGACCTCGCGCCACCGCCGGCACCATCGAGGAGGCTGCTGATGCTGGGGATTTTGTGCTGCTAAGCATCCCGGTAGCCGCTTACCGCGTCCTGCCCGAGGGGTTGTTGAGCGGGAAAACGGTACTTGACACCGGAAACTACTATCCGTCCCGGGATGGCAGGATCGCCGAGCTGGACTCGGGACAGGTCAACCAGTTTCAGTGGAACCAGAAGCATCTGCCCGGGGCGAAATTGGTGAAGGCATTCAGCAACATTCTCGCGCACCACATTCCGCAGCTAGCGCGTCCCTCTGGTGCGCCGGACCGGAGCGCTCTTCCCATCGCCGGCGATGACCCTGACGCCGTCGCCCTCGTCGCGGGTCTCATCGACCGCCTGGGTTTTGACACCCTCGATGTTGGATCAGTGGCGGAAACATGGCGTTTCGAGCCCGAAGCGGCCGGCTACACGCAGGTCTATCTTGCAGATCCGAACGTACCGTTCGAGGATTTCATGACCGCGGCCGCGGCACCGGTCTCGAAGGAAGCGCTGCGCGCAGTACTCGACACCGCAACACCGGTAGACGTCGCCAATCGCATGTTCTGAGAGAGGTTCACGTGACGGCTCGGTGGCGTCACGATCTCTATTCCTCCAAATAGTTCGACATCAACCCAGATAGGAAGTTCTCAATGAAGATTGGCATTATCGGTGTGGGTCACATCGGAAAGACGTTGGCACAGAAGCTCAGTTCGGCGGGCCATGATGTGAAAGTCGCGAATTCGAGGGGGCCTGAGACCATCGACGCGGAGGTCCTGACCACGGGTGCTCGTGCCGTCACCGCTTCCGATGCCGTAACGGGGGTCGACGTCCTCATCTTGTCGATCCCTCTCCACCGGCTACCCGAGATCGCATCGCTGGTCACCGACCTGCCGACCGACGCGATCGTCATCGACACATCCAACTATTACCCTCTACGAGACGCCGTCATCGATGCGATCGAGGCGGGGCAGATTGAAAGCCTCTGGGTTGCAGAGGTATTAGGACGTCCAATCGTGAAGGCTTGGAATGCGATCGGATCCGATTCTCTAGCCAGCAAAGGCACTCCGGCGGGAAGCCCCGACCGCATTGCGATACCGGTGGCCGGAAACGAACGAGCTCATCGCGAACTCGGTATCGCTCTGGTCGAGGACACCGGCTTCGACGGTTTCGACGCGGGAACATTGGCGGAATCATGGCGGCAGCAGCCAGGTGCACCATGCTACTGCACCGACCTCACCCGCGAACAGATGCAAGAGGCACTCGATCGCGCGGAGGCCTCTCGGTTGCCGCGACGGCGTGATCTCGCGGTCGAGGCCATTATGGAAAGAGTTGGGGACTCGGGGACGAATCCGTCGGCAGATTTCGGCGTGCGACTCGGTCGAGCGCTGTTCATGTGACCCGAAGCGGGATCAGACCAACGCTCCCGCCGAGCGGAAGGCCGCACCCGGATGCGTGTCGGGCAGCAGTTTGTTGCCCTCGCCGAACAGATGCTCGCGCAGCGTCGTGCCGGGTAGTTCGTCCTTGAGCAGGCCGCGACGTCGGAGTTCCGGCATGACTTCTCCGAAGAATGCGTCATGGTTGCCGTCCGGCTCCGGCTGAACCAGGAAGCCGTCCGCATCGGTTTCGGCGATCATGGCCTCGGCTTGGTCGACCACCTGCTCGGCGGTGCCGAGGAACGGTTTGCCCATCACGCCGTTGGCGCGGAACTCCGCGAGGACTTCGCGCACCGTCGGTGCGTCCGGTCCCAGGAAACGTTCGATGTTGGTGCGGCCGTTGTCACCGTTGGCGGCGGTCTCCGGGATCGGCTTGTCGAGATCGAAGGACAACAGGTCGATGCCGGTGAAGTACGCGTAGAGGGTCGCGGCGTGCTCCAGTGTGATCGAGGCGATCTGCTCCTGATGCTGACGCGTCGCCTCCTCCAGACTGTCCGCGACCCGGAAGGTACCGGCGATCAGACACTTGACGGCATCGCGTCCACGTCCGTTCTCCTCGGCGAGCCGCCGGATGTCCGAGATCTGTTGTGCCAAAGCGTTCGATTCCGCGGCGAGGAAGACCGCCTCGGCGTACTTCGCGGCCAGCGCGCGGCCCGGCGCGGACGCACCCGCTTGAAAGAGTGTGGGCGTCACCTGGGGACCGGGCGGCGTCACGAGAACTCCGTCGCTGCGGAAATGGGGTCCACGGTGATGGATCTCGTGCACCTTCGACGGATCCGCCCACGTTTGTGTCTGGCTGTCGTGGCGGTACGCGTCGTGCTCCCAGCAACCCTCCCAGAACTTGAGGGACAACTCGACGTGGTCGGCAGCCTTACGGTATCGCTCGTCGTGTGCCATCAGGGGCTCACCGAAGAGCAGTGCCGAACCGGCCTGCGCCGAGCCGGTGACGATGTTCCAGCCCACCCGGCCCTTGCTGAAATGATCGAGCGCGCGGTATTGCCGCGTGACGATGGGAGGCGATTCGACCTGCGTTGACACCGTCGTGACCAGGCCGAGGTTCTCGGTGACGGCGGCGAGAGCCGAGATCATCACCTGCGGATCGATGGACGAGAACTGCACATTGCGTTCGATCGCAGTGGGGATGATCCCACCGTTCATCGTCGGGTACCCGTAGGAGTCCGCGAGGAACAGGAAGTCGACCCCGGCCGCCTCGCACTTCTTGGCGAGATCCAACCAGTACTCGAGATCGGTGAAACCCAAGTCAGATTCATGTCCGGGGATCTTCCAGGCACCCCGCGCACCACTGGTCTGGAACATCCCGATCGCTAGTTTCTTGCTCATGCTTCTTCTTTCGTTGATTGGTGAGATGGGTGATGAAAGTGATGTCGTATCAGGCGAATTCAACGGCGGAGCGGCGGTATGATGCCCCCGGGTGATCCACCGGCAGGTGCGGCGACGTGCCTCCGAGCCGTTGACGCAAGGTGGTGGGCGGAGCATCGGTGACCACCAACCCACGTGCGGCCAGCTCAGGCAGCACGAGATCGATGAAGCTGTCGAAAGTGCCGGTGTGATCAGCCTGAACCAGGAACCCGTCGGCGCCGGTTGTCGCGATCACCTCTTCCGCGGCGTCGGCCACCTCGACCGGGTCGCCGATCAGGGGGCTGCCCATCACGTTGTTTCGCTGGAACTCTTCGAGAATCTCGCGAACTGTCGGTGCCTCGGGTCCCAGGAACCGCTCGACGTTGGTGCGCCCGGTCTGCGTGGTCGCGGCGCTCGGGTCGAGCTGTTTGTCGGGGTCCATCGTGGTCAGGTCCAGGCCGGTGAAGAATGAATAGGCGACCGCGGCGTCGCGAAGTGTTCGGGTTGACACCTGACGTCGACGGATCTCCAGCGCATCGGCACGGGTGGGTCCCACGATGAACGTGCCGGCGACCAGACATTTGACCGAGTCCGGATCTCGGCCGTATGTCTCTGCGCGCCTGCGGATGTCGGCAATCTGCTCGGTCATCGTGGGTACCTCGGCGGCGAGGAACACGGCTTCGGCGTACCGTGCCGCGAGATCCCGGCCGGCGCTCGAGGAGCCGGCCTGGAATAGCGTGGGCGTGCGCTGCGGTCCGGGTGGCATCGTGAGGATGCCTTTCGCCTGGAAATGGGGTCCGTGGTGTTCGATCTCCCGCACCCTGTCCGGGTCCGCGTACACGCCGGTCTCACGGTCTGCGAGCAACCCCCCGTCGTCCCAGCACCCCTCCCAGAGCTTCAGGCACAGGTCGACGTGATCGGCGGCGATCTCGTAGCGCTTGTCGTGGTCGGTCAACGGAATCCCGAACAGTCGTGCCGAGGCGTTCTGCCCAGCACCGGTCACGATGTTCCAGCCGATGCGTCCCCGCGTGAGGTGGTCGAGTGTTGCCATCTTGCGCGCCACCATCGGCGGCTTCTCCACCTGGGTCGACAGGGTGGTCACCAGACCGAGCCGTTCGGTGACCGCCGCGAGGGCACCGAGGAGCACCGTCGGGTCACCCTTGGGGAACTGGATTCCCCCGCGAAGCGCGTCCGCGGGTATGCCGTCACCGAGAACCGGATAGCCGTAGTCGTCGGCGAAGAACAGAAAGTCCACGCCCGCCGCCTCACAGCGTCGTGCCATCGTCAGCCAGTGGTCGAGGTCGACGAAGTCGGTCGATCTGTTCTCCGGGAGCCGCCACGGTCCGGTCAGTCCGGAGTGCTGGAACATCCCGATCTTCCACAGTTTCACCATGTCGAGTCACTCCATCCACTCTTTTTGAACTGAACAGTTCAAACTGTAGGTGGCTGGTGTTTCGCCGGGATTACCCCCGATTACACGTAAGAGAACCTCAGTGCCTTCGGCCTGCCGCCAAGCCCTTCGGCTCGTTGCTCATCGCTCCTCGCACCTCAGTGGGCGAGGGGTGGGCGCTGCTTTTTCGGATCAGTGCGGTGCCGATGAGGACACGACCGCACGCACACCCTCCTGATAGGGCAGACGGAGCTGCGCGTGTGGGACACCGGAGAGCAACAGCACCTGCAGCCCACGCCACAGAGCCACCACCTGGATCGCTCCGGTGCGCGCGTCCCTGTGACCGAAACCCTCGGCCTCGAGCAGCTTGCTGACTTCCGACACCCATTGCTGCCCAGCACGTTCGGTGAATCCCTGCCACTTGCCCGGCTCTCGCATCGCGACTCCGAAACGCTGGAAGTACAGACGCAGGAACTCCAGATTGTCGGGGTGCGACAGATCGTCCCACGCACGGACCAGTCGGTCGTAGAGGTCACCCGGCTCGCTCAGCCGGACGAACAAATCACGTAGGCGTGGGAAACGATCGAACGCTTTCAGCGACGCCTCGTCGAGCAACTCCTCGCGGGAACCGAAGTAGTAGAGCAGCATCCGATTGTTCGAACCGACCTCTCGCGCGATCGCACTGAGGCTGACATCGATCATCCCGCGCTCGAGAATCAGGTCGATCACTAGATTGAGCAACCGCTCGCGCTCACTGCCTGTCGCCATGCCGCCATCCTAAGGTCACTCGGAAAATGCGAACGCACCATTCACAGGGATCACTGTGAATGGTGCGTCGCCACGTCGTCAGCGCGGCGAGAACAGTGGCGCTACGACGCCAACCACGAGTCGATTCTCGCCTTCGCCTGCGACTTCACCTCATCCGGGGCCAGTGTGGTCTCGATCGACGTCCATGCGCACGCCGCGAGCTGTTCGTCAGACAACCCGATCGTGTCCCGGCACAGTTGGTATTCCGCCAAGATGTTCGGGCCGAACAGGATCGGATCATCGGCGTTGATCGAGCAGCGCACCCCCTGTTCGAGCAGGTAAGTGATCGGATGCGACGCAATGTCTTCGACGACATCGAGAAGGACATTCGATGTCGGGCACATGTCGAGTGGGATGCCGCGTTCGGCCAACTCTGCCACCAGATCCGAATCCTCCACACACCGGACGCCGTGCAGAATGCGGTCGGCACCCAGGACGTCGATCGCGTCCCGTACCGATTCGGCGCCGACCAATTCACCGGCATGCGGTGTCACCTGCAGATCAGCGTCCTTGGCGATCTCGAACGCGGGGCGGAACCTCGATCCGGGGTGGCCCCGTTCGTCGGCGGCCAGGCCCAGCGATACGACCCCCGCCCCGGCGAACCCGGCTGCCGCCTCGGCGACCACGAGTGCACGATCGGTGCCTGTCGTGCGGTCGATTGTGGGCATGAGTCCGTACGCCACACCGTGCTTCTGCGAGGCCTGCCGCGCGAGGTCGATCATCGCGCCCAGTGCGGCCGGTACCGAACCGTAGACATCGGTGTACCGGTCCGGGCTGACACTGAGTTCGAGGTAGGCAACGCCTTCCGCCGCCTGGTCCTCGAAGATCTGGTCCACCAGCAAAGCGAGGTGGTCGGGATGGCGCAATGTCGTCAGCAGCCCTTTGTACATGGCGGAGAACGCTGAGAAGCCCTTGAACCCGCCGGTTTCGGGCAACTCGATTCCGACGCGTGCGCTCAGATCGGCGAGCGTCTCAGGACGGATGCCGGCCTCCATGTGCAGGTGCAGGTGTCCTTTGGGGAGTGCGCGCAGGTCGCGTCGGCCGGAAGCGGTTCCCGGGGCATCGATTTTTGTGCTTGTCATTGCAGGTCCTTCTACGTCAGAGTGGCGGGTAATTGGAGACTGTCGCGTTATTGGAGACTGTCGTGGGCGGCCTGCAGATAACTCATGTCGACGTACTCCTCCGGCGCTGGGAATTCCTCGTAACCGGCCGTTCTCATCCACGAGTACATCTCCTTGTTCATGAGATCGATGTCCATCCAGAAGAGCGGACTCCCGGTGTCGCCCACGAGCAGACCCTGCTGCACCTCGTTCTCCCGGATCTGCTGGGTCAGATCCAGACCGAGGTCGACTCCGTACTTCTCCACCGCGAGGTGCGCCCCGACAGTGTGGTCCTTCTCGTTCTCCTGCCACCCGCGAATCGATGCGCGCAGGAACTTGGTGACGAGATCCCCGTTCTGCTCGACGTACTCCGACTCGCCGAACATGACCCCGGCATAGGTTCTCAGACCCAGCTCGGAGTACATCGTGACGACGTAGTCACTCGGCTTCATCCCGTACTGTTCTTCCAGCGTGATCGGCTGATTCGTCACGTACGCGGTGTAGGCGACACCTTGCTTCTCCACGAGCGGAGCGATGTCGAATCCCACGGGAACGAACTCGTAGTCGGGCTGTTCGCCGGCGACCTTGAAGGCCGCGTCGTAGCTGATCTGCGTACCCTCCTGCCCCAGTAGCTTTTTGCCGCGCATGTCGTCGACGGTCCGGACCGGCTCGCTGCTGAGCGACACGACGGCGCCGGGCGAATCCTGGAACTGGGCTCCGAAGGCCGTCCAATTGTCGCCGCTGGCGAAGGTCTGCAACCAGGAGGGCATGTTGGGCACGATGCCGATCTGCGCTTCGCCGGACGCCACGGACTGTGCGGGCGTCGGCGCGTTGGGGCCGCCGCCGATCCAGTTGACCTTCAGACCTTCCTCGGCGAAGTAACCCTTGTCGTCGGCGAGCCAGAAGCCTGCCCACTCAACGTTCTTGATCCAGCCGAGGGACACGTTCACAGTGGTGAGGGGTGAGCCGTCCGGTCCGACCTCGGTGTCGCCGTCATCGGCCGAGCAGGCTGCGACCGATGTGAGGCAGGCGGCCAACAGTGTGGTGATCGCCACCCGCATCCGACTTCGTCGAATTGTTCTGGTGAGCATAGCTTCTCCTTCTCGAGCCGGTCGTCCGTGCGTTACGGTGAACTGCTACGAACGACAGGCAGCGGTGGCAGTACGCCATTACCGGCGCCCTGATGTGTTCGGGTACAGCGTGATTCGTCGTGGTCAGGTGACTCGGTCGTTGACGCGACGCTCCATACCCCGCGCCACGCCGAACACGAGAACCGACACCACCGTGGCAACCAGGGCGGTTCCCCACGCCCGGTCCATGTCCTGGTAACTGCGTGATTCGCTGAACAGTGCGCCCAGACCGTGTGCTCCCATGAGGAACTCGGCCAGCATCGCCGCCAGCACGGCCATCGGCGCCGTGATCCGGAGGGAGACCATCAGATTGGGCACTGCGTTCAGCACACCGAGCCTGCTGAGGACCTGAAACTTGCTCGCCCCCAACACCTGGAAGAGGTCGCGGCCACTGTCCGGGATGGCGCGCAGGCCTGAGAGAGTCAGGACGAATGCGGGAAAGAAGCTGATCAGTGCAGTACAGGTGAGGACGGCGACGTCACCGTAACCAACCACGCGGGCGATGATCGGGATCATCGCCGTGATCGGAACCGATCGGATGATCAGGGCGGTCGGCGTCAGCACGCCCGAGGCTGCTGCCGACCACCACACCAGTACGGCGCCGACGGTGCCGATGAGGGTGCCCCCGGCCAGCCCGCCCACGGACATCCCCATCGTGTACAGGCTCGGCCCGAGGTAGTGGCCGAATCCGGCCACCACATCGGTGATCACATGCCACGGTCGTGGGGCGACGGTGGCGGTGTAGCCGCTGGCGACCACCCAGATGTCCCACGCAACGAGGGTCAGGGCGACCGGCCACAGATGGACGAGCCCCATGCCGATGAATCGGACGCGCCTCATGTGAATCTCCTAGTTGCGATACGCTGCAGCCCCATACACGCGAGGTATGCCACCAGCGACATCACTGTCGCCGCGGCGGCCGCTGCCCAGAGCAGCGGCATCTGAAAGTTCTGCATCGCGCTGACGATGATCAATCCCAAACCCCTGGGCGCGCCGAACCATTCGCCGATCGTGGCGCCGAGGACCGCCGCGGGTGCGGCCAGCGTGAGACCGTCGAACAGGGCCGGCACAGCGTGGGGCAGCTCGAGCAGGAGTAGCCGCCGTCCTTTTCTCGTACCCAGGACCGTGAACACATCCTGGTGAGTGGATCCCACTGCGGCCAGTCCCGAGGTCATCGCCACGAACATCACGAAGCCGACGCTCAGCGCCGCCACGACCGCGGGCGTGTCTGTGCGGCCCACGGTGGTGATCAGCAACGGAGCCAAGGCGATCATCGGTATCGCATGCACGATCGCGGCCATGCGGTCGAAACCAGGGCGCAGTGGTGGTACCACCAGGGCGACGGCTGCGGCGAGGATCGCAATGATCGCTCCGGCCGCAAAGCCCTTTACGGCAGATGAGAGGGTTACCAACGTATTCCGCTGGACCAGGCTCCATCCGGTCGGGGTCGACAGGTAGTCGAAGACGTCGGTGAGGGGTGGCCATGCCCGTCCGGCGATGCCGAACCGTCCCACGAGCTCGATCAGGAGGAGAAGGCCGATACATCCGGAGACCGAGAACACAAAGTTCTTGTGGGAAGCGCTCACGCCGCGGCGCTTTCGTCATGATCGAGCATGGCGGTGAGCGTGTCGACGATGTGGTGGAACTCCGCGGTACGCGTGATCGACGCGTCGCGGGGACGCTCGAAGTCGACCTTGTGGATGGCCTGAATGGTGCCGGGACGCTTGCTCATCACGACGACGCGGTCGGCAAGCATGACCGCCTCGTCCACATCATGCGTGATGAGAAGGGTGGTGATCCGTTCCTCGGCCCAGATACGCGAGAGCTCGGAGTTCATCCGTCGGCGAGTGACGGCGTCGAGTGCACCGAAGGGCTCGTCGAGCAACAGCAGGTCCGGGTTCAATGCAAGGGCTCGGGCGATCGATACCCGCTGCCGCATGCCACCGGACAGTTGCTTGGGGCGCGCCTTCTCGAATCCGGCGAGTCCGACCAACTCGATGAGCGAATCCACCCGTGCCTGGTCGACTTTCCGTCCCGCGACCCGGTAGGGGAGAGCAATGTTGGCGCGCACCGACGACCACGGAAGAAGTGCGTGCTCCTGGAAGGCCACGCCGAGACGGTGTTGTCGCGCCAGCACTTTCGGATCGTCGCCGAAGATCTCGACGCTGCCCGCGGTGGGCATGTCGAGCCCGGACAGCAACCGCAGCAGCGTCGACTTGCCACACCCTGACGGGCCAATCACCGCCACGAACTCGCCTTTGGCAATGCTGAGATCGACTGATGCGACGGCGTCGATCTTTTTGCCGCGGCCGATGGTGAAGGACTTCTCGACACCCTTGATCGAGACCGCAGTCTCGTCATCATCCAGGAGTCCGCGGGCTTCGAGGGCGAGGGCAGCAGACATGTGTGGGTTCCATTCTGAGCGGGGGAATCCTGACCGCACTCGGGTTACGGCGCTGGAAACCGAAGTCGTTAGGATGTCGTTGAACTAACCAGTTCAAAAGCTACGAGCAGCCAGTTTCGTCCGCGTTACGCATCGGTGCTGACCGTGTAAAGCCACTTCGAGTCGAGCGCGAGTCTCCGGGAATACCAGCGCCATCAGAGCCGATCGAATTTTGCTCAGGGCCAACGCAAGTGGCACCTATCAAAATGACAGAACGACGCGACGACTTCTGTTCCTCGCGTCGCCCGTGGGTACATTGCCTAGCCTGTCAGCGTCGGCCGTCGTGGTTGAGGGCGTGTCGGTCACGTACTCACCGTGCGGCGCAAGTTGGTGAGTGGATGCGGACGCCAGCAAGGTGCACTGGGAGGTCAAAGTCGACTACCAGGTTTGGAGGAGCTCGATCACGCTGCGACAATCAGGATTCCGGGTTACGCCGATTATCGGCGGCCACCGCCTGCGGCGGTGTCGGAGGCATTGAACAAAGCGGCGCGGCGAGGGGCCAGGATTGCGTCCATCTGTACCGGAGCGTTCGCACTGCCTGCTGCTGGTCTGCTGGAGTTGGCTGCGCGTGTCAACCAAGTCAGGAACTTCTCGAGAAAAGACCGATCACACCATTGAGCAGGTTGCCAGCCGCTGTGGCCTTGGCAGCGCCGCGCCACCACCCTACGTGCGCGCTTCCGAGATGCGGTGGGTACCACGCCCACCGCGTACCGAAGGGCATTCAGCCAGTCCGGTGCCGCGTGGGAACCGAGGCAATAGTGATCAAGTCGATGATTCCTTAGCGGGCGAAACGGATATACAAGACGTGCCGGGAACCCGGCCCGGCTGTTCGAGAGGGAAGTAAGTACTGATGACAACCGAAGACCATCGCGACGCGCCGGTGGATGGGCGGACACGACACTACGGCGAGTTCTACGGTGTCTCCGAGGCTCCGGTGACCGACGACAGGAAGCTGCTGGTCGTCTGGGGAAATTGCCAGGCCGAAGCGTTGCGGATCGTGGTGTCCAGCTCCCCGGACCTTCCGTTCCGTACCGTTCGCGTCCCACCTGTCCACGAACTCGAGTCCTCCGACATCGCCCGGGTCGAGCTCCTCGTCCGCCGAGCCGCGGTCATCGTCTCCCAACCGGTGCGTGCCGGGTACCGGGGATTGCCGATCGGCGGACCGGACCTGGCCGACATGGCGCCGTCGGCGTCCGTCATCGTGTGGCCGGTCATTCGCTATGGCGGGTTGTACCCGTTCCAGGTCATCGCCAGACATCCCGCGCAACCGTCCGCGGTGCCCGCTGCAGTTCCGTATCACGATCTCAGAACGGTCCTCGCGGTGAGGGACGGCCGCAGCCGCTTTGATGAATGGGACGTCGACGTCGCGCCCGATCGCATCCGGGAGGCAGCGCAATGGAGTGTGGACCAGCTCGCGGTCCGCGAGCGCCGGCACTGTGACATCGGGGTCTCCGACATCCTGCTCGGAGTCGGGTCCGACGCCGCCCACACCATCAACCATCCCGGAAACCGGGTACTGCTCGCCCTCGGCGGCCGGATCCTCGACGCACTCGGGGCGTCGGCGCCGGTGCCACCGTCACGCGACTTGCTCGGCAACATTCGAGCGCCGTTACAACGACGGGTGATCGACGCGCTCGGTATCGAGGCATCCCCGCGGACGTCGTGGGAGGTCGACGGTGCTGTGATGACCGAAGAAGATGTTCATGATCGTCAGATGCGCTGGTACGCCGACCATCCTGAGTTCATCGATGCCGTCCTGGACCGTTACGTCGAACTCATCGAAATCTTGGGACTGTCATGACCGGACCAATAGGACATCTCATCGTCGGACCTCGGTCGCACGGTGTGGTGCGGTATGCGCAATCGGTTTTCGATGCGGTGATCGCGGAGGGCGGCGATCATCGGCTCGCGCGTATGCGCACATTCTGTGCCGGCGTTCCATCGGATCTGGCCGAGTGCGCGCTCGTGCACGTGCACGTCACCGACCGCCTGTTCGGACGTACGCCCTTACGGGCACGTGACAACCTGCTTGCACTGATCGCGGGGCTTCGCCGGCCGGTTTCGGTGACGTTGCACGATCTACCCCAGCCCTCGGACGGAAGAGCGATGCAGGCACGCATCGAGTTCTTCCGCGCGGTGGCCCGATCCGCGACGGGTGTGATCGTGTCGAGCCGGCACGAGGCGTCGCTCTTCGCCGAGTACGTCGACGCCTCGATCGACCTGGAGGTGGTACCGCTGATGTTCGATACCACCCGTGTCGAAAAGCCCTTGGAGTCAGCCGAATTGACTGTCGGTGTGCTGGGCTACCTGTATCCCGGGAAGGGGCATCTCGAGACACTCCGGGCGATGTCCGGTCTTGATCCGTCGATCGGCTTCGTGGCGCTCGGCACCCCGTCACCCGGCCACGAGGATCTCGCCGACGACCTTGCCAAGCTCGCCGCGGATATGGGGAGACGGTGCGAGATCACCGGTTATCTGACCGACGACGAACTCCGTCGGGCATCGGCCGAAGTCACGGTTCCCGTCGCCTACCATCGGCACATGTCGGCATCTGGTTCGATCAACGCCTGGATTTCCGCCGGACGCAGGCCGCTGGTCCCGCAAACCGCGTATACCGAGGAACTCGCTGCGCGTTCACCGGGCGTGCTGACGATGCACGCAAACAACGACGACGCACTGCGGGCCGCCATCGAGAATGCGTTCGTGCATCCAGCGGATACCTGGATCGATTCGGCGGTGGCGCCGTCGCCCTCGGCTGCCGACGTCGGCCGAACCCATGAGCGATTGTTGCGGCGGTGGAGTGCATGACGGTCATCAGTCTCGGCGATGGTCGGACGATCGTGCCCGACAACCGCTGGGACCTTGTCAGCGACGCCGCGTCGAGGCCGTTGGTGAGTGTCGTGATCCCGTACTACAACCAGCCCCACCAACTCGCGCTGGTGCTCGAGGCGTTGACGGCTCAGACCTACCCGCCGGATCGTCTGGAGGTGGTGGTCGCCGACGACGGTTCGGAATGCGCGCCGGACGTGAGTGCTTGGACATCCCGGCTGAACATCACTGTGGTGACGCAGGAAGACAAAGGCTTTCGGGCCGCGGCTGCGCGCAATCTGGGAGTCGCGGCGTCGAATGGCTCGGTTCTGTGTTTTCTCGACGCAGACACGGTTCCGACACCCGACTACATTCGCCACGCGGTCAGGTTGCCGGCGGCGGCGCCAGACACCCTTGTTGTCGGGCGGCGCAAACATGCAGATCTGAGTCAAGTGGCTCGGGCCTCGGTGGTCGAGTGGCTGTCCGAACGACGGCATCTCGAACTGTCGCATGGCGGCGAACCCGGATGGCTGGTGGACGCGTATGACCGCACATCCAACCTGCTGACTCCGGGCTGGGACAGCTACAAATACATGATCAGCGCGGTGATGACCTGCAGCCGTGAGCTATTCGATGACGTGGGAGGCTTCGATCCCTCGTTTGTCCAGTACGGGGGAGAGGACTGGGAGCTCGCGAATCGGGCCTTCATGATGGGCGCGCTGTTCGCTCACGAACCTGACGCGATCGCGTGGCACGATGGTCCTGACTGGGCCGCCCGTTCGGTGCCCGAACGGATCTCGGAGAAGAACGCTGAAGCTCTTGCGCTCGCCCCGCTCATCACCGATCCGGCGGCCAGGACCGCCGGACTGTCGTATTCGATCCCGGACATCGTGGTGCTGGTATCGACGGAGGGCCACACCGCGGCATCGCTGATGCAAACCATCGCCGGCGCGCTGCGCGGGGTGGATGGTGCTGTCTGGCTAGTCGGCGCACGCGCCGACGCACTGCTTGCCCAACTGGGAGTGCACGATTCACGAATCCGGATCGGTAGCCCGGACGCATCGACGTTGTCGCGGTGCAGGTTTGTCGTCGAGGTCGCCGGGCCTGTTGTCTTTTCTGGCGATTCACTTGCGCTACTCACAGCCCAGGTTGCGCCGGGGGAGAGCGGCCAGGTGACGGTGGATTTCGATGGGTCACCCTCGGCGACGGTGACGCTTTCGTCGTCGCGCGCAAGGCACCGGGTCCGACGGTGGTCGGCGCACACCGACTTGGGCGCCGACGAGCTCCTCAGCCAGCTGTTCGGGGTCCGGACCCTGCACCACGACCGTGTCGAGATCGCCGTCTCCGGCAGCGAACCGTCGTTGTCCTGGTGACTGTTGAGCCGGCGGCCACCGGCACGGCGCGCTCCGCGGAGCGCGGTTATGCGGCCATCGGGCGGCCGCGTTGTGTAGTGCGCAATTCCCAGGCCGCGTAGAGGACTTCGGTTGTGTAGCCGAGGTCGAGCTGTCCGCCGCCAACGGGTTCGACGGCATCGGGTGCGATTGTGCTGTCAGGTAGCCATCCACTGGGAGTCTGTGTGGCAGGGGCGGTCTCGATCAGCGAGCCATCCGTGCGCTGAAATGTGAACAGCTGATGCCCGCGCGAAGTGATCCCGAATTCACCGTTGTGTAGCGCCCGATGATGGGAGGAGCACAACAGGACCAAGTTGTCCGCATCGGTGGTCCCGCCGTCCCGCCAGAACCGAACGTGATGAGCGTGTAGATGCCGGGTACGGCCGCAGCCCGGGTATCGGCAACCGCGATCCCGCTCGTACAACGCCCGAAGCAATGCCCGCGTGGGCAGGCGGCGTTTACGGCCCCACGTCATCGCCACACCCCGATTGCCCTTGGGGTGCCGGACGGTACGCGTTGATCCACCGCACGCAGCCTCGTCGACATCGGATTCGGACAACGCCGGACCACCGTCGAGATGCGGACTTGTCTCGGAGTTCTCGGTGTCGGTGTGGACCACAATTTCGGCACCGGGAGCGAACTCGGGCATGTCGATCATGGTCGCGGCGGCGTCGGCCATCGCGACGACTGCGTCGGCGATGTTCGAGGGCACGTGTCGCCACAGATCGGCTTTCACCGATGCGGTATCAGTGGTGCCTGTGTTCGTGATCTCTGTCGGCAGATCGGGATCGACGCTGGTGCGGGTGCGCTCGTACTCGCTGCGCACCACACCGGCGAGAAACCTGGCACCATCGACCGGTCTGAACCGCATGGACACTGACAAGGTCCCGTCGTCGTTCCACCGCCACTGCGCAGTGGAATCGGCTCGGTCCGTTTCGCTTTCGCTACTTCCGCGATCGATGTGTTTGATCGCCCGGACGAGTCGTTCGACTTGTGCCGCCGTCGCCGACAAGGCCACGGTCAGCAACTCCTCCTCGCGATCGACCGTGGCCACGCGAGTCAATGCGCGGAGCTTCGAATACGACAGCCGCCCATCGCCGAACGCGGTGTGCAACTGCGGTAGCTCGGTGAGTGCATGCGCAATCCGCAGGTGGTCTTGGGCGGCACGCAGCGACAACCCTGTCCGCCACGAGAGCCAATGCGCGCACGAGCGGATCCCATCGCCGGACCACACGCCGCGGTTGTCGAATTCGACCAGCACGTCGAGGAACTGCGCAGTCAACGCCGCAATCTGACTGGCATACCCTACGACCCGCTCGGTGAGTTGAACATCCGACAGCCCTGCGGGACTGACCTTATCGAAGATGGTCGACGGCCCCTCCACCAACCGGAACCGCTTTGACTCAATCGTGTTGACCGACACTTCTACCCCCGATGACCCGTGACTCGATTTGGTCGTGACGGTATCGGAGACCACCGACAATTCGGCTCTGGTGCGCTCCGCGGAGCGCGATCGAGGCGCGCGCTCAGGTACGGCTTGTGCCTGTCGATGGCCAGTCGACTAGCACTACTTCGGGTGATGCCGGCGAGACGGCGACGACTTGCTGGTCCATCCCGACAGCCCCTGCTCTTCAGCGAGCCCGCTACCCTCGAACAGGGCCTCGTCAGCACCTTTCACGATGGGGCGAGTGCGTCGAGCTTTCAAGCTCGCTAAGACGTCGTCAGGCTCGATTGCGCTGATCAGCGTGATGCAGTACGCGTTCTGAATCCAGGCTTCTTCGGTGACCCACCTGTAGTGCTCGAAAGTCGCCATACCTATCTGTACTCCATTGGCGGTGTGGAGGTGCCTCTGCTGTCAAGGCGTCAGTCGTCGAATCGGACGCTTAGAACAGATAGCCCTGAGTGAACCGGACCAGACTGTGTCGGGGGATGCGACGCTCAGTATGCGTGCTCAAGGTTCGTTGATCGGACTCCAGAACTCGACAGGTTCGGCGGCTATCGGTGAGATTGGCATGTTCCATGAGGAACTTACGGTCACCGGCGACCCGTGTTGAGGTCGTCTTTGACAGCTCGAACGCTCAAGCCGCTCAACGCGTCGTCGCGGATCTGCTCGACGTCTCTGACCCACTTGCTAACGACATACTCAACACCTGCGGGAGTGTGTTGTAATTGTCGCCGGTGACCCCACGCCCGACGGCGTCGTCTGTCGGTTCTCCTAGTGCGTGGGGATGCATGTGAGTCTCGATATTGAGGAAGCGATCCTCGAACAGTTCGTTTTTGGGTCGATGGCCGTCACGCAGGTCGATGGCATGCGTCGTTTGGTGCCCTTTCGCCGCGATGCTTTCGATCACTTCGTCTATCGGGCAACCCGATTCGCGGTCGTGGAGGGTACCTGGGACACGTTTGTCCTGGGTACCCAGCGGTATCTGAAGATTGTCGATGGCTGCCCAGGCGAGGTGCCGCCGCTCATCCCGCCCGACGTTGCCGAAGTAGTCGCCACGATTCTTTCGCGGTTCCGAAGGCGAGAGCCCGGCGAGCCGATCTTGGAGGGGCACCAAGACGCTACTGAGGTTCATCAGTTGCTCGGTGAGGAACTGATGTTCGCGCTCGGTGATGATCACGGTGATGGAGTGAAAGCGGCCGGCACAAGGGCATTCAGCAAAATGATGTCGGCGCGAATCGGCGACGGATTTGTGCACCCGGTCGTCGGGGGCTATCTGTGGAGTGACCTTCCCGCGGCTCCGCAACCGGGGCCTGCCGGCGGCCGGCACATGAGAGTTCTGCCGCAAGTTGCCGCGTTCGTCGAGCAGTGGAGAACAACTGCGGCTGATCGACCACGTTGCGAGCGGCTCATCCTTGATCGGGCCCACGCCCGGGGCTGGCGAAGGATCGACCCTCCGGGCCGCGGCGATCCTTCGGCTGGGTGGTACGTGTATGCACCCAGGGACGATCAGTGAGTCCGCTGTTTCAGTGTCGGTGCCGGTCTTCCATGATTTCGAGGGTGCGGCGATTACTCGTCGCGTGATCGCTGCGAAACTGGCCGATGGGTATGGCCATGATCGAGTCGGCACCGAGTTCAGTCACGCCCAGCAGGTCGACAAGCGCTGCACGAGCACTGCTTTCGCTGTCGGCCGCAGCGATAGCGGAGAGGACATCTTGAGGTCTGGCTTGCGCGGCTACAACTGCTCTCATGAACTCGATGCGCTCGTCCTTATTCGTCTCGCCGCTTGGGCGTCGGTCACGAGGCGAGCGGACTTGGTGAACCAGTCCATCCCACACGAACAATGAGTCAGGAAGAACGTCTGGCTGGGCGAGATTGTCGACCTGGAGAAGAACCGCCCCGTCGCCGTTCGCTACACGCACCAGCAGTCCCGTGGCATCGTCGAAGGCCATGATGACGGCTTTCCCCTTGGGCGTCAGCAATCGGACTGACCAGGCGGCGCGCCCTCCGACATCGATGGCGCTCGCAGTGCCATCTGCGGTCATTCCGGCGCTCATGTTGTGCAGCAGCGACCTGGGACCCAACAGATCGAGCGGGGTGAACTGAGCACCCAGAATCGGCAGTTGGATATCGCCGTCGAGCTGCTGCATCTGATCGTCGATGCGTACGACCGCGGTCGAGTTTGCCGCGAGGTATACCGGCTGGCCATCGTGTTCGATACGCCATTTCCCGCCCGGCGCATGATGAAAGTCGAAACGCATCGTTTCTGGGGATGACGTGCTGATCTCCAGTGTTCCGGTGATGCAAACAGATTCGGCGGCTGCATTGCGGCCGGCAAGCTCTACCCACGACGGTGTGCTCATAGGTGCAGGGTAGAGAACCACCGCAGGGATGGTGGGTCAACTCGGGTTGGCGTCGCGTGACTTGGCGCAGTCGGAGGTGACCTTGAGGATGGTGTCGGTTGGCGTCGGCGCTTTCGGCGACCTGTGCAATTTCGATGCACCGCATGACATCGTCGAGATTGCCGAGGGTTTGGTTGCTGCCCCGGAGGGGGCTTGATCGCCGACTAGAGCGTGCGCGGTCGTCGGTCTGCACATTCCACTAGTAGCTGACCCGACGGCTGCGCGTCCTGGCGAGGAGCGGCCAATCGGCGCCTGGCAATTGTGGTCACCGACTCTCAGATAGGTGTCATCGCTCCCATGTACGTTGCCATCCCACACTGGCGGTCCCGCTCGCTGGGCTTCCGGCGAAACAATCCCAAGCGGGAACACCTACCCGACTGGATCACGCCGAAGGTCTGGATCCTTAGCTGGTGAAGGATGGCGAACGGGGAGACGCGCCAGGGCGAACAATCAGCTAGGGAGAGCGCCGACAGGACTGACGCCGAACGCCCTAATGGGTCAGCGGGTAGGCTCCCGCGATGCGGCGTATCGGAACCACCTTTGCCGCAGCAGGACTCGTAACAATCACAGCTAGTTTGAAAGACCCTGACTTCCAAGCGAACCTCTGGAACGGCCAACCCAGCGAACGAGCCGAACAACCTTCAGCCGCCGGGGCTGTTCGCAACTGATCCGAACACGGCCGCATCACCTTCACTGCTCGGTCTGGCGCTTTGCCCGCGTTGATGGCCTGTATTCCGTCGGGCTGATGCGCGCGGCAGAACGTCATGACAGTGTGCCGATCGGAGTTTGGCGGCCTTTGTCGTCCCACACGGCGGCCCCGTCGACGAGGTTCGGTGTCATAAAGCCGCCGCTGTCGCCCCAGGGCCACGCAACGTGCGCGCGGGCGACCTGGTCTTGAACGACATAGCAATGCACGTGAGGATGTTCTCCTCAGTGTCGTCGACCTGTGCGCCACTTCCGTCAATACCGAGGCCGTTGGGCCCGCGACCAACTGCCGTGACGGCGCTCAGGAGGAACACGTATCCGGTATCCGCGTCGTATTCCGCGACCCAGTCGATCCGCTCAATGGAGCCACCGTACTGACGCACGTGCAGGTCGCGGCCAAGCCGATGTAGCGCACTGGTCCACGCATGTGGCAGATCTGAGGCCACCAGGTCGACTCCGTGCTGTTCGGTCCACGTGGCCGCCAGTACCTGCTCATCGCGATCCCGAGACATTGTTCAAGAGTGCCATTCTGGCAGTGCGAATAGGCGGATTGACTGTCCGTGCATGTCTTTCGATGCAACAGTCGTTCCCGTTGTGTTTCGCCACTGCTGGGTCGGGCCCCACGTTGACACTTCCTTCGGAGCTCAGACCAAATTGTTGCGGTGCTTCAACACGGGCTCGATGACTGGGTGGTCGCAGCTCGGACCCTCGCCGACGCTCGTTCGCCCGTTCGTAGCAGGACTTCAGAAGAAGTGATTGCCGATTGGCAACACCGTCGCGAGTATTGCGATGCCGTCCTTACAGCGCCAGTGTCCGGAAAGCGCTGCGGTGGAATACGATCGGTTCTACGCCCGATTCGGCGTGGTCGCTGTAGACAGCGTTGACCCCCATCACCACAATGGTGTGGTCGCCGGCCAGGATCTCCTGATCCACCGTCACATCCATCCAGATCCCGCAGCCCGCCACGAACAGTGCTCCACCGTCGTGGGTTTCGGTTTCGATCCCGGCGAACCGGTCGCCGTTCTTGGCCGCGAGTACGCGGGCCGCGGAATCGTGCGCGGTACTGAGCACACTGATACCGAGGTGTTGCAGTCCCGCAAGCTTAGGCCACGTGGACGAGGTGTTCTGCACGCAGAAGGAGACCAGCGGCGGATCGAGCGAAACCGGAACAAAGGTGCTGGCCGCCATGCCGATCCGTTCTGCGCCGGTGTCCGCGCAGACGGCGATCACCCCGGCGGGGATGTGCCCAAAGGTGCGACGCAGGGCGGTGCCGTCGAGAGGTTCGTTCGTCATGGTGCATCCGTTCGGACAGTCGACCGCAGAACCGATGCCCAGCGATCGGCGTAGTCGGCGATGCGGGTATCGGTGGTGTAGGTGGAATCGATGAGATACAGACCCGGCGCGGGGCAGGTTGCGCCGAGCTCCACGAGAACTGGCTTGAGCAGCAGATCTGGGGCCATCGCGTGAGCCGGTCCGGCGCCGAGCATCAGGGGAACCGCGGTGACGTCACGCAAGCCGTCGCCGGTGGCGAACTGATCGAGGAACAGTTTGAGGATGCCCGTATAGGTGGCCTTGAATGTCGGACTCGCGAAGACTACGAGGTCTGACGATGCCACCATCTCCACGGCCGCCGCCACCTGGGCGTCGCCCCATCCGAGTAGCCCGGGACCGAGGTCGACCACGTCGATGACGTGGTCGGGCTCGGTGCCGGTGAGCGCCTGCGCGAGCCGCGTGGCCGCGTCGAGGGTTCGTGAGCCGGCTTTCGGGTTGCCGGCGAGAACTGTTGTCGTCATGGGTTCACCTTTTTTCGTGAGGAAAGACGTCAAGGGGCGTCGTGGGTATCAAGTCGCCGATCGGGAGGTGGTCCGGCGGCGGACCGCACCGGAGAGCGCGACCGCCACGATCAGGGCGCCACCGTAGAACAGCTGCTGGACGAAGCTGGCCGCACCGAGCATCTGCAGACCGACCACCCCGGCGACCAGGAAGTACACCGCGAGGAGCGTGCCGAACGGATTGAAGCGGCCGGGGATAATTGCGGTGGCACCGAGGAACGCGGCCGCGAACGACGGCAGCATGAACGACTGTCCCGACGACGGGTCGGCCCCACCGAGCATGCCGGCGTAGACGATCCCGGCCAGGGCGGCGACGAGCGAGGACATGACCAGCGAGCCGCCCCGGATGCGGTCGACGTGCAATCCGCTCAGGCGGGCCACCTCGGCGCCGCGGCCGACGAACAACAGTCGCCGCCCGATCGGCGTGTACGCGAAGACCAGGGCCATGATCACGACCAGCACCAATGCGAAATAGAACTGCAGCGACACCCCGAAGATGCGGGTGCCGACGGTGGCGTCGATGAGCGCGGACTCGACACCGGTCACCGAGGTGGAGTTCGACATCCATTGCACCACACCGAGAACCACCGTCCCGCTGCCGAGGGTCGCGATGAAGGAGTCGATGCGCAGGCCCACCACGAGGACGGCGTTGATCATCCCGACCACCAGGGTGACCAGGACCGCCACCGCGATCGCCGCGAGCAGCGACCATCCGTGCTGGACGTTGAGCACGGCGATGGTCATCGCGGACAACGACATCGTCGACACGGCGGACAAGTCGAACTCACCGGCGGTGAGCGGGATGATCAGACCGAGGGCGAGGATGAGCAGCACGGCCTGGGATCCGAGGATGTTCTGCAGGTTGCTCGTGGTCGGGTAGACCTCGGGTCGGAGCAGGCTGAACACGATGACGACGGCGACGAGTGCGAGCACCAGGGCGTACTTCTCGAAGATCGGGCCGGCGCCGAGGCGACGGGTCGGGCGGGGTGGTTCTTGGGCCGCAGCGGCGGTGGTGGACTTGGTATCGACGGTGACGGACATCAGATCGGCGCTTCCTCTCGGGTGGAACCGAGGACACTGTCGGAGATGTGGTGTTTGGCCAGCAGTTCACCGGACAGTTCGGTGGCGATGCGGCCACGTGACATGACGATCACGCGGTCGCACAGCACGGACAGTTGTTCGTAGTCGGAACTCGCGATGATGATTCCCGCTCCGCTGCGGGCGGTTTCGCGGAGAATCTCGAAAATGCGGGCACGGGCACCGATGTCCACACCCTGCGTCGGCTCCGCCAGGAGCACCAGCTTCGGATCGGTCTGCAACCACTTGGCGATCAACGCCTTCTGCTGGTTGCCGCCCGACAGGGACCCGTAGGCGGCGCGCGGGTCGCGGGGGCGGACGTCGTACTGCTCGGCGATCCGGGCGGCGAGCGCATCGAGCGCTCGGGGCCGCACCAGCTTGCCGAGCACCGGAAGTGTCACATTCTCGGCGACGGTGAGTTCGGGCGCACTGCCGTCGACCTTCCGATTCGGTGGCACATAGACGATCTCGGCCTCCAGGGCGTCGATCGGTGTCACCGAGTTCAGTGTCAGGGTTCGCGCACCGACGCTCAGGCTTCCTTCCCGGGCGAGCCCGGCGCCGTAGAGCGCCGGCAGGACATCGTCGTACCCTGATCCCGCGATCCCGGTGATGCCGACGATCTCACCGGGGTGCACATCGACATCGAGGCTCTCGATGGCGCCGCTCGAGAGCCCGACAACCCGGGCCAGCGGCGGGTCGCTGCGGTCGGTGACCGCACGGGGTTCACGACGTTCGGCGGCCTCGAGTGTCCGGCCGACGATCAGGTCGATGAGCGAGGCCGCGGTCAGATCGGCTGTGCGATGGGTGCCCTGGGACACCCCGTCGCGCAGCACGGTCACCCGATCGGTGTGCTCGAGGACCTCGTCGAGATCGTGTGAGACGAACAGGACCGCGGCCTTGCTGTCGGCGACGATCTCCCGGACCACCGAGAACAGCAGGTCGGTGCCCTCGCGGGGGAGGAAGACCGTCGGTTCATCGAGGACCAGCAGCGTGCGGCCGTCGCCGAGTTCGTCGACGGCACGCAGGATCGCCAGCAGTGCCCGGTCGGTGGCACCCAGCGACGACACCAGCGCATCCGGATCGATGTGCAATCCGTACCGGGCGAACAACTCTCGGGCGATCGTCTTTTCGCGACGCCACGAGATCCAGGGCTTGGACGCCGCGATGGTCGAACCGACGCGCAGGTTCTCGACCACCGAGAGGTCGGGAACGAGCGCGAGATCCTGATGGACGAAACTGATGCCGATGTCCCGGAACCCGCCGGACGCGATCGGCAGGGCGACGTCGCGTCCGCGCACCTGGAGCGCGGCACCGGGATCCGGGGTGTGAAATCCCGCGAGCACCTTGATCAGCGTGCTCTTGCCCGACCCGTTCTCACCGAGCAGCCCGTGGACCTCGCCGGCGTGCACCGTGAGACCGACGTCGGTCAGGACGGTGTTCTCGCCGAAGGTCTTTGACAGCCCGACGATGTTGACGATGGGGTCAGGGCTGGACACTGCTCCCCCAGAGTGCCTCGTATCCGGTGACATACGCGGTGCCGTAGCCCTTGTCGGGTTGCGGCGGGGTGCCGGTCTCGTCGATGTTCTCTTCGGTGATCAGCTTGAGGGGGGTCTGCTCGGCGCCGTTGGGGACCGGAGGCAATCCGAGGAGCAGGCGCCCGGCCTGATCCATGGTCGCCCAGGCCAGCCATGGGATCGATTCGCCCACGTTCATGGTGACGATGCCGTCGTCCTGCTGGATCTTGAGCACCGCCGGGGTGCCGTTGACCGACGAGATCTGCACCTGGCCGGCCTTGCCCGCGGCCTTGATCCCGGCCTGGGCGTACAGCGACATCGAATCGTAGATGGGGAGCACGAAGTTGATCGACGGGTCAGCCGACAGTGCGGTCTGGATCTCCGGCTGGATCTTGGTCGCCCACTCGGCGACCGGCACGTTGACGACCTTGTATTTGCAGTTCGGGCAATACTTTTCGATCTCGTCCTTCATGGCGGCGACCTCGGCCTTGGCAGGCGGGACCTCGTCAGAGGTGATGATGACGGCGTTGCCCTTGCCGTCGGTCCGGTCGATCATCCAGTCGACGGTGAGGCGATTGGCCTCGGCGAGAGGGGCGTCGGTGTAACCGTCGATGAGTCCGTCGAGCGTGGCGGGGATCGATTCACCGCGAAGTGTGGTGTGCGTCAACATGACCGGGATGCCCGCGGCGTCGGCTTTCTGCAGGGCGGGCTTGATGAGTGAACCATCGATACCCTGCGAGAGGATGATCAGGTCTGCCTTCTGGTTGACCGCCTGCTCGACCCCGGTCGCCCACTGGGCGGGCTTGCCCTGGTTGACGTATTCGATCCAGGTGGCCCCGTACCTCTCGGCCACTTTCCTCGACTCGTCGTCGACCGCGACGTTGTACGGGTTTTCGCTGTTGGTGGGGATCGTGAAGATCGTCTTGCCCGCGATGTCCTTCATCGGGAAGGGATCGGCCTCGAGCGTGAAGGCCGGATCTTCCGTGTACTTGGCGAGCTGGGACTGGGCGTATTCGATGCCGGCGGTGGCATCGCCGCCGGACCCACCGCCGGAACCGGAACTGCTACACGCCGAGAAGCCGAGTGCAGCGGCGAGACCGATCGCGGCGATCGAGACGCCGCGGGACAACGATGGTGCCATGAAATCTCCTGATGGGAAGACAGATCGACCGAGGGGGTGCGACCGGGGCGACGTTGCCGGAGTCGGCGAAATGCATTGTGACTTCGAATGCATTGACTGCGAATGTATCGGACCGTGTATTTCCAGAGGCATCATTCTTGGTTCGTTCGTGTTAACTAACCCGCTTGGTGGTGCCGGAGATGTGACGCAGGTAATCCTGGGCCCGGGTCAGTGGCCAGACCTCGGCCATCTTCTGCTGCATGTCGAACAGGTTGGACTCGTGGATTTCCGGATCGCGGTCGCCGACAGCATCTTCCACGACGATGGGGATGAAACCGTGTTGCATGGTGTCGAGCGTGGTCGCCCGGACGCATCCGCTGGTGGAGAGCCCGGCGATGAGTACGGTGTCCACACCCAGTGAGGTGAGGTAGGAATTCAGCGAGGTGCCGAAGAAGGCACTCGCGTACTTCTTCGTCACCAGGAGTTCGCCGTCGGCCGGGGTGAGCCCGTCGATCGGTTCCCCGAAAGGACTGCCCTCGCAGAACGCGGCAAGCGTTCCCGTCTTGCGGAAGAACACCCCGGCGTCGGCGCCGTCGGCGCGCAGACGCACCTCGGTGAACACGACCGGGATTTCGGCGGCGCGGGCCGATGCGAGCAGTGTCCGCATGGCCTCGACGTTCTCTTCCACACCGGCATAGAGGGGACAGTCGGGATCGATGTAGGCGCGGGCGGCATCGACGACCAGCAGGGCCGGGCGGGCACCTGGTTGGAGTTCTTGCCCGAAGCCGACGCGGGCGTAGTCGGTTGCCTGGACCGAGCGGCCCGCACGGTGGGAAGAGGTTGAGGTCATGCGGATTCCTTCATGGCAGTGGGGGATTGGGCGGGGAACCCGGTCGGTGGGGCGAGGACCGGTGGACGCGGTGCGGCGAGGCAGACGACGATCCCGACCACGGCGAGTGCGGTCAGCATCAGCCCGGCGGTGCGCAGATCGTCGACATACCCGCTCAGTTCGTCGCGTGATGCAGCGGCGCCGATGCCGGTTGGCACGATCGCCAGCACGAGTGCGGTACTGAGCAGGTTGCCGACGTTCTGCATCGTCGACCGCATGCCGTTGGCGATCCCGCGCCGCTGCGTCGGCACGGTCAGCATCAGCGCACTCGTACTCGGCGTCATGAACAGGCCGATGCCGCACCCGACGACGAACAGGAAGGCCGAGGTGACCGCCAGGGGCGCGCCGTCGACGGTCAGTGTGAGTGTCATACCCAGCAACCCAATCGCGTTGAGCGCCATGCCGATCGCAGTGAGTGTGCGGGGCGCGATGCGGGCGACGAGGGCGCCGGCGATCAGCGCCGCGACCACCGTGCCGACGGCGACCGGGGTGACCAGCAGGCCCGCGACGAAGGGCGATGTCCCGTCGACTGCCTGCTCGAACAGCGAGATGATCAACGGGACGGAGTAGGTGGCGGCCGCGGTCAGCAGACAGGCAACGAGTACGAGACCGATTCCGCGGGTGCGGAAGAGCCGGACGTCGATCAGGGGATGGGTGCGACGGACCTGCACCGTCACGAAAACGACCGCCGTCGTGGCGGCCACACCGCCGCACAACCAGGGGAGCCACGGCGACGTGATCAGTCCGGGGGTCAGGGCGAGCACGATGACGGTGAGCAACACGGTCGACAACACCGCGCCGGTCAGGTCGAAGGGTTCACGGCGAGCAGTGTTGGTCGCTGTGCGGGGGATGACCGCGATCGAGGCCACCGCGGCGACCACGCCGATCGCCAGTGCAACCACGAACAGTCCCCGCCAGCCGATGAGCGCCGTTGCGGCGCCACCGATCACCGGACCGATCACCTGAGCGAGCGCGGCGACCGTGGCATTCCACCCCAACGCGCGGCCGAGCAGGTGCCGGGGGAAGGTATCGGTGAGCAGCGCGGTGTTGTTGGTGATCACCGAGGCGGCCCCGACACCCTGCAGAACCCTCGCGGCGATCAGCCAACCCGCGGTGGGCGACGCGATGCACAACCCGGTGGCGACGGTGAACACCACCAGACCGGCCAGATAGAGCGGCCGGCGACCGACGATGTCGGCGAGTCGACCGAAGACCAGGATCAGGGCCGTCGTGACCACCATGTAGCCGACCAGGATCCAGGTCGCCTGGGCCGGTGACGCGTCGAGATCGGTGGCCAGCGTCGGCAGGGCGACGGTGAGCCCACTCATGCTGACGAAGACCGCGACGACACCGACGCTGGTGGCGGCGAAGACCCGCCAGGGGTGGGGATGCTGCGCCGGGACCGTGTCATCCATGAGACGGGCTATCCATGAGCCCGTCGATCGTGGTGATCGGTGAGCTGCTGAAGTGCCTGGGCGAGGCCGATGACGAGCCCGTCGGCCCAGGGACGGCCGACGATCTGGACACCGACCGGCATCCCGTCGACGAATCCGGCTGGGATCATCACCGCCGGAAGTCCGAGGTGATCGAACAGGGCAGTGTTGCGGCCGACGATCGACTGCATGGGGTGCCGGACGCCGTCGACCTCGACGGTGACATCGGACAGTCGCGGAGCGGTCGCGCCGACGCCGGGGGTGACGATCATGTCGACCCCGGCGTCGTCGAAGGCCCGCAGTGTGGCGCGCAGGGCTCCCGCCCGGCGTCGCAGGGCCCGGAGGTAATCGACCGCCGTCGCCGCGGTGCCGCGGGCGATGCGTATCTGCGTGCCGATGTCGAACCGAGCGAAACGGTCCAGTGCGCCTTCCTGATTCGATGCGAGCTCGGTGGTGAGCACGATTGTGAAGTCGTCGTGGAGCAGGGGCGCGTCGGGGATGTCCACAGGGACGACCTGTACGCCGTGCCGGCCGAGGACGGCCAGAGTGTCCTGCCACGCCGCGAGGACCGCGGCATCGCACAGTTCGGTGAACCAGCCGGTGGGGACACCGATTCGGAGGCCGTCGAGGCGCAGTTCGCCCGGGCCCAGGACGGGAAGGCTCGCCCGGACGTCCTCGGTACGCGCGGCGGGGGCCGCGCCGGGATCGAGGTCGTCCGGTCCGGCCAGCACGCCGAGCACCGCGCGGAGGTCGGCGGCGGAACGGGCCATCGGCCCGACGTGGTCGAGTGTCCACGACAACGAGGCGACACCGGTGCGTGGGATGAGCCCATAGGTGGGTTTGATGCCCGAGAGGTTGCACAGGGCGCCGGGGACCCGAATCGATCCGCCGGTGTCGGTGCCGAGGGCGAGCGGGATCAGTTCGGCGGCAAGGGCACCCGCCGAACCCGTCGATGAACCGCCGGTCCAGCGGGCCCGGTCCCACGGGTTGGTGACCGGGCCGTAGCGCACGTTGTGCGGTGCACCGCAGGCGAATTCGGTGGTTGCCGTGATCAGCGCGGGGATGGCGCCGGCGTCGCGCAATCGGGCGACGACGGTCGCATCACCGGTCGCGATGCGATCGCCGGTGACGTGCGAGCCGGCGGTGACCGGTGAGCCCGCGACGTCGATGATGTCCTTGACCCCGAAGAAGATGCCTTCGAGGGGTCGCGGTGTCCCGGCCCGCCATCGGCGGTCCGATTCGGCAGCTGCCGCGGCGACGGTCCCGACGACGGTGAGGATTGCCCCACCGGACAGCTCGGGGTCGGTCCACCGCGCGCGCAGGGCGGCGAGCACCTCGCTCGGCGACGTGACACCGCCGCGGTAGGCGGCGAGCAGATCCAGGACGCCGAGATCGTGCAGCGCCCGGTCGGTGCGCGGCACATACGTCGGTACCGAGAAGGTCTGGGTCGGAACCGATGTCGCCGCCATCAGAAAGGCGAAGTCGGCGGGCTCGGTGCCTAGGGTGTCCGGTGCGGACGGGAGGGGCACCGATCGTGAGGATGCGATCGGCCCGCTCATGTCGGTGTGGGCCTGCGGGAGTAGATCGTCGAGGGCCAGGGCGGCGGGGGCGGTGAGGTCGGGGTAGTCGGTGCTGGTCACCGCACCGCCTCGACTGCGGCCAGTGTTGTCGCGACCGTGGCGGGCCGGGACAGTGGGGCGGACCGGGACAGCGGGGCCGGCCGAACCGTGCCGTCGGCGAGCCGGGCGAGCAGGTTGATCACGTCGGGACGGCGGTCCCGGCGAAGCGGGAAGGCGGCGCGTACCGATGCGACGAGATCGAGATCGAGTGAGAAGCGCAGGGTCACACCGTTTTGGTGGGCGGGGGCCTGGGCGACGATCTTGCCGTCCGGGGCGACGATGCAGGAGAGTCCGAAGTAGTCGACGGTGACGCCGTTGAGTGCTTCCGGACCGGCGCGGTTCGCGGCGATGATCCACATCTGGGATTCGAGGGCACGCGTCTGTAATTCGGCGAGGAACAGGTCTTCTCGGCTGCCGAGCGACGACACGATCGCGAGCATCACCTCGGCGCCGAGACCGCGTGCCACAGCCCAGTTCTCGGGAAAACTGCGGTCGTAACAGATCACGCAGCCGAAGCGGGTCCCGAGTAGGTCGGCGGTGGCCGGGGAGGAGCCGGGGGCGAAATGATACTTCTCATCGATGTCGACACCGCTGACCTTGTTCGCCGGTAACGAGAGCTTGCGGTAGGCCGGGACGTGCCCGCCGTCGGGGGTGTCCCACGCGGTGATGCCGCCGTCCGGGTCGATGAGCACCACGGAGTTGTGCGTGATGTCGTCGGCGGTGCGCTCATAGGTACCGAAGGCGATCGCACATCCGAGTTCGCGCGCAATGTCGCCGAACAACTCGGTCGCCGGTCCGGGCAACGTCTGCGCCCACGCGGTACGGTCGACGTCGTGGCTGGTGCAGAAGTAGGGCGTGGTGATCAGTTCGGGCAGAACCACCAAATCCGGTGTGGCGCCGCGGTCATCGGGTAGCGTGGCCTCACGCACGCGGGCTGCGAGTCGGGTCAGGTTGGCCGGGATGTCGTCGGTGAGTTCACCGATCTGGACGATCGCGACGTCGAGTGTGCGTGAATGCAAAGGGGGCCTCCGTCGGGCGGGTGAAGGGTGGACGGCCGGGGCCGCCCACCCACCATCGGGGGGATCAGGCAGCTGCGGACCGGAATGATTCGCGGCACTTCATGAGCGGCTGAATCCGGGTTCCGAAGTTCTCGACGCCCGCGACGAAATCGTCGAAGGTGAGCATGATGCCCTTTATCCCCTCGACTTCGGCGACCTCGTCGAGCATCTTCGCCACGGTCTCGTAGGAGCCGACGAGCGTACCCATGTTGAAGTTCACCGCACCTTCGGGAAGGGAGATGGTCTTGGCGGTCGAGGAGTCGTCGGCGTCCGCGTCGGTGGCCGATTGATCGGCCATGTAACCGAGCGCGGCGAGGTCGGCGTTGTCGTGGTAGTCCTGCCATTTCGCCTGTGCCGCTTCATCGGTTTCGTCGGCGATGATCATGAACAGGGCCATCGCGCCCACGTCGCGGCCGGTGGCGGCGGCAGCGGCGACGAGGGTGGAGGTGGCCTCGGACAGGGCGGTCGGGGTGTTGATCCCGGAGCCCATGATGAAGTTGAAATCGGCCATCTCGGCGGCGAACGCCATCCCGGTCTTCGACTGCCCGGCGGCCACGATGGGAACCGCGCCGCCGGTCGGGCGTGGAGACAGCACACAATTGTCCATGGTGTAGTGCTTGCCGGTGAAGCTGGATACGCCGTCGGCCCACAGCTCGCGCATGATTTGCACGTACTCAGCCGCCTGTTCGTAGCGATATCCGAAATATTCTTGGCCCGGCCACATCCCCATCTGGGTGTACTCGTTAGGTGCCCACCCGGTGACGATGTTGACGCCGAAGCGGCCCGGTGCGATCGAGTCGATCGTCGAGGCCATGCGGGCGACCATGGCCGGTGGGAGGGTGAGGATCGGGGTGGAGGCGAACAGCTTGATTTTCTCGGTGACCGCGGCGAGTCCGGCCATGAGGGTGAAGGACTCGAGGTTGTGATCCCAGAACTCTGTCTCGCCGCCGAAACCCTTCAACTTGATCATCGACAGGACGAAATCGAGTCCGTGATGTTCGGCATTCTGCACGATCGTCTTGTTGAGTTCGAAGGACGGCATGTACTGCGGTGCGCTCTTGGAGATGAGCCACCCGTTGTTGCCGATGGGAATGAAGACACCGATATCCATGTCACTCCTGATGCTGCGGGATTGGTCGGGAGGAATCTGGTCAACGCATCGTCGGGTCAGCCGTGACTTCGAATGTATGCAGGGGTTCTTTCGGTCCTGTGGCGCCTTGGTAACGGATGTGTTGCTCGGCTCAGTGAATCCGGGGACAAGGTCCGGCGCTGCCGCGCTGAACCCACTCGACCCCGAATTCGCGGTGGACCGGGGTGCCGGCGGCTCCGTCGATACGCGCGAGCAACAGTTCGGCGGCGGCGAGCGCCATGTCCTCGAGGGGCTGGCGGACGGTGGTCAGATCGAGGATCGACCATCCCGCGATGTCGAGGTCGTTGTAGCCGACGATCGAGACGTCCTCGGGGACACGGAGTCCGAGGCGTTTGGTGGCGTCGAGGGTGCCGAAGGCGACGAAGTCGGTGACGCAGAAGATCGCGGTCGGGCGGTCCTCACTGCCGAACAGTTCCAGTCCGCCGGCGAGGCCGGTGGTTGCATCGACGGCGCCGCGATGGACCAGTCCCTCGTCCAGTGGAAATCCGTGCTGCGCCAGGGCTTCTCGGAACCCACCTTCGCGGAGCTTGACGCTCGCGTTCTTCACCGGTCCCGAGATCAGGCCGATCCGGCGATGACCCATCTCGATGAGATGGTCGGCGACGAGTCGTCCACCGCCGACGTTGTCCGAGGTCACCCGGTCCACGCGCCCCGCCTCACCGCCGTCGACGTCGCGGCTGAGGATCACCAGCGGGATCTTCGAGTCGATCAGCTCCGGCACAATGGGTGAATCGAGACGCGCGGAGATGAACACGACGCCGTCCACGAGTCCGCCTCGCAGCGCGAGGATGTCCTTCTCCAGCGTTCCCTCGGTGCGGTCGCTCATGAGCAGTACGCGGTAGTCATCCAGCGCGAATCGGTCCTGCAGCGTGTTCACCAGTGTGGGGTGCGAGGGATTGCGCAGGTCGCCGCTGACGACGGCAATGGACATCGAACGCCGTGTGATGAGACTGCGTGCTGTGACGTGCGGAACGTAACCCATCTCCTTCGCCAGCGCCTGGATCGCGTAGCGCGTCTCTTTGATCACGCGCGGGTCGTCACGTAAGGCCCGCGAGACCGTCGACTGGGACACTCCGGCACGACGGGCGACGTCGTAGCTGGTGACCGGCTTGTTCCGCACGGTCCGATTGTAGGGATAAGGCCGCGCTGCCCAATGCACCCACACCCATCACCCGGTGGAGTGGTTGCGGCGAACCTCGGTTTTCGGCACACGGGCAACTTTGCCTGTGAGAAATCAGTTCAGTGGCGTGATGGGCGCGGAAGGGGGGAGCGGTACTCGCGTTTGTGGCGTTGAACCAGCACGGGCGGTTTCGGTGCTGCCGCGTACCCTCTGCGTACCGGGGTCAGTATCGCTCGACTCGACCGGCAGCCGATGGTGCAGATTACGGCAGGTTGAATCCGGGCCATGAGGAAGGCCGAGCGCGCAAGTTACTGCGGGTCGGCGAGTATCTGTTCGACCAGGATGTCGGCGTGGCCCGCGTGCCGTGCCAGCTCTTCGATCATGTGAAGTCCTATCCAATGGAATGTCACCTCGCCGCGTCGGTAGTGAACGAATCGGTCGGCCGGATTACGTCCTTGCGCGATGTGTCGGGATCGTTCAGCAACAGCTTCGAATTCGGCGATCACGTCTGCGAGCGTCTGGTCGGGATCCACTATCCAGCCGCGGTCGTCGCCCGCTGCATACCCGTCGCACTCGGCCTCGGCAAGGCCGGCGACGGTGCGTTGAAACCAGACCCTTTCCGCAGCGGCACAATGCTTGACAAGTGCAATCGGGGTGGTCAGAGAAGGCACCAAGCGAGACCGACTCTGAGCATCCGTCAAGCGGGCCACAGAGCAAATCAGGGCCGTACGGTTCGCGTCAAGGACCGCGGCAAGCTCTTCGTCGATCATCGTCAAATGCTACGACCTTGAGTCGGCAGCAAGGGGACGCTGGAACATTGCCTGGGATGATCTCCATGGAAGTGCGACACCGATATTCGAGGTGCGTTCCGTCGCTGGTGATGAAATGCGTTGCGTCACCACAATGATAGATATTGCGTCGGCTGGCCGAAGGGAGCGGCTGCTTCGCGTGGGGAAGGTCGACCAGACCGGCCGATCAGCGCTGGGTGATGCGGTCGACGAGTAGATCGATGATTGCCCGTTGCTCGGCTTTGTCGCCGGGATGTGTGAGTAGACCTTCGACCACGAATGCGATGATGTGGCTAGCCGGTTGCGCATCATCGGGCGGGAGATCGGTGCGGGTGAGTGCGTCGGCCATCGCGTGGAAGTTGCTGTGCCATCGATCTATTACGGGCGAAGCGGCGCGCCGCGAATGGACGGTGTCGACAAGGTTGCGCATTGCGGACAACTCGTCGACCACGAACATGATCTTGTCCGCCAGTGGACGCTGCGCCATCGGTTGGTAGCGCGCCAATGCCTCGATGAGCAGTTCTTCCAGGACGGCCACCAGTAGGTGGTCCTTGTCGTGGAAGTACCAGTAGACGGTGTTCGCGGTGACTCCGGCATCGGCGGCGATCTTGCTCAGTGCCGTGTCGTCGTAGCCGTTGTCGACAAAGAGTCGGCAAGCGGAGGTGACGATCTCGTCCCGCTTTTCTGCCCGTGCTCGTGGACGACGATTGGCGGGCATGACACCAACTTTACTTGATCGACGTTCAAGAAGACGCTATCTTCCTTGACTACCAATCAAGAAAACAGGGGGCGACCGTGTCGAGCGGCAACCAGTACACCCAGGCTGAAGAGTTCTTCTCGAGCGACGGGGTCAGGTGCGCCGCGACGGTGTATCGACCGAGCGCACCGCTGGGCCCGGTGCCGGTGGTCGTCATGGCTCATGGCTTCGCTGCGACGCGGGGGATTCGGTTACCGGCCTACGCGGAACATTTTGCGACCGCTGGATACGCCGTGGTCTTGTTCGACTATCGCTATTTCGGCGACAGCGAGGGTGAGCCACGCCAATTGCTTGATGTCCGATCGCAACTCGACGACTGGCGAGCCGCCATCAGATTTGCCCGTTCTCTGCAGTTCGTCGATGCCGAACGTGTCGTTGCCTGGGGCACATCGTTTGCCGGAGGTCATGTGTTGACGTTGGCCGGCCATGGTGAGCGATTGGCGGCGGTCATCGCTCAGGTTCCCCACGTCAGTGGGCCGGCGGCGGTGCGCGCCACGGGTCTGCGGCAAGTGCTGCGACTGGCGCCGGTAGGTCTGGCCGACCTCGTCGGATCCTTCCTCCGGCGACCGCCTCGATACGTCGCGGCGGTCGGGCCCGAAAACGCGGTGGCAGCCCTCGCTGCCCCGGGCGCGATGGCCGCGTTTGAGCGGCTGATTGCAGAATCGAGCATTCGGCGTGGGGATTACCCGGAGACCGTGGCCGCGCGGATCCTGGTGAAGATCGGGCTTTACTCGCCGGCGCGAACTGCCCGAAAGATCAGCTGCCCGGTGCTGATCCAGGTAGCGACCTTGGACAACATCGCGCCGGCTGCGGCTGCGGTGAAAGTTGCCCGGGCCATCCCCGAGTCGACGCTGTTGCGCTATGAATGCGGCCACTTCGATCCCTACGTCGATCCCACCTTTCCCGGCGTGGTCACCGACCAACTCGAGTTTCTGGTTGAGACCGTGCCCGTCAGGTCTCGGCAGGCGTGAGGGCGATAGGTGTTGCCGACCTGCCGACTTGGGCCTGCATCGCCATCGGCGGACCGTCTCCTTACCGCCACCGATCTGCGTATCAACTCGGGAGTCGATTGGCCTCGCGGTGATCACCCCAGGCTGCGTTGGCGATGACGTCGGCGAACACGGTGGCGGGTGCTCCGTTGAGCGCCTCGTTGAGGTGGCCGGGCAAGCTGAACGGTGGCGCTTTCATCGGGTTGTGCGGGTGGGCCTGGATATCGCGGGCTATTGCGTCCCCGAGTGCGTGGCCCAGACCGTGACGGGGCCAGGCGGTATTGACGCGTTCGATGAAGACCGGTGAGTGGTTTTCCATACCCATGCCGTCGACGTCGAAGGAGATCCCCGCGCCCGAGATCGCCTGCACGGTGCCGAAGCGGTGTCCCAGGCCAAGGCTGCTGTGGAGTGCGATGGATTGCCAGATCGTGGTGATGACCTGATCGTCAACGACACCGTGTTCGCGTAAGAACCGTGCCGCGGCGTCGGCGCCTTCGATCTCGAATCTTTGATCACCGCTTCCGTAGTCGGTGAGACCGAGATCGTGCAGGAGACATGCAAGGTAGAGCGTTTCATCGTCGTAATCGACGCCGCTCCGCAAACCCCACGCTGCGGCGATCTCGCGTCCGAATATATAGCTCCGGACGCAGTGGTTGGAGAGGGGAGCAGGAGAGGTGGTATTCACCAAATTGAGTGCTGATGAACAGATTTCGGAATCCGGAAGGTTCCATTCGGTTGGTTCAAGAGCATCGGTGAGAGGGGTGGATGAATCGGTCATGAGTGGGGTCCTTCGCTGTCAGTGGAGAAGGCGATGTCTTTTTGGGCGTCCAGGGCCTCTAGCCGGCCGCGCAGCGCGTCGCCAATCATCGCGTACGCGTCTGATCCCAGTGCCAGTCGGGACGGTGGGGACTTTTGATCGGTGGCAGCAATGATGGCCGACGCCACCTTGCGTGGATCGCCGCGCTGCGCTGATACCGGTACGGAGCCGGCCCGAAGCACCGTGTCGTTGTAGGACGGGTCAGCGTCCGCCACCGCAGCTGAGGTGCCCGAGAACGACGTCTTCGACATTCCGGGCTCGACCAGGATGGTTCGAATCCCAAACCCGGCCACCTCGGCCCCGAAAGACTCGAAAAACCCTTCCACCCCCCACTTGGACGCGTGATAGAGCGACATTCCGGGGTAGGCGGTCTGGCCACCCAGGCTCGACAATTGCACGAATGTTCCGCCGCCCTGGGCACGTAGATGTGGAGTCACCGCCCGTGCCAGCTGGATCGGTGCCACCAAGTTGGTGGCCAACTGTCGATCGATCTCGGCGTCGTCGAGCTCCTCCGCGGCGCCGAACAGGCCGTAACCGGCGTTGGAGACCACGACGTCGATGCGGCCCATTGCTGCAAACGCAACCTCGACGGCGGTCCGCAACGCGGGGGTGTCGATGACGTCGAGAACGCTGACCCGGAGTCGATCGGGATATTGAGAGCATAACTCCTGCAATGCTTCCGGGCGACGCACCGTGGCCGTAACCCGATCACCGCGATCCAAAAGAAGCTCAGTCAACGCCCGGCCGAACCCAGACGAGGTTCCGGTGATGAACCAACTTTTTGAGGTCACTGACGTCCTTCCATTCTGGTGTATGACCGTTTGACTGTGCGCCGAGTGCGCACCGTTCGCCAGTGGCCGGAAAGACAGTGGTCGTAACATTAGGGCCATGAATGTTCATCAGGTGACCGTGTTGGCACTTGAGTCGGTGCTGCCCATCGATCTCGGAATTCCGACGCAGATCTTCAACCCACGCCCAGATACGCCCTACGCCTTGAGTATTTGCGGCATTGCACCAGGGTCCGTCCGGACGAGCGCAGGTTTCACGCTCGGTGTGACGGCGGGTCTGGAGGAGCTCGATCACGCTGCGACAATCATGATTCCGGGTTACGCCGATTATCGGCGGCCACCGCCTGCGGCGGTGTCGGAGGCATTGAACAAAGCGGCACGGCGAGGGGCCAGGATTGCGTCCATCTGTACCGGAGCGTTCGCACTGGCTGCTGCTGGTCTACTGGACGGTCGCACGGTCACCACACACTGGGCCAGCGCTGATGAGTTGGAGGAGCTGTTTCCCGGGATTATTGTCGAGCGCGAGGTGCTCTACATCGATGACACTCCGATACTCACCTCGGCGGGTGTCACCGCGGGGATTGATTTATGTATGCATATGGTGCGCAACGATCTTGGTGCGCATGTCGCCAACAACATCGCCCGCGAACTCGTCGCAGCGCCGCATCGCGACGGAGGCCAGTCTCAATACATCACCAGACCGCTTCCTGACCCCAGTGCGACAACTCTGGCCGCAACCAGGGAATGGGCGGCGAGTCGTCTCCGCGAACCGCTGACTCTCGACAGTCTGGCTCAGCATGCCGGGGTCTCAAGTCGGACCCTGACCCGCCTGTGGCGCGCGGAGACCGGAGTCAGTCCACACCGGTGGCTGTTGGCTGCGCGTGTCAACCTTGCCAGGGAACTTCTCGAGAAGACCGATCACACCGTTGAGCAGGTCGCCAGCCGTTGTGGCCTTGGCAGCGCCACCAACCTACGCGCGCGCTTCCGAGATGCGGTGGGTACCACGCCCACTGCGTACCGAAGGGCATTCAGCCAGTCCTGATGCCGGCCGAACCCACGAGCGGTTTGTTGCGGCGCCTCGTCGAGGCCGTTGTGAGTGTCAGGATCCCGTACTACAACCAGATCCGGTGGCCAGGACCGCCGGACGTGCTAGTCGACCAGCACTACTTCGGGTGATGCCGGCGAGACGGCCGCGGCACTTGCCGACTGGTGCCCCCGGTCAGACTCGAACTGACACTCGACGGGTTTGAACCTGCGGAAGTGGGTGTTTGCAGATCTGTTGTGCGTGAAACGGTGCTCATCGCACGGCGGACTGCCGCGCCGCAGCGAGAGCACCGGCGATCTTCTCACTCCTCGGCGACGGTGTTAGTGGTGGGGTTGCGATGTGCTGACCAGGGGCCTCCTGCGGCTCTCCAGTCGATGAGTCCTCTGCTGATGTTCTTGGCGTCGAAGCCCCGCTCCATGAGTGAGTTGGCTGCACCGGCCGATCGCAGTTGTGAATCCTCGAGGGGCAGATGCCGGGCCCCGGGTAATGCGGGTGCGGTTCCATTCGAACGGGCGTCGCACATCGATGATGAGCGCGCCCTTCGCAGGGACGTCGATCGCATCGGCTGCCGACACTGCCGGCGGTGACGAAGGTAGTGACGAAATCCCGTCGCTAGGAGTCCTTTACGTCTTGGGGCGCATCGGCGTGTTTAGTCGGCACGGTGGTGTGGCGGTGTTCTTGTGCGACATTGCGCATTGTCAGGGGTCCGCTGGCGACGGGTATGAGCGCGTGAATGCGTGTACGGGTGCTCACTCCACGCCCCAGGAACGCGACCGCGGCGACGGCGAGATAGAACGCCCCGTGGACCGGTCCCAGCGCTGTTGCCAGCTCACTATTGTGGACGGTCGCAAGATTACCGAGTAGCGCCGCCACGGTGAGGGTTTCGATGAGTGAGAGAACGGCGAGGGTGCGTAGGAGGCCGTTCACGGTCAGCTCGCGCCCGGTCGGATGATCATCAGCAGGACGACCGCCACCCACAGCAGATTGAACACGCCTGTGAACATCCCGATTCGGCGCAGGCGCTGTCCGGCGTCGGGGGTGCTGAGGGCCTCGCGTTGTAGCGGGGCGATCTGTAGCGCCAGCAACCCGCCCGCGACCGCGGTGAGGATCATGGCCGCAATCACCCAGGTGTCGGTAGTGCGCCCCTGAACGGCGGCGAGTATCAGTCCGATGGCCGGCACGATCAGGGCGAGGGTGCCGTAGACGCGGGTGATCCGGTACAGCACCCGCGCGATGTCAGCGTTGCCGTCATCCGATGACGTGCCGAAGGGCGCAGTGACCGGGGCATAGCGCGGGAACATGCTGGTTACCACCGCAACCGGTCCGACGAACAGAATGCCCGCCACGATGTGAACGGACAGCAGAATGTCTTCCATAACCTTCAGCCTACCTGAAGGTGCCAGGTCAGCGAAGGGCGTCCAAAGCCCGGATCATGTGCACGCGCAGTGCGTCGGTGAGTTCTGGGTGCTGTGACGTGAAATCGGCGTCCACCGCTGCGACGACGTCCACTGTTGTAGCGAGCAGCGTGGTTCCCCGGTCGGTGATCTGTTCGTCGTTTACGTTGCGTCGACCGGAAGCTGGAGTTCCCGTCCCGTCGGACTGCCTTGAATGCGTTCGACGTGCTCGTTGGTTGAGTCGCATCCTGTCGTGGTTCGCCGAATGGTGATCGTTGCTCGACATGCGCCAGGGGATTAGTCGGCTGGTGTTGGTGTACTTGGCTGGCGTCTCGGTGTGGCGGACCTGTCGCCGGCTGATTCGGAGGCGGGTCTGGTGACCAGTGTCCGCCGTGTGGGCGAACCTTGGTTTTCGGCGCATGGGCAACTTTGCCCGTGGGAAATCCGCTCAGTGGCGTCATGGGCGCGGAGGGGGTCGATCCGTGCTGAGTGGCGTCAGCAGTTGGGTTAGGGCGGTCAAGGTTTGACGCCCACCAGATCGGTTGCAGCGGAGGCGATTCCTGGCGTATCCGTCCCACGATGTGTGGTCGCCCCGAGGTATGGCCGCTCGCTGAATCGCAAATCCCGGCCGCCTCGGAAGCGTTGCTTGCTGAGACTCCTGCGTACCCGCACCATATCGTCACATTTAGTAGGTCTAATCACCGGTGTGACCTACGGTTTGTGCCCCCGGTCGGACTCGAACTGACACGGGACGGGTTTTGAACCTGCGGTCGTGGATGTTTGCAGATCGCTGGCGGTGTTGACTGTTTGCGAATGATGCAGTGGGGGAGCGGTATTCGTGTTTGCGATGTTGAGCCAGTGTGGGAGGTTTCGGTGCTGCTGCGTACCCTCTGCGTACCGGGGAGCAGTCATGCTCGATTGGAGCAACTGGTAACGAGACGCATCGATGTGAGACGAGTGGACCGTCCGTCGTCATGCTGGCGTCCATGGGTAGCTAGACCGCCGTCCATCCCGTTTGCCGGATTTTCTTCGGCATTTGAACCTTCATTGCGGCCAGTGGGCGCTCGTTCCCCTGATCCAATGGGACTTGCCAGTAGCCAGCTCGGGGCAGCGGCATCAAGAGCCGGGACCATTCGTCTCCTTGAGCTCGTCCTATTTCCACACCGTTAGTAGATGCTACGTCGGTTGTGGACGCATTTCTTGCAGGGGAACGCGGTGCGGTCTCGGTGGGTAGACGATCCCAGCGACAACGACGGTGACCGTCGGTACCGCAACCCGCGCGATGGCCTTCTCGCGTTGCACCGCCCAGGACAGCGAAGGCAGTCGCGATCTCCAACCCGATGAGACCGCCAGTCAGCACCCCGAATACCACCCTGAGAACTAAAGTGGGTCGGCCCCATCCGGGCAGTTCCGGCGCGCGAGAGAGATTGCGTCAAAGTCCTTGTGTGGACGAAACGACCGAAAATATTTGCACTAGAACGCGTATCGCTCCAGCGATTGGTTCAGATCGAACGGTACTGACGATTGCCGGGCGCTCGGCGCAGTGGCTATGGCAGTTTCCACAAGAGTCGGCTGACGTCGGGCTGTAGGCCCGGTTCGTAGCTAACGGTCTTGTTGCCGATGACGAGGTCTGCGGCGTTGACGTTGAGGGTGTCGGCAATCTGCTGGAGCAGCTGTGCTTTTTCCTCGGAGAACTGGCGGTGGTACTCCCTGGAGGTGGAGAGTCGGTCGGGGGGAGTGGTGGGGTCGTTCATCAGCTGCTGAAGATGTTCTTCTGCGCGCTGCTGGATCATGTGGAGCTGTCTGATCTTCGTTCGATCTTCCGCGGGTACCCGTGCAGCGTCGATGGAGTCGGGGTCGACGGGCGCTAGCTGTTCGCGGTGTGGCCCGGTTTTGTCTTGATCGGTGGAGTCGGGGTTGGCTACCGGGTCTGAGGGCTCGAACGTCTTCGGATCGAGTGCAGTGTCGAACTCGATGTAGGTAATTTCGCTGAGTCGCTCATCGCCGTTGACGTGGGCAAAGGTGCGCAAGCACGTGCCGGTTTTGGCGTCCAGGGTGACGTGCAGGGGGCTGGGCTTGTGTGGGGGCGGTTCGAGAACAAACTCCCAGGCCGAACGACCGGCAATTGTAGTGGCGGTCGGTGGTCCAGCTGGGTGGTGGAAATCGTGAGGGTCGTCAAAGAGCAGGTCGCCAGGGCTGCCCAACAGTGGATGGGGATGCTTGTCGCGCCACCTGGAGGCCGCGGAATAGACCGTCGCCTCAGGCTTTGCCTCAAGGTGACCCTGCACCCCACGAATCCAACACCGTGTGTTCTGTTGGATATGTATTGCGCCGGCCTCGTCGGCCACGTACCAACAATCCCCCGGTGCGACCGCGAACCGCGAGGTCGCCTCGGTTGTTCTTCCCTTGAGCGTTTGCCGGGTCCGCAAAGTGCCAACCGCCGACTCGAAGCTGACACTGGCGTACTTTTCCCTGAGATCACCCCATAGCCCCGGAGCACGCTCCGGAGGAAAGCCGGCAGCGTCGACCATTTGTTCCCCCATGAGGGCATCTTGTCAGATGAGCGCGGGCAAGCACCGACGAACAACCGTATGACCCCGTTGTTGGCATAGAAGACCAGCTTGAGCTGCTTACCAGCGAGGTCCAAGATCGCCGGGAACCGGCCCATCGATTCTCGCGCAAATGGGCACGAACCGGCAAAACGGTGCTCGACCGCCTCAGTCTCGGGACATCCCGACAGTGGTAGTCGAGGAGAACTCAAGCGGTCGTCCCGGCGCAACGACGCTGCGGCTGTATGCGAGGGGCGGTGAAGCTGCAAGCAGCCGATCGCGGGTCTATCTTCGTTCGCGCTTACTGACCGGCGAAGGCCCCGACTTCGCCCTGCTCGGACATGTCTATGCCCATTTTTTGCTTCCATGTGTCTGGGACGTGTAGGCCGAGAATCTCTACTTCCCTCTTTCCTGCGCTGGTAGGCCCAAGTGGGTGGATCTCGGTCCAGCGGATGGGCATCGCGAAGTGAACGGAATTGATGAGCAACTCGGCCGTCGCCGGCGATGTATTGCGGTCGAAATGCAGAAGGTAGCCGTGTTCGGCGGGCTCGGCTCCTGTCATCCGCCACGAGTCTCCGGGCCGTCCCCAAATTTCGAACTTGGTGGGATTCAACATCTTGATGAGTAACGGCCAGTTAGATATCTCTGGATGATCGTTGATCACGTTGCCGTCACTGTCGAGATACTCTTGCCTAGTGTCCTGGGAATAGCGCCTGCCCTCTCTGCGGCTGGCAATGGTCTCAGACCACGTGCCACGTTCGTTGTCGACAACGAACTCCACAGTTTGGATATTTTTCGGCGGCCCTGTCAGCTCATCGAGCTCACGCTTTCCCCACATGCGGTAGACCGCAGTTCCAGACACACGTGAACATGAATCGGTGTTGAATAGAAGGCTGATCGCATCCAAGGTGTGTTGCAACGTCACTGCAGACGTCAAGGTGCCTCCGTGTTCGTTGATCAGACTAGAAGCTGAACTGGTACGGTTCGCTCCCCAGCGCCGGGCATTCGAAGTCGGGCATTCTCAGTCCGAAACTATCGTCCTCAGTTCCGCAAGCTTATCGTAACAAACTAACTGTCAAGTGCATAGCATCTTCGAAACAAAAAAATGGGTGACACTACTTCGAGCACCAACAATATCGGGGGCATCTTTATCCGAGATAATGATCGGGAATGCTGCCTGAGGTTCCGACCTATATGGGTGTCACCGGCTCGTGGTTGCACTTCGTCAATGGTGACGAACTGTGTTGTCCCAGTCGTCAATCTGGCTTTGTCGTAACTCGGCGACCAACTCCGTGACTTAACGTAAGGTCCCTGGGTGCAACAACCTGGTCGATGCCCTTGAGGCCCGGTACGTTTCGCCTCGGGTGCCGAATTACATTGCGCCCCAACCTATTCCTCCGATAATAGATATTACTTCGCCTCAGAATTAGAGAACTCGCATCCCGTCAGCGCTGCCTTGAATCCGTTCGCCTCCAGTTTCGGATGTGCTTGTTGCCTCAGTCGCATTCTGTGGCGGTTCGCCGAATGGTGATCGTTGCTCCGCTTACGCGAGGGGATCGGGCGGCTGGTGTCGGCTGTGCGTGGTTGCTTTCTCCGTCTCACGGACCTGTCGAGGGCTGATTTGGAGGCGGGTCGGGTGACCAGTGTTCGTCATGTGACGGACCTCGGCTTTTCGGCGCACAGGCAACTTTGCCCGTGAAAAATCCGTTCAGTGGCGTGACGGCGCGGAGCGGGGCCCGATCCGTGCTGAGTGGCGTCAGCAGTCGGGTCACGGCGCTCAAGGTTTGTCGCTCACGAGATCGCTTACGGCGGAGGTAATTTCCGGCCATATCCGGTCCCGGAGGTGTATTCGCCCCGAGGTATGGCCGCTCGCTGAATCGCAAATCTGGCCGCGGCGGACGGCCCGTCTGCTGAATCTCCTGCGTACCCACTGCGTACCGGCTGCACAGCCTTTACTTTAGCCATCCTAAACACTGCTGTGACCTGCGGCTTTGTGCCCTCGGTTAAGACTCACTCAGAACGGGCGTTCGTCAGATTTCCTGCATACCCACTGCATACCGGGTCTGTTAGCAACCCTATGCACCGCTTGTGACCTGCGGTTTTGTGCCCCCGGTCAGACTCGAACTGACACTGGACGGGTTTTGAACCTGCGGTCGTGGATGTTTGCAGATTGCTGGCGTTGTTGACGTTTGCTGGATTGTGTAGTGGGGGAGCGGCATTCGCGTTTGGTCTGTTGAGTGAGTGTGGGGGGTTCTGGTGCTGCTGCGTACCCTCTGCGTACCGGGGAGGTATCGCGCGAGAAGAACGGAAGCCGACAGCGCGGAGTGTGTCGGTGCGCTCGGGGCATGAGCAGCAGGGCGCCGATTCCGCACAGTCAGATCGACTCCTGCCCGAGTTTCTTTGAGCTTTCGCGAGCGGGAACGTCACGAATGCCAGCCTGCTGGCGCAATCTTGGGGCCCCGGACATTACGAGCTTTGGGCACATCGTACGTTGCCTAGTCGGATGCCGCGCCACATCGGACGATCAAGGATTTCGCCAGGTCGGATACTCGACGTGCAAATGCTTCGCTTATGGCTCGTCGCGACGCGACGTAAGGGAGTATTTGCAGATGCGATTCTCTGAGGCATTTTCGATCACACGATCCGGATTAGATGACTGGTTCGATCCTCATCTCACAGTAGACACAAGGTTGTTTATCGATCCACTACTTCTGCTCGAGGACGGCGGTGCTTGGAGGCAGGCCCACCGCGAACTGCTTAGTCACTTCGCGCACTGCTACCACTTGGTGGCCCGGGCTACGAGTGCGCGGTCTGTGTCTGCGGTCGCCGCTCGTCGGCTGTTGACGTTTCCAGAGCCCGCTGAACTTGGCCTTGGTTACAGCGCTAGTACAACCAGTGGGGCGGGCTCTGGTGACATGTTTGCGAGAAGGATGGCTGACGGTATTGCCGTGGCGATCAGCCGTGGGCTGACCGAACCCGAGCACATCGAAGAGATTGGGATTCTCAATGAGGGAATCGGCGCGGATCGAATATCTGATGCCGTAGCCAATGTTCTCAAGAGTAGGTTCATTGCCTACACGCAACGAGTAGCCAGCCGGCATGACATACCGCTCGAAGAGCATCTTGTCCGAAATTCGCGTTGTAACCTTGGTGCCGCTCGGTGGATTAACGAGAAGGTCCTCCTGCCGACAAACCCGGCGACGCGGAAGCCGGTCATCCTCGCGCCGGCGCGTTTGTTAAACAAGCTCCCGATCCTGAACGCCGATGATTGGTTCGACTCCCACCTCAACGCAGACATCCGTGGCGAATTGAATATTGAAGTCGGCACCCACGTTTCTAAGCAAGATATTGTCGCTGCCGCGAGGAAGCACCCCGACCGTGTGCGACGCTGGGCGGAAGAGCAGACAACGCGGCCTGATCTGCAGGGATACAACTATGCAGACGATCCGCTTGGCGTCGTTCAGTGGGACGGCGAACCAGTATTGTTTGCACAGCAGCATCCCATGGCCTTGCATCGCGTGTCGACGCAAGCCGACCTGACGGAGCTCGTCGCCAAGATGATCGACCAGTTTCGCCACTTTGTCGAGGAGCAACGAGGGTGGTCCTTACTGTGGAACGACGACGGAAGCGAAAAGCCTGAACTTGCCGCCCAGCTCGTTTTTCTCGGCATGAGTCAACACTATCTGCGGCTCTTCGACGTCGAAGTCGATCGCGAGGTCGAACTCGGACGTGGGCCAGTCGATTTCAAAGCATCGTCCGGTACCTCAATCAAGTTGTTGATCGAAGTGAAGAAGGCACACAATGGGAAGTTTTGGAACGGCATCGAAGGGCAACTCCCGAGCTACCTCGTTTCTGACGACTGCAACGAGGGCTGGTACGTCGCACTGCGGTACAGGAGCAACGCCAGCTCAACGAGACGAATGAATGAACTTCCGCAGAGGGTTGAAGCGGTAGCGGATCGCAGCGGAAAAGCGCTGCGCTATGCGACAGTCGATGCCCGCCCGCAAGTCTCGGCCTCCAAGATCTGAGAGCTATGTTGCTTGCCCAGATGCACTGCGTCAGAACTGTTATCCGACGACTCCCGAAGACGAGAGCCCAATAGCCCGGACCGTTAGCGAGGTGATGCGTCGATCGATGACAATCCTCGGTCCGACGCGGCGGGGTCCCTACGTCGGAGCCTGGACATCGGGCAGCAAGGGGTGCGCTGGAGGCCCACCACGAGGTGGCGATGCTGTCTTGGACGTGAAGTTATCGAGTGCTTAAACGGGAAATAGTCAGTACTGTGTCGACTTGTGACATCAACTGACCCGATATTGGATAGGCTTCACCCTCATGTTCGAGCCAAGTTGATACGGGCCGCGCATCATTCGCATCAGCTCCAGGCAGCCATTGTGGAGTGGCGAAAGGCGCATACTGAGGTCGAAGGGACGATGTCAGAGGACTCGCGAACTCTTACGATCAATCTACATATAAAGGCAGATGCTCCATTGGCTGACTGGGGCACCATATTCGGCGATGCGGTTCACAACCTTCGCTCTGCCCTTGATGTATGGATGTGGAACGTTGCATGTGACCAAGCATCGGTCCCTGTAATCGAACGGGACGTTTATTTTCCGGTCTGTCTAAACGGAAAGTGCTTCAGAGACTGGAAGGCGAAAACTGGACAGTATCTAGACGCTGCGACGATAAACGCCCTGAGGTCCGTGCAACCCTACACTCACGATGGTGTCGAACCAATAGAGAAGCATGGGCTCTCATTGTTGAATAAAGTCGATAATTCGAATAAGCATCGAGTTGTGAGCAATATGATTATTGACGCTGTTGGTCTTAATGGATTTCGGTTCGTATCTGACGTTCGGAACACTATTGACGGGCAGTTCTACCCAGTTTCGCTTAAACTGGGTGTCGGGACAGTCGTAGTTGTGAAATGGGAACATCCCGTTCATAGCGTTTCTGTTAATCCGGGATTCCCTCTTAAGTCAGGTTTTGTTGTCGATGGCGTAGGCATGATTGACATCGATGCCGGCCTGAATGGGTTCTACTCATGGGCGCGACACTGTATGCAGGTAGTTCCGGATCGAAGTTGAGTTCGTCAGCATGGGTGCCGTCGCCATTCCGAACATTTCGTTGATGCCGCTTTGTCTCCCTCTGCGCCGTGGCAACCGTCACCGCTGTCTTATCCGTCCGTCATAGCCGTCTGGGGGACCTCACATGTCCCGAGGCCGTTCGCGCCCTGTTGATCAGTGTGGCCTGTACTTGCACGGCATAGTCCGACCTTTTTCCACGACGAATGATGTTGCGGTCAAGGATCTTGCGATCGAGCTTCGCTTCGAGGGGTACGAACTCACTCGCCAGTGCGGGGGCGGTCCTTGGTGCGGATGGTGGGCGGTAGCGTCATGTCTACGCCGACTTCGTATCGAGTGGGACGATCTTGTTCGCAGCGAACTTCGAGACACTGTCTGCGTTCAGTAGGCCGGTGGCCGAGTAGACCGCACCGATCACAGCCGCTATGGCTGTCGGGCCGAACACAATGCCGGAGATGACGGCCGTGAACATGGTAATCCAGATGAGCGTGCGGACGGACTCGTGCGCCCGTTCGCGGCTCATCTTGAACCGGCTCATGAACGACTTCGTTGCGATGTCCGCGAACGCACTCAAATTCGGGTCGGCTTCGAGTACGGCGTCGACCTTCGTGGCGTACTGAGGTGCCAGTTTGATCGACGCCAGGGTGTCGGCGTCGACTGCGCGCAGAGCCCGTGTGCTTTCGAGGAACGTCTTGGCGAGGCCGGACGTCTGTTCCTCCATGCGCAGTCGGAAGGAGTCGGTTACGGCAGTTGCCAGGCGAGAAGTTTCGACCAGCTGTTGGACGACTGGTGCCATCTGCGCGGCCTGGATCGCGTTGAACGCGGCGATCGGCTTGAACACGTCCCCAAGGAGCTGCTTTTGCATCCGGTCCATGTCAGCGCTGAGCTTCTGCATCCCCATTGCAGCGGGCATTAGGTTAGTCGCCAGCGCGCCCCGATTCTGGTCCACCAGTTGCGGTGCCATCTTGACCCCGGAGTACGAATCAATGAAGTTCGTGGCGAACCCCGCCATGAGGCCGTCGGTGAGCTTCGATAACTGCGTTGTCTGCATGGCGAAGTTCGCCACGGCTTGGCCGGCCAGCAACTCGGTTCGGGGGATGTCGACCTTGAAGGATGACTTCATGGCGTAGTCGGCGTTGTAGTTAAACCGAGCATCTGGCTTCGACATGGACACCTTTGAGTCAGGGGATCTAGTGGGATCTCATCTTATTCGAGCAGGGTGACAGAAACGGCTGTCGACGACAGGCACGGTGCTGGCAATGTAGGCGCACGCCTTCATCGGGATGGAGGTGATGAGGCTCATCGAAAATGCCAGATGTGCTTTCGGAACTTCCCGCTTGTGAGACGGGTTCTACTGCAGCGGCCCCGCGCATCGAACTGACCGCATTGCAAAGGCGATGGACGCTGCAGCTGAAAATGCTGCATACCCACTGCATACCGGGCCAAGTCATAGCGCGCCTGGTCGCCGAAATCCTGCATCGATGTCGTGTTCGAGTGGTGTCACTTCTTGTGCGTTGGTAGTGAGTTTTTCTTGCGACCGCGGATAGTCTGGACGTGATGTACATCCTGGATGTTGAGGGGGAAGTCCTCGCTCTTCGAGATTGACAAGCTCTTCTCTGGTCGACTACCGAAGGGATCAATCCCGTTGTATTCTCGGAAGTGGGATGGGTACAGCCCCTTTCGTATGTCAGGCGTGGGATAAGAGCGGTGTTTTCGAGGTAGAAGGAATCGTCCACGGCGCAGGGCGAAGGGTGCGCAAGTTCTGCAATTTCTCCGAGCCAAAGAACGGCGACCTTGTCCCACTGATACAGAACTTCTTCATGAAATGCGACGTATATTCGCGAAATAACGGTAAGGCCATCAACCTGGACTACGAATATGGCGGGCGTTTCGGTCCGCGGCAACTGGCGGTGTGTGCTGTTCCCGGTCGTCGCAGCGAGCGCTAGCGCCCCAAGATTTCGCGGGCCTTGACAACGAACTCAGTTCGTAAAACTCGTAGACGCGAATCCATATCCGCCAGTTCATCTGTCGTCGCTGATTTGGCGACAGCATCGGATGTGCCAGCTGCGTACCAGAGTGAGTTCGCGGTGCTGACAGTGAGCATTCCGTGGCTCGCAATCTTGCTGATCTCGGATATAACCGTGACCATTGTGTCGGATCCCACAAGTTCAATCTGAGAGGACTTGATGCCAAGTTCGTTGACCGCCACTGTAAAGTCGTCGACTTGGTCGGAGAACTCGAATGGGTAGTTCGAATCGCGCCAATAGGCGGTGATGGCGACCTCAATCGCGACCGCGGACTCGAGAACCTGATCGAAAGAGCTCAGATAATCGCTCGTTACTTCTCGCACCTCTGTGCGTTGGAACTCAGAAAGTGCTTGCTTCCGCTCAGCGTTCGCTTGATATGTGGTGGTGAATATTCCTGAGAATGTTCCGGTGAAGGCGGCCAGCAGAGTCGCGACGACAGCTATGACTCCGAGCTTGAACTCATTCGATCTGCTCCCGCTGTCGTTGTGCTCGGAGGTTGGCTCTGGCTCGGGGACTGGGGATTCCGTCACGCGGGAACCGTAGCACCAGCTCAAGTGGCCTTGACGTTCAATGGATATTTACCTTCGCTAAAGTATGTAGACTAGTTATTTACAGTTGACAATCGGCTAATCCCGACCTGGGGCGTCACCTGTACATGAGTCCGCGAGTTTTATGAGAGTTTGTCGATCCGACCTGGGGTTTGGAAGGACGGTAGACATCGTAGTCGGACGGAGCGGCACTCGGCGGAGCAGATCGAGTAACCAATCGGGAGGACTCGGGTTTGACGGTTAAGGTGATACGAAAGTCGCCTTCGATTCGGTGATAGCACCGCGTCCAGAGGACCTGACGACGGAGGAAGATCACATGATGAGTCGGCTGGACTTTTCTGGTGCGGAAACCTATTTGAATCCAAGAAGTTCGAGAGTTCCTTCATACTGGGGCGAGTTGTTAAACGAGTAATTTCGAAACGTCGGTTTGTGTCTACAGAGGACGATCGTGGCGTACATGAAGATGCCGTTTGCGAAGCGTTGATATTCGAGGGAAGAGAGTTCGACCAGCTCTCCCTGCGGAGCCGCTAGACTCCTGGACTTTGCGACGAACCTACTGTCGGCGATCCCCGCCCGATGTGCCCAGACGTTCCTAACCAACTGCGCGTCGTCGACCGCATCCTTGACAAGCGGTGTGATCTCACCCTGCATATTCACGAGCTCTAGTAGTGCTTCGTAACGGGTCACAGCCTTCTTCCGCGCTTTGAGAGCAAGTGGCTTCGCGTAATAGAGCAACTCATCGTAGTCACTCATCCTTGTTTCCAAGGATGAGTCTTTCGCTGTTAGCTCAGCAAAAAGACCGGAGGTCAGCACCTTTGGGTTGTCAGTGATTAGGTCGATGATGAGGTCATCGACGAAGCTTTCGAAAGCTCCGAACAAGCCAATGAGTGACTGTGCGTGGAGGTGTGGGAAGCCGCGCGATCGCGTGTCATCTGTGAATTCGCGAAGATTGGGCCTGCTATTCGGATCGGCCAAGATGGCATCGGCGCCACGGTAGGTCATGATCTGGTGGGCGGCTTGGTAGCGTCCGTACTCCATCCAGTTCAGCATTGCTCTACCGACGGGTGGCTCGACGTCGGTGAGGTTGATGGATCGCACGTCTTGTTTCACGAGGACCGTTCTAGCACGAAACCACGATCATGGGCTCGCCTCGGCGTGGTTGTCACGGTCGGAAGTTCGGACGCGGTGCGCGACCACAGGCTACAGGCGACTACGGCGAGCAATATCTTCAGATACCCATATACGTTCATTATGTGTTGCTCCGTGGTTGAGTTGCCATCGGAGAAGCACGGTGGTCACGTTCGGCAAGGGAGTTGTGCGTTGTCGGGTGCCCGCGATCGCGAGAACCGGATCGAGGGGCAGTCGGATATCGACCGTAGGTGTACCAGATTTGACCGCAGTATCCACGTGTTTTGTGACTGGTGCGCTGAGTAGGACGAGTTCGTGGATTCGAGCGCCAGCGACAACGGCTCGCGCGGCGATGTCGCCCCCGTAGCTGTGACCAAACACGGTTTGGAGGCCGTGGGGCGCGACATCATATGCCCATTCGACGAAATCGTCTGCTGCCGTGGCACGTTGGCGGTTGCTGTATGCGCCGCTCCAACTGAACTTGGCGCCGCGGCTGTAGAGGTTCGGGCGGTGGTTGTGCAGGATGAACCGGTGGAAGTCTCCCTGAGGACGCCACCAGTCGCCCTTCCAACCCCAGGTGCCGTGAATCATGGTCGACACGACCAAAGCTCCGGGGGCGGTGGTCGGTTTGCGAGGCGGCTCATCGACCGGGTCATCGGTTTCGTCGGCAGAACTAAGAGCTGCGAACGCAAGCGACCGGACGATCGCGTCAGTCGACCTGATGGCATCATCGAGGCGCGCCCGCGCCAAAATGGCTACCACGAAGCGATCCATGTATCTGGAGTCTGTGTTGCCAGAGCCGCTGATCAGGGAGGTCCCGCGGTAGTAGACCTCGCGCCAGCGGTCTGGTTCCCACTCGATTCCGGGGTCTCCGTCGCTCGGTAGGAATGATCGATTCCAGCCGAACCAAGGTCCGAACGGCGGGTCGAGACGGTCGAAGTCGAGATCGAAAGCGAGCTGTTCGTAGAGATACCAAGGCTGCGGGTCTTGCGGTGGCCAGCTTGGCACGTCGAAGTTAAGGCCGCGCCAGAGTGCCGCCGCGGCTGCGGCTGATTCGCGTTCGAGTGAACTGCCGAGCATTGCGATCAGGAATGTGACCGCGTCTCTCGGGTCGGTGGACTCATTGAGCTGCATCCATGCGCGTATCCGCGTCTCGTCGAGGTCGTCGCCGAGAATCAGACTCGTGTCGCGTTGTCGAGCGTTGAACGGATCGCGCTCACGCCAGTTCAGGTCGCCTTGATCGATGAGCGATTCGGAGAACCCAAGCGCTCGGTATTCGGGGGCCAGAGTGCGTACAGCCGTTATTGCTTGTTGCAACATGTTCGATAACGCTGCAGCGCGGCATACGTTGGATCCTTCCGAGACGACATCCGCACTAGCGCTGTCGGGATCGCTTGAAGGTTCGAAGACGTTCCCGTCGTCGCCAGCGATGGTCAACTTGTCGCCCTCCATGATGGGTGTGGTTGCAGGTCAGCATAGAGCCATGGTCGGTCGTCGTTCTATGCGAACTCTGCTGGATTTTGGTGGGCTCGGTCGCGTTGACTGAGAAGCAGACCCGCCGGCGACGGCGCACCGCGGTTGATTCGGTGCTCCAAGTAGGACGCGCTAGCGGCAAGCGGCCTTTCGGACGGCCTTGTAGGCGAGGCCATCGAGCGCTTTGAGGAGTCCATAAAGTCGGCTACGTGCTTGCGCGGGTCCGTGTCGAGTTCGAATCTTGCGTACCATGTGCGCATCTCGGCGCGAAGGTCCTCGGCTTCGGGGCTCCCGTCGAGCTGGCTGCCGATCTCCTCGATGAGTGTGGCTACGTCCTCGCCCCGGGCTTGGCCGTCGTGAGTGCGGGCCAAATCATTCTTGGCGCGGTTTACGCGGCCGGAGATCTTCTGAACGGACTCGGCGCGCTCGGCTTCGCGCTGCCACAGGACGATGTGTTGGAGCAGGAGCTTGAAGTTTTCCGCCGTTGTGTCAAGGTCTTTCATGGTTGCCTTGAGATCGCCCCGGTTACCCGTGGCTCTAGATCCGCGTTGATGTGTGCCCGTGTTGTTGACTAGGGTTTGTTGGAGTTTGGAGCACAGTGATCTCAGGAGGTCACGATGCCCCTCACGTACCCGATCGACGTCCGCCGACAACTCTGCGATCGGATGCTCGCCGGTGAGCCAGTCGCTGTGACCACCGCAGAGACCGGCATCTCGCAGGCAACTTTGTTCAACTGGAAAAAGCAAGCCCAGATCGACACCGGCGATCGACCGGGCGTGCGCAGTGTTGAGGCCGACGAGCTCGCGGCGGCTCGAAAACATATCACGCAACTCGAAGCGGATCTGAAGCTCACGCGGCACGTGTGTGAACTGTTCAACGAGCAGGTAGTGGTGTCCCCCAAAACGCCGACGCGCGATCGCTGACCGACTGATCGCGCGCGGACACTCGATCCGATCATCCTGTCGCATAGCTGGATTGAACAGATCAAACTGGACGTACAACAACAACCGGAAACCCTCTGACCGGGAGACTCGTCGGTTGAGCGTCGGCGACACGATCACCGAGATCCATCACCGATCCGCCGGCAGCTACGGCATTCGCCGTGTACGAGCGACCCTGCTCAACGAGTCGACATGATCGTCAATCGCAAACTCGTCCGGGCATTAATGCGAGAGCGCAGCTTGGTCGGGCTACCGACTCCCAAACGCCGAAGACCGAGTCTGGTGGGCGTGTACACCCCAACTGACCTGGTCGAACGGAGCTTCACCGCAGACGCGCCGAACGAACTATGGTGCACCGATATCACCGAGCATCCCGCTCGTGACGGGAAAGCCTACTGTTGTGCGGTGATTGACTGCTTCTCTCGGAAGATCGTCGGGCGGTCCTTCTCTACGATCGCCGATACCGCGTTGGTGAACAACGCGGTGGACATGGCCGTTCGGGAACGATCACTTTGTGGTGCAACTGTTTTGCATTCTGATCAAGGAATGCAATTCACCTCCTGGAGCTGGGGTGAGAATCTACGCCGATCAGGATTGACGCCGTCATTCGGGTCGGTAGGCGACTGTTTCGACGATGCGGTAATCGAGGCGTTCTGGGGGCGGATGCAGGTCGAGTTGCTCAACACCAGGCGATGGGCAACAACGTTCGAACTGGTGGTGGCGATGGCGAATTGGATCGACACCTTCTACAACACTGCCCGTGTTCAACGCTACATCGGTAACATCAGCCCCGACCAGTGGACTCATCTACTGGGGACACGCGACATCGCACAGACCCCTGGAAACAGTCCCACTTCTAGCTAGTTGTAACTTTCCGTCACCAGTCTCATGTCGCCTGTCATCCGACAGGGAGCGTGGGGGACGAAGTCGCAACGATCACCTATAAGGCGGTACGGGACGATGGCTCGATGCTGATCAAGAAGGTGGGTTTAAATTGATTGTCTTCAGCCATTTCTTGGTATCTCGACGAAACCGTCGAATATGCTTAGTTGCCTTTGGGCGGAGCAGTATGTCCTGCCGCTTTAGCGAGGCGTCCGTATCTTCTGGCAACCGCTCCGGCTTCTTGCCGCCAAGGGGTAACTTCCAACGGCGCGACTCGGCGTCGTAGAACTCGATCCAGTATTCGATGTGCTCTTGTCCCCGGTCTTGAAGATCGATCGGCTTGGACTCGCCAGCTTCAACCTTACCCTCAGACAGCGCAAACGCCTCATACTGTTTCTTGGGTAGCTTTTTCCAGCGTTCATACATTTCTGTTTGCTGCGCTCTACTGAAGAATGAGTTTCTATAGGAAAGTGCGACTATATCGAGCGGTATTCGATCCTTGTGCAAGGCAATATCATGTATCCGATCATCGGAGTAATTGTGAACAACCACTCTGATGGTCGAATCCTCGTCGACAATCGAGTCTTTGTCGATTGAGAACCTGATGCGTGCAGCTTGCGTAGTATCTTCGCGCTTCTTGTCGTTGATGTAGTAGCGCGCCGCAGCGGCGATTGAGACGCCAGTCAGCAACGACCCCGCCCATGCCGCTGGAGTTCCCCATACAGTAGTAAGAAATGGATACTCCCAAAGTTCACCCCACATACTCGGATCATCGCACGCTTACGCAGTTCGAATGCGGAACGTGCTCCTCTGCGGTTCTTCTGATGGCGGAGTCCGTGGGGTGATGAGACCAGTGCTCGCGGAGACGGTCATAACAAAGAACCAGGTGGCTCGAGCCGTCCCGGTACATGACTGGCCATCGGACTGTCGTGTCGACTGATCGGCGATCGATCACAGATGCGTGGGAACTGTCAGATTAACGGTCGATCCGACCAGGGAATCTGTTGGTTGCCGGTCGGGAAATGCCCTCGAACCCGTCGCGACATACCACGAGTACGCTGCCCAATGCACCCACATTCACCACGCGGTGGAGTGTGAGACCGATCACTCCTCTTTTTCAGTGCGAGCGGATTCAGCACACAGGCCGCCGACTACGCGTAGCAAATGGGGATCGGGCTGTTCGTCTACGACCCTGCCGTCCGGATTCCGCGGCTGGGTGTTCGAACCAGCGGTCCAACCGTTCCCGCGCGTGGCGAAATTGCCGGTGAGAGCGACTGCTGGTCAGCTCTCGTTCGACTGTCCGCACTGCTGGGAGCGACTTTCGGATTCCCTTTAGCCGAGCTGCTCCGGTGCGTGTGCGGACCTCGTCTGTACAGCGCGCGGGTGCCACGCGCTGAGTGCTGCGTCTGCACGCAGATAGAGGGGGTGGCGGGGGCTTCCGTCGTGGTTGGTGCCAAGGCAATAGAGATTGTCGGCGCCAGGCATCTCCAGAATCTTCGCGACTTTGTCCGGTGGTGCGATTGCGGCCCCATGCGGCGATCGTGGGCCCGGGTGTGCCGAGTGCGACTCGTAGGTGGATGGTGTTGTCCGGGCCTTCTGGATCGTTGACTCTGCGCAGTTCGGCGGGGTCGGTAGCGCGGTAGCCAAACAGGTTGACGACCTCGAGTCCGGTGCATCTGAGAGAGTCCGCAAATCGGATGCAGCGCCGAATGGTTGGATCGTTGTCGTTTTCGTCTGCGGTCGAGGGATTGAGCATGATGAAGGTGCAAGTGAGGGCTTCGTACATACAATTCGAGAGTGTTGGAGTCAGGTCGCGTCGGAGCCAGTATCGGTATAGGCCGTCGTCAGAAATGATCGCGGACATCGAACTGGAACCTTCCTTGTTCAGATCGGTCTATCGACTGTATGGAGGGCACCGCTGATTGACCATTGGTCGTCGGTCCCGAACTCTCCGCTGCACCGATGGGCGGAGTACAGGCTGACGCGGGCATGCCCGTGGTCGGCTCCGGGTTGGGTGCAGTACGGAACGATGTGTGGCTCCCGGAGCATCTCTCGCACACGGCGTCCAATGGCGCAACAGCCGGCGGTGATCGCATCCCGCTGTGACCTCAATAATGGGGCCGTAAGTGCGTCTTCTAAGTAGCTTGGACGCATTCTTGCTACGCATATACTCCCGGGCCACGCGATCCCCTTGCCTATACTGCTGTGTGGTCGTCATACGTGTTGTGTGGATATTGTTGGCTTTGCTGGTCGTGGCGGTCACCGTCTGGGTAGGCACCTCACCAATGTCAAACGTCAGGGCCACATCGTGCGGCCCCGAGGGTGCGCTCCCTTTCGGTCGTGAACCGGGGGCCACGTGGTGCGACGATTCGGTCTTACACGTAATGGGCGTAGGGCCACCGGTTGGGCTGGGTCTGCTTTTGGCAACTCCATTGGTGCTGGCGGCCGTGGCGATGCTGCGGGCAGTGTCGTGGTTTGCGGTGGTTATCTACGCGATCCTGGGGTTCATCGGAGTGGCAAACTGGGTGGACTTCTGGGGGCAACTCATGCTTGCCATTCCCTTAGCTGTGATCGCAGTCGTCGTTGCCGGCGTTCAGCACATCGTTTCGACATCAGTGCAGCGCACGGCGAAACGCACCTGAGTTTGTCTGCGCCGCCAGGCGATCAAGCGCACCAGTGACACCGGTATGTTTCGTCAATGGTGTGAAACGTATTGCGCTACGGGACGTTACGCCGATGGTGCACCTTCTGTCGCCCGGAAGCTAGAGTTCCCGTCACGTCGGGCTGCCTCGAATCGGTTCGAAATCGGTTACTTTCGTGCTTGTTGCCTCAGTTGCATCCTGCGGTAGTTCGACGAATGGCGATCGTTGCTCCGCGCGGCAGGGGATCGGGCGGCTGGTGTCGGTGACCTGGGTCCGTCATGTGGTGGACTTCGGTTTTCGGCGCATGGGCAACTTTGCCCGTGAGAAATCCGTTCAGTGGCGTGATGGGCGCCGAGGGGGCTCAATTCGTGCTGAGTGGCGTCGGCAGTCGGGTCACGGGGCTCAAGGTTGTCGCTCACCAGATCGGTTACGGCGGCGGCAATTTCCCAGCTGTGGCCGGCCCAGGAGGCGTATTCGCCCCGAGGTATGGCCACTCGCTGAATCGCAAATCTGGCCGCCGAGGCAGAGCTGATTGCTGAATCTCCTGCGTACCCACTGCGTACCGGCTGCACAGCCTTTACTTTAGCCATCCTAAGCACTGCTGTGACCTGCGGTTTTGTGCCCGTGGTTAAGACTCGCTCAGAACGGGCGTTCGTCAGACCTCCTGCATACCCCCTGCATACCGGGTCTGTTAGCAGTCCTATGCACCGCTTGTGACCTGCGGTTTTGTGCCCCCGGTCAGACTCGAACTGACACTGGACGGGTTTTGAACCTGCGGTCGTGGATGTTTGCAGATTGCTGGCGTTGTTGAGGTTTGATGGATCATTCAGTGGGGGAGCAATATTCGCGTTTGTCCCATTGGGCGAGTGTGGGTGATTTCGGTGCTGCTGCGTACCCTCTGCGTACCGGGAAACGGTAATGCTCGATTGGGGCGGCGGCCGATAGCGTAGATTACGTCGAGTTACCGCTTGAGGTGGATCGGGTGTGTCTACGTGGGGGTCGACGCCCGTGGCGGTTCCGATGTCAGGATTTGCCTAGCCCAGCTCGGCGCAGCAACGACGGGCCCACGGCGGCTAGGACCGCAGTGCCGCCAGCGAGTAGGACTCCGATTCCGGCGGCCCGACGGGGGAGACCGTTGCGGGCGGCTGCTACGACTACTGCCGCATCTACGAGGTCCATCGCGATACCGGCCTGTAGTACTGCTTGCCTAACGGTCTGGTCAGGGTGGAGGGCTGCAGCGCCAATGACGATCTCGCGAACGCCGAGTGCTTTGATCCAGATGCCGCGGTCTGGTCCCGGGTAGTCGACCCCGAGGGCGCGGTGAACGCGTGTTGGTGCCAGTACTGTCGTCGCACCCCATACGATGCGGCCGACGCCGATCGCGGTGGGTACTGTCCGTTCTGCGTATCTTGTCTGGTTCACGGTCTTCGTTCTATCCACTGTCAAGTTCGGAGCCATAGAAGGTTGTGCCGGGGCCGGGCCTTCCCGTCAAGCCGAACCGCAGCTCTACGTCACTGACCCGAATCATCCGCGTCTGGTCCAGCCTCGGCTCGACCGTAAACCCACCGACAAGAAAGCGGCGCAATGCCTGCTCGACCAGTTCGCCACGTCCGGCACCAACCGGCTCGTTTGATCCTCACGCGGAGACGGCGGGAAACCTCAGGCGACGAACGCTCGGGCGTCGTCAGGGGGAGGAGGTCGTCAGGGAAAGACTCAGCCTCTGCAGAAGGCAGCTGCGACTTCGGGCGGAAGTCCGTTGAGAAGATCCTGCGCAGGCACGGCGAGGACCGGATCGTCGGCGAGCCAGCTCGCTGCCGGGCAATCGGTCAGGAGAAAGCCCGTCTCCGGGGCGGCAGGACCCCCATCGGTGAACGCAGCCAGAACGTGCGCCGAAAGCTGCGCCGCAGATCCGTAAGTCGAGGCGCCCACCGAGAAGTCCGGCCCGAACGACGCGGAAGCGTTGAACGAACGATCGTCGCTCCAGCCCCACTTCGTTCCGACAACCCCCGCCAACAGTGCGGTTCCGTAGTCCTGCGCGTAGCCGTCGGCGGCCGTGTCGTAAGCCAATGACATCGCGGCGAGTACCGGCGAATTCGGGTCGGTGCGTTTCTTCGTTTCGAGATAGGTCACCATGTCGTGCGTCGAGGTGGTCCCGTTCCCCCAGTACCCGGCCACGTGCGTATCCGTGAGACCGAACTCGTCGGCGATCGTCGAGATCGCCTGCGGGTACTTCGCGTGCAGACGATTGGCGATCCCGTCGTTCGACGCCCGGATCATCTCTGTGGCGTCGGCGTGGTCGGCGGGATCGCCGTACCGGAAGACGTATTCCGCGAGATACAGCTTGACGATCGACACACCCGCACGGGATTCGTGCTCGTTGACCGTTCCCGCGCGGAATCCGGTGGGCGAATGCGCGAACGAGATCTGGGTGCTGCTCGGCGCCACAATGGCCCCGTTGTCGTCGAGAACCGGTGCCGGTGCCGCCGCAGCGGTCTGGACGCCGGATGCAGCGAGCGCGGTCAGAGCGGCGACGGTCAGGGCCTGTGCAAGGGAGCGCATGAAAGCGATTGTAGTGCCTCATGAAGCTTCCCAAACGTCATGTCGCGCGCCACTGTCAGTGGGTGGGACACGGCATCAACCATCACGGCCCAGCCGTCCTCGACCTGGTCACTGGAAGAGCCTGTGGTCATCAGACCGACGAGCCGGCGCCCACCTGCGAGCAGATGGCGCAGATCTTGCTCGTCGACGGTGGGGTAGCCAACGCCGCCACGGTGTGTCCAGTCTGCGGCATTCGTGGCGTTCTGGGAAGACATCGGTTCTCCTGCGTGAGGGTAGGTGTGTGCGAAGGGTGTTGCTGTGTTCATCACCGGTACAGGGTCATCGCCGGTGCAGGGGTTGCCGGGACTGCAAAGCAGTTGCTGCGGCGACCTGGTCGAGGAGGGGGAGGATGGCGCTCTCACCGGCGGTGGGTATGTCGATGAGTATGCGTTGCACGCCCATTGCCGCGAGCCTCTCGACGACGTCGCCGACGTCGGGCCGAATCTTCTGGAGCACGGTCACCTGCAGATCTGCGCGGTCGCGACCGGCATCATCCCACGCCGAGTACAGTTGGGGGAGTTGGTCTCCGAGGATCTCGACCGTATCGTTGCCCATCGGGATCCAGCCATCACCCCACTGTGCGATGCGGCGAAAGTTGATCCGACTGGCCCGGGCCCCCAGCAGGATTGGCGGGTGCGGTCCCTGTGCGGGTTTGGGCCAGACCCTGCTAGGTGACAAACGGACATGTTCACCGTTGAAGGAGGCTTCATCCTCCGTCCACAGCCTCTTCATCAGAGCTATCTTTTCGGTGACAACACCGTACTTCGACTGAGCCTCGAAGCCGTGGTCCTCGAATTCTTCGTTGTTCCAACCAAACCCGACACCCAACACGAATCGGCCGCCCGACATGACATCCAGGGTGGCAATCGCCTTGGCATAGGTGATCGGGTCATGCCCGCCGGGCAGTGCGACGCAGGTCCCGATCACCAGATCCGTCGTCGCGGCCACCTGTGCGAGACCGACGAATGGATCCCACAAACGGAAGTAGCGCTCCGGCATCTCTCCGCCGCCGGGGAAGGGCGTCCGCCGCGCACTGGGAATGTGCGAGTGTTCGGGCAGGAACAGGGAACCGAACCCGCGCTGTTCGGCAGCTAAGGCCAGGTCGACAAGAGGCATCGACTGATCGGTGCCGCCGTAGTGCAGTCCGACCGCAGGCCTGGAAGCATCGCCTCGATTCACGCCATCACAGCCGTTGTTCTCCATCGAGGTACCGTCCTATCCCGGTACGGACATGCGAATGGTGTCCATCCGGATCTCGATGTTCTGGAGGTACTGCGGGTGCGTGATGATGTACGGCAGATTCTGCGCGATGCCCCGGGCCACGTGGTCACCCGCCGTTGCAGGGTCCATACCGCTGCTTCCGGTTGGCTTGGTATGGCTGACGTCGGAGACATGGCCACCCAACTGTGCAGTGTTCTGGTCGAGGTTCGACGTCACCAGACCAGGACACAGCACAGACACTCCGACGCCGTGCGGCGCCATTTCGGTACGCAGAGCTTCAGATAGCGCAGTGACGGCGCTCTTCACCGCGCTGTAGGCGCCTCGTCCTGGGGCGCCCGAGATCAACCCATCACCGAAGCTGTGTTGACGATATGCGCGCCCCCTCGTGCGCGCATATCCGGGCCGAAGGTTGCGACGCCGTTGAACACTCCGGTCAGGTCGATTGCGATGAGCATGTCGAAGGTCTCCGGGTCCATGTCGATCACATCGCACCCGTTGAAACCGATTCCGGCATTGTTGACCAGGATGTCCACCGGTCCGAAAACCGCTTCCGACTTGGCCTTTGCCGCTGCCCATCCGGCTCGATCGCGTACGTCGAGCGCGACTCCACAGAACCCGGCCCCTCGGGAACCGGTGACCGCATCCAACGATTTCTGGTTGATGTCGGCGATGGTCACCGATATGCCGTGATCGGCCAGTGCGCCTGCGATTCCGAGACCGATACCGCTTGCACCACCGGTGATGAATGCGTGTCTCGCGCAGGATAGATCCATACGTTGAACTCCGATCAGGATCTTGGTTGAGTCAGGAAAGCGCAGAACGCTACTTTGTCATCCAGATCTCTTCGGGCAGTGGCGATCCGAGGGTGTACAACTGCACTCCGTGCACGTTTTTCGTGTGCATCACCGAAGGCGCGGCCTGGATGTACCACGACGCCGGTACCAACGCTACGAGCCGCTCCTGAGCGGTTTCGTACGCCGCCTTCCGCTCTTCTGTTCCTTCAGCAAAGCGGCCGGCGTCCAGGGCGTCGTTGAGTTCCGGGTCGTCGAGGCCGGAGAAGTTCCCGGCAGAGTCGCCATGGAATGCCGTCCACAGTGCGTAGTCCGGATCTTGGGGGATCGCGGAGGAGACGATCATGTCGAAGTCGCCGGATTGGGCCCGTGCGGTCACGGCACCGTAGTCGCCGACCTCGACCTCTACGTTGACATTGTCGAACTCGCTCAACTGTGCCTGCACTGATTCGCCGGCACCCTTCGTCTCGGTCGTTGGGTACGCGAGGAATGTGAAGGAGACCGGATTGCCCTCTGCGGCAAGTTCGTTGAACAGCTTCTGAGCTTCGTCCTTGTTCAGCTCATTGAGCGGGATGTCACTGTGAAATGGCGATTCTTCGGGGAACAGTGTCTTGGGCACCTGGCCCGCACCGAAGTAGACGGTTGCATTGATCACTTCCGGATCGACGGCGAGTGCGACGGCCCGGCGGGCCCGCTCGTCCTGGAACGGTGCGCGATCGGAGTTCATGATCAGGAGCTGGCCACCACCGACCGGCACGGTCTCGGTGGGGATACCGGCAGCTTCTGCCTTGTCCAGAGTGGACCAGCTTGTTTCCATGGCGAGATCGGTGCCGCCTGTGGATATTGTGTTGAAGCGTTGCTCGGTATCCACGACGGTGCGGATGTTGATCTTGTCGAGATAGGGCCTGGGTGCATCCCAGTAGTCAGGATTTTTCTCGAGCTCGATCAGATCTTGGCGGCTCCAATTGGTCAGGGTGAACGGGCCGGCGCCGACGGGATCCTTGTCGAACGCAGCCGGTCCCTTCTGCAAAGCCGTCGGCGAGGCGATCCAGTTCATCGAGGTCGTCAGTACACCCTGCGCGAAATGTGGATTGCGTGCTGCCAACGTCACTGTCAGTGTCGTCGGGTCGACCACTTCGGAGCCACTGATCTGTGCTGCTTGCCGGATCGCGGTGGACCCCAGGTTGGGGTCGCGCAGTCGGTCCCAGTTGAACTTGACCGCGGCGGCGTCGAGCGGAGTGCCGTCGGTGAAGGTGAGACCGGGCCGTAACGTGAGCGTGAAGGTGTTGCCCCCATCTGTGGTTGCGAAGCCCGTTGCCATGTTGTATTCGACCTCGAGTGTCTCGAGGTTGTTGATCATCAGCGTCCCGTAGAGCGCGTTTCCGAGTATCGGCTGATGCGCCCAGGTATTCGACAGGGCGGCGGGGTCCAGACTGCGCGGTTCACCCATCTGAATCGTGCGCAGCGTTCCGCCCGACACCGGATCGCCGGCGTCGACCGCTGATCCTGAGCCAGGGTTCTCGGAATCCGTGCTGCCACAGGCGCTCAAGAGCAGCATGGCGGAGCACGCCGCCGCCACCGCAGTAAGAAGATATCTGGATCGGAACATCATCGACCTCTCGAGAAGAGTTGGGGCCTCAGGAACACGGATGAGAAATGTGCGAGGTGGGGCTGGGGGAGCGGAGATCCACGCAAGCAATTCGCCGACTGGTTACGAGAACCGGTTCCGGGTACGGAGTGCTCCGGCGACATCCGAATCAAGCGCGTGACCATAGTAGGAGAACACAACTCGCAGAGAAAGAGAACAGCTGAGCGGAAACTTCTCGGTGTCGCGGTATGCCAGTAGACCTTTTCGGCTGCCGCGGGCTGATTGGCATCACATTTCGCAACAACAATAGTCGAATCAGAGCACCAATGGCGTTGCTCATGGCTAGTATACGCAATTCACGAATGCCGCTTTTTCCGAGTTCTGAGGCATCGCGCACCTGCATTGAGAACTAAATTCTCCACAGCGATAGGGGTCTATTCAAAAGGCGTTCGCGTCGGGCATGATTGGTCTCTGTGAACACTTTGGAACATCTCCACGACCTGACCGGGAAAGTTGCGATAGTCACGGGTGGATCCCGTGGCATAGGAAGGGCGATCGTCCAGATCCTCGCTGAAGCGGGAGCCGACGTCGTGATCGCCTCGCGGAAGCTCGACTCCTGCGAACGCGCGGCTGACGAGGTGATGAAATCGACTGGGCGCAAGGTACTCCCGGTCGCATGCCATGTCGGTCGTTGGGATGACTGTGAGCGTCTGATCGATCGGACACTGGAACACTTCGGTAGACTCGACGTGCTGGTCAACAACGCAGGCATGTCACCGCCCTACGAGAATCTCGACGATATCACCGAGGACTTGTATGACAAGACACTCGGCGTTAATCTCAAGGGGCCCTTCAGGTTGGCCGTCCGTGCCGGAACCCACATGGCCGAGAGCGGCGGGGGTTCCATCATCAATATCGGTACTGCGGGCTCATTGGTTGCCAGCGTCAGGGAGCTGCCCTACGCGTGTGCCAAGGCCGGGCTCAACGCTCTGACAGTCGGATTGGCCGAGGCGTTCGCGCCGACGGTGCGAGTCAACGCCATTCTTCCCGGCCCGTTCTTGACTGACATCTCGAAGTCCTGGGCTCCGGCCGAGGGCGAGGATGCGCCGTTCGTGCCCCTTCGTCGCATGGGGCGTCCAGAAGAGATCGGCCCACTTGCACTCCATCTGGCCAGTGCTGCATCAAGTTTCACCACCGGGTCGATCATTCGTGTCGATGGTGGAGTCACCCGAAAAGTCTAGTGAAAGGAAACATGACCGACAATGAGTTGTTGAAAGGCAAAGTGGCCATCGTCACCGGAGCTCAAAGAAATGGTCAAGCACGCAATTCCTTTCCCCTTTGGGGAGTCGGAGGAGTTGAATCCAGGTCTGCTGTACCTCGTCTCGTCGGGCAGTGATTGGATGACCGGCCATACCCTCAACATCGATGGCGGCTGGGTCGTACGAGTCTGAATCTTTTTCTTCACCAACACATCTACAGTCAGGAATACACATGAAGCACTACTTACTCGTCGAATCACATCCTTCCCATCCTGATCGTCTGGATGAGTTCAACAAATGGTACGACGAGATTCACATCCCTGAGGTGGTCTCGCTCGATGGATTTGTCGCCGGAACCAGACTTGTGCCGGCGGATCCCGACGGCGGTCCGTCGGTGACGCTCTACGAACTCGAGGGCGATCCCAATGAAGCGAAAAAGAACGTTCATATCGCTGCTGCGGCGAAGCAATTGAACATGTCGGATTCGTTGAGTTATGGACCGATCCCGACGATGCGTATCATGGCGGTGAAGTCGGAATACACCAAGCCGCGTTGATTGTGTCGAGGTAGAAAAAGTTCGAGGCCGTCATCTCAGGATGACGGCCTCGATTACTTTGTGCCGGTCAACTCGGCAAATTTGCGGGAACCCAATTGGGATCGCGCTTTTCCATGAATGCCCGCATTCCTTCTCGTGGCTCCGGTGATGTTTCGAGCGCACCGAACATTGTCTCGTAATCAAATAACCCATAGCGCTCATTGAGCATTCGCTTGACCTGAGCACGCGCGATCGGCGCGGATTGCAGCACCTCACGTGCCGCCTCAAGTGCGGCCGACCTCAGGTTCTCATGCGGCACCACCCTCGAGATGACTCCGAGTCGGAGTGCCTCGGCGGCATCGAACCTGCGTGCGGAGAGGATCAAATCGCGCGCCGCTGCAAGGCCGACATGTGCAGGCAATGCGGCCGCGAAGGTCGCGTCCGGGATCCCACGCAGCAGTTCGGGCACCCGGAACGTGGCCCGGTCGCTGGCGACCGCGATGTCGGACATCATCGCGACCAGTAGTCCGCCGGCCTGGCAGATTCCGTTGACGGCCGAGATCACCGGTGCGCGGCTGTCCCGAATGGTTAGGAACGGCACGACATCGCCGCCCGAAAGGCCCTCCGGCAGGTTGTCGCCCGGTTCGGTGCGTCCACCGAGATCACCACCGGGTGCAAATACGTCGTCGACCCCGGTGATGATCAGCGCGGCCAGGTCCGGATCGGAGTTGACGAGGCGAACCGCTCGTTTCAGTCCGTAATACATTGCCGGGGTGAATGCGTTTCGAGCAGAAGGACGGTCTATGGTGCACCATCCGATGGAACCGTCGCGCTCGAATCGTAAACCGTTGGCTCCTAAGTCATCTCCCATAGGAAGTGCACTCCATTCATTTCTGCGACCGTTGGGTCTCGGCGATTGTTGTGGGGGTGTGGAAGTGAACTGGGTCTCACACCGTCAGGTCGATGAGTACTTTTCCTACGGCCTGACCATCCGGTGTGGCAGGCCCGGAGCGGAGTAGATCGGTGAGCTAGCCCTCATTTCAACCAGCGAAGCGCTGTCGTTGCGGCTGCTACTGCGTGACAGCGAGTTCGTATCGGCGGCGGTATTCCTCTTTGGACGTCTCTGTGACGTCGACGTCCGTGGCGCGAGCACGGAGTGCGCCGACTGTTGCGTCCTCCCGCGCAATATGTTTGAACGGGTCCCAGTCAAAGAACTTCGCGGCATTGAGATGGGTGATCTTGTTGATCTCGTCGTCCGAGCACTCGGAATCGTCGAGCTCGGCTTTCAGGATCTCCGGTGACCGGGGCCAGGTGGAGTCCGAGTGCGGGTAGTCGCATTCCCAGGCGATGGTGTCGATTCCCAGCTTGTTGCGATTGCTCAGCCCGCTGGGCTCGGTGATGTAGCAGGCGAGGAAATTGTCTCGCCACACGTCGGTGGGTGATTTGCCCTTGGGGAGAAAGGTGAATCCGGTCCAGGACTGATTGACGATGTTGCGCTCCAGTCGGTCGAGCCATGGCGCGACCCAACCGATTCCGCCCTCGCTCATTGCGATCTTGAGCGCCGGGAACTTCTGGAAGGCCCCGCTGAGCATGATGTCGGTTGCGGCGATGGTGGAGATCAGCGGTGTCAACACCATCATGCTGTCGATGTTGGCCCCTTCCGGCCGTTGGATCAGGCTGAAGCCGCCGCCGATGTGCAGGCTCAGGACGATTCCGTGTTCCACGCAGGCGGCGAAGATCGGGTCCCAGTAGCCGGACGCGAAGTCGGGGTAGCCCGACCCATAGGGCGTCTCGGGGATACTGATCGACCGGCATCCCATGGCGGCAAGGCGGTGGACCTCTTTGACCGATTCGTCGATGTCGAAGAAGGGGAGGATGCCCAGCGGGATGAAGCGACCGGGATGGGCGTCGGGGACCTCGCCGACCACCCAGTCGTTGAACGCCCTGCAGGCGGCCAGCGATAGGGCCTTGTCGGGCAGGCTCGCCAGGTGGGTGCCGGCGAAGCCGGGGAAGGTTGCGAACAATGTGGACGCGAGGATGCCGTTGGCATCCATGTCCTTGACGCGCAGGTCCATGTCGTAGACGGCCGGTCGCATTTCGGCGTACCCGGTGGGGTCCATGCCCCATTCACCCTTCGGCCAGGAGATGACGGCGTTGAGTCCGGAACTGCCGACCACCGTGTCCTGGAACTGCCAGGCCTGGACCCGCGGGTTCCGTGGATTGGCGGTCAGTTTCGGCGCCTGGTCCATAAGGTGCTTGGGGAAGTGCTTTTCAAAGATGTCAGCGGGTTCGACCACGTGGTCGTCGATGCTGACCATCACCATGTCGTCAATGTTCATTGGGAATCCCTTCTTGGGTCGGACAAAGGCGTTGACGGCGAGGCACGCGAATAGGGCCGAGGTTCGAACTCATATCGACCCGGACCCCTGCGCGCATGCGGCAACCGGACTGACAAATCAAGACCCTGCTTTTTGTGCGGTGATGGGTGCGGCGAGGGCCTGCTCATCGACGATCTTCTGAACTTCTGCGAGCGTCTCGTCGAGTCCGGCTCCGATCCGCCGGCCGGGCGTGAAAGTCGCCGGTAGCTGACGCATGCCCTGGATCGTGCCGATGGAGTCGTAATGCACGGCGCCTTCGGGATCGCAGTGGTAGTCCGGCATCCGATCGAGCACGGCCACGAGCATGCGCTTGAACACTGTTCGGGCCAGATTTGATCCGATGCAACGGTGGACACCGAGTCCGAAACTCAAGTGTCGGTTGGCTGTACGTTCGAGATCGACCTTGTTGGGTTCGTCGAAGACAGAGGGGTCCCGGTTGGCCATCGCCCATGAGAGGAACAGGCGCTCACCCTCCTTGAACTCGATGCCGTTGATTTCGCCGTCGGCGGAGAATGTGCGGCCGTCGCCGGGAGTCGGGCAGAAGAAGCGCAGAAACTCTTCTGTCGCCGAATCCAGCATGGTGTCGCGCTCTCGGCTGAGGATCTCCCGCTGGTCGGGGTTCTGTGACAACCATTCAAGTGCGTGGGACGTCAGGGCGGTGGTCGTGTCGAACCCTCCTCCGATGAGAAGGCTGATGACACCGAGGAGTTCGTTGTCGTCGGGCTTTTCCCCGTTGATGGTGGCGCGGGCGATCGCGTCGATGAGCCCTGGTCGCGGGTTCTTCCGGACGTCGTGGAGATTGCTGAGCAGGTCTTGTCCCATAGCCGCGTGTAACGCGCTGATCCGCTGGATGTCGGGCGAATCCGGTGGTGTGTACATGGCGGCGTGCACCGGTTCGCAGTAGGTGTCCCACTTGGTGACCGGGATACCCAGCATGGCCAGCGTGATGACCGCCGGAACGATATTTGCCAGGTCGTCGATGAAATCGATGCTGCCCGACTCGATCTTCTCGTCGAGGCTGGCCCGGATCACCTCATCGATGATGGGCACCCATTTCTTGATGGCAGCCGGGGACAGATACGGATTGAGGACCGCACGGAATTCGCGATGCTCGGGGTCATCCATTTCCAGGATGCCACCACGGATGCGCCCTGCCGACCTCACCGCAGTGGGGATCATGATCCCCTTGTATCCGCGGCGGACTCCCTTGATGTCATTGTCGTTGGACAATCCGGCCGAACGGGCAAGGGTGAAGACCTCCTCCGCACCGGCGGCCACCCAGTGGCCGCCGTGGGTGTCTGACCAGGCCATCGGGCACTTGGACTGCATCTCCTCGGTGATCTTCGAGAAGTTGTCGCGGTAGTCCGCTGCGTGCCGATCGAACTGGAACACAGGTGACCTGTGACTATTTTGTGCGGCAACGTCATCGGTACTCATCGGGTAGTCCTCTCCGGTGTCTTGGCGGCGGTGGAACTCACGGAATCGGAGTCGCTCGGATAGATGGTGATTGCCTGCTCAGGGCAAGAACGGACTGCTTCGTGCACGCTCTCCTCGAGATCGGTGGGAACATCTCCGTCGATTGCCGTGGCGTGGCCATCGATATCGCTGAGCTCGAAGACGTCCGGTGCCGCCATCGCGCACAACGTGTGCCCTTGGCATAGTTCCGGGTTGACCTTTACCTTCACGATTGCCTCTCTCGTAGCTGAATCATGCTGTGAGTTCGCATCATTACGATTCTGTCGGCTTCATTGGACGACGCGCTATCGCTGCGGGTGTGCAGGCAGAAGCCGCGAAGTTGGGGGCAGGCGCATGATTCACAGCGCCCGTGACGCAAATCACTGATCTGGACCCACCATACCGGTGGGCGAGCGGAATGTGAAGGTTTTCGGAGAAATAAACCTGGATGTATGACATCGAGAGATGCTCTACCGCAACCGAGTTCGCCCATCGGCCACCGCTGCGGGGGCACTGTTTTCAGTATGGTGCCCGCGGCGAATTGCGTTCCGTCGATGATGTCGAACCGTGATGACCTATGAACGGACAACACCGTCAATGAGAATGCTCGTTCGTCCGAAAACCCTGTGCGAGAGTTTGTTTGGATAAGCGTTACCGGTCACCTCGACAACGGCGGACCGGCCGTCGAGCGTGCCCAACCGACCGTCGAGCGTGCCGAAACTGCTCTCAGCCCTCCGTGTCAGCCTCAAGGTGAGTCACCGCACCGAGAGGAAGCCCGATGCTCGCCTTCACCACCGATGAGAAACGAGAGTTCGTCCTCGATTACCTGCAACAGCGCCACGGCAGCAAGACCGCCTGGCTGCAGGACAAACCGTTCAGCCTCCGACAGTTAGCACGCTGGCGCAGCGCCTATCTCCACGGCGACCTTGACCGCGACCTCGTACCTCGCAAGACTCGAGGAATGACCAGCCACCCTGCTCGACTTGAGGATCTGGAAAAACTCCTGACCCAACAACAACGCGAACACGACGCGCAACTGGCCGAACTCCACGAGGAAAACTCCTCCTTACGAGCGGCCAACGACGCGTTGGGAAAAGCTATCGGGCTCATGCACAAGTGGAGCGAGCACACGCCCGACGACACCCCCACTCCACCCGAGCCACCCAGTTCCTGACCTCCGAAAACATGCTGGTCACCCTACTTGCACAGTTACCCGGGATGAGCCAACGCAAAGCCCTTGCCGTACTGAATATTTCACGGTCAACCTGGCAATACCGCCAACGCCCCCGAAACCGGGTGAGCAACCCGATCTCACACCCCCAACGCCACCAACCACACGCACTGAATCTGACCGAGATCACCACGATCGAGGAGCACGTACTACGGGCCTGGACGCGCGGCGACTCCGTCGACCAGGCCTACGCCACCGCCTGGGACCAGGGCATAACAGTCGGCTCACGCCGCACCTGGTGGCGCTACGCCGCAGCCTTGGAACAATCACAGCGACCAGTCAAAACCCACCGCACCAAAACCGGGCCCCGCGAAAAACCTGTACTGCTGGCCACCGGACCGAACCAAATCTGGTCCTGGGATATCACCGACTTCAAAGCCCCTTACCGCGGACAAGCATTCAAGGTGTACTCAATCATCGACATCTTCTCCCGCAAGATCATCGCCAACCGCGTCGAAAACCGTGAACTCGACTACATGGCAGTGGAAATGTTCGAAACCGCATTCACCACAGAAGGAACCAAACCCCAATGGGTACACGCAGATTCAGGATCAGCGATGCGCTCCGATGCCATGAAAACCATGCTCGGCAACAACAAGATCAACGAATCGCACTCACGTCCCAGCGTCTCTAACGACAACCCGTACTCCGAGTCAGAGTTCCGAACCCTCAAACACCGCAAACATTTCCCCGGCATCTTCGAAACCCTCAACGACGCCCGCGACTACGTCACCACCTACACCGACTGGTACAACAACCACCACCGCCACAGCGGCATCAGCCTCTACACACCCAACGACGTCCACGACGGATCCTGGCGAGAAACCCACCGCCGCCGGCAACAAGCACTCGACGCCTACTACACCGAACACCCAGACCGATTCCGCCAACCACCAACCGCCCCACCCGCCCCGAACTGGTCAGGAATCAACTCCACCGGACCCCAACCCGCCACAAAATGACTCCACACAGGTTGACATCTACCG